>NZ_JACHIA010000001.1:0-600000 GCF_014202995.1 Longimicrobium terrae
CTCCTGTCGTTGGCGGTTCTCGACAGGATAGACGGGGTCCGGCACCACTTTCAAATCGGCGCGTCCAGATTTACGACGCAACCCACTGTGCTAAAACAATTTATGGCATCCTCATCTGACAGTTAGCCGGACACTAGTGACCCTCCCCCAGTCTTTTTTGGGGGAGGGTGGGCCGGTGGTGCCGGCCCGGGTGGGGGCCGCCCGCGAACTCCGCCCATCGCACCCGAGCCTCGCTCACGGACAACGGACAGCGGGGCGAAGAAGCGCATCCGCTTCCCCGCCCCGTGTTGTCCATCCGCCCATCCGTCAGTTCCGGCCAGCCAACATCTGGGGATCATCATCTGATGAGAACGATCATCTGAGAACGATCATCCGATGATCACAATCGGCCTGATTACGCCGATCCCGCCTAGAACAGCACGCGGTAGACCAGCGACAGGTTGCGCCCCGGCGACGGCACCAGCAGGCGGCTCGTGGGCTCGCGGTACGCCTCGTCCAGCAGGTTGTCTGCGCGCAGCACGATGCTGTGAATGCGCGACCCCTGCCGCAGGCTCACGCCCGTGCTCAGGTTCAGCAGCGTGTACGCGTCCGTGCGGAACTCCACCAGGTCCGTGCGGTCCTGCTCAAACGCGTGGCGCCCGTCCAGGCTCACCGAGTACTTCCCGTCATCCCACCGCACCGAGCCACCCACCCGCGCCGCCGGCATGAACGGCAGCGCGCCGCCATCCACGAAGTCGCCGCGCACCATGTCGCCCATCACCCCCACGACCACGTGCGGCAGCGCCACCACCTCGATCTGCCCCTCCACGCCGCGAAGCTGCGCGTCCGCCTGGCGGAAGATGTTGAGCGGAACGGTGACCTCGTCGTCCTCCTCGCCCACGATCGTCGTATCGCCCGCGATGTCGGCGGTGATGTAGTTGTCGATGCGGTTGTAGAAGGTGGAGAACTGCGCGTTCACCCGTTCCGACTGCGCGCGCACCACCGCCTCGGCGCCGCGGTTGGTTTCCAGCGCGAGTTCCGGGTTGCCGATGTCGTACGTGCCGACCGCGGCGTGAAAGGCGTTGGAGTACAGTTCCTCCACCGTGGGTGCCCGGAAGCTGCGCGCCACGCTCACGCTGGCCGACAGGTGGTCGTTCAGCGGCACGTTCAGCCCCAGCGAGCCGCTGAAGTTGTTGAAGTCGCGGTCGCGCGCGCCGGCAAAGCGCGCGTCGTCCGTCTCGTCCGGGCGCACGCTGTACGCGTCGAAGCGCGCGCCCGCCTGCAGCGACGGCCCCGTGCGCGATCCGGAAAGCGCCAGCTCCTGGTACAGGAACGCGCCGCCGTTCAGGCTGCTGGCCGCCGGAGTGAGCGCCTCTTCCCCCTCGGGCGAGTAGTCCTTGCGCAGCCCGGACACACCAAGCGCGCCCGTCAGCCGTCCGAACGCGGTCCGCGCGGTGACGCTTCCCGTCTGCGTGTCCAGCCGGAACCGCGTGCCGATCTCGCCGCCGGACTCGATCTCGTCATGCCCGTACCGCTGCGCGCTGCCGTCCACGCGCAGGTTGGTGAAGCCGCTGCGGCCCATCGCCACGTCCAGCCGTCCCGTTCCCTCAAAGCGGTCGCCGTCGATGCTCACGCCGGACTCTTCCGCGCCGGGCAGCGAGGGCAGGCCGTACTTGAAGGTGTATCCGCCCAGCGACACGCCGCCCTGCACGCGCTCCGTCACGTATCCCAGCCCCGCCGTGCCGTACAGGTTGCGGTAGAAGGTGTTGTCCAGCACGCCCCCGCCGCCGACGCGCGTATCGTCCACGTTGCGCCCGCCAGCGCGCGCTGTGACGGCCAGCGTGGAGCTCACCGGCGCCGTCAGTTCACCCGTGAGCGCCGCGCCCGGGTTCACCGACTCGCCCTGCAGCGCCAGAAAGCCGGAGGTGCGGCCGGGGATCGTCGTGGGGATGTCGGAGGCGATCACGTTCACCACGCCGCCCAGCGCGTTGTTGCCGTACAGCAGCGACGCGGGGCCGCGCACCACCTCGATGCGGCTCGCGGCCAGCGGATCGATGGAGAGCGCGTGGTCCGCCGAGGTGGAGGACAGGTCGCCCGTCCGCTGCCCGTTCTGCACCACGAGCACGCGCTCGCCCGCCAGCCCGCGGATCACCGGGGTGGAGGCCGCCGGCCCGCCGTAGCGCACGCTCAGTCCCGGCTGCGTGGACAGCGTCTGCGCCACGCTGGTCCCCACGCTGCGGTCCAGCGCCTTGCCGGACAGTTCCACCGTGGACTGCGTGATGTTCAGCGGATCGGCACTCCGCGCGGACGCGGTGACGTTGATCCCTTCCAGCGACAGCACCGTCGAACGCATGGTGATGACGACGCGCACGTCCGGCCCGCTCTCCGGAACGGTGACCACGGCGTGCCCCGGCGCGTAGCCCAGCAGCGTGGCATCCAGGTGATACGTCCCCGCCCGCAGCGCGCGGATGGTGAAGGTGCCATCGCTCCCCGTGATGGCGGTGCGGTTGACTTCGTTGATGATGACGCGCGCGTTGGCGAGCGGCGTCCCGGCGGTGTCGCGCACCACGCCCGTGATGGGCGGCGCGACCTCGGGATCGGCGGCCGCGTGGGCGGCGCCGGACAGAACGAGCAGAGCGGACAGCGCCAGCAGGGCGCCGCGCCCGAATCGGTGCGACATGGATGGAGACTCCTGAATCCGGTTGCGTGCGCACGCGGGCCGGCCTCCCGTGCGGGAGCCGTCCGGCCGGTGCGGATTGCGAATGCCGCGCGAGGGCGGCGTTGGATCAGGAGAGGACGGGCGGGGCGCGCGCGCGTGCGTCGCGGGCCAGCCGCGGCGCGGGGAACGTGGGCGCGGGAGTGAGTTCCACGCGTTCGCCGGCTTCGGAGACAGGAATCTCCGGGCCGTCCGCCGCCATGGCGGCGGAACCGAACGCGTGGCAGAGTACGCAGTGCTGGTCGTCGTGCGGCGGAGCGTTCTGGTCCTTCCGCTCGCCCGGCGCCGTATCGCGGGCGGACCGCTCCACGGCGGCGCCCAGGCTCCACGCATGCAGCGAGGGAAGCGCGGCGGCACCCAGCAGGTGCAGCAGCACTCCCAGCAGCGCCGAAAGACGGCGCGCACGCGAGAAGGAGCCAGACGGTCGATTCATGGACTACCGGCTACACCATTCTCAGGTGGCCGGTTCCCCGTCCGCGCAGTACGAGCGCAGCCGGGCCAGGTTGGCGAGGTCCATCGAAACCATGTCCTTGGGGTCGTCGCCCTTGGGCGTTTCCAGAACCTTGGGCACGTGCACGAAGCGCGCGTCCGTCATCAGCCGGCGGAACGGCGCCTCGCCCAGCGAGCCCTCGCCGATCCCCGCGTGGCGGTCCTTGCGGCTGGCGAACGGCGTGGCGGAATCGTTCAGATGAAAGAGGTGGATGCGGTCGAGTCCCACCGTGTCGCCCAGGTGGTTGATCACCCCGTCGTAGTCGCCGCGAAGGTCGTATCCCGCGGCAAAGATGTGGCAGGTGTCCACGCAGACGGCGACGCGCCCGCGGATCTCCGGGCGCACGCGGGCAATCATCTCCGCCAGCTCCTCGAAGCGCGAGCCGATCACCTTGCCGGACCCGGCGGTCGTTTCCAGCAGCACGGTGACGGATCCGCCGGCTTCCTCCAGCGCGCGCTCGATCAGTTCCGCGTTCTGCGCCAGGCCGCGCGGCAGGTCGCCGTCCGTGGCGTTGCCGGGGTGCGTGACCAGCGCGTGCAGCCCCAGCCGCTCCGCGCGGCGCAGTTCGCCCACGAAGGCGGCGTAGCTGCGGTCGCGAAGGACGGGGTCCGCCGTGGCCAGGTTGATGAGGTACGAGTCGTGGGCGTTGGCGAACACCACGCCGTGCTCGCCCACGCCGGCGCGGAACGACGAGCACTCGTCGTCCACCACCTCCACCTCGGCCCAGCGGTTGGGCTGCTTGGTGAACACCTGGATGGCGGTGGCGCCGATGGCGGCGGCGCGGGCGGGGGCGTTGCGGCACCCTCCCGCGGTACTGACGTGGGCTCCCAGCAGCACGGCTTTTCGCGGTCTCGGATGGGGATGAACGGATCGGCCGCCAAGGTAGACGGGGTGCGCGGGGGTGTCAACGCGGGCGCGCGGATGGTATCTTTGCGGCCCGGCGAAGCACCGTTCCGCCGGGCCCGACCCTGACCTGATCGTTTTTGACGGAGGATAGATGTTCCATCCCTGGCACGAGCTGGAGCCCGGCCCCGACGCGCCCGACCGCATGCACGTGGTGGTGGAGATTCCCCGCGGCAGCCGCAACAAATATGAGCTGGACAAGAACACCGGGATGTTCAAGCTGGACCGGCTGCTGTACAGCTCGGTGCACTATCCCGGCGACTACGGCTTTTTTCCGCAGACGTACGCGCAGGACGACGACCCGCTCGACGCCATCGTCATGACGACGGTGCCCACCTTTCCCGGGTGCATCATCGAGGTGCGTCCCATCGGCATCTTCCGGATGACCGACAAGGACGAGATGGACGAGAAGGTGCTCTGCGTCCCCGCGCGCGACCCGCTGTACGACGGGTACGCGGCGCTTACGGACGTGGCGCCGCACTTTCTGCGCGAGGTGGAGCACTTCTTCAGCGTGTACAAGGACCTGGAAGGCGGCCGCGTACATCCCATGGGATGGGAGGACGAGGCCTCCGCCCGCGCTGTGATCGTGGAGTGCATGGCGCGCTACGCCGTCAAGCGCCAGGCGGAGAACCTGGGCCGCATCGCCCAGCAGTCCGCTTCCGAGCGCGCCGGCCACGAGCTGTAGGAACAGGTCTCACACAGAGCCGCAGAGGCACAGAGAGAACGGAACGGGGCGTCCACGCGGGCGCCCCTTCTGCATTCTGCCGGCTCCGCAGTGTCCGGTTGAACAGGGCGCGGTGGATCTGTAGCTCATTTGCTCAGAGCGCACCAAGAGCAGATCCTTGGTCGGCTCCGGGATGACATGCTGTTGCGGGGAAGCCAGTTACCACGCCCAGCCATGTCATCCTGAGGAAGCGGGAGCCGCCCTCTCCACCGCGCCAAGGCCATGCGCGACCGAAGGATCTACTCTCCGCCGAGCCAACGTAGCGACACGCACGCCCGTTCTCGCGGGAAGAGCAGATGCTTCGTCGGTTCCGGGCTCCGGCGCGACCGAATCTCTCAACATCCTCGCAGGAGAGGACGGATGCCGATCTTCGGGGGAATCAACGTCGTGTCCATCGCGGTGCCGGACCTGGATGCCGCGCGCGAGTTCTACCGCGACGTGCTCGGCCTGGGCGCGCCTGCGTACGATCTGCCGGACGCGGGGTGGATCGAATTCGCCACCGGCGGCGCGGGCGGCAATCTCGCCGTCACAAGCGCCGAAGCGGGATGGGAGCCATCGACCGGCACCACCATCGTCCTGAGCACCGGCGACTGCCACGCCGCATGCGCCCTGCTGCGCGCCCGCGGCGTGCGCTGCGACGACCCCGTCGTCTATCCCGGCTACGTGACGTTCTGCTCCTTGTACGACCCGTTCGGCAATCGCCTCCAGATGTGCAGCCCCGCGCCGGACGAAGCTCCGGACCCGTAGCGCACCGCCGCTCACCGGCCGACGTCGCGTTCGCGCCTGCATGCATCCGCGCAGGGGTGACCCGCGGAGATGACGCCGGCGATCCAGACCCGCCTGCGGTGCATCCGCACCGCCAATCACGAGACCCGTTCGCCACCCCGGAGGACGGGCCTCTTCGTCATCCATCCCCGCTGCCTGATTGGTGTTCGGATCGCGAACGGGCGGGTGCCGTGTACGAATTTCGTACAAACAGCCGAGAACCCCCGCCATCGTGCGAATATCTCCTCCGATGACGGCTCGCGTGTACGAAATCCGTACAGAACCGGGCCTGGCACCCCGCCCGGCAGATTCCGCTAAACCCATCAACTGCATGTAGATACGAGACACGGCACGCCGGGAACGGAGCTCGCCTTAGGGGAGGCCGTCCAGCCGCGCATCATGCGTGGCGTCCCCCGACGGAGCCCGACCCATGCGCAACTACTCGCCGATCGCCACTCTGCCCATCCTGGCCCTGGTCGCCGCATGCAGCGGCGGCGGTTCCGGAGCCGGTTCCGTGACCGCGTCCGAGTCCGTTTCGGCCGGATGCGCCGCCGCCGCCAGCTTCGCGCTGCAGCCGGGCGAAACGCGGATGCTGAGCGAGGCCGAGGCGCGCTGCTTTGCGCTGACCAAGGCCGACGGCGAATACGCGCTGGCCGGGTACGACGCCCGCGCGCTGGACGGTGCGCGCGACCGGACGGGCACCGGCGGGTTCTCGGAGCCGCAGTACACCGTGTCCGACCAGAGCCGCGGCCCGGCCGCCTCCCGCGCCGCCCGCTCGGCCTCCGCCACGGACGGCGAGCTGGCCCCGGAAGGCGACCTGCGCCGCGGCGTCTCGTCCGCCATCGCCGAGGGCGAGCCGTACGCCCGCGCCACGCCCTGGCGCCAGGGCGAGCGCTTTCAGGTCCGGCCGATGGTGGGGACCTCGACCGTTCCGGCGAAGGTGGTGGCGGTGGCCGGCCGGTTTGTGCTGGCGGTGCTGGAAAGCGACGCCGACGGCGCGGGCGGGGTGCTGGACCAGAGCGAAAAGGCCCTGCAGTTCCTGGCGAGCGACGGCGAAGCGGTGCTGCGCAGCGCCTTTGGCGGCGACGTGCCGGTGACCAGCACGGGAAGCGGGCAGCTGCTGGTGCTGGCGGCGGCCTGGCCGGCGGCCAACGGCGCGGCGGCCACGTGGACGCAGGAAGACGCCTCCGGCACGCGCAGCATGGTGTGGCTCAACACCAACCTGCGCGCCGGCAAGGGCGACGGCTACGAGATGTACGACCACGTCAGCTACCGCGTGAAGGTGCTGGCCCACGAGCTGACGCATGCCTGGCAGGTGCGTTGGGTCCGCTCGGCGGCCAACGGCGGCCACGCGGCCCCGGTGTCGGCGGCCTGGTCGCTGGAAGGCGGCGCGGACCTGATGGGAATGGATCTGCTGCGCCGCTACATGGACGTGGGCGTGGCCGCCAACTGGCGCTGGACGGACTACCTGGATTCGCGCCGCCCCTCGGTGGTGTACGCGCTGGAGCCGGCGGACGCGCGCGGCCGGGTGCCCTGGGGCTACTACGACGCGGCCAGCCTGCTGCGCGACCTGCAGATGCGCCTGGTGGCGTCGGGGATGAGCGCGGACGCGGCGCTGGCCGAGGTTTCGCGCGGCGCGGTGGAGGGCTGGTACGGCGACGACGGCGAGGGCGGCGCCTGCAACGGACTGGTGGAGCGGATGCGCGGCCGGCTGGGCGCCTCGTGGGATCCGGCGGCGGCGGTGCTCACCTGGACGCTGACGCAGGCCGCGGACGACCGCACCAGCAACCCGGCGCTCAACAACCCGGTGTACTACTCGGCCAGCGGCTCGGACTCGTACTACGGCTGGAAGGCCGCCGCCAGCGTGCGCGCCGGCAGCGGCGAGATCGAGAACTTCACGCAGGTGGCCGGCGGCAGCTTCTTCGTCTCGCTGCGCGGTCCCTCTGCGGGCGGAACGCTCTCCGCCACGTCGTCGGCGCCGGGCAGCCGGTGGATGATCGCCCGCATCAAGTAGAAGACGCAGACCGGTTCACGCAGGGAGTGGCGGGGGTTCGTGATGGAACAGGGGGACAGGATCGGAAGCTCCTTCGCGACCCCGCCCTCCCGGCGTGACACGGCAGGCATGACGGATACAGGATCACGGATGACAGGGGGCCGCTTCGCACGTCGCGAGGCGGCCCCTTGTCGCGTCGATGGATCAGGCGCCCCGTCGGGATTCCCGGGACTGAGCGCGGACGGATCGCCTCGCGACAGCCTCACGCCGAGGCCGCGGGAGGGTGCGGGAGGTCGCGGTGTAGCAGCGCGCCTGTCGCCGCGCATTACCCTGTCCGGATAATTCCAGATATACGTTTCACGTCATATAAACAGACAATCAATCCGCTTGCACCCGCTTCTCACCCCAGACGGTACTGTGGCAAGATCACGCTTGTTCATCGTCCTCGCGCTGGCGGCGGGGACGGCATGGGGGTGCGGCTCCGGAGAGCAGGACGCCCCGCCCGCAGCGTTTGAGCTGCAGGAAGTCGCAAGCACCATGCTTCCCGACTCGTTCGAGGTCAAGGGCGCGGCGCTGTCGCGGGACGGCCGTGTCGTGGTCTGGTCAGGCAACCAGCAGCACCTGCTCGTGGACGGCGGAAGCGGCGTGAGCGTTTTTCCAGCCGGTATTCCCCTGTCGCCGCTGGCCGTGGGGTTCGCGGCGTCGGACTCGCTGCTGGAGGTCGTCGACGCGGAACGGCGCAGCCTGCTGGTTCTGTCGTGGGCGGGAAAGGTGGTGGCGGAGCACGCGCTGGACCTGCCCTGGCGGGTGGAGTCGGCGACGCGGACGGAGAGCGGATGGTTTCTGGGCGGCCGCGACACCGCTGGCGACTTCACCATCGTGCGGTGGAGCCCGGACGGCGGGCGGATCAGCCCCGTGTCGCGCATCCATCCGCACGGCCGCGACCGGCGCACCGCCGTCCTGCTGACCGCGGCGGGGCCCGACGTCACCGCGTCGGAAATCGGCGCGCCGCACCGGGGCAGGCTCATCTCCGCGGGCCAGAGCGGGCCGGACGGCGACGCCCAGTTCGCGGCGCCGGCGTTCCCCAAGGCCCGCGGCCGCGACGGCGCGTTCTGGATCTCGCTCCCCATCTTTTCCATCGATTCCGGATACGTGCGCAGCTTTTCGGACCTGCGCAGCGACAACCGCCTGATCGCCCTGTACGACCGGCGGGGCAGGCTCACGCGGGTCACCCAAGTCGCCGTTCCCATGGCCGTGGTGGCCGCCAATCCAGAATCCAGGGTGCTGCTGTTCGCGCGCCGCACTGATCGTATAGAACTGGTCCGCTACACGTGGCGCTGGGTAGGCCCCAACACCGCCTCAGACCTCTGACGAGCGCGAGTTTCTCCAGGTACGGCGGTCCTGCGACGCGCGGCGGTTAGCCAAGCGCCTTCGCACCGAGTCGTGGACGGTTCGGATCTAACCAGCTCCCGCATCAGCTCATCGCATGGCGTAAAGCAGAGGTGCTGTCCCTCCACGGCACTGATCGTATAGAGATGTCCGCTGCACCTGGCGCCTGGCTGTCCTGACATTTGCTTCTGAACTCTCGACAACGGAACGGAACGATGAAGAAGATTCTGCTTCTCTCCGCGCTTCTCCTCACGGCCTTCCTCGGCCTCCCCGCCTCCAAGGCGGTGGCGTGTGAATCGTGCATCAGTACCCAGGACCCCAGGAATCCGGTGGAGAACCCGATCGTGTCGTGCATCGACTCGCCCGGGGCCGGGGGTGAGATCTGCACTTCGGGGGGCGGGCATTGCAACCCGGAAGGAACCTGCCCGCCCGATCCCATGGCGGACGGATCGGCCGTGGTTGGCAAGCCCGACGCGTACCGCTTCTATGCGCAACTCGCCGCCAACCGTTTGAAGGGCGACGCTGCGCACACCCGCAAGTTCGTTCAGGTACGGCGGCCCTGTGACCGTGCGGTGGTCTCGCGCACGTATTCCTCCGAGACGGCCAAGCGCCTGCGCACCGAATCGTCGACCCTGCGGATCTGACCAGCTTTTCCTTCAGCCCAGCGCCAGGTGGATGCGGATATTTCTTTCGGTTTCGATGATGGCAATGTGCCTGCTTGCGGCCTGCGACCGTCCTGCGCGGGAGGGGACGGCCGCGGGCTGGGCCGTCACGCGCGACGCGGTCGCGGGCGAGGACGACGGTCCGGGCGCCCTGACCGTGGTGGGCGATGTGACCGTCGGAGCGGACGGGGTGGTGTACGCGACGCAGCCGCAGGAATCCATCATCCGGTCCTATGACCGACAGGGACGCTTTCTGCGGGAGGTTGGTCGCGAAGGTGAAGGTCCGGGAGAGTTTGATCAGCTTGGGGAACTGGGGTGGCGGGCAGACACGCTGTGGGTGCAGGACCCGGGAAACCGGCGCATCAGCTTCTTTGGCCCGGATCTCAGGTATGTGCGCTCAGTCTCGTTCACCAGCGAGGAGCCGATCACGCGCGACCGGCCCAACATTCCCGGCTACGCGCTCGCCGACGGTTCCGTGCTGGGATACTGGCAGGCACCGCTGGAACAGCTGGTAGGGCGAACGGTGACGGACCGGCTGGTGCGGTTCACCGAAGCGGGCGAACCGGCGAGCGTGCTCGACAGCGTGGAACTGCGAAACCTGTTTTCGGTCGTGCCGACCCCAAACGGCGTTACCTACGGGCCGCAGCCCTACACCGACTCGCCCATCATGCAAGTGGCGCATGATGGTTCGTTCGTTGTGATCGTTACGCGCGAGGCGGCGAAGTCGGCGGACCGCGCCGCTTTCGGGGTTCGGCGGGTTGATCTTGCGGGGCGCGTGCTCATCAACCGGCAGTATCCCTACACGCCGGTGCCGCTGGCGTCTCGCGCCGCCGACAGCACGGTGAACGCAATGAGCAGCACGCTCAGCAGCAACGGCATGGGCCGGGCGTCCGAGGCGTCGCTGCGGCGCGAGGTGCGCAAGACGCTGTACATTCCGTCCCACCTCACCCCGGTCAGTTCGATGGTGCTGGGGCGCGATGGCACGATCTGGCTGCGCCGCGAGAGAACGGGCGAGCCCACGATCGGGTGGACCGTGCTGGACTCGGCGGGGGCGAAGCTGGCGGACCTGCGGCTCCCCACGAGCACCATGGTGCACTACGCCGACCGGTCGCAGATCTGGGCGGTGGAGCAGGATTCGCTGGACGTGCCCACCCTGGTCCGCTACCGCGTCACCCCGCGATAAGCGAAGTCTCCACGCAACGAAAAAGGCCGCCTCGCACACGCGAAGCGGCCTTTCCTTCATCCCGCGCTCCCTGCCCCGGCGCGCGTGGACATCCGGCAAACTGCCCTCACGCGGAGGAGCGCGGAGGAGCGCGGAGGTGGCGGAGGTACGGGGGGGAACAGCGTGGAGCGATCCGCTGACCATGATGCAAACTCCCTCTGTATCCTTCTCCGTGCCCTCCGTGCATCCTCCGTGACCTCCGTGTGAAACGGCAGTTCTCCCTTTCTTTCTCTGCGCCTCTGCGGCTCTGCGTGAGGCCCATCTGTAGAAGCCGGCGGCCTTTGCCGTAGTTCGTCAGATCCTGCCCATCACACCGCGATCAGTCGCGAGCGCGGAAGTTGACGATGCTTTCGCGGCCGTCCGGAAAGCGAACCTGCATCGACACCACCTGCCCGGCGCGCACCGCCGAAGCCGCGGACCGCAGCCCGGCGGCGTCGCCGATCTCGCGCCCGTTCACCCGCTGAATCACCATTCCGCGGGCCAGCACGCCCGCCGCCGCGCCGGACGGATCCACCTCGGCCACCACCACCCCCTCGGCCCGGGGCAGCTTGAGCTCCTGCGCGATCTGCGGCGTCACCGGAATGGCCCGGAAGCCCAGCCGCGAGCCCGCGTCCGACACCTCGCGCACGTCCGACTCCTCCTCCACCGCGGCCGCGGCGCGATCAGCCTGGAACTCCTGCAGCCGCACCTCGGCGCGGCGGCGGTCGCCGTAGCGGATCACGTCCAGCACCACGCGGTCGCCCGGGCGCTTGCGCATCACCGCTTCCATCAGCCCGCCCGCGTCGCGAACCGGCGTTCCATCCACCCCCACGATCACGTCGCCCATCCGCAGCCCGGCGGTCTGCGCGGCCCCGCGCGGCGCCGTGCTCACCACCGCGCCGTCCGGCGAGGGGAGCCCGAACACCTCGGCGTCCGCCGGCGAGGCGTCGCGGATCTCCACGCCGATCATGGGCCGGTGCACGCGGCCGTCCTTGATCAGGTCGTCGGCCACGCGGCGCGCCAGGTTGATGGGCACCGCGAATCCGTATCCCGAGTAGAAGCCCGTGGGCGAGGCGATGGCGCTGTTGATCCCCACCACGCTGCCCTGCAGGTCCACCAGCGGCCCGCCGCTGTTGCCGGGGTTGATGGCCGCGTCCGTCTGGATGAAGTGCTCCAGCGGCGCCTCGGCCCCGTTCTGCCCCATGATGCCCAGGCTGCGGCCCTTGGCGCTCACGATGCCGGCCGTGGTGGTCTGCCCCAGGTCCAGCGGGTAGCCCAGCGCCAGCACCCAGTCGCCCACCTCCAGCCGCTCGGCGTCGCCCATGCGCGCCACGGGGAGGTTGCGGGCGTCGATCTTGACCACTGCCACGTCGGTGTTGGGATCGCGCCCGATGACGCGGGCCTCGAACTCGCGCTTGTCGCCCAGGATGACGGTGACGCGGTCGGCGTCGGCCACCACGTGGTTGTTGGTAAGGATGTATCCGTCCGGGCTCAGGATGAAGCCGGAGCCGCTGGACGCCTGCGGTCCCCTGCCCTGTCCCCGGAACATGTTCTCGAACGGCGTCCCGCGGATTTCGGGCGGGATGTTGGACACGTTGCGCGCGCCGCTGCTCACGCGGACGTGCACCACGGCGGGGAGCGCCGTGCGGCTGGCGGCGCGGAATACGCCGGAAAGACCTTCGGCGGTCGCGACCGCGGCGGGGGGCGCCACGGCCACGCGCTGCGACTGCTGGGCGTCCAGGTCCGTTACCGGATCGCGCACGATGTCGGCCGCCGTCATGGCCGCGGCCGTCCCCGCGACCAGCACGGCGGGCATGGCGAGCTTGCGTACCGTTCCGTTCATCGTCAGTTATCCTCTGTCCCTCGGTGAATCGGGCGGCCCGCCCCGCACGGCCGCCCCAGGTGCCGCGAATGGGTACACGATGCGCCGAAACCCCGTTCCTGTCAGGGATTAACGGATGATTAGCCCTCTCTTAACCGCGCTTAATCCAGGGCACGCATGCGCATTCTGATCGTAGAAGACAATCCGCGGATCGCCGGCTTTCTGCAGAAGGGGCTGCGCGAGGAGGGATACGTGGCCGAGGTGGCGGGCGACGGCGACACCGCGTTCGAGAAAGCGACCACGCAGGGCTTTGACGCGGCCGTGGTGGACGTGATGATCCCCGGCCGCACCGGCGTGGAACTCGTGCGAGACCTGCGCGAGCGCGAAGTGCGCATTCCCGTGCTCCTGCTGACGGCACGCGACCGGACCGAGGACAAGGTGGCCGGGCTGGACGCGGGCGCGGACGACTATCTCACCAAGCCGTTCGAGTTCAGCGAGCTGAGCGCCCGCCTGCGCGCGCTGCTGCGGCGGGCGGGAAGCCCCGGCGCGTCGGCCACGCTGCGGGCGGGGGACGTGGAGATGGATCCCGCCACGCGCGAGGTGCGGCGCGGCGGCAAGCCGGTGGACCTGACGCCGCGCGAATACGCGACGCTGGAGTACCTGCTGCGCAACTCGGGGCGCCCCCTGAGCCGCGCGGCCATGATGGAGCACGTGTGGGGAATCCGCTTCGATCCGGGGACGAACATCGTGGACGTCTGCATCAACTCCCTGCGCACCAAGCTGGACGACCGCGAACGCGGCCTGATCCAGACGGTGCGCGGGGTCGGCTACGCCATCAAGGCTCCGGCGGAAGAGAGCGAAGGGTGATTCTGGGCCGACGCTGGTCGCTGCGGCGGGAGATCGTCGCCGGGTACTCGCTCATCCTCCTGGTGGCGCTGATGCTCTTTGCCGGCGCCACCTACGCGCTGCTCAAGCGCACCCTGGCGCGGGCAGGGACGCAGTCGCTGCGGCAGACCGCCGCCGCCGCGGAGCGCCTGCTGGCCCCCGGCGTGCCCCGCGTGGCGGTGGAGGAAACGCGCATGCCGCCGGCGGAGGGCTCGGTAGAAACGCTGCGCCGCCGCTCGCGGCTGGTGACGGGCGACATGGTGGAGATCTACGTGGCGCGCACGGGCGACGTGGAGCACCACGCCCTGCGCTCGTTCGCGCTGATCGCGCTCGTCCTCATCCCCGTCACCACGCTGCTGGCCACCCTCGTCGGACGAACGGCGTCGGACCGCATCCTGATGCCGCTGAACCGCTTGGTGACAGCGTCGCGGGAGATCGGGATCGGCGGCCTGGCGCGGCGCGTGGACGAGCCGGAGCGGCCGGCGGAGCTGCGCGAACTGGCGCAGGCGTACAACGGCATGCTGGAGCGGCTGCAGCGCGCGGTGGAGGCGCTGCGCAGCTTTACGGCGGATGCCAGCCACGAACTGCGCACCCCGCTCACGGCCATCCGCGGCACGGCGGAGGTGGCGCTGGCCCGCCCGCGCGACGCCGACGAACTGCGCGACACGCTGGGCGAGGTGCTGGACGAGACGCGGCAGATGCTGCACCTGGTCGAAGATCTGCTGACACTGGCGCGAGGCGAGCAGACGGACGACGCGCACGTGCAGCCGGTGGACATTTCCGACGTGCTGCGCGACGTGGCCGACGTGGGCGAAGCGCTGGCGGCGGACCGTCCGCTGCAGGTGATTCTGGACGCGCCGCCCGGGCTGCGGGTGCGCGGGGACGGCGGCGCGCTGCGGCGGCTGTTTCTGAACCTGGTGTCCAACGCCATCAAGTTCACGGAAAGCGGTTCGGTGACCATTACCGCCGGGCGCTCCGCGGGCGAGGCGGCGGAGGGAGTGGAGCAGCCGGCGCCGTGGGTGGAGGTGGCCGTAGCTGACACGGGCGCGGGGATTTCGCCGGAAGCGCTGCCGCGCGTGTTCGACCGCTTCTACCGCGAGGACGCGGCGCGCATCCGCAGCGGCGGCACGGGGCTGGGGCTGGCCATTGCGCAGATGGTGGCGGAGAAGCACGGGGGGATGATTTCGGTGCAAAGCACGCCGGGCGCGGGGAGCGTGTTTCTGGTGCGGATTCCCGCGATGTAGGGAGGAGAAGTGCGTGAGTGCTGGGTGCGTTAGTGCGGGGAGTGCGGGGAGTGACGTGGGAACTGAGGCATCTCCTGCACCCGCAACGCCGCCGCCACGGCGTCATCCTGAGGCCCAGGCGCGCCGGACTGTCCCGAACGCCACCGATTGCGGGCCGAAGGATCTACCACTCGCGGCACCTCAGCACGGGCGCGGCAGCGGCACGGGGCGCCGCAGGGAGAACCTTGGTAATCGTGCGTTGCGCGACGTTGGCTCGGCGGAGAGTAGATCCTTCGGTCGCGAAGGGTTCGGCGTGACGGAAAGGGCGGCGCACGCTCCCTCAGGATGACGCCTTTGTGGCGTGGTGCGCCAGGTTGTGGTGTGGCAGGAAGTTGGGAGCACTCAGCGGCCTCCCACCTGCTCGCCCCGCAGTTCCCCCCGCGACCTCCGCGCACCCCCGCGGCCTCCGCGTGAGGGCAGTTTACGGAGTTGGCCGCCGCACGGCCGCGTGGAGCAACAGACAAATCGCCCCCGCCTGGACGAGCCAGGCGGGGGCGATTGCAACACGGAACCGGGCGTTCAGCTGCCCGGAACGGAAATGGGGACGGCCGGCCGGGCGCTCTCCGCGGGTGCGGGGGACGCGTCGGACCGGGCGAAGCCGGTGGGCCGCTCGGGGCGGCCCCGGCCATCGCCGCACAGCAGCGCCTCCGCCGCCTCCAGCACGAACCGCTTGCCGGGAAAGCGAAGCAGCCGCATGGCTTCGTCGTACGTGGCCCAGCGAAATTCCTCGGCCTCCCGCGAAATGATGACCCGCTCCTCGTCCGTCTTCGCGAGAAAGTAGATCACCCGCTTCACGATCAGCGTCCGCGACTCGCCCTTGCCCTGGGTGAACACGTACCGCTCCTCCTCGCGAAAGCCGTCGAAGAGCGAAATGCGGGTTTCCCCGATTCCCGCCTCTTCCCACAGCTCGCGAACCGCGGCCTGCTCGTCGGTTTCCCCGGACTCCACTCCGCCCTTGGGAAACTCCCAGATGGGACGCCTGGTCAGCGCGGAACGCATGAGAAGGTAGCGCCGCCCGTCCTCGCTGTCGCGGAACAGAACGACGCCGGCCGCCATCTGCGAAACCCTTTTCATCCTCCCTCCGGCGCGGAGAGGTGGGGACGGTATCACCACGAATCTGCTACAAAGTCGGTGCACAGGCAACGGGCACGATGGTTGCCCCCGCCCCGCGGCTCGGATTCGTGCGTTCAGAACCAAAAAAACGACAGAGATGATGGACACGCCCACACGCCCCCCCGTTCCCGATCCGGGTGCGCCCGACGGCCACGACGCACGTTCGCTGGGCGACCTGTTCCGCGCGCTCAGCAACGACGCCTCGGCCCTGGTGCGGCAGGAGATCGCGCTGGCGCGCACGGAGGTCAAGCAGAGCGTGACGTCCATGGCGGCCGACGCCGTCAAGATCGTCCTGGGCGCCATTCTGGCCGGGCTGGGCGGGCTGGTGCTGCTGGCCGCGCTCGTCGTTTCGGTCGGCGACCTGCTGGGCGACCGCTACGCGCTGGGCGCACTGATCGTGGGGCTTGTGCTGCTGGCCGGCGGCGGCGTGCTGGCGCTGATGGGCCTGCGCGACGCCAAGAAGACCAAGCTGGCGCCGGAGCAGGCCCTCTCCTCGCTTCGCGACACCGGCGAGTGGGCGCGCGGCGAGGTGTCCGGCATCCGCAGCGCGCTGGGCGGCCATGCGGCGGCGGATTCCGGGACGGCCACCCTGGGCCGTCCCATCGCCAGCGGCGGCGCGTCCGGCGGTCACTCCGGCGGCGGACAGGCACAGGGTGGGTCGCGCGGCGGCACATCGTCCATGCCACACGGGGGGAGCCCGGACGAGCCCGCGCCGCTTCCCGGACCGGCGGCGCGCACGTGGAGCGAGTCGGACTACCACGGGCTGAAGAAGGCGGACATCGACCGGGCCCGCAAGAAGCAGGAGCGCCTTCCCGCCGGCGCGCCGCTGTGGAAGCGGGTGATGAAGGAGTTCAGCGCCGACGACCTGAGCAACCAGGCCGCCAAGGTGGCCTACTTCTTCTTCGGCTCGCTGCCGCCGCTGATCATGGCGCTGTTCGGGCTCACGGGGGTCATCGGCGGGCAGAAGACGGGCGACTGGCTCACGGGGCGGCTCACCAGTTCGCTCCCGGCGGAGGCGTCGGGGCTGGTGATGGGGTTCGTGAACGACATCGTGCACAAGAACGCGCCGGGCCCGATTTCCATCGGACTGCTGCTGGCGCTGTGGGCGGGCAGCAACATCTTCAGCACGCTGGAAGACACGCTCAACCAGGTGTTCTCGGTGCCCGCCGAGCGCTCGTTCATCAAGAAGAAGCTGGTGGCGGTGGGGATGCTGGTGGCGTGCTCGCTGCTGTTCATCACCGGAAGCGCGGTGCTGCTGGGCGGCGGCAAGATCGCGGACGCGCTGGGGCTGGGCGAGGCCGGCCGCATCATCTGGGCGGTCGCGCAGATTCCGCTGGCGTTCGCGCTGATCACGGCCACGTTCTGGCTCATCTACTACGTGCTGCCGCTCAAGGACCAGAGCAAGTGCAAGAAGACGCTGCTCAAGGCGTCGGCGATCGTGACGGTGCTGTTCGTGCTGGCGTCGCTGGCGTTCCGCTTCTACGTGACCAACTTCGGCTCGCAGACGGAAACGTACGGCCTGCTGGGGACGGTGATCGTGCTGCTTCTGTGGATGTACGTCACCTCGCTGGTGATTCTGCTGGGGGGTGAGGTGGCTTCGGAGATGGAACGCGGCTCCTGATCGCGCCGGTTCGATGACGGAAAACGGCCCTCCCGCACGCCGGGAGGGCCGTTTTCTGTTGATGCGCATCGTAGTCGCGAATTGATGAGGTCGCACTCGTGGATCGATAAGGATGAACGCTTCGGATTCGTCGCAGCCGGCCGGGCAGGATCAGCGGCCAGACAGAAGACGACGATGGGCAGCGCGGTCGATCACCAGTGCCCGGCGTGAACATCCGTGAGCGGATGAATCCGCGCTCCAGAAGCGCTAAGCCCCGAGTCCGTTGAGCGGATGAATCCGCCGCTCCAGAAGCGCCAAGCCCCGACTCGCGGCCGCTGTCGCGTCCACGATCGGGGCTTCAACTGCGTTACGTCAGTGATGCATGTGGGGCGGGATGCGGCGCGGAGCCCGTCCAATCCAACCCCGCTCCGAGAAACAGCAGACGAACGAACCTAGTTCTGCTGCAGGAGCAGAATCGCGCCCGCGACCGATCCCAGGGCGGCGATGATGCTGGAGCCGAAGCTCACCGTTTCGCGCAGGCGCTGGGTGCGGCGCGGAAGGCGCAGGATGTCGCCGGACTGCACCTTCATCGCGGCGACCTCGGGGGTGGGGCGCAGCAGGTCGATGATCGTTTCCCGCCCGTCGCGCAGCAGCACCGCCTGGTCCAGCCGCGCGTTGTCGCTGGCGCCGCCAGCCGCCGCAAGCGCCTGCACGATCGTGGTTTCCGGCGTGAGGGTGTACAGGTTGGGAAGCCGCACCTCGCCGCTCACCCCCACGCGGTACAGAAAGTCGAACACGAACTGCGGCTCGCGCTCGTACCGCTGCAGCGTGCGCAGGATCTGCTCGCGGATCTGCGCCCGCGTGGCCCCCGCGACCCGCACCTCCGACAGCAGCGGATGCTGAATCGTGCCGTCCGGCGCGACGGGAAAGTCGCCCGAGAAGTCCGGCTGCCGCCACACCGCGAGGCGGATCTGGTCGCCCGGGCGCACCGAAACGTCCGCGCCGGTCTGGGCGGCGGCGGGCACGGCCCCGAACAGGGCCAGGATCACAAGGACGAAGATTCGGCGCATCGGTCTGGCGGAGAAAAGGAAATCATGAACCCGCCGCAACGTATGCCGCGGCCCGCGCCCTGTCCATCCGTTCGCCCATCTGCCACCATCCAACGTATCAGCCTTGTGGCAGGGGCAGAAACCCGGCATATTGCCCAAGTCGATTCGCTACGGTAGTTTGCGACAGTTCTCCGTCGGGACCGGTCCCCGCGCTCCGCTCCGCCCCCCTCGCGCCATCGCCCATGGGCATCGCCGCCTCCACGCTTCTCGCGCTGGCCATTGCATCCGGGCGACCGGATGCGCCGCCCGCCGTTCCGCCCACGGCCCGGGCTGCGTCCGAGTGCGACCTGGCCCGGTTCGGCATCCGCTACGTGCGCGGCATTCAGAGCGACACGCCCCCCGCGACGGAAGAGGAGTACGACCCGTGCGCCCCGCTGCCGCGGCGCCGCCCGCGGCCCGAGCCGCGCCTGCTGGGCACGCCCGTGCCGCCGCCCGTCGACGCACCGCCGCCGAGCGTGGTTCCGCCGCTGCCTCCGGTGACGGCGGCCCCGGCCACGCGGGTCTGCCTCCCCGACGGGAGTTCGCTGGCCGGTTCGGCGCTCTCGCCGGGGCTGGGCGGCACGCTCGTGGCCGCGCGCACCGGGGGCGACCGGCGCCAGGCGCGGCGCAACCGGGAGATGCTGGTTCTGCGCTCGCTGTCGGTGCGCGACGCGGTGCGGCCCGGCCCGGCGGGCAGCATCACCACGCCCACCGCGGCGGGGCTGGAAACGGGCGAGGTGTACGCCGGCGTATCGTACCAGGCGCGCACGCGGTACACGCAGAACTCGGACGCCGGCGCGGCGATCGCGACGGGGCTCGGCTCGCGCGACATCATCGCGGCGGAGTTCGCGCTCACCACCTACTCCACCCTCCGCGGCGCGGGCCCGCTGGAAACGGGCGCCCTGAGCGTGAAGCTGCACCGCTCGCTTCCACGTGAAACCTCCATCGCGGTCGGGGTGGAAAACGCGGCGCTGTGGGGAGATTCCGACACGGAGCGCAGCTACTACGGGGTGGTGAGCCACATCACGCGGCGCGTGCGCGACTCGTCGCGGCCGTTCAGCTCCGCGCTCATTTCGGTGGGCGTGGGCGACGGGCGGTTCCGCAGCGAAAATGCCATCAGCAACCGCCGCAAGGAAACCAACGTCTTCGGCTCCGTGGGCGTGCGGGTCATCGAGCCCATGTCGTTCATCGCCGACTGGACGGGACAGGACCTGAACGTGGCCGCCTCGTTCACCCCGTTCCGCAGGCAGCCGCTGGTCATCACCCCCGGGCTGGCCGACGTGACCGGCAACGCGGGTGACGGAGTCCGCTTCATTCTGGGCGTGGGGTACGTGACCGCGCTTCGCCGCCCCTTCTGAATCATCGGGAGTCCATCATGAAGTCCCTTGTCATTGGTCTGGCGCTGGCCCTGGCGCTGGTACGGCCGCTTGCCGCGCAGCCCTTTCTTTCGGATGCGCCGGGCCCCATCCCCACGGGGAGCGGGCTTGTGGGAATGGCGTTTCGCGACGTGGAAAACGCCATCTTCGGACGCAGCGACAACACGACCATCTTTCGCACGCGCGGCGTAGCCAACGCGATCGGGCGGCAGGCGGCAATCCTCTGCGGACAGATGGGCGAGGATTCGCTGCCCCACCCGCGCGGCTTGCCGGCCGCCATGCGGGTGAGCGCCGCGGCGCAGGATACCGCGCGGCAGCTGCTGTGCGCGCCGGACCCGGACTGCTTCGCGGCGCCGTGGATCGTGGCGGAGCTGCGCGGCGGCGCGGCGGGAATGGACGGCGATGCGGCCAGCCGGCTGGTGCGCGCCCTGCGCGGCCTGTTCGTGGAGCCCATGGTGACGCAGGACGAGCGCGGGCGGCGCATCGTCGGCACGCGGTGGCTGGCGGCCATGCGGGCGTACGACGAGTACCTGGAGGAAGCGCCGGAAGCCGTGCTCGCCGACCCGCCCGGCGTGCTGACCGCCATCGGGATCGCGCTGGCGCGGATGGTGGACGTCGGCGTGGAGGCCTCCGGCCGGTGACGCACGCCCGTCCGCTTGACGCCACGTCGCGCATCGTCGCGGCGGGCGACCAGGTTTCCACCGAACTCGAGGGGGAAGCCGTCATCCTGCACCTGGGCGACGGCATCTACTACGGGCTGAACGCCGTGGGCGCGCGGCTCTGGTCGCTGCTGGAGGAGCCCCGCGCCGTCGCCGAACTGCGCGACGCGCTGGTGGCGGATTACGAGGTGGATGCGGAAACGGCGGAGCGCGACGTCATTGAACTGATGGACGAGTTGATGGAGCGCGGGCTGGTAGAACCCGCCACGGACGGCTGATCTCGTCCACCGCGCGCGCGGCCTCCATGCCGGACCCGAACCGATTCCTGCTCGATCACGGGCGCCCCGCCAGACCTGGCTCGGGCGCCTTCTCCATCTCCGGAACCTGATGCAGTCCCACCCGCCCGCCGCACCATTCTCGTGCAGACCGCCCGCCCGGCCCACCCGTGGCGGGATGAGGGTGCGTGGCCGCTGATCCGGCGCGGATGGGTCGACGCACGGAGGACGCGCTGCTGCTGGCCTGCGCGCGGCGGATGGTGAATCCCGCGGCGGGCGAGCCCATCGCGGAGCTTGCCGCGCGCGTGGCGGATTGGGACCGGCTGATCGCGCTCGCCGAACGCAACCGGCTGCTCCCCATCGCCCATCGCGAGCTGCGCCGGGTGGACGAGGTGCCGCCGGACGTCCGGGACCGGCTGCGCGCCTTTGCAGAGCGCAACGCGGGAGACGCGCTGCGGCTGTCCGCGGAACTGCGGCGCATCATGACGGCGTTCGCGGCGGATGGCGTGTCGGCGGTGGCGTACAAGGGACCGGCACTGGCCGGCCGCGCGTACGGCGACCTGGGGCTGCGCACCTGCTCGGACCTGGACCTGCTCGTCCATCCGGCGCACCTGGACGCCGCGCTGGATGTGCTGCGGGCGGCGGGATACGAATCGGCGTACGCCTTTACCCCTGCCCAGGACCGCGCCTTTCGCGCGGTGGACGGCGACTATCCGCTGCATCATCCCGCGACGGGCGCGCTGGTGGAGGTGCACGCGCAGGTCTCGTCCGCGCGCTTCTGCGTGCGCCTGCCAACGGCGGCGCTGATCCGTCACGCACGCGCCGTTTCCCTCGGCGGCGGAACCGTTCCCGCGCTGGCGGATGACGATCTCTTTCTGGCCCTCTGCGTCCACGGCGCCAAGCACCGCTGGGCGCGGCTGGAATGGCTGTGCGCCGCGTCCGCACTGGCGGTACGAGCCGGGCTGGATCTGCGCGCGATGGCGGAACGCGGATGGCGCATCGGCGCCGGGCGGACGGTTCTGCTGGCCCTGCACCTTGCCGGCGAGGCGCTGAACCTGCCGATTCCCGCCGACACCGCGCACACGGCCGCGGCGGACGACACCGTTCGCGCGCTGGCCGCGGAGGCGCGCTCTCTCTGGTTCACCGGCGCCGCGGATGACGCATCCGCGGCGGAAAACCTGCGATTCAACCTGCGCATTCGCGACACGCGGGCGGACCGGCTGCGGTTTGCCGCCCACTGGCTGCTCACGCCCACCCCGGAGGATTGGGGGTGGATCCGTCTTCCCGACCCGATCGCCCCGCTGTACCGCGTCACGCGTCCGCTGCGCCTGGCGCTTCGCTACGCACCCGGGCGGCGCGGATGAGCGCGCATCCCGTACTGGCGTTCCTGCGGCAGATCGCCCGCGAGATGCCGCGGCAGGTGGCCGCGGCGGGCGCGCTCTCGCTGCTGCTGACCGCGGCGGAGGCGGCGGGTGTGCTGCTGCTCATCCCCCTGCTCACCATCGCCGGTATTCCCACCGGACGCGGCGTGGCGGGAAGCGTTGCCCGCGCGGTGGAGCGCGGCTTTCTGGCCATCGGCGTGCAGCCGGGCGCGGGCGCCGTGCTTCTGCTGTTTGTCGCCGTGACGCTGGTGCAGGCGGTGGTGCGGCGCGCGGAGGCGCTGGTGGGGCACCGCATGCAGTTCGGCGTCTCGCACCGCATGCGCACACGGCTGTACGCCGCGGTGACGGAGGCGCGCTGGCTGCCGCTGGCCCGCATGCGCGGCGCGGACCTGCTGAACGGGCTCACGACGGAATCGGACCGGGTGGGGAGCGCGGCGGGCTTCGTGGTCGCGTTCGTGGTCAACACGCTGCTCGCCCTTGCCTACATCACGCTGGCGCTGCGGGTTTCGGCGCCGGTGACCGCGGTGGCCATGGTGACCGGCGCCATTCTGATGGCCGTGCTGCGACCGCTGCGGCGCGCGTCCCGCAGCGCCGGGCAGGGGCTGACGGCGGCGACGGCGACGGTGGCGGCGGCCGCCACAGAGCACCTGGGCGCGCTCAAGGTGGTAAAGAGCTACGGCGCGGAGGAGCGCAACGCGCGGCACTTTGGCGCGGCGGCCACGCTCGCCATGGAGATGGGGCTGCGCGGCTGGCGCGCCTACGCGGACGCGGGCGCCGTATTTCTGATCGGCTCCGCGGCGCTGCTGGCCGTGGTCGCCTACGCCGCGGTGGAACTGCTGAACGTGACCGGCGGCACCGTGCTGCTGCTCATCTTTGTCTTCTACCGGCTGGTTCCGCGCCTGTCGCAGCTGCAGACCGTCTACCAGATGGTCGCGCGCGACATCCCCGCGTGGGAGGCGCTCTCTGCCCGCATCGAGGCGCTGGAGGCGGAGCGGGAAGGATTGCGGCCGGCGGACGGAACGGTGCGGCTGGCGGAAACGGTGCGGTTTGATGACGTCTCGTTCACCTACGAACCCGGCGTGCCGGACGTGGTGGCGGGGCTGAGCATGGACATCCAGGCGTTCCGCACCACGGCGCTCGTCGGCCCGTCGGGCTCGGGAAAGACGACGGTTGCGGACCTGATGATGGGACTGGTGACGCCGCGGTCGGGCAGCATCACCGTGGATGGGCGGCCGCTGGAGGCGTCGTGGCTGCGCGGATGGCGGGATGAGATCGGCTACGTGGCGCAGGAAACGGTGCTCTTCAACGAGACCGTGCTCGCCAACCTGCGCTGGGCGCGCCCCGACGCCACGGAGGACGAGGTGTGGGATGCGCTGCGGCTGGCGGCGGCGGACACTTTCGTGGCGGCGCTCCCGGACGGGCTGGAAACCACGGTGGGCGACCGCGGCGTGCGCCTTTCCGGCGGCGAGCGGCAGCGCTTGGCGCTGGCCCGCGCGCTCCTGCGCCGCCCCGCGCTCCTGATTCTGGACGAGGCGACCAGCGCGCTGGATACGGAGAACGAGCGTCGCATCCGTGACGCCATCCGTGCGCTCCACGGCCGCACCACCATCCTGCTGATCACCCACCGCCTGCCCAGCGTGCGCGACGCGGACGTGATCCACGTGATGGAAGCCGGGCGGCGGGTGGAATCCGGATCGTTTGATGAACTGATGGCCCGGGCGGGCGGCCGCTTCCGGCGCCTGTGGGCCAGCCAGTCCGGCGCGGACCCGGACGATCCGCCGGAGTGATCCGGCCGCCGCGTCCGCTCGATGCTGGCGCCCGCCGCCGTACTCTCCGCAGATTGCGCGGGATGACGCGGACGATCCTCAACGCCATCGACGCCCCGTGACGCAGATCCTGGAATCCACCCACTCCGAAGCTGCCACCGACGAGCGCGAGATTGAACGCGCGCGGCGGCTGTTCCAGCTTCAGCGCGGCAGCCGCTGGCGGATCGCCACCTCCACGGCGGCGGAGCGGATCGCGCGGCTGCGGCGGCTGCGCACGTCCATCATCCGCCACAGGCAGGCGCTGTATGACGGGGTGCATGCGGACTTCCGCAAACACGCCTCGGAGTTCGAGATCACCGAAATCCAGCTGGTGCTGGGCGAGATCGCGCACACCATCCGCCACCTGCGGCGCTGGATGCGCCCGCGTCGCGTCGCCACCCCCGCCCTGCTGACCGGGGGCGCCAGCCGCGTGCAGATGGAGCCGCGCGGGCAGGTGCTGATTCTGGCGCCGTGGAACTACCCGTTCCAGCTCCTGTTCGGCCCGCTCGTCGCCGCGGTGGCGGCGGGGAACGTGTGCCTGCTGCGCCCGTCGGAAAAGGTGCCGCACACCTCTGCCGCCATGGCGCGGATCGTCGCGGAGGTGTTTCCGGAGGACGAGGTGGCGATGGTCACGGGCGGCATCCCCACCGCGGACGCGCTGCTCACCCTGCCGTGGGACCACATCTTCTTTACCGGATCGACGGCGGTGGGGCGCAAGATCATGCGCGCGGCCGCCGAGCACCTGTCCACGGTGACGCTGGAACTGGGCGGAAAGTCGCCCGCGATCGTGGACCGGTCGGCGGATCTGGCGCAGGCGGCGGAGCGCATCGTCTGGGGCAAGTTCGTGAACGCGGGGCAGACGTGCGTGGCGCCGGACTACGTGCTGGTGCACGAGCGCGACGCGGACGCCTTTCTGGCCGGGGCCCGCTCGGCGCTGGACCGCTTCTATGGCGCCACGGACGATGCGCGGCAGGCGAGCGAGTCGCTGGCGCGCATCATTGACGATGGCGCGTTCCGGAGGCTGGCGGAGGCGCTGGACGCCACGGTCGCGGGCGGCGCGCGTGTGGTGGCGGGCGGGCAGCGCGACGCGGCGACGCGCTATCTTGCCCCCACGATCCTCTCGGAAGTGGACACGAACGCGCCGGTGATGCGCGAGGAGATCTTTGGGCCGGTGCTTCCGGTGCTCACCTATTCCGCCATGGACGAGGCGATCGCACGGGTGAACGCGGGCGGCAAGCCGCTGGCGCTGTACATCTTCAGCGAGGACGGCGAGACGACGCGGCGCGTGCTGCGCAACACCACCGCGGGCGGCACCATCATCAACCACGTGCTCTGCCACCTCGCCAACCCGGACCTGCCATTCGGCGGCGTGGGCGAGAGCGGCCAGGGGAGCTACCACGGGCATGCCGGCTTTCGCGCATTCTCGCACGAGCGCGCGGTGCTGCGGATGGGGCGCCTGGGACTCGGCCGGCTCTACTATCCGCCGTACGGCCCGCGCATGCGGCGGATCGCGGGGTTGGTTTCGCGGTGGATGGAACGGCGGTAGCGTTCGTGTCGGGATTTGGAGTGCGCGCATCGCCTCGATGGACACGGTGCATCCGGATTGCGACAGCGGCGGAGCGCTGATACTCCCGCGGACCGCGGATCTCGATCGGTTGCGGAAGAGAACAGTACCCGCGCCGCGTTCCGGTCAGTCGCGGCGGGAAAAGACGGAGGCGGTTTCGCGGATGACCATCACCGGCTGAGATTGCATTGAGCGCTCTGACCATCCGCGCGGCGGCGGAAAGTGACGTTCCGCTGATCCTGGCGTTCATCCGCGAGCTGGCGGAGTACGAACGGCTGCTGCACGAGGTCGTGGCGACGGAGGAGCGGCTGCGGAGCACGCTCTTCGGCCCGCGCCCGGCGGCGGAGGTGGTGATTGCCGAGATGGACGGCGAGCCGGCGGGGTTCGCGCTCTTCTTTCAGAACTACTCCACCTTTCTCGCGCAGCCCGGCATTTACCTGGAGGACCTGTATGTCCGCCCGGAGGCGCGCGGACGCGGCATCGGGCGCGCGCTGCTGGGGCACCTGGCGCGGCTGGCGGTGGCGCGCGGCTGCGGCCGGCTGGAGTGGTGGGTGCTGGACTGGAATGCGCCCGCCATCGGCTTCTACCGTGGGTTGGGCGCCGAGCCGATGGACGACTGGACCGTGTACCGGCTGGCGGGAGATGCGCTACTGAGCATGGCCGCCGCGACGAATCCAGCCACCTGAACGGAGCGGGAACGATGAACGACCTGTGGCGTGTGATGGGTGGATCGGTGGTGGCGCTGCTCGCGGGATGCGCGGGTTCGGCGCCCGCCGCGGAGTCGTACGTGGGGCTGCGGCACCCGCCGGAGCCGGACGGCGTGGAGGATGAGGCTGGATGGCTGCTGGAACCGCGGGATGGCGGAGAGTTCGCCGTCGCCGTGATGCGCGACGGCGAGGGGCGCATGCTCTGGCTGCAGCGGCTGGTGAGCCGCGACGCCGGCGGTAACCCGATGTTCGAGGTGCTCGGCGTGGAGCGCCTGCCGGACACACAGCGCGGCGAGGAACTGGCGATGGTGGGGTGCAGGATCGGCACCCGCGGCGACATGTCCACCGACCTCGTCGCCATCGTCCGATCCGATCCCGCCACGGAAACGCTGACCGGCGCGCGTCACGCGTGGCGCGTGGATGCCGCCGGCCGCCGCTTCGTCCCCGTATCCACCAAACAGGTGGAGTGCCTGAACGAAGCCGCGGGCCTG
Organism: Longimicrobium terrae; assembly: GCF_014202995.1. Classification (NCBI taxonomy): domain Bacteria; kingdom Pseudomonadati; phylum Gemmatimonadota; class Longimicrobiia; order Longimicrobiales; family Longimicrobiaceae; genus Longimicrobium; species Longimicrobium terrae. The sequence goes on from NZ_JACHIA010000001.1 coordinate 26,873, forward strand.
TGATCGTCCGCGGCGGTTGTTGAAACGTTACGGCCACGGAGCGGGAGCCAAGGATCTTCCGTGACGCAGCCGGGGTTGAGCGAATAAATCCGCCGCTCCAAAAGCGGGAAGCCCCGACACGTCGCCCACAGGCGCCGTTCGGGGCTTCAACTGCTTCAAAGGCAATCGGGTAGGCACATCCGCGAACGTTCATCCTGGCGGTACGAACGCGCAATGACGGGTCGGCGTCTTGGACACGAGCGCGAATTGCCCTATATCTTAGGGCAAAAAGGGGGCACGATGGATCAACTCAGTGAACTGCTCGGCTCGGAGGCACGGGCGCGGCTCCTCGCGCATTTCGTGGTGCGTCCGGAATCGCGGATGCACGCGCGGGCGCTCGGACGACACCTGGGGCTGGCGGGCAAGCGCTCCCTGCAGACGGAGGTAGACCGGCTGGTCGACCTCGGCCTGCTGGAACGCGCCACCGATGCGACACGCGTGCTCATCACCCGCAACGCGGCGCATCCGCAGTGGACGGCGCTGGCGTCGCTCGTGCGGGAGTACGGCTCCGCGCTGGTACTGCGCGATGCGCTGGCGGACGTGCCCGGGTTGCGCGCGGCCTTCGTCTTTGGATCGTACGCCCGGCGCGACGCCCGCCCCGACAGCGACATCGACCTGCTGCTCTTTGGCGACGAAGTACCGGAGCGCGAGCTGGGGCGTGCGCTGCTCGATGCCGCGCTGGTGCTCGACCGTCCGGTGGACGCCAAGCGGTACGATACATCCACGTTCCTCCAGGACGCGACGGAAAAGGACGGCTTTCTCCCGAGCGCCCTGCGCGGCCCCAAGCTCTGGCTGGCCGGTTCGCCCGCTGAGTTTCCGGTACTCGCATGAACGAGCGGATCAACGCGCTGATCCAGATGGGTCGCCTCGTAGCCCACGAAGCGCCTGACGAGGAGATCGCGGGCGTGTGGGAGAACGCCGTGGAGGCGTGGACGGATGCGTCCCTCACCATCCGCAGCGCCAACCGGCGCCTCACATCCGCCTATGATGCCGGACGGATCGCGGTGCTGGCGGTCGTGCGCGCCGCAAATCTGCGCGTGAGGGCGCAGAACCATCACGAGGTCACACTCGCGACGGCCGGGCTGCTGGCTGGCGGGGAGCTTCAGGGGATGCTGCAGGAGTTTCAGGCCCTGCGGCTGGAGCGGGTGCAGATCGAATACGGCTGGCGCACCCGGGCGTCTGCGGCAGACGTGGAGCGCGCGACCGCCGCCGTCGGCGGCATCATGAAGCTGGCCGCCGGGTGGATCTCCACCCGGCGGCCACTAGTCGTCCTCGTCCGGCTTCCCTGACCCTACTCGCGGACCGGGAGCGGCTGGGATGAGATGCGGAGCAGTTCGTCATGCACAGCGCCGTTGGAGGTGGCGATGCCGCGCCAGTCGGGATTCGGCTGGTTGAAGACGGGTTCCGCGCCGTCGATGCGCGTCACCCGGCCGCCCGCCTCGCGCACGATGACCACGGCCGCGGCCACGTCCCACTCGGACTTGGGGCCGCGCGAAACGAACGCTTCTGCGCCGCCCTCGGCCACGCGGCACATCTTGTACGCCGTGCTCCCCAGCGGCTCCACGCTCCAGGCGTCGCCGAACCCGTCGAACTCGCCGCGCTTCATCTCCCAGCGCGACGCCACGATGCGCGGCGCGTGCGAACCGGGCGCGGCCACGTGGATCGGCTCGCCGTTCCGAAAGGCGCCACCACCGTCGCGGGCGGAATACATCTCGCCCGTGGCGGGATTCAGCACCACGCCGACGACGGCGCGGTCGCCATCCACCAGCCCCACGCAGACCGCGAACTCCGGGCGCCCGGCCACAAAGGAGTTGGTACCGTCGATGGGATCCACCACCCAGACACGGCGGCGCTTGAGGCGCTCCGGCGAGTCGGCGCTCTCCTCCGAAAGCCATCCGTACTCCGGCCGCTCGCCCATCAGCACGCGGTACAGCGCGCGGTCCGCGGCCAGGTCCGCCTCGGTCACGGGCTGCTCCGGCGATTTGTAGCGCACTTCCTGCTCCACGCGAAAGGCGCGCATCACCGCGTCTCCCGCCGCGCGCGCGCCGCGGATGGCGAGTTCCAGATCCTCGTCCAGACTGTACTCCGGCATCAATCCATCACTTTCAGGAAGCCGATCAAAAAGAAGTCCCAAGTGCCCAGTCCCGAGTGCCCGGTCCGAAGGCCCGGTACATCTCTCTCCCCCCACCGCTCATCCACCCTATTCCCTATCCCCTACTCCCTATTCCCTCTGCTCTACTCCCCGCCCTTCAACCACTTCACCGGCCGCGTCGCCCGCGGATGAACGTCCAGCTTGCGCGCCCACGCGCGAAACTCGCCGCCGTGGTCCGGCTTGCCGCCCTGCGCGTGCTGCCACAGGTGGATCATCTCGTGGCGCATGGTCGCTTCCGATTCCGCCGGGGCGGCGTGCGTGCACAGCCGGCGGGAAATGACGATCTCCAGCGGCGATGACGAGAAGTGGCCGTTGCGCCTGCGCATCTGCCCGCTCAGGTACAGCGGAACGCGCGGCAGCTCTCCGCCGAAGTACGCGTCGTTCACCCGGTCGAACTCCGCCTGCAGCCGCGCGATGTGCGCGGCGTCCGCCGGGGCGACGCTGCGGGTTCGCGTGCGGGCCGGCGCGCCCTCGCCGGGGATGGCGGCGATGAACCGGCGCACCGCGTCCCGCGCGCGGTTGCGGGTGCGCGTGTCGCGGGCCGTGAACAACCGCCCGACCGCGACCAGCACGTCATCCGGCGCGGCGGAAAAGGCTACGTTCAGACGCAGCGCCCGGCCGCGATCCGCCACGCTGGCCATCACCCGGCGGTTGCGGGTGAACACCAGCGACGCAAACTGCGGGGCTACGCGCGCGACCACCGCCAGCGTTTCCGCCACGCTGCGCCCCTGCGGAACTGCGGCCGCGCCGGGCGTTATCCTGGGCTCCGGCTTCCGCGCCGGCTCGCGCTTCTGCCTGGGCTTCGGCTTCGGCTCGACGGATGGTGCCGGAGCCGCCGACGGACGTCCGGACGCGGCGGCGGGTGCCGGAGCGGGCCGGGGCGCGGGCGGAACGGGTGCGGCGGATGGCGGCTTCGGTGCCGGAGACGACTTCGGCTGGGCGCGCGGCGGCGGCGCCCAGCCGAACAGGTCCAGCACTTCGTCCAGCAGGCTCACGCGGCGGCGACCGCGGGCGGACGGGCGGCGTGCCGGTACTCCACCTCGTATCCCATCGCGCGGGGCACCGTCAACAGGCGGTCCAGGTCGCGGTCGATGGTGGCGCCCGCCTTCTGCGTGACCTCGTCCTCCACCGGGAGATCGAAGTCGTCCGCGCCGTACTCCAGCGCACGGAACGCGTCCTCGTTGAGCGTAAGGACGGAGGTGCGGATGTGCTTGACGTTGTCCAGAAAGATGCGGGAGAGCGCGATGTTTCTCCAGTATTCCTGCGGCGTGATCTCGCGCCCGCCCAGCGCCGTGCCGTACGGCTTGTACGTCCAGCTCAGGAACGAGAAGATGCCGTCGTGCCCGTCCGCCAGACACGCGTCCTGCAGCGTACGGGTGCGGTCCAGGTGCTCCAGCCGCTCCTCCAGCGTCTCGTCGAAGCCGATCACCATCGTCGCCGTCGTCCGCAGACCGGCGTCCACCACGGCCTTCTGCGCCTCCAGGTACTCGCGCACCGTGTACTTGAACTTGGCGTGGCGCTTCCGGAAATCTTCCGTCAGGATCTCCGAGCCGCCGCCGGTGATCCAGTGCACGCCTGCGTCACGCAGTCGCGCAGCGGTGTCGGCAAACGACAGGTTAGCGCGATCCGCCAGGAACATGAATTCGGCGATGGTCAGCGCGTAGAACTCCACCTTGTCGCCGTAGCGCTCGCGCACGGCGGAGAACAGGTCGGCGTAGTAGTGCAGCGGCAGCTTGGGGTTGAAGCCGCCGTTGAAGCCGACGAGGTCGCCGCCCAGTTCCAGCAGTTCGTCGATCTTGGCGAACACGTCCTCGCGCGTCATTACGTAGCCGCCTTCCTGGTTGGGAAGGACGTAGAACGCGCAGTAGTCGCACTGGGCGACGCAGACGTTGGTGTAGTTGATGATGCGCATCACCATGTAGGTGGCGCGCTTGGGATCGTGATAGCGGGCGCGCACCAGCGAGGCGAGGCGCTTGAGCTCCTCGTCGGAGGCGTGCGTCCACAGAAGGTGCGCGTCGTCCACGGTGATGCGCTCGCCGCGCGCCACCTTGGCGCCAACGGCGGCCATGGACGAGTCGATTTCCAGCCCGGTTTCGGGAACCACGGTGCCCTTATCCTGCGTTCGTTGCGTCGTTTGGGACCTCCGGAAAGATAACGGGTGTGCGACGGCGCGCGAAAGGCTCCGCAAGCGGGATGATGGACGCCTGCCGCGTGGGGAGATTGATTGCTGTCTCTGGCGGAGGCTGGCGGATGCCGGTCCGCCGTCGACAGCAGTTCCGGTGCATTCGACCGGCTCTACGCCGGCCGCGGAAATCGTTGAGCGAATGAATCCGCCGCTCAAACAGCGGGAACCCCCGACACCGGCCGCTGGCGCGTCCGGTTCGGGGCTTCAACTGCATTCGAGGCGGGCAGCAAACTGGTGGGCGCAGTCCGCGGAGGCGGACTTCGTGTTTGTCGAGGCGCGGTTTCAACTGCCGGGGGCAAAGCGCGCGACAGGCTCCAGATTGTTCCTGCACGCCGGGCGCGGTGGGTGCCCCGCCCCTCCCCGAGATCGTCCGGGGCTATCGCCATCGCACCAAAACAGCTACTTCGGTGCGCGCGTAGGCGGACGGGAGCAAGGAAACGCTCGCGGAGACCGCGTCACGCGCCGCATGGCCGACCGGAAGGAACATGGAGAAACCGAGGAACACGGTCGTGAACACGGCCGGCATCACCGTAGCGGTGGCGAATGGACCGGGGCGCGCCCACGCGGCTCGGGGCGGCGGCATGCGCCGCGAGTTGATGCGCAAGTCGTTTCACATGAGCAGCATGGCGCTGCCCCTGTTCGCGTGGATCGCGCCGCGCGCCGTGGGATTGGCCGTGCTGGTGCCGCTGGCCGTGATCGCGGTGGTGGTGGATTCGGTGCGGCTGCGCTTTCGCGGTCCCAGGTACGTGTTCCTGCGCGCCACGCGAACCATGCTGCGGGTTCACGAGCGCCGCGGGTTTGCGGGGGCCACGTACATGGCGGTGGCGTACGCGACGGCGCTGCTCGCGTTTCCGCAGCCCATCGCGGTTGCGGGCATGCTGTACAACGCGCTGGGAGACGCCGCCGCCGCGCTTGTGGGAAAGCGCTGGGGACGGCACCGCACATCGTGGGGAAAGAGCTGGGAGGGGTACGCGGCGGGGATGGCCACGAGTATGGCCGTGGGCTTCGCCGTGCCGGGCATTCCCCCCGCCGCCGCGGTCATCGGCGCCGTGGCCGCGTCCACGCTGGAGTTTCTGCCGCTACCGCTGGACGACAACCTGCGCGTCACCCTCGGCGGCGCGCTCGCCTGCTGGCTCGCCGCCACGCTGCTTTGATGGACGGAGACGATGGACAACGGGGCGGCCACCGATGATGGTGACCGCCCCGTTTCTCGTCCACGGAGAGAGCGTAAGATCCGCATGGATTTTGGAGATCGTTCCGATGGCGGGCACCCTGAGCGGATAAATCCGCCGCTCAACAAGCGCTAAGCCCCGACTCATGGCCGCTGACGCGTCCACGATCGGGGCTTCAACTGCATCCTGGATCCCGCGCGAATCCTGGGGTGTGCTCCCTCTCCCACATCTGTTCGTGGGAGAGGGTCGTCGTGCGCAGCACGCGGGGTGAGGGCCACAGCCGGAGACCGGCACCGAACCTCATCGCCCACGCCGAACGGCTCCCCCTCCCCCGCGGAGCGGGTGGAGGGGGCTGGGGGGAGGGGGCCTCTCCGCCCGCACCTCAACCTGCCGCCGCGCGCGAACCCGCCGTTCTCCCCTCTCCGTGCGTCTGTTTGCACGGGGAGGGGCCGGGGGCATAGGCGCGAACTTAAGCCATATCGAGCCCTCTTAGCCCCGTATTTTTACATTCACGGTGGCGCAAAGCTGGCGAAATCTGGTCGAATTAGCCGTCGCGAATAAGCTTTGCAAAATAAAGTTGACGCCTATGGGGGCCGGGGGAGGGGCCTCACAGCCGCAGCGGCTCAGAATCCTCCGAAGCCAACCCGTCCCTCAGGTGTCGAAGTTCTCCAGCACCGCGCCCGGCAGCGGCGTCACAAGCGCCTCGTTCACGCCCATCCCCTCCAGCGACAGCACCTCGAAGCGCACCTGATCGTATTCCACCACGTCACCCACCACCGGCGGCCGGTCCAGCATGGTGAGCACCAGGCCGCTCACCGTATCCACCTCCTCGTGCTCCAGCACCACCCCCAGCTCGTCGCCCACCTCGCTGATGCGCACCGTTCCGCCGGCGATCACGCGACCCTGCTCGTCACGGTACATGTCCGGCCGCGCCACCCAGCCCTCCTCGATCTCCCCGACGACCTCCTCGAACAGGTCCTCGATGGTGATCACCCCCGCGGTGCCGCCGTGCTCGTCCATCACCACGGCCATCTGCGAGTTCACCCGGCGCATGGCGGCCAGCACCGTGTCCATCGCCGCCGTTTCGGGGATGTACGGCACCTCGCGCACCTCCGACGGGCGCAGCGCGCGGCGGTTGGGCATGCGGCGCAGAATGTCCTTGATGTGCACCACGCCCACGATGTGGTCCAGGCTTTCCTCGTACACGGGGTAGCGCGTGTGCGGGCTGCGGCGCAGCGTGCGCAGCATCTCGTCGGCGCTGGCGCCGGCGCGGATCCCCGTGACCCGCACGCGCGGAATCATCACCTCGCCCGCCGTCAGGTCGCCGAACTCCAGCAGCTCCTGCAGCACGTCGGCGCTTTCCTGCCGCAGCATTCCCCCCGCCTGGCTTTCGCGGACGATGAACTGCAGCTCCTCCGGTGTCCGGTACTGTTCGCCGGACGAGACGTAGCGGTTGATCCCCGCCATCCGCAGCAGCCCGTTGCCGATCGCGTTCAGCGCCAGCACCACGGGGTAGACCAGCTTCTGGACGACGAGCACGGGTGGCGTCACCCACACCGCGGCTTTGTCCGCATGCTGCAGCGCGATCGTCTTGGGGATCATCTCCCCCACGACGATGTGAAAGTAGGTGAGGATGGCGACGGCCAGCACGCTGGCCAGCGTGTGCGACGCGGCGGCCTTGAGCGGGCCCAGCCCGGCGAGCGCGTGGCCGATCCACTCCGCCAGCACGTGCTCGCCGTACATGCCCAGCCCCAGCGAGGCCACGGTGATGCCCAGCTGCGCGGTGGCGATGTAGCGGTCCTGCCGCCTCGGATCGTGCAGAATGTTGGCGACGATGCGCGCCACGCGGTCGCCCTCCGCCGCGCGCCGCTCGATGGACGCCTTGGGCGCGCCCACGATGGCGAACTCCGCCGCCACGAACAGCGCGTTCAGCAGAATCAGCACGGCGATGATGAGGATGGGCACGACCTTATCCATCACGCCCGTCCTCCGTCCCGGCGCGCGGGCGGGCGGGGAGCGCCAGGATGGTGCGCACCGCATGTCCCGCCACCGCTTCCACTTCCACCTCTACGCCGTCGATGCGCACGCGCTCGCCCGCGGTGGGAACGTGACCCAACTCCTCCATCACTCGTCCACCTACGGTGTCGGAGTCTCCGTCCCACAGAACGTCCAGCCAGGGCTCGGCCTGGTCCAGGCGCATCCAGCCCGGAAGGCGCACCCGGCCGTCGTCCAGCCGCTCGGCGCCGGGCTCGTTCACGCGGAACTCGTCGGCCACCTCGCCCATCACCTCGGTGAGCACGTCGTCCAGCGTCACCAGCCCGGCCACGCCGCCAAACTCGTCCAGCACAATGGCGAGGTGGCTGCGCTTTTCGCGCATCAGCGTGAGCAGGCGGTCGGCCGTGACGCTCTCGTGCACCATCAGAATGGGGCGCATGAGCTGGCGGACGGACGTGAGCGGGCCGCCGGCCAGGTAGCCGCGGAACAGGTCCTTGGTGTGCAGCAGGCCTTCCACGTGCTCGATGTCGCCGCGGTACACGGGAAGGCGCGTGTACGGCGCGTCCGCCATGGTGCGCAGCAGTTCGGCCACGGGCGTATCCACGTCCACGCCCACGATCTCCTGCCGCGGCACCATCAGGTGGCGCGCGGGGCGGATTCCCAGCTGAAGGGCGCGCCGCAGCCGCCGGTGCTCGTCGGGCTCCAGCAGCCCTCCGTCGCGGCTTTCGGCAATGAGCAGGTCGATTTCCTCGGGGGAATGAATGTGGCGGTGGCCGGTCGTCTCCACCCCCATGACCCGCAGCGCCAGCGCCCCGCTGCCGTTCAGAAAGCGGATGAAGATGCCGAACGCCGAGATGGACCACTTCATCGGCAGCGAGGTGCGCAGCGCCACCTGGGTGGGAAACTGCAGCGCCAGCGACTTGGGGACGAGTTCGCTCAGCACCATCGACAGAACCGTCAGCCCCACCAGGATGACGACCGCCGAGGTGGAAAGGGCGGTGGCGGGGGTCAGGCCGCTCCAGATGCGCTGGAGAAGCCCGGCCAGCGGTTCGGCCAGCGCGGCCTGCCCAAAGGCGCCGATGATGAGCGACGTGAGGGTGATGCCGATCTGGCAGGCGGCGATGTAGCGGTCCAGCGCCTGCGGGTTGTCCAGATAGGGAAGCACGCGGCGCGCCGAGGCGTCGCCCTGCTCGGCGCGCTGGCGAATGCGGCTGCGGCGCACGCTTACCGCCGCGAATTCGGCCGCCACGTACAGCGCCGTGAGGGCGATCAGAACCAGGATGACGAGGACGGACAACAGCATTCAGACCAGGCCGCAGAAGGACGAAAGCGCGCGGCCCCGACCAGCCCGAAGGGGCCGGCGGGGCGGCCCGGCGCGCGTCGGGCTTGTGCTGGTGGTCCGAAAGACGCTCATTAGAGGGAATTTCAACGCAGGGAGCACGCCACACCACCTGTCGGCGGACGCGGCACCCCGCGTACGATGCAGGGTACGTGTTGCGCGAACCCCCCGCAAGACGATCCTATTAGGCACTCGCGGTGGCCGTCCGGCCCCGCGCGGGCACACCGAACGCCAGTCTCCACCGGATCGATGGATCAGGAAACCGCTCTCAGCGACAAGCTGCGCGACCGAATTCTCAGCTCGCTCCACCTGGGGCTGCTGCAGCCGGGGGACCGCCTCCCCAGCATCCGCGCCCTGTGGCGCGAGATGGGGGTGGACCACCGCGTGGTGGCCCAGGCCTACCGCATTCTGGAAGACGAGGGGCTGGTGGAGGTGCGCGGCCGGTCCGGCGTGTACCTGGCCCCCCAGGACCAGCTCGGCGGCGAGATCCTGGCCGAGACGGCGCGCTGGATGGCCGGCGTGCTGGTGGAGGGATGGAAGCGGCGCATGACGCTGGCCGAAATCCCCGAACTCATCCGCCGCTGCACCAGCACGGTGCGCCTCACGTGCGCGTGCGTGGAAAGCAACGTGGACCAGATGACGGCCTACTGCGCGGAGCTGCGCGAGCAGTTCGGCATCGAGTCCGTCCCCGTCTACATTTCGCCCGTTCCCCTGCCGCGGCCGGAGCGCTCGGTGGAGTTCCACGCGGTGGAAGAGGCGATCCGGCAGGCGGACATGGTGGTCACCACCAGCTACCACTCGCGGCTGGTGCGCAAGGCGGCGGAAAACGTCGGCGTGCCGGCGGTGACGCTCACGGTGAACACCGAGGTGATCGAGACGGTGCAGCGGCAGATCCGCAACGGCGGGGTGACGCTGGTGTGCGTGGACCCGGAGTTCGGCAACCGGCTGCGGGCCATGTACGCCGACACCCTCGACGGTCCCGGGGAGATCCGCGTGGTGCTGGCCGACGACCCCGAGGCGATGGCGGCGCTGAACCGGGACGAGCCGGCCATGCTCACCCTGGCCGCGCGCGAACGCCTGGGCGAGGGCTTCGACTTTCCGCCGCTGCTGCTGCCGCACTCGCCCACGTTCTCGGCGCACACCGCGCGCGAGCTGCTGCAGCTGATCATCCGGCTGAACCTGTCCGCGGCGGAGCGGCAGGATGCCACGCAGCTGCTGGCGGGAACCGGAGCCTGAGGGTTCCGTTCGCGTTCCTCCCCCGTCGTACGGTCGCCGGGGTGGGTAACGGCCGTTTCACACGGAGGTCACGGAGGATGCACGGAGGGCACGGAGGAGGCAGGCGCGGTCCGCGGGCCTTCGCTCCGTGACAGGGTGAAATGATGAAAGAGCGGGGCCGGACGCATCGATGCGTCCGGCCCCGTTTCCCGTGCGGCGGGATCGCGGTCAGAAGCGGACCACTTCGCCGCCTGCGGGCATTTCAAGGGTGCGCACGCGGGTGGGGCCGGAGGGGCGCCACGCCGCGCCGCGCTCGTCGTACTCGTCCAGCCCCGTCAGCACGCCCAGCAGCGTGTAGCGGTAGATGACGAACGGAATTCCCTCTCCCGCGATTGCGGACGGGGCATCCAGCAGGTGAAAGTGCAGGTGCGGCCCGGTGGAGTTTCCGGAGTTGCCGATGTCCGCCAGCACCTGGCCGCGCTGCACGCGGTCTCCCGCGCGCACCCGCAGGCTTCCGCGCCGCAGGTGCGCGTAGGTGGCGTACTGCCGCTCGCCCACGCGCAGCACCAGGCGGTTGGCCTCGCCGCGCACGATTTCCGGCGGCGTGTTGTCGGGAAGGGTGTCTACCGCCTCCACGATCTTTCCGTCCGCAACCGCCAGCACCTCCGCGCGCCAAGTGGCCGAGTTCTCGTTCCGCGTCGGCGCGCCGCGCCAGAGCCGCCCGTCGTCCCCCAGCCGCACCCAGTCCGTGGCGAACCGCTGGGGCGTGACGATGCGCCCCGCCACGTTCACCAGCAGCCGGTTGTGGCCGGGCATGGAATCCGGGTCCGGTCCGTTTGCCGCCACCCAGTCGCCGCCCCGCAGCGGCGGCCCGATCTCCACCGGCGGCGTGGGGGGAATGGGCAGCGATTCAAGGGCCACGGTGCGCTCCGCACCGCTCGCCGCCGCCAGAACGACGCTCACGTCCAGCGAGGACGTGGCCGCGCGCATCGGAATCCACAGGTACACAATTACGCGTCCGCCGGGCGGCAGCAGCGTGGCGCCCGCGGAGTCCGCCGCGCCGAACGCCTTGAGGTTGGCCCGGAGTTCCGCGCCGGAATACTCCCGTATCGCCACGGTGCTACCCGGGACGGCGGCGCGGACGCTCGTCAGCCGCAGCGGCTGGTCCAGCAGGTTGCCCACATGCAGATCGATGACCGCGTACCAGGCGCCACGGACGACGGCGATGACGGGAGGCTGCGGCAGACGGAGTTCCACCGGGATGCCCGCCTGCGGCTGCGCCGCCGCTGCCCTGGCGGAAAAGGCGATCATCGCGAGCAGAGACACCGGGCGGAGGGAGAGGAAGCGCATCGCAACCGGGGGAACGTGTGGGCGGAGGAGACGGGCGGGCAATCATCAACGATCCTGCGTACATCCAGCGTACCGGCCACGCGCTCGTCCGCGATCCGCCGGGCCCTCCACCGCAACTCCCCCGCGACCTCCGCGCCCCCCGCGGCCTCCGCGTGAGATGCAGTTCCTCCCCTCACCATCCAAAGAAATCCCAGGCCCACGCGAACCGCACTCCCGCCGCCCGCGCCGCCTCCTCGTCCGACGGCGCGTTGCCGACGAATACCGTCTCATCCGCCCGCGCGCCGAAATGGCGCATGATGTCCATCAGCATGCCGGGGGCGGGTTTGCGGCACTCGCATTCCACCTCCAGCGCGTGCGGGCAGAAGCGGATGAATGCTTCCGGCACGTCGCGCCCCACTGCCGCGCGGATCAGATCTTCGAACAGCGCGTGACACGTTTCCCGCGTCATGTGGCCGTAGGCGACCTGGTCCTGGTTGGAAGCGATCCCCAGCCGCAGCGTCGTCCAGTCCATCGCGGACAGCCGCTCGTGCACGCGCGGCAGCAGTTCCCACTCGCCGAGGCGGTGCGGGCACGGCTTGCCGGGGACGGTGGTGCGCCGCAGTGTGTCGTCGGCGTCAAAGATGTAGAGGCGAAGGGCGGAATCGTCCGTCATCGTCGTCGAGTGGGCGGCACCTGTGTTGCGCTGGCGCCGGCCGCGTGCAGGATCGGTTCCGTGAATGAAAGGATTCGGGCGGATGAACGGCGGAGGCGCGTGATTTCGTTTCGCGACGCATGGCGCGACGTGCGGTTGATGGATGAAGTTCAGGAGCTGGAGCAGGCCGCGCGCGATGGCGACGCGGTCGCCTTTCTGGTGCGCGCGGGCGAACTGGAGCAGGCCGTCCTGGACGCGCGGGACGCCGGGTCGCTTGACCAGCCCGTGTCGGAAGAGGAGTTCACGCGGTTGATGGTGGAAGCCGGGCGCGCGTACCTGTCCCGCCAATCCCCCGCCCCGCGTGCGCTCGACCGCGCCGCGGAGGCGCTGGCCGCCATCCGGCTCACGTACGAAGAACCGCTGCGCATCAAGGCCCCGGAGGGCTACCTGCACTACGCGCTGGATCCCGCGGCGTTTGCGGAAGCGGCGCGGCGCTACGCGGCGGAGGTGGGAGCGGAGCAGGCGCGGCGCGCGGTGGTGCTCGGCATCCGCAGCATCGGCACCAGCCTGTCCGCCGTGGTCGCGGCGGCGCTGGGGACGGAGCGGCGCGCCACGCTGCGCCCGCGCGGCCCGTCCGGCCAGCGCACGATCGAGGCGGAATCCGTGTGGCGCGACGTCGTTCGCCCGGGCGTGGCGGACGGCGGCGACGTGCTGGTGGTGGATGAAGGGCCCGGCGCCACGGGCGAGACGTTCTGGCGCGTCCACGAGTGGCTGAAAACGCATGGGGTGGATGAACGGCGGATCGTCCTCTTTCCCAGCGGCGAGGGCGCGATGCCGCTGGCGCCGGAGGAGCGCCGCGCGTGGTTCGCCTCCGCGCGTCGGTACGCGCCACAGGTCGATCCCGAGCGCGTCCGCCGCGTCGCCGAGCGCTTCGGGCTGACGCTGGGCGACGATCTTTCGTGGGGCGCGTGGCGCGGGGTGGTCGATGGCGCCGCGGAGCTTCCTGCCGCGCCCATCCACGAACGGGTGAAGGTGCGCGCGGTTGATCCCGCGGGGACGCAGTGGCTCATCCGCTACGCCGGCTTGGGGCGATGGGGCGCCTCCGCGCGCGACCGGGCCATCGTGCTCGCCGACCTCGGCGCCGGGCCCGCCGTGCTGGGCGCGTGGGATGGTTTCGTGGTGCTTCGCTGGATTCCAGGAACGCCGCTCACCCGCGCGGACGTGGCGGATCCGGATGCGCGCGCGGCGGTGGCGCGCTACCTGGCCGCGCGCGCCGGGCGGTTCCGCACGGGCAAGGCGGTGGATCCCGCGCCCGTCCGTGCGGCGCTGGAGGAAAACGCCCGCGAAGCGCTGGGCGACGTGCCCGGGCTGGCCGCTGCGCTGGCGCGGATCGATGCGCTTCCGCCGCGCGATGCGGTGATCGCCGACGCGCGGTTGGCGCCACAGGAGTGGATTCGCGGTCCCGCAGGCATCACCAAGGTCGATGCGGTGGACCACGGTGCCGGCACGCGCCTTCCCGGCCCCGCCGACGCAGCCTGGGACCTCGCGGGTGCCGCGGTGGAGTGGGGATTCGACGGCGCGGAACTGGATGCGCTCATCCACCAGTGCTCCGCGGGAGAACCGGTGGATGAGCTCAGGCAGGCCGTCGCCGCGTACCGACCCGCGTACGCCGCCGCCTGCCTGGGCGAGATGCAGTTCGCCCGCTGGGAGGCGGGTTCCGATGCGGAAGCCGCCATCCTGGACACCGAGCTCGACCGCTACCGCACCGCGCTCACCGCGGAACTCGCCACCGGCGGATAACGACCGTTGCCGCGTTCGGACGGAGTTCGCCGCTGGCGGATACTGATCCGGCCGCGCGCATCACGAAGTTTGTGGCTGGCGGATACTGATCGGCGCCGCGCCGTCCCGGAGCGCGCGGCTGACGATCAGTTCCGCGCGGGCTGACGGGGTGCGCGCGGCAGAAAGAAGCTCAGCAGCGACACCGACGCGCCGCTCACGATCATCAGCCACCAGGTGTGGTGGAATCCGGTCATCGGGTTGGCAGAGGGATGGCTGGTGAAGGCCAGGACCAGCGCCACGCCCAGCGTCGCGCCCAGGTTGCGGACGGCCTGGTTGACCGCGGCGCCCGCGCCGTAGCTGTCGGACGGAAGGCCCTGCACGGAGACCGACGACAGCTGCGGCATGCACAGCGCAACGCCCAGCCCCGTAAGCAGAAGCGCGGGCAGATAGTGCGCGGGGGATCGCGGCGCGGTCGTGGCGGTCAGAAGCAGCAGGGCGGCGCCGGACGCCCACACCAGCCCGCCCGGCACCAGCAGCGCCCGCTGCCCCACCCGCCCCGCCAGCCGCCCGAACACCGGCGCCATCACCGCCACCACCAGCGGCCCGGCCGAGATCACCATCCCCGCCCGCAGGATGGGATACCGCCACACCTGGGTCAGAAAGAGCACGTTGCCCAGGAACATCGCCGAGAAGCCGGTCGAAAAGACCAGCATCGCCCAGTTGGCCAGGCGAAACGGGCGGGAGCGGAACAATCCCAGGTCGAACAGCGGGTTCTCCACCCGCCGGCACCGCTCGATGAAGGCGCCCAGCAGCAGCAGCGAGGCCGCGAACGCCGCCGCGAAGCGCACGCTTACCCACCCCCACTCCTCCGTCTGCACGACGGCGTAGGCGCTCAGCGCGAGCGAGGCCATCAGCAGCACGATGCTGGCGGCATCCGGAAAGCGACCCGGATTCTGCTCGCGCCCCTCCGGCAGCACGCGCATCCCCAGCAGCAGGCTGATGATGCCGACGGGAAGGTTGATGTAGAACGCCCACCGCCATCCCAGGTGCTCCACCACCACGGCGCCCAGCGTGGGCCCCAGCGCGCCCGCCACCGCGCCCACCGCGCTCCACACCGCCACCGCGAGCGGCACCCGGGCGCGCGGAAACGTCTGCAGCACCAGCGCGAGCGACGACGGCACCAGCGCCGCCGCGCCCACCGCCTGCAGCATTCGCGCAATCACCAGAACGCCGACCGTGGGCGCCGCGCCGCACAGCATGGAGGCCACGGTGAACACGACGACGCCGGCCAGAAACGTCCTCCGCCGCCCGATGCGGTCCGCCAGCCGCCCGGCGGGGATGAGCATGGCCGCAAAGACGATGGTGTACGCGTTCAGCACCCACGACAGCGCGGAGGTCCCGGCGCTGGCGAAGTCAGCGCCGATGGCGGCAAACGCGATGAACAGGATGGTCGTGTCGAGAAACACGGCGAACATGGCGAACGCCGTCGATACGAGCACGATCCACGGGTTGATGACGCGCGCCGCCCGCGAGTTTGGTTCGGCGACGGGCATCGCGGCGGCGTCCTGTGCGACCGCCGTCATGCGGGCCACACTCCGACGAGGCCGGCCAGCGCGCCGGCTTCCCCGCCGGTCGCGCGGCCACGTGTCGCGCCCACGCCTGCCCTCCCCCGTCCCGCGGCGGGCGGACGCACGCCTGCACGGCCTTCAGAACTCTCATCCCGCATCGTGGCTCCCGTGCTCGCGCGTCGGATTCCCCGGGTCAGCATCGCCCGGCAGTTTCATATGACGATTATCATATGATAGCCGTCATCTCTGGTCAAGCACGCTCGGGACGACAAGGCGCTCAGCACGGCGGCGCCGTTCGGGCGAGGTGTGCGGGTATCCCTGAGCGGATGAATCCGCCGCTCGAACAACGCGAAGCCCCGACTCGCGGCCGCTGGCGCGTCCACGATCGGGGCTGCTGCACGGGAGACGCGCGGGGACACGAGGCATGCTCGCCGGAACGAACGAAGCGCCCGGAGGCGGCTGCCTCCGGGCGCGTTGGCGTGAACGTCAGCGTGGATCACGGGCCGAAGCCGGCGGGCGCCGCGTGAGGGATTCGCGCCCGGAGGGCCGAGAACCCGGTTCGCGCGTGCCTCGACTTCGCTCTACGAGATCAACCGTGGCGCGAACCGGGGGCTCGGCGCCGTTGGCAACAGCTGTATCGTTGCCTACGGCGCGCGAAGCCCGGCCCCGCGCAGCGGGGACACGCCCAGAACCGAAGTGCGTGAGTGCGTTAGTGCTGTGTGCGTCAGTGCGTGAGTGCGGAAACGGCTGTGCGAACATCCAGGCCGTTCCCGCATTCAGATCACGTGGACGGGATGTCGACCACGACCTCGGCGCTCATCCCCGGCCGCAGCGGGTGCGCGGCGTCCATTCCGCCGGTGACGCGCACCTTGACCGGAATGCGCTGCACCACCTTGGTGTAGTTGCCCGTGCTGTTGTCCGGCGGCAGCAGGCTGAACTTGGCGCCCGTGGCCGGGCTCAGGCTCTCGACCTCGCCGTGAAAGGCGTGGCCCGGATAGGCGTCCACCTCGAACTCCACGTCCTCACCCGGCACCACCGTGCGGACCTCGGTCTCCTTGAAGTTGGCCACCACCCACACGTCGGTGAGCGGCACCACCGTCATCAGCGGCTGGCCGGGCTGCACCAGCTGCCCCGCCTCCACCGTGCGCTTGCTCACCACGCCGTCCGCCGGGGCGACCACGCGGGTGTAGCTCAGCTGCAGCGCCACCCCGTCGCGCGCCGCGCGGGCCGCCGCCACCCGGGCGTCGGCGCCCTGCAGCCCGGCCTGCGCCACCGTCACCTGCTGCGACGCCGCGCTGGCGTTGCGCTGCGCCGCCGTCACCTGCGCCTGGGCCGCCGACACCGCCGAGTTGGCCGCCTCGGACGCCGCGTTGGCCGCGTCCAGCTGCTGCTGGCTCACGATGTTGCGGGCCGCCAGCGTGCGCATGCGCTCCAGGTCGGAAGTGGCCTTGCGGGCCGCCGCCTGCGCCTGCCGCACTTGGGCCTGGGCCTGGGCCACCTGGGCCTGCGACGCCGACGCCGAAGCCTCCGCCCCGCCGATCTGCGCCGCCGCCTGCCCCACGTGCCCCTCGCCGCCGGAGACGGCCAGCAGCGCGTTCAGCTCGGCGTTGGCCTGGGCCAGCCGGGCCTGCAGGTCGCGGTCGTCCAGCACCACCAGTACATCGCCCGCCTTGACGTGCTGGTTGTCCTGCACCATCACCTTGTTCACGTAGCCGCCGGTGCGCGCCAGCACGGGGGTGATGTGCCCCTCCACCTGCGCGTTGTCGGTGGTCACGTGCGACTGCGACCACTGCCACTTGCGGAAGCCCCAGATCGCGAGCCCCACCAGCGCCACCGCCACCACGCCAAGGATGATGCGCTTGCGCATTCCCCCGCCGGCGGGCTCCGCCGGAGCGGTGCGGGCCGGCTGCGCGGGCGCATGCGCCGCGCGCGGTTCCACTGTCTCTTCCATCTGGGCCATGGGGCCTTCTCCCTCGTCGTTCGTCAATATGAATCCGGCTCCGCGCCGCGCGGCCGCCGCAGGTTGTTCGTCCGTCCCGCCAGAAACGCTCAGCGCAGCGTGTCGGCCGAGCCCACCGCGCGCGCCAGGTTGGCCTGCGCCGCCGCCGTGGTGAAGCGCGCCTCGATCACCGCGTCGCGCGCGGTGATGAGCGAGGCCTGCGCCTGAATGAGTTCCAGGTTGCTCGCCACGCCGTTGGTGAAGCGCTCGCGCGCCAGGGCCAGCTCGTCTTCCGCAAGCCGCAGCCGCTCGCCGGCCACCTGCGCCTGCTCGCGCCCGTTCTGCAGGTCCAGCAGCGCGCCCTGCACCTCGGCCTGCACCTGCTGCCGCAGATCTTCCGACCGCACCGCCGTTTCGCGGATCACCGCGCGCTGCTCCTGCAGCCGGGCCTCGCGGCGGAAGCCGTCCAGGATGGGAAGCGACAGCTGCAGCCCCACCTGCCCCGTGCCGATGGCGTCGCCGGCGTGCAGGCCGTTGGCGCCGTAATCGGCCACCACGTCCACGCGCGGCAGCCGCTCTGCCTGAATGGCGCGCCGCTGCGCCTGCGCCGTCGAAGCCTGCGCCAGCGCCTGGGCCAGCTCCGGGCGCCGCTCCAGCGCCTGCGCCACGGCCGCGTTCTGCTCCGTGGGCACGCCCGCGCCGAAGCCGCCGTCCGCCAGCGAATCGGTGAGTACGAAGCGGGTGGCCGGGTCCGCGCCCAGCGACCGCGCCAGTTCGATCTGCGCGCGCTCGGCGGCATTGCGGGCCACCAGCACCTGCCCGTCGGCCGCCACCTTCTGCGTACGCGCGCGGGTCACGTCGATGGCCGTGCTCACCCCGGCCTCCAACTGCGCCTGGGCCAGTTCCAGCAGTTCGCCGGCGAGCGCCGCGTCCGCCTGGCGGGCGCTGAGCGTGGCCGCCGCGCGCGTGGTGCGCAGGTAGGCCAGCGCGGCGCGCTGGGCCGCCGTCTGCGCCACCGTGGCGCGCTCGGCCGTCACCGTGCCCACGAACTCGCGGGCGGCGCGGGTGCGCGCCACGCCCGCGGCGTCAAACACGGTCTGGTTCAGCCGCAGGCGCGCGTCCACGCCGCTCACCGGGCCGATGAGCGGGTCCGGCGCCGGGGTGCCTTCCGCGCGCGGAAGGCTGATGCCCATGGCTTCCAGGTTGAAGGTGCGTTCCGACACGCCCGCCGCGGCGCTCACCGAGGGGAGCAGCTCGGCGCGCGCCTGCCGCACCCGTGCCTCCGCCTCGGTCACCCGCAGCTGCGCCGCGCTCACGCCGGCCGTGGTGGTGGCCGCGCGGGACACCGCCTCGGACAGGGAAAGCGGCTGGGGAGCCGTCTGCTGCGCCGCCGCCGGCGCCGCGCACAGAATGCCCACCGCGAGCGCCGCCCGCGACCACTGTGCTGCGTCCGTCCTTATCTTCCGCATCGTACGGTTCTCTTGTTTCGGCATCCCCGGCGCGCCCCCACGGGCGGTCCGGGTGAAGGGAGCGCGGACCGTCATGCCGCCGCGCGCTCGCCGCAGCAGCCCGGAAGCAGCAGCGGATAAAGCAGTTCCATCGCCCGGGTCACCAGGGCGCGGTCTTCGTCGCCCAGCGGGGCCAGCATGCTGTCGATGGACAGCTGCGCGGGGCGGATGGCCGATTCCAGGCTCAGGCGCCCTTCGCGCGTCATTTCCAGCAGCACCTTGCGGCGGTCGTCCTCGGCCGTCTGCCGGCGCACCAGCCCGGCCTGCACCAATTCGTCGATGAGCTTGGAGGTGGTGGGCGCCTGAATGCCCAGGAACTCGGCCACCTCGGAAAGCGAGGCGCCCGGAGTTCCGTACAGGTAGATCAGCGACCGCACCTGCGAGTAGGTGAGGCCGTCGGCCTCGCGGTGCTTCAGGCCGGCGCGAATCTGCCGCATCACCAGCGCCGAAACCTCCATGAGGCTGCGCCCGATCCCCATGGGCGCTTCGCCGTCAACGGTTTCAAATGCAAATGGTTTCATAAACGAAATATATCACGAACACCGATTTCGTGCAAGAGCCAGAGTAGCTGGAAAGCGGGGACGTTCGATCGGCGGCGGGACGATGCCGGACGCACGAACGCGCCCGGACCACTGCTGCGGTCCGGGCGCGTTCGTTTTTCCTGCGATGGAGCGTATCGGGTTCGAACCGATGACCTTCCGCTTGCAAAGCGGATGCTCTCCCAGCTGAGCTAACGCCCCTGATGCAGCAAAACTAACCGCATCCCCTCGGTTCCTCAAGCCCGTCCGCATCTCGATTCCCGGCGCGCCTCCACGAAACTGCCGTTTCACACGGAGGTCACGGAGGATGCACGGAGGGCACGGAGGAAAGAGAAGAACCTCACACAGAGCCGCAGAGACACGGAGAGAAAAGATCAAAGGAATGGGAGATGGGTTGATTCTCGTGCAGTTCTTTCTCTGTGTCTCTGCGGCTCTGTGTGATCGTTTTCCGTTGCTGTTCCTCCGTGACCTCCGTGCATCCTCCGTGTACTCCGTGTGAAACGGCAGTTTTCCCGTTCGGTCGCTCGATCGAAGTTGCCCGCACGGGTTGCACGCGCGCCCGCAAGGCCGCAGATTCGAACGATTGCGGACGTTCCGCGGGCCGGAGATCCATCCCGGCCCAGCTCCCTGCTTCCCCGCGGGTACACGAATGATTGCCTCGCTGCTCACGCGCCCGATCGAAAAGCTGCCGCCCGAGGTTCGCCTCCACGGCCGCGTCCTCTTTCTTCTGGACGACCCGGACCTGGTCCGCCGCCAGCTGGCCGGCGAGGACGTGGAGCTCACCGACGAACTGCGCGGAAAGCTGCGCGACAACATCTCCACCGACGAGATCACGCCCGCGTACATCTGCTACTACTTCGACGAAACGCTGGGCGAGTTTCCGTACCTGGGCCTCAAGGCCGGCGACGAGTTCCCCATCAAGCAGGGCAGCGTCAAGAAGGGCGGCTTCGTGGCCTCGGTCAGCGGCCGGCGCCGCGGCAAGGGCAGCTCGCGCGAGCAGAGCCCGTACGCCGAGATGATGGCCGGCATCCAGGTGGTGATCGCCGAAAACATCGAGCGCATCTACCGCGAAAACTGCCAGAACCTGGGCGTGCTCACGTCCACCAATTTCGAGCTGATCGAGCGCATCCGCGCGGGCGAAACCATTCCGCTCAGCGAGTTCACCGACGGGGCGGACGAAATCACCCGCGGCATCATCGAGCACGGCGGCCTCTTCAACTACAACGTGGCCCGGCTGCAGGGCGCGGTGCGCACGCCGCCCATCAGCTGCCACCACGACCAGCCGGGCACCGTGAGCCCCGCCGCGGACGACGTGGCGGCGCTGCGCGGCAGCGGCGCGGACAACGAGCCCGGCCCCGGTCCCGGCACCGGCGTGGACTACGCGGCGGCCCAGTTCGTGGCCACCTCCACCAGCAACGTCGACACCGACTCCGGCGCCGCCCCCGACGGCACCGCGCACGGCCGCAAGCCGCGCCCCATGACCATCGGCGAAAAGATCTTCGCCCGGCACTGGGTCACCGACCTTTCCAATGGTGACATCGGCGTGCAGTGGGTGCAGCCGGGCGACAGCGGCTTCGTGCAGACGGACATCCGCTTCAGCCACGAGTACGTCACCCCCATGTCGGCCATCTTCTTTGAGCACTACGTGGGGCCGGATGAAAAGGTGCTGGAGCCGGAAAGCATCCTCTTCTTCCGCGACCACCTGACGTTCCTCAAGGACGCCATGCCGGCGGACCGCGTGCAGCTGGGGCTGCTGGACGTGGCCAACCAGCTGGAGGTCAAGCAGCGCCAGTTCGCCGAAAAGCAGGGCGTGCGGCTGTACGGCGAGCTGGGCCACGGCAAGCACGGCTCGGAGGCCATCTGCCACAGCAAGATCCTGGAGGCGTACGCGCTTCCCGGGCACATCATCATCGGCAGCGACAGCCACACGCCGCACGCGGGCGCCGTCGGCTGCATTGCGTTCGGCGTGGGGACCACGGCCATCTTCAACTCGTGGATCACCAAGGACGTGCGCGTAGAGGTGCCCCGCTCGTTCAAGGTGATCGTCAACGGCCAGAAGCCCGAGAACGTGTCGGCCAAGGACTTCATGCTGGAGATCCTGCGCCACCCGTACATCAAGGACGGCCACGCCATCGGCCAGATCATCGAGTACGCCGGCCCCGCGGTGGAATCGCTTTCCGTGGACGAGCGCGCGACGATGACCAACATGGCCGCCGAGGTGGGCGCCTTTACCGGCATCGTGGCCCCGGACGCCAAGACGGTGGAGTACCTGGTGCAGCAGCGCGGAATGGACCGCGCCGCGGCCGAGGCGCTCATCGACGGGCTGTACAGCGACGAGGGCGCCGACTACGTCAAGGTGATCGAGATCGACGCCAGCCAGCTCAAGCCCATGATCGCCCTTCCCGGCGACCCGGGGAACGGCCTGTACGTGCAGGAGCTGGGCGAAGAGGTGCGCATCGACATCGCGTACGCCGGCAGCTGCACGGCGGGCAAGAAGGAGGACATGGACATGTACGCCCGCGTCCTTCGCGAGTACCACGACCGCGGCCACCGGAAGCCCGAGCACGTGCAGCTCTACATCCAGTGCGGCTCGCAGGAGGTGTACGCGTACTGCCAGGAGCAGGGCTACGACCGCGTGTTCGAGGAGGTGGGCGCCACCTTCATCGAGCCGTCGTGCGGCGCCTGCATCAACGCCGGCCCCGGGGTGAGCCGCAAGCCCACCGACGTGACGATCAGCGCCATCAATCGCAACTTCCCCGGCCGCAGCGGCCCCGGGCAGCTGTACCTGGCCTCGCCGTACACCGTGGCCGCCAGCGCCATGGAAGGCCGCATCGTGGAGTGGGAACCCCAGCCCGAGCCCGCGCTGGTCTGACGGCGGTCGTGGGAGATGACGAGAGGGGCGCCCGGCGGAATGCCGGGCGCCCCTTCTTTCGTTCGCCGCCACGCGGGCGGCGCTACCAGGCCGTGCAGCCGCCGTGCGCCCGCCGCACCTGCGCAAGGGACAACGGGCGCCATCCGGCGGGGCGCGGCGCAAACCGCTGCGCGGCGGGGTTGATGCGGCGCGCCACGATCTCGATCGCCAGCAGCGAGTCGATGGGGACCGGCTTGTAGCCCGTGATCCGGCGTCCGTCCCAGGCGTTGGGAACCAGGATCACCGTGCAGGGGCCGACAGTCCCCACCGTTCCGGCGCGCCACCCCCGGCCGAACGGGCGCGCGCGGATGCGGACGTCGGCGCTCAGGGGCAGCACCACGGCCTGGTCCCCGGCGCGGGGCGGGGTCGAGGGGGAACGGGCCGGAGCCGAGAGGCTCGCGGCGGCGACCGGCGCGGGGCCGGCCGCGGCGCGCATCCCCAGGCTCGCGATGGCGGCGGCCAGGCAGAGCGGGACGGCGTGAGAAATCTTCATCCGTGACCTTCGGTGCAGAGTGGCGAGTCCGCGGCAGGCGGAATTGAGGTCAGGTACGACGGATTAAAGTCAGGTACGATGGATAAAATTCAGGTACGACGAATCAAATTCAGGTACAACGGATCAAGTCAGGTACGACGGATCGAACTCAGGTACCGCGGATCGTCATCAGCGGACGCCGGGCACCGGTCAGGTGGGCTCGCACGACACGCCGCCCGTGCAGCAGTATCCGGTGCTGCAGCATCCTCCGCAGTTCGCGCCCGTCTGGCTTCCGATGTAGAACTGCATCGGCTTTGCCGCGGAGGCGGGCCGGGGTGGCAGAACGGCGGCTCCCGCCGCCAGGGCCGTCAGAAGCGCCACCCACAGCCGGGAGCGCCCGCGAAGTTTCTGTTCGTTTCTCATGATGGATACTCCTATTGTGGTCGGGGTGCCTGCCGCGGCTCGGTAAGAGGGATGGCGGATGGACGTGCCGGCGCGGCCAGCGCGGCGAGCGCGTGGTCGAGCCGTGCGGAAACCTGGTCCGGGTTGTCGGAAAGCCGGGTGTGCCAGCGGATTACGCCATTGTCCGCCAGGTACACGGCGGGGATGGCGGTGTCGGGCAGAATGCGCCGGTGCACGGATGTCGGCACCGTGCACAGTTCCGCCCGCACGCGCCGTTCGCGCAGGTACGCCCGCGGAATCCCCTCGTCCCGCTCGGCGCCCACGTGAACCACGACCACCCGCACGCGTTCGCCCAGCCGGCGCTGCACCCGCCGCACCTCGAAGTCCAGGTTCTGGCAGGTCAGGCAGTCGGCGGTGCGGAACACCCAGAACAGCGTCGGCTCGTTCGCCCCGGCCGCGGACGCCCGCCACGCCGCGGGGACGGCGGAGCCCGGGTGCAGGGGCGCGGCCTCCGGAGCGGCGCAGGCGGCGGCGAGCACGGCCGCCGCGATCAGCGCAGACTGGCGAGCACCCATTCGTTTTCCGCCTCCGCTCCGGGCGCCACGAAGTACAGGCGGTCCGAGTGGGAATCCACCGCCAGCAGCCGCGGCACGGACCGCATCTCCAGCTTCTGCTCGCCGGAGCGCCCCAGCCGCAGCAGGTGCCACTCGCGGGTGTAGGCCCCGTCCGGCACGATGCTCTGGTAGGGGACCAGCAGGTCGCCGTCGTGCATCCAGAACACGTCGGCCACGTAGTCGAAGGAGGCCAGCCATCGCGCGCGCGTGCGGGGATCGTCCCCGTTCTCCGGCACGTCCCGCCCCACCCGGCGGAACCGGGGAGAGGGGAGCGCGAGAGTCCGCACCGGCGTCCCCGCGGTGGTGAACAGGTACACGCTGTCGCTGAGCGCAAAGATGGCGGCGATGGTGTCGCCGCGGACGGACGCCTTGGTCCACCCCGCGATGGTCGCGGCCACCGGGTTGCGCGCCTGCCGGAACGGAGCGAAGAAGCTGCGCACGATGCGGTCGCGGTCCACGTTCCACACGTGCAGCCGGGGGGAGGAGTTGTCGCCGTTCAGGATTCCGGAGATCAGGATCGTAGAGTCGGAAAGCGACTGTACGTCTTCCACGAAGCTCAGCGGCGACCGGATGGTGCGCACCACCCGCCGGCCGACGGAATCGAACACGGTAAAGCGGCCGTGGAAGTCCGCGGCAAAGACCTCTCCCGAGCGAAGGCGCACCACGTTCTGCACGTTGGAGAACTCGCCGGGCCCGCCGCCGCGCGCCCCGGCCTTCCACAGCAGTTCGCCCCGCGCGCCGTACCGCCGAACCTGGCCTTCCGGGCCGTCCGCCACCAGGAACCCGCCCCGCCCGTCGAACTGCACGGACGGGGACACGGTCACCACGTCCTCGTTCTCCTGCAGGGCGAATGGGCGGGAGACGGAGACGGCCTGGTCCCACGTGGCCAGGGCGCGCGCGGCGTCGGCCGCCGGAGGCGAACAGCCGAGAACGGAAGTGGCGGCGAGCGCCGCGATGCGCAGCCGGGGGCGAGGGACGGGCATGGAGCGCTCGCGGGCAGGAGGAAGGGAGGCGGTTCGGGAACGGCCGCAGTACATAGTAGCACGCCCCAAATAGACTTCAAAGGATCTTGTGCAATAGTCGGACGCGGCGGACGGAATTCCCCGCGCCCCCCACTCCCCGTGCGCCGCCGGGACCCGCTCTGGCAGGTGCCGGCGCGCACCCGTATTGTCCGCCCTCTCAGCATCCCCAACGTGCCGCCCACCAAGGAAGCCATGTCCCGCTACACCACCGACCAGTTCGTCGCCGCCACCGGGCAGAAGGACGACGCGCACGGCAAGTTCGAACTCGAGAATCCCTACACGCTGGAAGTGAACCTGGACGGCCGCGTGTGGTGCAAGGCGGGGGCGATGATCGGCTACGTGGGCGGGGTGAAGTTCACGCGGCAGGGGCTGTTGGAGCAGGGACTCGGCACCCTGCTCAAGAAGATGGTCACCAGCGAAGGGCTGCAGTTGATGAAGATGGAGGGCCGGGGGCGCGTGTACCTGGCCGACGCGGGAAAGCGGGTGCAGATCCTGGAACTGGCGGCCGGCGAGCAGATCTTTGTGAACGGCAACGACCTGCTCGCGCTGGAAGACGGGATGAAGTACGAGATCAAGATGATGCGTCGCGTGGCGGGAATGGCGTCGGGCGGGCTCTTCAACGTCCGCGTCACCGGGCCGGGGATGATCGCCATGACCACGCACTACAATCCCATCACCCTGCTGGTGCGCCCCGGCGAGCCCGTGTTTACCGATCCCAACGCCACCGTCGCGTGGGCCGGCACGCTCTCCCCCGACGTGCACGTGGACATGAACCTCAAGACGCTGCTGGGGCGCGGCAGCGGCGAAACCTTCCAGCTCCGCTTTCAGGGGAGCGGATGGGTGGTGCTGCAGCCCTACGAGGAAGTCTACATGCAGCAGTCCAAATAGCGGGCTCCGGACGCGCGAACGCCGCCGGAAATGCGCTCCCGGCGGCGTTCGTGTCCCGCGGCGGCGCGTCGGGACGGCGATCAGCCCAGCATCTTCTTGAACAGCGCGATCTGGCCGCAGTGATAGGCGTAGTGCTGCGCGGTTCCGTGCAGCATCACCGCGAAGCTGTTGGTGGGCGCGTCCGCCTGGCGCGGATCGGCGCAGATCTCGTGCAGGTCCGCGGGGGGAAACCGGCGAACCTCCTCCACCAGCGCGGCGTGCGCGGACACGAGGGCCTCGCGCGCGTCCGTCCAGGCCTTCTCCCCGCCGGCGAACGCGGGAAAGTCCACCGCTGCATCGCGCGCCACGCGGTCGCGCAGCCGGCGCGCCACCTCCGCCGTCCACACGCCCAGATGCAGCACCAGCTCGCCCACCGAGTGCCCGTCCGCGACGGGGCGCGCCGCCGCGTGCTCCGCCGTCACGCCCCGCAGCGTGGTCAGGAGCGAGTTGCCGTGCCACGGCTCGCCATGCAGCGCGCGATGGAGTTCGTCCAGGATCACGTCGTGCTCGGTGGGAATCACCGTCATCCGTTTCGTCATCGGCCCCTCCCTCACGCGGTGCCGTGGCCGGTGAGCGCGCGCCCGCCCATCAGATGGATGTGCAGGTGGGGCACCGTCTGTCCGCCGTCCTCGCCCGTGTTGATCACCACGCGGTAGCCCTGCCCGGCGATCCCCTCCTGCTCCGCCAGTCTGGAGACCACCAGCAGCAGGTGTCCGGCGAGCGCCTGGTCTTCGGCGGTGAGCTGCGCCAGCGACGGGATCGGCTTGCGGGGGATGATGAGCAGGTGCACCGGCGCGGCGGGGTTGATGTCGCGGATGGCGATGCAGTGCTCGTCCTGGTGAACGAACTGGCCGGGGATTTCCCCGTCGATGATGCGCGTAAAGAGCGTCCTGGCGGTCATGGCGTTCGCGTCCGGGTGGAAGGGTAGATGGGCGGCGCGGCGAAAAGCTTATCGGTTCCCGCCTCCCCGCGACAGGGACGCGGCTCGACGCGCGCGGCCGCGCCCGGGATGTGCCGGTGGTCGAAATCCATCGAGGAACGTAGATTCCGTCTGCGATACGGCTCCCGCCCCGGGCCGATGCCCGCCTGATCATCCCCGCCGCCCCATCCAGGACAGCTCATGCTCGAAACGTTTTCCATCGACACCTTTCAGCCCCGCGTGGGCGAGATCTTTCACTTCGTGGTGGGCGACGCGCGGCTGCCCACCAAGCTTACGGAAGTGCACCGCTGGAGCGACGCATCGGCCAACGGCCGCCCGCGCCAGCCGTTTTCGCTGATCTTCCATACCGTTCCCGACGCGCTCGTCCCCCAGGCCATGTACAGGGTGGAGCACGAGGAGATGGGCGGGTTCGAGCTGTTCCTGGCCCCCATCGGCCCGGATGAGCGCGGGATGCGCTACGAGGCCGTCTTCACCTGATCGCGCTTCGGACGAGGATGAGAGAAGGGGCGGACGGCTGATGCCGTCCGCCCCTTCTCGTTTCGCGTCAGCCGCCGGTCAGGGCTGCGGGCACCCCGCACCGCCCACGAACCCGCCTCCACCGGTGGCCACCGCGTTCTGCGCGAGCCCGGTGGGCGTTCCGCCGTTGCGCGCCTGCTCAAAGGCGACCACGGCCGCGTTGTCCGCGTTGCCGCCCGCGTATCCGGGCAGCCGCACGGTGGTCAGAAAGCGCTGCCGCAGGCGCAGATCCGTGCCCGCCGCCCCGCCCGATCCCGAGCCCGTGACGGCGTTGGCCAGCGACCCCGGGCCGCCCAGATCCACGCAGACCTGCGGATTGTCGCTGGTGATGAGCCCGGCGTTCAGGTGAATGCCGTTCTTGGCGGTGGGCGCGGTGCCCGGCTCCGCGATCACATTGCTGGTCACCGTGGCGTTCAGCGTCCCGTTTCCGCCAGCGGACGCATCGCCGATCTGCAGCAGCACACCCTGGTTGTTGTACTGCCGCACCTGGTTGCCCGTGACGGCAACCGTGTGCGATCCCGCGCCCACCGAGGTGAGGCTGATGCCAGAACCCTGCTGCGAACCCGAGTTGGCGAAGCCGGCCACGCCCACCGTGTTGCCGCGGATGACGCCGGACACGGTGCCCGTGCCCACCCCCTCCTGAACCGACAGCGCCGATCCCACGGCATCGCGGAAGCTGTTTCCGGAGATGTCGTACGTCAGCGCCGCGGCGCCGCCGCCCGTCTCCAGTGCCACCCCGCCCGCACCGGGCACGATGGCGGGATGGGTGTTGCCGAAGCTGTTGGAGCCCAGCACCACGTCCCCCTGCGCCGATCCGGAAAGCGCCACCCGCAGCAGGTTTACGCGTGCGCCGGTGAACTGGCTGTTCTGCACCGTCACGTTCACCACGGCCGAGCCGGAGCCCAGGATGGAGACGCCGTCCCCGCCCGTGGCCGCCGCGTTCGCGGCAAAGGTCGCGGACGACAGGGTCAGCCGGTTCAGCACACCGGAGCTGTTGGCCACGCGCAGGTTGTCTTCCACGGATCCACCGATGAACGATCCGGTGATGGAGGACGAGCCGAGGAGGTTGTGGAAACGGATCCCCGCCTCGTCCGCGGCGGGGCTGTCGCCGTTGTTCAGCACGGTGGATTCGGCGAGCGCGAAGCCGCTCACGTTTTCTCCCGCGATCCCGCTTCCCAGGTTGTCGCGGATGATGACGGACGCGAGCGACACGCCCGACACGTTCTCCATCCGCACCGCGTCACCGCTCATGGACTGGATCGTTCCGCCGCTGCCGGCCGATCCCGTTCCCGTCACCTGCAGCGTGTTGGCGCCGCCGGTGTTCTGCAGCACGATTCCGTTTACGCCATCGGCCGCGGCAATGGAGCGGAAGCTGAGCCCGGCCGCGCCCGTCGTGGCATCCACCACGCGCAGCGCCGTTCCCGCGGAGGTCAGGATGGCGTTCCCCGCCCCGGTCACCGTCACTACGCCGCCGTCCGTCGCGCGGAAGCCGTCACCGCTGGTCGTGGTGATGGCCAGCCCGCCGCCGGCGAACTGGATCGCAGCGGAACCGTTGTCCGCCAGCGTGACTCCGGTGGAGGCGCCGGTGCTGATCACCTTGGAGGCGCCGGTGAAGGCGATGGTCCCCGCCGCGTTGTCCTGCACCAGTATCCCCGCGCCGGTGTCGTTCAGCGAGCCGCTGAGCGTCAGCACGCCGCCCGTGCGCCCGTCGACGCGCGCGGTGCGAACCGTGGAAACGACATCGCCTGCGTAGGTGACGATCCCGTTGCCGCCCGCGACAAGCACCGCGGGACCCGCGGCCCCGGTCAGCAGCCCGCCCGTGGCGGAAAGCGTCCCGCCCACGTTCACCAGCCGCAGCCCGTTCGCCCCGCTCCCGGTGGACGACACACTGCCGAACGCGGCCGCCGCCGTCCCGTTTTCCAGATCCAGCGCCGCGCCGCCGGTGGCGTCCACCGACACCTGCGCCGCGGTGAACGTCCCGAAGCCGTCACCCGCGATCCCCGCTCCATCGCTGGTGGCGACGCGCACGCCCTGCACCGTGTTGTTCGTCGCCAGCTGGATTCCCGTCCCGGCGGTCGCGCGGGCTAGGTTGGGGGTTCCCGCCGGGGCCAGCAGCGTCACCGTGGCGCCGTTGAGCACCACCTGGATGGGGCTGGTGATTCCCTCGCCCGTAAGCGACTGTCCCGCCTTCATGATGAAGCCCTCGTCGTACCCCGCCGCGCCGCCGTTCCCCCCGCGGACGAACACCGTCTCCCCCGCGGCCGAGGCGCTCTCCGCCGCCTTGAGCGTCGCGAAGGGCGAGGCGTCGCGCCCGTCTCCCGCCACGCCCGCGCTGTTGTCCACGTACCACACGCGGTAGGCGGACGATACCGTGGCGACGGCGGTGGAGGTCGCCTGCCCGTCCGTCACCGTGTACGCAAAGGTGTCTGCGCCCGTGAACCCGGCGGCGCTCAGGTAGCTGAACCCGCCATCCGCGGCCAGCGTCACCGTTCCGCCCCCCGTGGTGGCGTACGTCCCGGCGACGGCGGAAAGCGAGTTGCCCTCCGCGTCCGTGTCGTTCGCCAGCACGCCGGGCGCGGCAACCGGAACCGTCACGTTGCCGATGGCCTGGAAGGTGTCCGCGGCCGCGACGGGCGGTGTGTTGGGGTTCAGCACCGTCAGCATCGCGGAGCCGGACGAGGCACCCGACGTGGCGGTAATCGTGGCGGTTCCAACCCCGGTTCCGGTCGCCAGTCCGCTGCCATCCACCGTGGCGACGGCTGCGTTGGAGGTGGTCCACACGACTGCGGCGGCGGGGAGAGGAGCGCCGTGCAGGTCCGGCACCGTCGCGGTGAACTGCTGCGTCGCGCCGGTGTTGATGGTGGCCGACGCGGGCGACACCACCACCTGCGCCGCGATCCCCGTCTCGATGCGGAACTTGATGGGGATCGTCTGGCCCGCCTTCACCGCCACGAACTGCGTTTCATCCACCGAGTGCTTGTCCTTGCCGCCCGACACCACGTCCGCGTCCGCGTACCCGAGGCGGAACGCGCCCACGAACACCTGGATGCGGTAGAACTTGTCGGGATTCAGCGACTTGGAGGTGTGCCAGTTGGTGATGTAGTGCTCCGCGCCCGCGTCCACGCGCACGGACGACGATCCGGTGCCGAACGAAAAGCTCGCGACCGTGGCGCCGCACAGGCTTCCGGCCAGCTCGCAGATTTCTACCCGAGGCTGCAGCGTGGCGTCGAACGTACCGGAGGGCGCCGCGCCCTTCACCGTGGGGGGAAGAAAGTAGAAGCCCGGCGCGGCGGCGCTGTGCGCGGCGTCGACGATGGCCAGCGACGGATCGCCGTCGGGGGCCACGGGAGAGGTGGCGTCGCCGGTACAGGCGGCGAGCGCCAGGAGGAATACCGCGGAGGCGGCACACTTTGCACGGATCATGGAGCGACTCCGGATTCGGTGAACGTCGGGTGTACCGCCGGAAACCCGCCGGATCGTTCTCACGCTGGCGCGAGACGAGCGGCGATGGATGTCGAGACGTTTTCCGGTGCGGTTGCAGAGGCCGGGATGGGGAGGAGAGTTCCGCGCGCGGCCGCACGCGCCCATCCCGGCACCCGACGAAAATGCATCATGCGAGCCGGGTATTCCTCGCGTTCGAAGCGAACGAAAATCCAGCAACCGCGCCGTTTCGCACCCTTCGCTCCCGATTTCCGCGCTCCTCTTCGGGACATTCATTCCACACACACTGAGACACGATCAGAACAGGTGTCGCAGATCTTCCCCGGTCCACCCCGCACGAAAAGGCTCGCATCCGCCGGATGCGAGCCTTTTATCATCACATCGGAGCCGTGGCGGCGCGCTGTCAGCCGGCGGCGACCGCCGCGGGCGCGCGTTCCATGCGCAGGTACACGCCCCGCACCTCCGCCTGCACAAAGCCCAGCCGCTCGTACAGCCGCCGCGCGGGATTGAATATCTCCACGTGGATGCTGACCTTGCGGCCGCTGGCGTCGCCCTCGGAAAAGAGCGCGCGGATCAGTTCCGTCCCCAGACCGCCGCCGCGCAGGGCCGGCACCAGCGCGATGTCCACGATGCGGATGTCGCCCGGCCAGCGCGCCACGTACAGCCGCCCCACCGGTTCGCCGTCACGCACGATCAGATCCCACGAGGTGTCGCTGTAGTTTTCCCGCCAGAACTGGTGCTGCGCGTGGAACTGCTGGTGCACGAACGCCGCCTTCTGCTCCGGCGTCCAGTCCACCTGCTTCAGTTCCTCCTCGCGCGTAGTGGCGTACAGCGCGAGCAGAAACGGCATGTCGCCGTCGGTGACGGGGCGCAGCGTGATCGTTGGATTCATCGAAATGGACGACCGGGAGGACAGAAAAGGCTAGTTACGAAGAAACGGTGTCTGCGCAGGCACAAAGAGGGCGGCCACCGGGCCGCCCTCTCTGCTCATTCCACCGCGGATTACGGCCGCTGCGGAAAGATGCCCTGCATGGCGATGCAGAAGTTGAGCGTCAGGTACGGCTGCATGTTGTTGTGCGGCAGCCCGCCACCCGCGGGGGGAAGCACCTGGGGCGCCATGGTCCCCAGGTTCGCGGTGGACGGCTGATACGCGAACGCGTTCTGCGAAACCGCCAGCGAGCGCGTCGGGCCGGGGATGTTCAGGTCCGCCGGATCGATGTTGTTGGCGTTCAGCGTGTGCACGTGTACCGGGATTTCAGACACGAGCAGGGTGATGGATTCCACCCCGGACTGCTCGCCCAGGTCGCGCAGCGAAAGCCCCTGCCCCTGGCCGGGCTGCATGGGCGCGGAACCCTGCAGGTTCGGCAGCGCAAACGTGCTCTTGCCGTCACCGCCGTAGGTGGTGCCGAGCAGCGCGAACAGCGCGGTATTCTGCGAAATCGGAAGCAGCTGGCCGTTGCAGAACGCCCACCCCGTCGGGGCGAAGGTAAACGGAAAGATGCGGACTTCCGCGAGAAACTGGTCTGACATGTGGGCGCTCCTCCTCAGGTCGGGCTCGGGAAGACCCCGAACAGGGAGATGATGTGGTTGACGCAGAGGAAGGGCTGCGTGTTCTCGTGCGGCTGGCTTCCGCCCTGGGGGGTGATGGCCTGGTTGCTCATCTGCCCCGTGGGATCGCCATCGTAGTAGAGCTGAACGCTGCCCGTGGGCTGCGCGAGCATGCCGCCCACCGGCGTGCTCTGGTTGCCGGCGGTCGCGGCCGCCAGCGGGGTGTGCGTGTGAAGGGGAATCTGCTGCGAGGTGAGCGTCTCCTGCTCCGTTCCCGCCATCTCCCCGATCTGGTACGTGGTGCCGTCCGGGCCGGTGCCCATGTGGATGGGAACGCGGCTGGCCAGGTTGGGGAGGTTGAAGGTTTCCTGCCCATCTCCGCCGTAGGTAGTGCCGATCAGCTGAAACAGGACGTCGTTCTCGGAAATGGGCAGCGTCTGCCCCTCGCAGAACATCCAGCCGTTGGGGGCGAAGTTTCCGGCGAACAACCGGATTTCGCCCACGTAGGGTTGTGCCATGGGTACGGTCTCCGGATCAGTTCTGGGAGGGGAAGATGCCCTGCAGCGCGATGATGAAGTTCAGCGCCAGGTAGGGCATCATGTTGTTGTGCGCCTGGCTGCCTCCCACGTTGCCCACCGTCTGCGGATTGAGCGGGGTAAGGGCCGTCGGCGTGGTAACGTAGCTGTTGTTTACCGGAGCTAGGACCTTGCTGGTCGGATCGGCCGAAACACCCGTGGAAATGGGCGAAGCCTGGAGCAGGTGGACGTGCGTGGGAAGCTGCTGGATGTTCACCGTCACGCTGGTGCTGCCGGCCGTTTCGCCCAGCGTGTGCCCGTTGCCCACGTGGATGGGCACGCGCCCGCGCAGGTTGGGAAGGGCGAAGTTGGTCTGGCCGTTGCCGCCGTACGTGGTGCCCAGGAGCGCAAACAGCGCCTGGTTCTGGTTGATGGGCAGCAGCTGCCCGTTGGCCAGCGCCCAGCCCTTGGGTGGAAAGTTGAACGAGACGAGCTTGATCTCGCTCAGGAATGGCTCTGACATCCTTGCTCCTGTACGGATGGTGTGTGGGGTACCACGGGGGACCTGCAGAGCCCTGCACCTGCCACGAAATTCCCTCCCGCGGCGGGCGCCGCGGGAGGGAATTCCGCGTCCTGCGTTACAGCGACGGCTGCGGGCAGGCCGAGCCGGCCGGAACGGTGTTCAGAATGCCGGGGCCGCCGGCGGATACGTTGTTGGACGTCACGGCGACCGTGCCCGGGTTGCGCGCCACGAGGTAGGCGTTGATGGCCGTGTTGTCGCTGTTGCCGCCGGTGTAGCCCACCAGCCGCATGGTGGTCAGGAACCGCTCGTTGGGACGGATGCGGTTGTTGAAGTTGGTGATGGAGTTGCCCAGTGCGCCAGCCCCCCCCACGTCCGCGCACATGACGTCGGTGTCGCCGGTCACCCGCCCCGACTGCACCACGATGCCGCTGCGCGCCGACGACGCGGTTCCTTCTTCGGCGATGTTGTTGCCGGTGATGGTGGCGTTCATCGTACCCGAGCCGCCGCCGCCCACGTCGTCGCCCAGCAGCGTCCAGATGGCCTGGCTGCCGTTGATCTGGCGGATGACGTTGTTGCTGATCCTGACCGTGGTTGCGTTGGGCCCGGCGTGCTGCACGAAGATGCCGGTGCCCGTCGCCGAACCGGAGTTGGCCACCCCCGACGTGCCGATCGTGTTGCCGCTGATCGTGCCGTTGAAGTAGGTGTTGCCCTGGTTCTTGTCAGCGCTGACCGCGGTGCCGTCCGTTCCGCTGATCTGGTTGTTCGAGATGTTGAACGACAGGTTTCCGCCGTTCACCTCGATGCCGCCCGCCGCCGCCAGCGCCCCGCTGGTCTGCTGCACCCGGTTGTTCTGGATGAGGGCGGTGGAGGCGCCGGCCCCCGTCTGCACACCCACCTGAATGCCGTTGCCCCACCAGTAGGTCACCGCGTTGTCGCGGATGCGGACGTTGGCCGAGCCGTCGCCGATGATGGCCTGCAGCCCGCTGCCGCGCACGTCCGACGTGCTTCCCTGCATGGTGCTCACGGTGTCGTTGGCCAGCACCAGCGAGTCCACCACCGGGGCCGTGCCCGAGGTGTTCTCCAGGCGGAAGCCGTTCATGGCCGCGCCGTCCAGCCGCGAGTTCTTGACCGTGATTCCGCCACCCGCGTCTACCAGCCGCACCGGGCCTTCGCTGAAGGTGCCGCTGTTGCTGGTGCCGTGCGTGCCGGTGAAGCGGACGTGGTTCAGGTTCATCCCGCGCACGCCCGTGCCGAACAGGCCGTGGTTCTGGTGGCCGCTGAACGCCATCCAGTTCAGGTTCACGTTGCGCGCGCCGTTCAGGTACACGCCGTTGCCTGCCGAGGCGCCGTCGCTGCCGGTGGTGTTCTGGATCGTGCCGCCGGAGCCGGCGGCGCCGCCGAAGCCCGTCACCTGCAGGCCGTTGCTCGTCCCCGTGCCGCTGAGCACGATGCCGTTGCTGCCGCCGTTGGCGCTGATGCTCCGGAAGGTGAGCCCGCTCGCGCCGATGGTGGTGGCGCTCACGTTCAGCGCGATGCCGCCCGTGGCCGCAAGCGTGTTGTTGCTCCCCGTCACCTGCACCGTGCCGCCGCCCGTGGCGTTGAAGCCGTTGCCGGTGGTGGTGGTCACCACCAAGCCGCCGCCGCCGAACTGGATGGTGGCGCCCGTGTTGTTCACCAGGTTCACCGCGTTCGCCGTGGACGTGCTGAGCACCTTGGTTTCCCCCGCGTCGCCGGTGAAGGCGATGGTTCCCCCGGTGTTGTCCTGCACCAGGATTCCCGCCACTGCGTTGTTGTTCTTGGTGAACGAGCCGGCGTAGCTGAAGGTCGGCGCGCTGTTGCTGATGTTCACCAGCGCGTTGACCGGATTGGTGATGCTGGCGTCCGCGTTGAACGAGAATGTACCCGACGAGTTGTTGGTCACGTCGATGCCTGCGTCCGCACCGGCCACTCCGTTGGACAGCGTGGTGGCGCCGGTAAAGGCGTACGTGCCGTCGGCGTTGTTAAACTGCAGCCCGCTGCCGTGGGTGGCCGTAACCGCGCCGGAGACAGTCAGGCCGCCGCTGTGGCCGCCGCTCACGCTCACCGTCGCCGCGTTGGCGGCCTGGAACAGCGTGGCCCCCACGTTCACCGCCGTGGCCGAGCCGCCGCTGATCAGCACCGTCGGCCCCGTGGTGTTCTGCAGGCTACCGCCCACCGTCTGGAAGCCGGCGCCGGTCACGTTGGTCAGGCTGATGCCGTTGGCACCGCCCGTGGTGGAGACGCTGGCGAACGACACGCCCTCCGTCCCCGTGCTCACGTTGGCCAGCACCACCGGCGTGCCGTTCATCGACGCGGCCGTGTTGCCGGGGCCCGTGATGGACAGGGTGCCGCCCGCGGTCGCCGATAGAACGGTGGCGTTGTTCGGGGTGCTGATCGCCAGCCCGCCGCCGCTGAAGACGATGGTGGCGCCCGGATTGGTGGCCAGCGTCACCGCGGGGGTGGCGGTACCGATGGACTTGGACCCACCGCTGAAGGTGATGGTGCCGCCCGAGTTGCCGGACACCGAAAGCCCCAGCCCGCTGGCGGTGATGTTCCCCGACACCGTCACCGCGCCGCCGCTCACCCCGGCGACGGAAACCGGCCGGCCCGCGTTGGCGCTGATCGTTCCCGCGTAGGTCACGTTCGCCGCCGACCCGCCGTTGGCCACGTCCAGCGCCGTCCCGGTCGGGTTGGTGATGCTGGCCCCGGTGCCGAAGCTGATGGCGCCGCCCGAGCCGCCGGTCACGTCCACCCCGGCGTCGCCGCCGTTCAGCGTCGTGGTCCCGTCAAAGGCGTAGGCGCCGTCAGCGTTGTTGAACTGAATGCCGGTGCCGGTGCTCGCCTGCAGCGTTCCCGTGTTGAAGGTCAGCGTGCCGGTGTGGCCGCCGCTCACCGCCACCAGCGCGGCGTTGCTGGCGGTCTGCGACAGGCTGCCCTGGATGGTGGGGCTCACCGAGCCCGCGATCACCGCGAAGCCCGTGGACGCCGCGTTGGTGATCGATCCGCCCGCCACGGTGAAGGTGCCGGCGATGGCGTTCAGGATCACGCCGCTGCTGGCGCTGGTGGCGGAGGACAGCGACGAGAAGCCGCCGTTCACCGTTCCCGTCAGCAGGCTGAGCGCCGGGCCGCCCGTGGCCGACACCGAGGTGCCTGCCGACGTCAGCGTGCCGAAGCTGCTGCCGAAGATTCCCGCGTTGCCCCCGTTGCCCGCGCCGGTGACGGCGACGCCGTTCAGCGTGGTGGCCGTGGTGCTGGACAGCGAGATGGCGTGGCCCGCCGGGCTTGCCACGTTCATGAACTCCAGGGTGGCCTGCGGAACACCCGTGATGGAAACGCCCGCGCCGGTCGCGCCCTGGATGGTGCCGCCGGAGCCCGCGGTCGATCCGTCGCCCGTCACCTGGAAGCCGTTGCCGGTCAGGTTGGCGGCCGCGATTCCGTTCACCGCGCCGTTGGACGACACGCTGCGGAAGCTGATGCCGCTGGTGCCGGTTCCCACGCCGTTCAGCGTCAGCGCCGTGCCGGTGGTGGAGGCGATGGTGTTGTTGGGGCCGGTCACCTGGACCGTGCCCGCGCCCGTGGCGCTGAAGCCCGCGCCGCTGGTGGTGCTGATCGCCAGCCCGCCGCCGCCGAAGGTGACGGTGGCTCCGGTGTTGGAAGCCGCCGTGACCGCCGCGGTGGCGCCGGTGGAGATGTTCTTGGTGGTGCCCGTGAACGACACTTCGCCGCCGGTGTTGCCCGAGGCGGTGATTCCCTTGCCCGTCAGCGCCAGGGTGCCGGAAAGCTCAACCGCGCCGCCGCTGGTGCCCGTCACCGAGATGCCGTCGCCGGCGTCGGTGATGGCGCCGGACAGCGTCACCGCGCCGCCGCTGCGTCCGCTGATCCCCACCGCCAGCCCCAGCGCGTTGCCGATGCTGCCCGGGTAGGTGATGGTGCCCCCCCCGCCGCTGACCGCGAACGCGGTGCCTTCCGCGCCGGAGATGGATCCGCCCGTGGGAGCGATGGTGCCGCCCACGTTCGTCAGGCTCACGCCCGTGGTCTTGCTGTTGGTGGAGCTCAGCAGGTCGATGGTGCCGGCGACCGTGCCGTCCGTCAGGTTCAGCGCCGGGCCGCGCGGGTTCAGCGAAAGCTGGCCCACCGTCAGCGTGCCGAAGCCGCTGCCCGTGATGGCCGCGCCGTCCGCCGCCGTGATCCCCACGCCCGCGATGGTGTTGTTCTGCGCCAGCGTCACCGTGGCGCCCGCGTCCTCGCGGGACAGCCCCGGCGCGCCGCCGGCCGTGAACACCGTCAGCGTCGATTCGTTGTACGGCCCGCGGGTGATGGGGGCGGGAATGCCCTGGCCGATGATGGCCTGGTTGTCTTCCAGCAGCCAGGCGCCGTTCAGGTCCGTGGCGCCCGCCGCGAGGACGAAGATGGTGTCGCCCGCTTCGGCCGCGACCTGCGCGTCGGCCACGCTGCCGAAGGGACGGCTGTCGCGCCCGTCTCCGGCGCCGCCCGCGCGCACGTACCAGTAGTTGCTGTCATCCACGTCCACCACGGCCAGCGCGGGCAGGGTGCGCACGCCGTCGGTGACGAAGTAGCTGATGGTGTCGCGCCCCGCAAAGCCGCTGGCGCTCAGGTAGGTGTAGCTGCCGTCCGCCCGCAGAACCGCCAGGCCGCCCTTGGCCGTGGTGATGGAATCTTCCACCACGTCCAGGTTGCCGTCGTCGCTGTCGTTGGCCAGCATGCCGTGCGCCGAATCCACCGGCGTCGTCACGTTGCTCAGCGCACCCGCGGAGTCCGGGGTCACCACCGGCGCGTTGTCGACGATGACCAGCGTGGAATCCACCCGGCGGGTGTTCCCGTCGTTCACGGCGCGCACCCACGCGGTGCCCTGCGTAACGGCCGCGATTTCCGCGGTCGTGTCGCTCAGCGCGCTGACGGTGACGACGGAAGGGTTGCTGCTGGTGAAGGTGACCGAACGCGAGACCGAGTCCCGGGCGCCCACCACCGTGCGCACGTCGGCCGTCAGTGTGTCGCGCTGCCCGACGTTCAGCAGCGTGGTATCCGGCGACAGGCGCAGGAATCCTTCCGGATACCGCACATCCGCCGCGATGTACATCTTGAAGGCGATCCGCTGCACGCCGGGGTCGTAGCGCAGCTTCCACGTCTTGGGAAGCGACACCTCGCCCGAGTCCAGGCCGCCCGCGTACTGGTAGTACGGCCGGTCTTCCGTCAGGTAGATCTCGTTGCCGTCGGGGTTGCCCACGTCGACCGTCCCCGTGCCCACGCTGGCGTACGGCTCCTGGTAGAAAAAGGCGCGCACGCCCTCCGCGTCCACCGCACCGGTGGAATCCACGCCCAGCGCCTGCGGAATCAGGTTCTGCACGGTGGCGTCGAACGCCAGGGTGTCGGGGGCGATGTTGCGGACGTTGCTGCTGCCCAGCCGCACGTACACGCCCTGGTTGCCCAGGATCAGCCCCGAGGCCGAACCGGCCGAAGCCGCGGAAGGACGGCACTCCAGCGTGCCGCCGCTCACGTTCAGCGAGCAGTCCAGCGACTGCAGCGCGTCGTTGGGCGTGGGGGGCCGGGGCGGATTGCCTCCGGTCTCAGGCGCAATGGGATTGCCCGCATCGCTGCAGGAAACCGCGGCAAGCAGGCCCGCCAGGAACAGGGCGCGTCTACGGATTGACATGAACCAACTCCGGCCGATAAAGGGCACAGGGGAGGGATGCGACCGACCAGGAAGGCGGTCCGGAGACACGCCCGAAAGGAGGGAGGCAGACAGCCGCAGCGGTTTCAGGGCATGGCTTCGCCACGACCGGAACCGACTGCGACGCGTCAATGTCTCACATGCGGCTATCGGCGTCAAGAGTTTGTGTATCAGCAGCTTCCGCGATCTGGCGCGTTGCTGCGATGGCACGAAAACGCAAATTGGGACACGTCTGGTACACCGAATCGAAAAGGCCCGTCCGCACGCGGCGGACGGGCCTGAAATGTCTGCTTCGATGCGCGTCCGTCAGACGCTCGCGGGCCCGCGGGACAGCGCGCGGGCGATGCGCTCCGCCGCTTCGGCCAGGCGGCTTTCCGGCTCGATCAGGGCAAAGCGCACGTGCCCCTCGCCCTCCGGCCCGAACCCTACACCGGGCGACACCACGACGCCCGCCTCGGCCAGAAGGAAGCGCGCGAACTCGATGGAACTCACCCCGCGGAACGCTTCGGGGATGGCGGCCCAGATGAACATCGTCGCCCGCGGCGCCGTCACCGGCCACCCAGCGGCGTGCAGGCCCTTCACCAGCGCGTCCGCGCGGCGGCGGTACACCTCGCGCGTTTCGCCCACGCACTCCTGGCCGGCGCTGAGCGCGTGCGCGGCCGCGATCTGAATCGGCTGAAAGATCCCGTAGTCCAGGTAGCTCTTGATCTTGGTCAGCGCGCCCACCATCGCCGCGTTGCCCACGCAGAAGCCCACGCGCCAGCCTGCCATGCAGTACGACTTGGACATCGAAAAGAACTCCACCGCGATGTCGCGCGCGCCGGGCACGGCCAGCACGCTGGGCGGGTCTTCGCCGAAGCCGAAGTCCGCGTAGGCGAAGTCGTGAATCAGCAGCAGCCGGTTGCGGCGGCACACCTCCACGGCGCGCTCAAAGAACCCGGCCGGCGCCTGCAGCGTGGTGGGGTTGTTGGGAAAGGACAGGACGAGCACCTTGGGCGGGTTCTCCGCCGTACTGCACGCTTCCTCCACCGAGGCGAACAGCGCGTCGGCGTCCACGTATCCTTCCCCGCCATCGGTGAGCGGCAGCGTGTGCACCCTGCCGCCCGCGAAAACCACGGAGTAGGTGTGGATGGGGTACGCCGGCACGGGCACCAGCACCGTGTCGCCGTCGCCCAGAATCGCCAGCATCAGGTGCGCGATCCCTTCCTTGGCGCCGATGGTGACCACCACCTCCGACTCCGGATCCAGCTCCACCTTGTACTTCTCGCGATAATGGTTCGCGATCCCCTCCCGCAGTCCGTAGATGCCCCGCGAGGCGCTGTAGCGGTGGTGCTGCGGATCACCCGCGTGCGCCACCAGTTCCGCGACGATGTGGCCGGGCGTGCCCAGGTCGGGGTTGCCCATTCCCAGGTCGATGACGTCCTCGCCCGCGTCCATCCGGTCGCGCTTTTCCGCGTTGATCTGCGCAAACACGTACGCGGGCAGACTGCCGATGCGCGAAAACGCCGCGCTGCTGGTGGGCGGCCACGCGGGCGCGGACGTGGAACTGGATGACGGGACCGACATGGCTTCTCCGGCGTTGAGTGACAAGGGATTCCTCGCCCGGATGCAGGTTTCTCGCCGACAAACAGGGCGAATGCACCGTGGATGAATGTCTGATCACGGGTGTCGGCCGCGGCACGGACGGCCCCACATCCATCATGCTCAAAACGACGAGCCCGCCCGGCGGACCGGGCGGGCACCACCGCCGCGTTTGACGCCACGCGCAGCACACGCGTCACGAACAAGCGCGCGAACGATGATCTCCCGGCACCGTACGCCCACCCTTGGTCGGCCACCAGCGCGGCGCACGTCACCCGGCCGCGTATCGCCGCCCTCCTGTCTTTCGCTCCTTGCACACCGCCGTTCATCCGCCGCCCGCTGTAACGGACGCGCGGCGGATGGAGCGCGGGCCGGCCCCGGGCGCGGATGGCGTACGGTGTCTCTCCCCGAAAAACGCGGAAAACTCAGCGCGAGCGCCACCCGCGGCACCGCCCTCCGCATCCGCGCGGCGAGGCTCGCCACCTCCCGAGCACATATCCGCCTCCAGCAACTGGACTCCTCACGAGGACCTCGATCGGAGCAACGCCATCGCACGTCACCATCTTCCGCCACCCGCACTGAACTCTCCCTCACAGTCCACGCAGGTGGACTTCGTGTCCTTCGAGGCGCGGTTTCAACCGCCGGGCTGATCCCCGCCGCCCGTGGCCCATCCCGAAACGCACCCGCACTGAAACTCTCCCCCAAGGTCCGCGCAGGCGGACTTCGTGTCCTTCGAGGCGCGGTTCAACCGCCGGGCTGATCCCCGCCGCCGCGCCGGACTCGAACCGCCGTCATCCGCCATCCCCGCCGGACCCGATCCGCGCCCTTTCCCGTCAGGGACGACCCGGACCCGTTCCCGATATTCGCGCCCGAACCGCTCACCCGGAGGCGGCGGATCGGCGCGGGCGGCGGAGGGCGCAGAACTCCGCGCGCGTCCTTCGCTTGCCGCTCCCCGGAACAAACCCTACCTTCGGGCCGGTACTAGCGGCGGTTCCCGGCCTGGGGACCGCCCGTACGCCGCGGCGGACCGGTTCCGCCGCTTCGTTTTTTTCATCGACCGCAAGACCAACGATGACGCGAGTTCCGCGCACCGCGCTTCTGCTGGCCGCCGCCTTCGTGGCGCTGGCCCGTTCCGCCTCGGCCCAGAGCGTTCCGTCGCCCATCCGCGACGTGACAACCACCCAGGGCGTGCACGTCTTTACCGGGATCATGTTTCCCGAGCGGGGCGTGCAGATCACCGACAGCACCGAGGTCAACTTCGGGCCCAAGGTCGCCCCGCTGGTGGGCGTTTCGTACGAACTGCGCGCCACCGGCGGCCTGAACTTTCAGCTGGCCGTCAGCTTCAGCCCCAGCGAGCGCCGCCTGTTCACCCCCGAGTACGTGGCCGACTCCACCCTCGTGGAAGCCATCGACACCGGCGTGGACGTGCCCAGCGCCATCCTCATGACCGACGCGGCGCTTCTGTTTCACCTCACGGGGCCGCGCACCTGGCACGGCCTGGCGCCGTACGTGCTGGCCGGCGGCGGCATCGTGGCCGACATTCGCGGAACGCTGCAGGACGAGGCCGACCTGGACCTGGAAGGCGGAGAGCTGTACCGCTTCGGCCCCACGTTTGCGTTGCGTACCGGCGTGGGTACCGACTGGTTCGTCGGCGACAACCTGTCCATCCGCGCGGAACTGCAGGGCCGGCTGTGGCGCACCTCGCCGCCCGACGCGTTCGTGCTTCCCGTCCGGGACCTCTCGGAGTGGAACCAGGTGGGCGCGTTGACCGTCGGGGGTGTGTTCCACTTCTAAGCAAGCGTCAGGAGGGCGGCATGGCCGCGAAGTACACGGGGGACATCTTCGATTTTTCGGGGATGACGGACGACGAGCTGTACGACGCGGTTGTGCAGCACCTGCAGGAGCACCCGGAACTGGACGCGGGGTGGATCGAGGTGCGCGTCGACGCGGGCCACGTGACGCTTTCCGGCCGCGTGGGCGCGGATTCCGAAATCTCCGTCGCCGAGCAGGTCGTCACGGAGCTGATGGGGATTCAGGAGTTCACCAACGAACTCATGGTCGATGAACTGCACCGCGGCCAGGCGCCCGAGGCGGCGGACGATTCGGTGATGCTGGACATGGAGACCGATTCGCAGATGGGCGACGTGAACGACAGCCAGTCCGACACCGCGTCCCACCTGGTGGAGAACCTTCAGGGGCAGATGTACGGCACCCACAGCGTGCAGGAAGCCGTGGAAGAGGGCGCGTCGTACGAGCCGCCCGACCGTCCGCTGGGCGAAGGCTACGGCTCGCGCGAAAGCCACTGAGCCGGTCGCGTTACTCCGATGTGAAAAGCGGGTCCCGGGCTTCGGCGCGCCG
The DNA here is from genome assembly GCF_014202995.1 of Longimicrobium terrae. NCBI lineage: Bacteria > Pseudomonadati > Gemmatimonadota > Longimicrobiia > Longimicrobiales > Longimicrobiaceae > Longimicrobium > Longimicrobium terrae. The sequence goes on from NZ_JACHIA010000001.1 coordinate 69,761, forward strand.
GGACCCGCTTTTTCGTTCGTGCCGCCGGATCCGCAACTGCCGTTTCACACGGAGGCCACGGAGGATGCACGGAGGTCACGGAGGAACGGCAACAGCAAGTCTCACGCAGAGAAGCAGAGCAGCAGAGGGAACTTCTCCGCGGCTCTGCTTCTCTGTGTGAGACCCTTGTTGTCGTTTTCCGGATGTGAATCCCGGGCTCAGGGCTCGGTGCTGCTTCCGGACGAGGTCTGGGGAAGAAGGTCGCCGTGCGCGTCACCCGGGCCCTGGGCATTCACCGTCAGCCGGGTGATCACGCCGCGCACGCCTTCCGTCTCCCACGCATCGTCCCAGGCGTAGCGAGCTTCCAGAAAGTCGTCCACCTCGCCCGTAAGCGTCACCACGCCCTCTTCCACCGACACCTGGATGCGGTCCACGTCCAGCCACACGTCCTCGAACAGGCGCTGGCGAACGGCGTCCAGGATCTCGTCGTCATCCAGTTCCACGTCGGTGTCGTCCAGCTCGTAGCCCCAGCGGTCACCGTGGTGCGGCTCGCGGTTCAGCTCCGGATGACGCTGGTACGCGGACGGCGGCAGAAACGGCGCGTTCGCGTTCCCGCCCCCGAAGTCCCCGCCGTAGCCGGCCCACCCGCGTCCCCGCGACGGGGCCGCGCCGCCGCCGCCGTATCCCCCGCCCTGCACGGGATACGGATCGAATCCGGGGTAGCTCTCCCCGTACACGCCACGATCGTAGCGGTCCGGCTGCTCCCATCGGCCGTACCGCGGCTGCCCGCCGCCCTGCCCGCCACGAAATCCGTCGTAGCCGCCGCGGCGCGCCGGTCCCGGCTGCCGTTCCCATCCACCGCCAAAGCTGTACGGATCGTACCCGCGCATTGCTCCCCCTCACACAAGGTCCCCGGTCAGTTCCCGGGCGGCCGGGCGCGCAAGACCCGTTCCGGCGCCGGGTTGATCCGCCGCACCGGCGCGGGTTAGGTTGCGCCCGCACCCCGAACCCCGCACCCATGCCGCCGCCAGCCGAACTTTCTGCCCCCGAACCGCTGGGCGTCCTGCTGGCCGGGGGCGCCAGCCGCCGCTTCGGTTCGTCCAAGGCATTCGCGCGCGTCGGCGGGCGCACGCTGGCGGAGCGCGCGCGCGACACGCTGGCGGCCGCGCTCCCCCAACTTGTCGTCGTCGCCAACGAGGCGGGATACGAGGGTCTGGGCCTCCCCGTCCACCCGGACGACCGGGCCGGGGTGGGGCCGCTGGGCGGATTGGCGACCGCGCTCCGCCTCGCCGTGGAGGCCGGGCGTCCGGGGGTGATCGTCATCGCCTGCGACACGCCGTTCATCCCGGAGGCGCTGCTGCGCGCGCTGTCGGACCGGGCCCGGGCGGATGACGTGGACGCCGTCGTGCCCGAGAGCACCGGGCGGCGCGGGATGGAGCCGCTGTGCGCGTGGTATTCCGTCCGCGCGCTGGCGGCAATCGACCGAATGATGGACGAGGATGACCTCGCGCTCCATCACCTGCCGGAGCGGGTTCGCACCGCGCGCATTCCCCTGCACGAGGTGCGCGCGATGGGCGATCCGGCGCGCATCTTCTTCAACGTGAACACCTTGGACGACCTGAACTCGGCGGAAGACATGGAGCGCGCCGTGCCGCCCGCGGTGTGCATCGTCGGGCGCAAGAACAGCGGAAAGACGACGCTGGCGGTCGCCGTGCTGGCGGAACTGCGGCGGCGCGGGCTACGCGTGGCCAGCATCAAGCACGGCCATCACGACTTCGAGACGGACCAGCCCGGGCGCGACAGCTGGCGCCACTTCCACGAGGGCCAGGCGGAAGCGACCATCATGGCGGGAACGGGCAAGATCGCGCTCACCATGCGGATGGACGGCGACCCCGATCCGCGCGCGCTGGTCCGCGACTTCTTTGCGGGGCGCGGCTACGACGGGGTGCTGGTCGAGGGATGGAAGCACGGACCGTTTCCGCGCATCGAAGTATTCCGCCGCGCCGTGCACGATCGTCCCCTCCACGACCCCGCCCAGCCCGATCCGCTGCTGATCGCGATTGTGACGGATACGGAGATGGAGGCCGCAGTGCCCGTCATCGTCATGGACGCGGATCCCGCGGGCGAGCATGTGCGGCGGGTGGCGGATCAGGTGCAGGCGGTCTTCCGGGTCGGAGGCGGCGATGGGCGCTGATCGCGTGGCGGACTGGATCAGCGGCGGCCAGGCGCTGCGGCGGATGGTGGACGGCGTGCCGCGGCTGGCGGCGGAGGTGCGTCCGCTGCTGGATACGCTCGGCCGGGTGCTGGCGGAAGACGTGATCTCGCCGGTGGACCTGCCGCCGTGGGACAACAGCGCCATGGATGGATTCGCCGCCCGCGCCGACGACGTGCGCGGCGCATCCGGGGCCTCTCCCGTCACCCTGCGCGTGGTGGACGACGTGCCGGCCGGGCACTTCGCCGCGCGCGCCGTCGGCCCCGGCGAGGCGATCCGCATCATGACCGGCGCGCCGGTACCGCTGGGCGCGGATGGCGTGATCCGGGTGGAGCACACCGACGGCGGCACCGCGATCGGCACGGCGGAGGGGCGCGTGGTGATCCGCTCGGACGCGGACGCGGGGCGCAACGTCCGACCGCGGGGCGAGGACGTCCGCGCGGGCAGCACCGTCCTGCGCGCGGGCGACGTGCTGACGCCGGGCGCGCTGGCGGTGGCGGCGGGCGCGGGGCGCGACTCCCTTTCCGTCATCCGCCGGCCGCGCGTGGCCATCCTCGCCTCCGGCGATGAGCTGGTGACGATGGCGGAATACGATCAGGTGCTCGCCGGGCGGCGCATCGTATCCACCAACAGCTACGCGCTCGCCGCCCAGCTCGCGGAGGCGGGAATGGAGGCGGTGGTGCTGGGGATCGCGCGGGACACGCGCGCCAGCCTGCGTGAGCACCTGGCCGCCGCCGCAGGGTGCGACGCACTGATCACGACAGCGGGCATCAGCGTGGGCGAGCACGACCACGTAGTCGCCGCGCTGGAGGAACTGCGCACTGATCTCGCCTTCTGGCGCGTCCTCATCCGCCCGGGAAGCGCGATGGCGTTCGGGCGGGTGGAGGGGCTGGGCGGCATTCCCTGGTTCGGCCTTCCCGGCAATCCCGTATCGACCATGGCGACATTCGCACTGTTCGTCCGCCCCGCGCTGCTGCGGATGGCCGGGCACGCGCGCGTCCATCTGCCGAGCGTGGAGGCGACCTTTGACGCCACGTACGCCGCGCGCGGCGAACTGATGAACTTTCCCCGCGTCCGCCTGCAGCGCGCCGCGCAGGACGCCTTTACCGCCACACTGACGGGCGGCCAGGGGAGCGGAATGGCATCGTCCATGGCCGCCGCGGACGGGCTGGCGATCGTCGATGCGGGACGGGACGTGCGCCCGGGCGATGCGGTGCGCGTCGTCCTCCTCTCCGGCGCGCCGCTGACGGAAAACGCGCCGTTCTGAACCGCGCGCACGTCATGGTGGCGCGGCGGAATCCGCGCGCCTATCCTTGCTCGTCTCCGCTCTTCCGCCGCGCACCTTTTCCCCGCGCCTCTGATGATCCGGCTCGCCCCATTCCTCGCGATCGCCCTCGGGATCGCCATTCCCGCCATCGCGCAGCCCGAGCGGGAAACGTCCGCGGACACCACGCTTCCCGCCGCGCTGCTCGCGCAGTTCCGCGCGGACGCGGCCGCCATGGAAGAGGAGGCGAGCTATCTCGACCTGGATTCCGTCCCCGTTCCGGTTCTGGTGTACGACCGGGTAGATCTGAACGGGGATGGACGAGAGGAAGTATTCCTTTCCGGCCTGGGACGGTACTGCGGCGCCTCGGGCAACTGTCCGCTGTGGATCTACCAGGCGCAGCCGGAAGGCGCGTGGCGGCGGATTCACGCGGACGGAGGATTGTCCGCCAACCCGCAAGCCGCACGCACCAACGGGTTTGCGGACATCCTTGTACCCGCGCACTCGTCGGCCGCGGAAATGTATCTGACGGAATTCGCGTTCGACGGCGAGCAGTACGTGTGGTCGGGCACCACGCTGGAGGTACGCGGAGACAGTGATGAGGACGAGATGATCGCCTTCCAGGTACGCAGCCCGGTTCCGCCAGGGCCGCCAACCATCTCGCCCCTGCGGACGGTCACTCTGGAGCCGATGATGGTGGATTCCGCGCGGCGGATCACCCTTGCCGCCACGTACACGACGTGCGTGGCGAATACGGTCGAGGAAGCGTGCTTTCCGGCGCGTTTCATCCTGAACACGCCAGGAACGGCCTCCGGCGGCAGGTGCTTCACGGTGCACATCGCCGACTTCGCGGATGCCGAAGACGAAGTAAGGCAGGTCGGAGAACCGGTCTGTGAGCAGGAGCGGTTCGGCGTGACCACGCTCAGCCCCACGCGCCCCCAGCTGGAATCCATCTTCAATGCCGCGGCGGTGGAACTGCGTTCCGGCGCGCTCACGGTGCGCATCCGCGAGTATCCGCTGCAGGGCGTGCAATCCTTTCTGCTGGCGATGTACACGGTGGACGGCCGCGAGCCGCCGTCGCTGAACTGACCGGGCCGGACCGCCCGCCGCCGCACCCTCTACGCGGGGCGGTTCTCCGATGCCGCCACGGCGCGGGCGTTGCAGACCGGCGGCGCGAACCCCAACCAGACGCGAGAACATGGCCCTGGGTCCTGATCCAAATCGCTTTCAGCCCACCGATCCGGAGATGCAGCCGGAGGACTACAAGCACGGCGACAGCATCGGCGATCTGAAGTCGTCGCGGCTGGGCATGCCGCTGTGGGCGTCCGTGCTGATCGCCGTCGTTGCCGCGGGTTTCATGCTGTACCTCGCCTTCCGCGGCTGACACGCGTCGCGCGCGTGACGGAAAACGGCCGCCCTCGTACAGACGGGCGGCCGTTTTCATCATCGAAAGAACCAGGGATCAGCTCTCGTTGTCTTCCAGCTTGAACCACAGCTTGAGCTTCACCTGGTACTCGCCCACCTCGTTGCCCTTGATGTAGCCGCGCTGCTCCACGACTTCCAGCCATTCCAGGTTGCGCATGGATTCCGCCGCGCGCTTCACCGCGCCGCGCGTGGCGTCCTCAAAGCTCTGCGCCGAGGTTCCCACCATTTCGATCGACTTGTAGACGCCGCTCATCATCATCTCCCGTTGCGTGATCCGGACTCGGTGTCCGGCCGGGCGCACAGGGGGCAAGGCGTGTTCCACCAGCGGATCGCGCCGTCGAAAAGGGATTGACCCGGCGCACCGAATCCGCCAACGTACGGCCGCACCCTGCGCCGTGGCGCGCCAGTCCCGCCCGCCCCTCCGACTGACGGTTTCCGATCCTTCGACAATGACGCTGCGGACCTTTGTGGCCCCGGATGGGGACGAGTGGCGCGCCTGGCAGGTGATTCCCACCCTGCGCCTGAACGATCAGCTGCTGGGGGAGCGGCGCGGGCAGGACGTGCTGGCGTACGACGGCCCCGAGCGCCGCGGGCCGGAGTCGCTGCGCGCGAACGTGGCGGATTACGTACAGCCGCAGCTGGCGTCCGGCTGGCTCTGCTTTGAATCCGACCGCGAGAAGCGCCGGATCGCGCCTCCGCCCGCGGGGTGGGACAGCTGCTCCGACGCGGAGCTGGCGGACATCTGGTCGCGCGCGCTTCCCGCGCCCAAGATCGCGCCGCGGCCGTGGGCCAGCCGCAAGTCCGCCGAGGCCGCGGCATCCGCCGACGAACCATCCTCCGCCACCAACGCGCAGCCCGCCGCCGATCCGCTCACCGCGGGCTGACATCGGCCACGCGCGGCGATCGACGCCTCGGGGCGGATCGGCATCGACCGGCCACACGGAATGCGCCACGGGGGCGCCGGCGATGATCGCCGGCGCCCCCGTTCGCGTATCCGCCCGAACCGCTCAGCCGTGCAGCAGAAGGTCCGCCGCGGCGGCGTGCAGGCGGCCGTTGGTAGCCAGCGCCGGCGTCCACGCGCCGACCGCCGCGCCGTCGAACTGCGTGAAGCGTCCGCCCGCCTCGGGGAGGATCACGGCCATGGGCGCGTAATCCCAGTACGAACCGCTGATGGGGTCGCAGAGCAGGTCCACGCGCCCGGTGGCGGTCAGGAAGTACCCGTATCCGTCACCCCACGTACGGGTGAAGCGGGTGGCGCGCATCAACCGGTCAAAGCCGGCGCGGTGGGCGTCAGTGGAGCGGTCGCGCCAGTACTCCAGCCCCGACGTCACCATGCGCGCCTGCGCCAGGTCGTCGCATTCGGAGACGCGGGCGCGCTCGCCGTTGTGCCATGCGCCCGCGCCGCGCGCCGCCACCAGCGTTTCGCCGAGCATGGGAAAGTGGCACAGGCCCAGCGCGGGGTCGCCGTGAATCTCCAGGCAGAGGAGGACGCAATACAGCGGCACGCCGGAGCTGAACGAGCGCGTACCGTCGATGGGGTCCACGATCCACCGGCGGCCGGAGCGCGAGGGCACGTCCTGGCCCTCCTCGCCCACGATGCCGTCGTCGGGATACGCATCCGCAAGCGCCTGGCGGATGTACGCCTCGGCCGCGAGGTCGGCGGCGGTGACTTCGCTGCCGTCGCTCTTGAAGCTCGTGGTCACGCGCCCGAAGTGCTGGCGGGTGATTTCGCCGGCCTCGCGCGCAATGCGCGAGGCGAAGTCCATCAACGGATCGAAGTCGGTCATGGGCGAGGTGAAGGACAAAAACGGCTGGTTCGGTTGATGGATCGCGCGGCGACAGCCCGCTCTACATCGACATGTCGATCTCGATCGAGATAAACGGCGCAGGTGCGCTTCGGACGCTTGGGTGCTCGCGTCCGCCTGGGAGGCCCCTCCCCCGGCCCCTCCCCGCTCCCCTCCCGGCCGAAGCAGAAGCGCGCGCGAGGGGAGAACTGCGCTTACGTGTGCTCCGGATGATCTGGCGCGGCCGCGGGCACCCCTCTCCCCCCGGCCCCCTCTCCCGCAAGCGGGAGAGGGGGAGACCTCAGCGCGAGCGCCGGCAGACGGCTCGGGCCGGCCACACACTCGTCCGGCGGTTGAAACCGCACCTCGAAAGACACGAAGTCCGCCTGCGCGGACTGGGGCGGCTGGCCTGTCGCGGGTCCAATGCAGTTGAAGCCCCGAACCGGACGCGCCAGCGGCCGGTGTCGGGGGTTCCCGCTGTTTGAGCGGCGGATTCATTCGCTCAACAGGATCCGCTCACGCACCAGTTTTCGCCTGACCGGCCGAACCTTCCGCCGCACCCAACGGGGCCGCACCTGATCATCCGCCGCGCCGCGAGCCTCCGCCCGGCGTGCGCGAGACGTGCGGATCGCCGCGCACCCAGAAACGGAGCGGCCAGTCCGCCGCACGCGTGATCCCGATGCGGGGTCCCGTCTGCACCTCCGCGTCCGGCACCCCGCGGCCGGCCGCGATCCACAGCGGCGGGCGGTCCATCGGCAGGCGGTTGTGCGTGCCGTCCACCGCCAGCGCGCGGGCCAGGTTTCCCGGCCCGCGCAGCAGGTCGCGGTCCGGGCGGTCCGGGCGCCGCTCCCGCATCCACTCGATTCCCGCCAGCGGAACGGCGGCGCGGATCAGCACCGCGGCGCCGAACCCCTCCGCGCCGGTGACGGTGTTCAGGCACCAGTGCACGCCGTAGATGCGGTACACGTACGCCGTCCCCGCCGGGCCGAACATGGGATCGTTGCGCGCCGTCCGCCCGAAGCGCGCGGCGGCGTGCGAGGCATCGTCCTCCGGGCCGACGTACGCCTCCGTCTCCACGATTTCCGCCACGCACCGCACATCCCCGATATCCGAAACGACGAGCGCGCCCAGCATCTCGCGCGCGACCACGTCCGCCGGGCGGTCGTAGAACGCGGCGGGGATCGCCGTCAGGCCCGCAAGCGGCGAGCGCCGCGCCCGGGAAGTCCCGGACGCGGCGCTCGCCGATGGGTCGAGGGTCACTCGCCTTCGCCAGCCGGGCGGGCGCGTCCCCGGCCCCGTCCACCACGGCGGCGCGGGCGCGGACGGCCGCTGCCGTCATCGTCCCCGTCGTCCGTGTCGGCGGCTTCCGCCACCGGCGCGGCGGGCGCGGCGTCCACCGCGGGAGCGGCGGCGGCACGGCCCCGTCCACGGCCGCGGGGAGCGGCCGGAGCCGCCTCCGCATCCGGAGCGGCTTCCGTTGCCGGTGCCTCCGCGGGAGCGGCGGCGGCAGCGCGTCCCCGTCCCCGTCCGCGCGGCGCGCGTGCGGGAGCAGATTCCTCCGCGGCGGGAGCCTCCGCCACGGGGGCGGCTTCCGGCGCCGCGGCTTCGGCCGGAGCCTCGCCCGCGTCCGCCGAACCTTCCGTGCGCGCCCGGCCACGCCCGCGTCCGCCACGGCGGCTGCGGGAACGACGCGGCGCATCGCCACCCTCGTCCGCCGCATCCGTCACGGCGTCGCCCATCAGCGTGGGATCGGTGTCGCCGACGACGGCTTCCGCCTCGGCGGCAGCGGCCGGCGCTTCCTCACCCGCGGGAGCGGCGACGGTTCCGGCATCGCCCACCAGCGTGGGATCAGTGTCGCCGATCACCTCATCCGCCTGCGCGGCGGAGTTGCCGCGGCTACGCCCACGACCCCGGCGGCTGCGTCCGCGTCCCGCGCGCGCGGGCTCCTCTTCCCCGAGGATGAGGTCGCCCAGAAGCGTGGGATCCGTATCTCCCACCACCGTTTCGGCTTCCGCTGCCGCTCCGGCATCCGCCGAAGCATCGACATCCGCCGGGGCATCGGCTTCCACCGGCGCGGCGGGTTCCGGCTCCGGCGCGGGGGCCGGCGCGGCGGCGATCAGCGCGTCGCGCTCGGCGGCCCACTGGTCCAGCAGCGGACGCGACTTGCGGGCGCCCAGCAGTTCGCGGACGCCGTCCGGATTTTCATCCAGCGTGCGCCACACGTTCTCGCCGTAGTTGTCCACCAGCGTTTCCGCCGTCCCGCGACCCACGAAGTTGTAGGACGAGATGCGGGTGACGATGCCGTCGCGGTCCGTCGGCAGGCCGAGCGAACCGATGTCGACGGACCGCGGCGCGGCCGGAGCCTCGTCGCGCGCGGCGGGCGCTTCCTCGCGCGCCGGCTGGGCCGGTGCCTCGGAACGGGCGGGCTCTTCGGCGCGGACGGGCTGCGCCGGAGCTTCTTCGCGCACCGGCTCGGCGGCCGGCGCTTCCACGCGCGCGGTGGTGGAGGGAATTCCCTGCCCCGGCAGCAGCGGCGGCGGGCCCGACGGCTCCGCGCTGAAGCGTCCGCGTCCCCCGCGGCGGGCACGGATGCCCACGGCGCCCGCGCTGGCGCTGGAACCGCGGTTGGCCACGCTCGCCGGATCGGCGATGCGCGCCGACGCGACGGCCGGCTCGCGGTGCGTGACCAGCGCGCCGTCATCCGCTTCCTGGATGGCTTCCGCCGGCGTCACCACGTCCGCCTCCGGCGCCGCGGTCGCTTCCACCACGCGCGGATCCGGGATCGGGGCGGCGGCTTCCGCCGTGGCGCCCACCTGGCCGGGGAGCAGCGCCGGAGCGCCTTCCGGCGCGCCGCCGCGGCGTCCACGGCCGCGTCCGCGGCCCCGTCCCGCCGGCGCCGCGTCCGTCGCGGGCACGTCGGACGACGGAGTGGCGGAGGTGTCCGCCGCCATCGCGGGGGCCTGGGCGGACCCGCCCGCCGTCAGCACGGGCGCGGGGAGGCGCTTGCCGCTGGAGGGGAGCAGGACCTCGTATCCGCCGTCTTCCTGGCGGCGCACGTCCACCACCTCGGCCTCGTGGGCCTGGCGCAGGAAGCGGCCGAACTTGCTGAAGCCCAGCGTGTGCTCATCAAAGCCGGGCTGCATCTCCATCATGCGGCGCTTGACGTCGCCGTCGCGGGCGCTCTGCCCGGGGCCGCGCACCATGGCGCGAACCGTGTGCTGCAGCAGCGAGTAGGCGTTGCGCAGCGGATCGATGTCCGTCTGCTCCGCGGCCGGCGCGGCTTCGGCGCGCGGCGCCTCGGCCACAGGCTGGGACGGCGCCTGCTCGGGGCGCGGGGCCTCGGCGCGGGGCTCGCGAACCCGCGGCTCTTCGGCGCGGGGCTCTTCGATGCGCGGCTCCTCGGCGCGGACCGTCTCGGCGGGGGCGAACCCGGCGGCGGCGCGCTCGGCCTGTGCCTCGGGGGCGATCTCCGACTCGATGTCGAAAATCACCTCGGCGGAGATGGGCTGCGGACGCTCGCGCTCGCGGTCACCGCCGCGGGGACGCTCGCGGTCGCGGAAGCGGCCACGACCGCGGCCGCGGTCCCGGTCGCGGAAGGCGCCCTCGCGCTCGCGGCGCGGCTCCTCGGTGTACACCTCGTCCGAGGGCGAAGGCTCGCCCGGGACGATCTCCCACTGCCCCTGGTTGTCCTTGCGCAGGCGAACCAGCCCGCGGCCCTGCGCCTCGCTGATGAACTTGCTGAACTTGCTGTAGCCGATGTTCTTTTCGTTGAACCCCGGATCCAGGTCCAGCATCACCTGCTTGAGCCGGTCCACGCGCATGACGTCGCGGTTGCGGATCATCTGCTGCGCGGCCTTGCTCACCAGCTCCCACGGGTCTTCGCGCACGCCGCTGTCTTCCACGGCGCGGGTGAGGCCCGACAGGTTGTGGTAGCTGTAGTACTCGTCGCAGTTCTGAATCAGCAGGTCGCTGGCCGACTCGCGCATCCCCACGCCGATCACGTACTTGCCGTACTCCTTGAGCTTCATGACGCAGCTCGAGAAGTCGGAGTCGCCGGTGAGCAGGATGAACGTGCCGATCTCCGGCCGCATGAAGGCCAGCTCGATGGCGTCCACCGCCATCCGCAGGTCCGTCGCGTTCTTCTTGCTGGTGCCGTACGCGGGGGCGAAGATCAGGTCGATGGAGGCTTCCGTCATGGGGACGACGGAGCTGGGGTACCGGCGCCAGTCGGCGTAGGCGCGGCGCACGGCGATCTTGCCGCGGAAGACGTCCGAGTTGAGCAGACCGTTGAGCTCCTTGCCCAGATCGCTGCGGACGTTCATGGTGACGTTGTCGAAGTCGATCAGCAGGGCGGCGCTGCGGCCGCTGCTGAGCGTGGGGCCGAAGCCCCGGGGCGTGATGTTGTTCATGAGATTCTCAGTCCGTCAGTTCAGTCACGGACGAAGCCCATCCGCTTCGGGAACGGCGGCGCGGGAAACGCGGAGTGCGGAACGTACGGAGCCGACCCGGGACCGTGTCCCGCGGGTCTGCCCGCCGTTCCGCACCTCATGCGCACCGCGCCGTCCGCCGACAGCCGGAGGAGCCTCGCCATCTTGTTGTTTTCACCGTCGGCTGCTCTCCTCGGCGCTGATCATGCGCGAGAGCTCCACACGGCGAACCTTGCCGCTTCCCGTCATCGGAAAGCCATCCAGAAACCGGACCAGGTCAGGGACCTTGTAGTCCGCCAGCACTTCGCGGCAGAAGTCGCGAATTTCCTCGCCGGTGACGATGGCTCCCTCCACCGCGACGATGCACGCGCACGCGGCCTCGCCCAGGATCTCGTCCGGAAGCCCCACCACCGCCACGTCCAGCACCGCCGGGTGGGCGTGCAGACGGTCCTCCACCTCGCGGGGGTACACGTTGAACCCGCCGCGGATGATCATTTCCTTCCGGCGCCCGATCAGGTGGAGGTAGCCTTCTTCGTCCACCATCCCCAGGTCGCCGGTGAGAAAGAAGCCGTCGGCGGTAAAGGCCTGCGACGTCTCCCCCGGCTGCCGGTAGTACCCCTGCATGACGCCCGGCCCGCGGATGGCCACCTCGCCCACCGATTCCTCGGGGAGCACGGAGCCGTCCACGTCAATGACCCGCACCTCGGTTTCGGGAAGCGGGCGGCCCACGGTGGCCACCTGCTTGCCCTCCGGATCGTCCGGGCGCATCACCGACACCATGTTGCCGGTTTCCGTCATCCCGTACCCCACCCGCACGCCCGGAAACAGCTCGCGGCGAATACGGTGCACGAGTTCTTCCTGCACGGGCGCCCCGGCCACCACGCCGGTGCGCAGCGAGCCCAGGTCGCGGCTGGCGCGCTCCGGGTGGTTGAGCGCCAGGATGAAGCTGGTGGGCACGCCGTGGAACACCGTCACCTTTTCGCGCTGCACGATCTCCAGCGCGGTGCCGCTGTCGCCGCCCTCCTGCAGGACCAGCGTGGCGCCGGCGGCCATGGTGCCCAGCATGCCGGTGCCGATGCCGAACGCGTTGAACAGCGTGTTCACGCCGAACACCACGTCATCCTCGCGCAGGCCGATGGCATCGGCCGTGAGCGAGGCGTTGGCCATCAGGTTCTCGTGCGTGAGCGCCACCCCCTTGGGCTTGCCCATGGTGCCCGAGGTGTACAGGATGGCGAACAGCGCGTCGGCGCCGCCCTCGAAGCGGGGATATTCCCGTCCCTCGCCGCTGCTGACCAGGTCCTCGAACTGGTGGATCCGGTCGTCGTACCACAGGTCCTCGTCGCCCACCGACACCACGTACTGCAGGTCGGGAAGCACGCCCAGGAACTGTTCAAAGCGGGCCAGGTAGTCGACGCCCTCCCAGTTTTCCGCCGTCACCACCACCACGGACTCGGAGTGCCGCAGCATGTACTGCAGTTCCGGGTTGGTGAACCGGGGATTGAGGGGTACGACGACGGCGCCGAGTTTGGCGGCCGCGAACGTCGCGACCACGAACTCGGGCCAGTTGGGAAGAGTAAGGGCGATGCGGTCGCCGGCCTCGATGCCCAGTTCGTGAAGCGCGGCGGCCAGGGCGGCCGCCTGCGCGTCTACCTGCGCGTACGAGAGCCGCCGGTCGCCGAACGCAACGAATGGCCGCCGCGGGTTCTCCCGCACGCGCAGCTCCAGGCTGTCCGCGAGCGTGAGACCACGAAAGCGGTCGCGTAGCGTCATGTAACCTCTCGTCCGGGTGCTCGGGCCTGTTCCGACGCGCAAACATAACGGGCGCCTGAGAAGCCGTCAAATTCCGGAAGGGAAAAGAAGTGCGTGAGTGCGGGGTGCGTGAGTGCGTGAGTGCGGGTTGGACGGGGAAAAGCCAGAGATTCGTGTGTTTCGGCGCGCTCCACGGCGGCCCCCACCCGGGCTCGTACGACTCGCCCACCCTCCCCCGAAAAAGACCGGGGGAGGGTTGGGGTGCGGCGGTGAGTGTGGCGCGGGAGGCAGAGTCTGGCGCGGCGCGAAGTCCATTGAGCGAATAAATACGCCGCTCAAACAGCGGGAACCCCCGACACGCGGCGCTGTCGCGCCCGCGTTCGGGGCTTCAACCGCGTTCGGGATGCCACACGAGCCTGGTGTGTGCTCCCTCTCCCACATCTGTGCGTGGGAGAGGGTCGTCGCGCGGAGCGCGCGGGGTGAGGGCGTCACTGTGGGACGCGATCCGAACCTTCCCCGCGCCGGACGGCTCCCCCTCTCCCGCTTGCGGGAGAGGGGGCCGGGGGGAGAGGGGTGCCCGCGGCCGCGCCAAACTCTCCGGAGCACGCGAATCCGCCGTTCTCCCTTCTCGGTGCGGCAGTTTGCACGGTGAGAGGCCGGGGAAGGAGCCTCCCCGTCCGCCGCCGCGCCGGTCCTCTATTCCCTATTCCCTATTCCCCATTCCCTGCTCTTCCGGCTATCTTCCCGCCGCGCGTCCACGCGCCCAACCGCAGTCCCCTGAAGGCTCACGGGCAAGGCTTTGCAAGCGATTCCGCAGTACCTGCTGGAACTGAATCCCGAGCAGCGCGAGGCCGCGCTCGCCACCGAGGGACCCGTCCTGGTGCTCGCCGGCGCCGGGTCGGGCAAGACGCGCACGCTCGTCTACCGCATCCGCTACCTGATCGAGGACAAGGGGATCAACCCGCGCGCCATCCTGGCCGTGACCTTCACCAACAAGGCCGCCGCCGAAATGCGCGAGCGCGTGGCCAAGATGGTGGGGCGCACCGCCAAGGGCGTCACCCTGAGCACCTTCCACTCGCTGGGCGCGCGCCTGCTGCGCGACTACGGCGACCGGCTGGGGATGCCCAAGGACTTCACCATCTACCCCACCAGCGACCAGGTCCAGGCCATCAAGCGCATCGTCGCCGAGGAGGTGCACATCTCCGCCACGGTGGGCGAGGACACGTTCGACTTCAAGAAGGTCCTCTTCACCATCGGCGACTGGAAGAACCGGCTGATCACGCCGGAGCAGGCCGCGGTGGAGGTGGCGGAGGGGCAGATCCGCGGCGACCGGCGCGACGACTACGCCGTGCTGGCCGCCGACGTGTATCCCCGCTACGAGCAGACGTTGCGCGCGGCGGGCGCCTGCGACTTTGACGACCTGCTGGTGCTTCCCGTAAAGCTGCTGCGCGAGCACATGGACGTGCGCGAAAAGCTGTGGAAGCGCTGGCGCTATCTGATGGTGGACGAGTACCAGGACACCAACGGCGCCCAGTTCGAAATGGCGCGCCTGATGGCCGGCCCTCTCAAGAACCTGTGCGTGGTGGGCGACGACGACCAGTCCATCTACGCGTGGCGCGGCGCCGACGTCACCAACATTCTGGACTTCGAGCGGCACTATCCGGGCGCGCGCGTCGTCATCCTGGAAGAGAACTACCGCAGCACGCAGCGCATTCTGGAAGCCGCCAACGGTGTCATCGCCAACAACACCACGCGCAAGGCCAAGACGCTGCGCACCGGCAACGCCATCGGCCCCAAGATCGACTACTGGCTGATGGAGGAGCACGGCGTAAAGAGCGCCGAGGAGCTCGAGGCCGAAATGATCGCCCGGGAAATCGGCATCCGCGCGCCGCTGGAGAAGCTGACCCGCGGCGACTTCGCCGTGCTGTACCGCACCAACCTGCAGGCCAAGCCCATCGAAGAAGCGCTGCGCGCCGCCAACATCCCCTACCGGGTGATCGGCGGGCAGTCGTTCTTCGACCGCAAGGAAGTCGCGGACCTGGTGGCCTACCTGCGCGTGATCGTCAATCCGCGGGATGAGGTGTCGCTCCGCCGCATCATCAACTACCCCACCCGCGGCATCGGGCGCACCACCCTGCTCAAGCTGATCGACGCCGCACGCGCCGCCCAGCAGCCGCTGTACGAAACGCTCAAGCGGGTCGATACCATCGAGGGGGTGACCCGCGGCACGGGCGAGGCGGTGCGATCGTTCGTGGAGATGATGGAAGAGATGCGGCTGGAGTTCCACGCCACGCAGGCCGCCATCGAGCACGGCATCACCACGCAGCGCACGCTGGTGGGCTTCGTGCGCGAACTGGTGAAGCGGGTGCGGCTGGAAGACGCCGTTCGCGCCGACAACGCCAAGAGCGAAAAGGCCGCGGCGGTGCGCGTGGAGATTCTGCGCGAGTTCGTGGAAGGCGTGGGCCGGTTCGAGGAGCGCACCTGGGCCGAGCGCCCTCCGCTGGATGAGGAGGACGACTGGAATCCGCCCGCGCTGCGCACCTTTCTGGAGCGCGTGTCGCTGACGGACGATGATGACCGCAAGGAAAAGGAAGAGGAAAACCCCGACCTCGTGACGCTGATGACCATGCACAGCGCCAAGGGTCTGGAGTTTCCCCACGTCTTCATCGTGGGGCTGGAGGAGGAGATCCTGCCGCACTCGCGCAGCATGAGCGCCTCCGCCGCCGCCGAGGCGGACGCGGAAGAGTCGTGGCAGAAGTTCGAGCTCAACGGCGGAACGGACCCCATCGCCGAGGAGCGGCGCCTGTTCTACGTGGGGATCACCCGCGCGCGCCACCGGCTGACGCTGTCCGGCTGCGCCACCCGCCGCTCACGCGAGAACGTGAAGCCGCGCAAGCCGTCGCGCTTTCTGTCGGAGATTTCGCCGGATCTGCTGGACCAGCGCGCTGGCGCCCTGACGCGCCAGTCGTCGCTTTCGCCGGAAGAAAGCCAGAACTTCCGCAAGAACCTGTTCGCGGATCTTCGCAAACAGCTTCAGGGCGGCGGCTGAGTTCGCTGAGCGTCCGCATCTTGGGACTACGGGCGAGATCCGCAGGACTTCCTGCGGATCTCCTTCCCTATTTTGTTCTCCTGGTTCTCAAACCGCCGCTACGGTTCGGGCACCAGTTCCGCTAAGATCTGCTTGCATTTTCCAAGGTTCTTGAACAATTGGGCCGGATAAGCCGTTGCATGCAAACGCTCTACAGCGGCGATGGTCCTCTCGAGTGTCAATCGAGTGAGTGCCTCAAGCTTGTCAGCACCGTCGCGTGAACCGATTGCAGCGAGGTCCATCCCTTCCGTTTCACCGTCGTGGTAAACACAATGCAAGATGAATCGGTTGCCGTGGATCGCGACCAGCTTCTCTCGTCCGCCCCGAACGGCCATCTCCGCTCGGAGAACCGCATCCACTGCACGCATGATCATGACTGCGCGCCAGAGGTGTAAACCTGTAACGCCCCCATTGAACACAAGCTTATAAGGGGGCTTTGAGGTGTTCTCCCACAGTTGCCCGATTTCGCGTTTCGCCTGCACAGCAAGCCCCAGATCGTTGTACGCACAGGCGAGAGCGACTGTTGCCTCATCTATAGTGCACCCTTGATCAGGCTGCGGAGGCGTATCGCCCGTTTTAAATGCATAGACCTTCTGCTCGAACAGTAACTCGGTCCGCAACCGCTCCTGCTCAGGGTCGAGTGCGGCGAAGTCCCGCCGTTCAATCCGGTTCTGAGTGTTGGTCGCGCGCGTGATCTGCGTAGCGAAGTCAGCTGGTGTATTCTCGAGCGAGATAAACCTGATCGGTACGTACGCTGTCCCCAGGATGTTCTCGTCTGCATCAGCAAGCGTTCCGATCGCACCTACAGTCTGTGCACCGTTGACAACGCTTACCCCTTCACACACGAAGTAACCCGTCCCACGGTCAGGTCCTCCAGCCGGCTTCTTAGAAATCCGAGTGCACAGCGCCGTGATACCATTATTGAAATACCAGAAATGTTCTGGAGACCCTTTGAGCGTTCCGCTCAGACCTTCATTTACTTCGGTGCTTCCAGCAAATTTCCGCAAGTTCTCGGTGAAGAGCCGGTTGTTGTACTCACCCCACCATGCCGCTACGTCAGAGGCGCTCACCTGTCCGTAGTAAGCTTGGAACGGCTCCCTACGTTGTCCCCAATCTCTGAGAGCAACCTCCAAGTTGATCGGATCTTCCCTGACGTCCAGAACTACCGCACGGTGTAGTTCGCGTTGACCAATCGGCTGAAACGTCACCATAGGTGACGTGTCGTTCATCTCCGAGAGCAGATCATCGACAGCCTGTTGGGCGTGAACAGACAGCGGGTGGTTACTTGGATACGCAATAAACAACGAGAAGGTGGCTTGGGAGTCCTCCAACGCGGCTTCGATCTCAGCGCTGCGAGCCATCACCTTGGCGTTGAAACGGCCGCGGATGTCGCTGAACTGAAGCAGGTCTCGAAATCCATGCAAGAACTTGTGGACTTCGCCCAACTCTGGACTACCGTTGCCATCGCTAATCCATTTGGATTGCACGATAAACATACGGTGCTCGTCGGGATCGAAGTGAAACGCATCAATTCCGTTGTCATTGTAGGAATCCACCACGGCCGATCCCGCAGCTTCGGGGGTTAGGCCAACCTTCTGGACGAGCGTGTAAGCAGCTAGCGCTCGACTGATGAAAACCTGCTTTTGGTCATGATCCGGCTTGTTGACGGAATCGGTCATGTCGATCAGGCCGTCGAACATAGCCTTGAGACCTGCCTGGATGTGGTTCACGTGAATCAAGCTCATCGCGTTCGTCAGCTAAAAAGGGGAGTGAGAACCTGTGAAATTGCTCGCAGCAGAACTGAGAGGATGCAGGCTCAGAATCCGCTCACGACCCACAGCAAGATGCAACGCCAACGCAGCGCAAGATAGACCCTAAAGGACCTAGTCCGAAGCTTGGGTTTTGCATGTGCGCACTTAAGCTAACCCGTCCACTTGCCGCTCCGCCTTCCGTCAGCTTCGGTCCATCAAGCCATACCGGTCGCGCGCCAGCCGAATGCGATCCACGACGTCGTCGACGGTTATCTGCTCCATGCGGCCCAGCTTGGGATCGTAGCGGCTGGGGTCCGGCGCCTCGCCGGGGTCGGTGTAGCGGTCGATGATCAGATCGTGGTAGCGCTCGTAGGGGCCCACGCGCCACGGACTGGTGTGCCCGTACAGGCCGATGACGGGCGTATCCAACGCCCGCGCCATGTGCAGCGGTCCCGTGTCCGGCGCAATCAGCAGCGCGCATCCGTCAATCATCCACGCCATGCGCCGGATGGGATCGCCCATGGCCCACAGCGGCTTGTGGCGCGCGGCGTCGGTGATCTCCCGCGCCAGCCGCGTCTCGCGCTCGCCCGGCCCGCCCATGAGCACGGCGCGGAAGCCGAACTCGCCTTCCAGCGCATCCACCACGCCCGCCCAGCGCTCCGCGATCCAGTCCTTGCGGGTGATGTTGGATGCGGGAACGATCCCCACCAGCGGCCGGTCGATGGCTGAAAAGAACTCCGCGCGCGCCGCCTGCTCCTCATCCGTGAACGTGATGCGCCACTCCGGAGCCGCCACCGGCGCGCCCAGGTGGGCGGCGAACTCCAGGAACATGTCCACCGTGTGCCTGCGCGGTCGTGGCCCGATCCGGTCGTTCGTCACCAGCCACGTCTGGTCGAACGTGCGCGCCCGGTCGAACCCCACGCGGCGCGGCGCTCGGGAAAACATCGTCCCCCAGATGCTCTTGGCGAACACGTGCAGGTTGATGGCGAGGTCCCAGCGCGGCTGGCGAAACATCTCTCCCGCCAACTGCCGCACACCCGCTACGCCCAGCTTCTTTCGATAGACGATCACCTCGTCTACCGACGGATGCGGGCTCAGCATGGGCGCGGGCATGGGCTCCACCACCCAACTGATGCGCAGCGTGGGGTCCGCGTCCTTGAGCGCGTTCACCAGCGGCAGCGCGTTCACCACGTCGCCCAGCCCGGTGAGCAGCACGATGCACACGCGCCGCCCTTTTCCGCCTTCGCGGTCCAGCCAGCTTCCGGGGATGATGGTCGGCGCGCTCACGGCCGCTCCGCTTCCGTGGCGAGAAAGGCGAGCTGGAGAAGGAACAGCTCGCGCAGGGGATGCCACTCCGCGCGGATAGACGCCGCCAGTGCTTCGGCGGATTGTTCGGTGAAGATGGCGCGCAGTGGTGTATCCAGCGGCGGAAGGGCGGCCATCGCGCGCGTGGCGGCATCCGAGCGGGCGACGACGCGCCACTTGGGCCAGGGCTGCTGCCGTGCCCGCACCTCTCCCGTCAGCAGCGCGCGAACACCGCGCGTCACGCGCAGCCCGGCGGAGAGCGGCAGGTTGGCGGCGGCGCCAAAGTACGGAAAGCGCCAGCGGGCGTGCGGCACGTGCCACGAGCGCCGGAACAGCGGCTTCATCGCCAGGTGAAACAGGCGGCGGTGCTGCTTCCACGCGGGAGGCACGGCCGCGGCGATCGCCACGACGGCGTTTGCGTGGTACACCTCGTGGCTGGCGAACAGGCGGCGGTTGCCGTGCAGGTTGGCGCTGTGCCGGCGCTGCGTGAAGGGCCACAGCCGCTCCCATTCCGCCGCGCTCGACGGGCGCACTTCCGCCAGCCACCGGCGGAATTCCAGACGCCGCGTGATGACCGCCTCGCGCAGTTCCGGACGGATGGCGCTCGCGGCGGGCAGCTCGAAGCTGTCGGATGGCGCCACGGACGGCGCGTGCTCCGCCTTGAGGAACGAATCGGACGACAGGCCGCCGAGCACCACAGGCAGGTCCCGGATGCCCAGCCGCTCGTGCAGCCCCCACCCGTGCACATCCATGAAGTTGTTATGCGCGCCGATGATGGATGACACCGGCTGCAGCCCGTCCACGTAATGGTCGCGCGTCCGCTGCCCGAAGGTGAGCGACGCGCCATACGCCTTTGCCGCCGCTCGCGCGACACGCACCTCACGGTTCTCCCAGTCCGCGTACACGAACGACCGCACCTCCACGCCCTCCGGCACCGCGCCGAGCACCGCCCGCGCGTCTTCCCCCCCGCTCAGCAGCAGTCCGACCGTGCGCTCGCCCTGCACCGCGGCCCGCACGTCTTCCGTCACCGCCGTGCGCAGCGCGGCGGCGGCTTCGCCCACATTGCGATAGGGATTGTGCTCCAGCGGGCGCCAGTACGCGGCACCGTCGTCCACCCACTTTCCGTCAGCGTCGAACGACGTCACTGACGCGGGGGCGAGCTGCCGGACGCCGCGGTAGAGCGTGTGCGGCCAGGTGCAGCTCAGGTTGATGAGCATGTCCGCGGCGGAAACAGGATCGATGTCCCGGTTCTTTCCCGCCGCGCGCGCCACCGTATCCAGGTGTGTCCCAATCACGATCCCGCCAGCCACATCCGCGGCAAAGACGGGGACAAAAGCCGCCACGTCCGTCACCACGCGCCCGCCGTCCGGGCCGACCGCCAGCGCCGCGAATCCGCTGTCGATCCGGTCGAACCATGGCGTCTCCCCGTCGCGCAGCATGGCGTGAACAGCCTCGCGCCGCTCGCCCATCCGCGAGCGCGCGGCGGGCTCCGCGCCCGTCCGCACGACCGGATCACCGATCAGCACGCTGACCCACCCATCCGCCTCCAGCAGAACGCGCGGTGGATCGTGGGAGCCGCGAAGGACGGCGAGCGAGCCCCACGGCCCGTGCCGCTCCACGACGTTTTCCGCCACGGGCGACAGGTAACGGCGCAGCGCTGCCTCAAGTTCGCCCGCGGCGCGCGGCTGGCTGCAAAAGAGAAAATCGCTCACGGCGCGCGCGCCTCGCGGGCCACGTCCGCCGCGCGTTCGGACAGATACGCGAGCTGCATGGCGATGAATCGCTCCATCGGGTCCCACGCGCGGACGGTCGCCTGCGCGGCGTCCCCCTCGACGGCCAGAACGCCGCCGAGCGCCGAGCGTGGCAGGTTGTGGCGCGCCTCCAGATCCGCCATGGGCGCGGCGTACTCCGGCTCCGACCAGCGCGGCCACGGGCCCTGGTTCATCCCTTTGCCGCCTGAGCGCAGACCGTTGATGGCGCGCGTGGCCCGCAGCCCCGCGCCGAGCAGCAGGTTCGCCGTCCGCCCGAAGTACGGAAAGCGTGAACGTGCGTGCGGCACGTTCCACGACCGGCGCAGCAGCGGGCGGATGGCGGGATGGAACAGGCCGCGGTCGCGCTTCCACCCCTGCGGCACGCCCGCGGCGATGTCGAGCACGGCCGCGCTGTGAAACGGCTCGTAGATGTGGAACAGGCGGCGGTTTCCGTGCACGTTCGCCCCGGTGGACCGCATCGAAAACGGCCACAGGCGGTACCACTCGCCGCCCGACCCCGGGCGGATGGCCGTCACGCGATCCACGTGCGCCTGGTGGCGGATGCGGACCTGCTCCAGCAGTTCCGGACGGATGCCCGCGACCGGGCGCAGGCGGATGGCCGTCTTTCGCGCGTGCTCCGCCTTCAGCAGCGAATCCGAGGAATATCCGCCCAGAACGCGGGGGAGCGAGGCGAGGCCGAGGGAGGTGTGGAAGCCGTAGCCGTGCACATCCACCCACACCTGGTGGCTGCCGACCATGGCGGAAACCGTCTCCATCGCACCCAAGTAGTGCTCGCGCGGGCGGCGGCCCCACGTGAGCGTGGCGCCATACGCGTTTGCCGCCATACGCGCCACCTGCACCTCGCGGTTGTCCGCGTCCGCGTAGATGAAGGCGGACACACGCACGCCCGCCGGAACCGCGCCCAGCACCGCGCGCGAGTCCTCGCCCGCGCTCAGCAGCAGGCCCACGTGCTCCAGCCCCGCGCACGCGATCGCCACCTCGGCCAGCAGCGCCTCGCGCAGCGCCTCCGACGCCTCGCGGACGTTGGCGAAGGCGGTGCGCTCCACCGGTTGCCAGTACGTCTCATCTTTATCCGCCACGCTGTTGACCGCCGTGCCCGGCCCAAAGCGGCGTGCGGTCCCCGGCGGCATCTGTGTGACGCCGTGAAAGAGCGTGTGGGGGAAAGCGATGCAGCGCGTGGTCAGCAGGTCCGCGGCAGAGACGGGATCAACCTCCGTGCGCCCCGACGCCGTGGCGACCGCGTCCGCGTGCGTCCCCATCACCCGCGCGCCGAGCTCGTCCGTGGCGGCAAAGACCGGGATGAACGACATGCGATCCGTTACGATCATGCCGCCACCGGTCCGCGTATCGATCCCGATCGCGGCGAACTGGCCGTCAAGCCGCGCGCCCCAGTCCGGCTTGGGATCGGCGGAGAGCAGTTGATGAACGGAATCGCGCAGCGGACCGGGAGCCACGACGCCCGGCGCCATCCCCGGCGCACGCACGACGGGTTCGCCGGCGAGCACGGTGATCCATCCATCCCGTTCGATGACCGCATCGCGTCCCGGCCACGGCGTCGCGACGGCGAGCGCGCCCCAGTTGCCGCGTAGCTCCGTAACAGTCGCCACCGCGCCAAGATACGCCTCCAGCACCGTCCGCAGCGCGCCGGGTGCGGGCGCGGGTGACGCAAAGAGAAAGTCCGTCATCCGCCGTTCTTGGCGCCAAAGAGGACGCGCTCGTACTCGGGGCCCATCTGCTCCAGCGTGAACCAGTGCTCGATACGCCAGCGGCCTTCCGCGCCGCGCGTGGCGGGTTCCGGATCGCCGGACTTCATCGCGGCGACCAGTTCCGCCAGCGTGGCGGCAAGTGCGTCCGCCGTGCCGCCGGGGACGATCCACCCCGCGGGCGGACGGCCCTCCAGCGGCGCCAGGCAGTCGTGCGCGCCATGGACGTCGAACGCGACGACGGGGAGTGAGGCCGCCATCGCCTCCAGAATCACGTTCGCCATTCCGTCCGCGCGGCTGGGGAGCACGAACGCGTCCGCCGCCGTCATCAGCGCGCCCACGTCCCGGCGCTGGCCGAGAAGGTGAACCCGCGATCCGATTCCCGCCGCATCCGCGCGCGCACGCAACTCGTCGCGCAACGGACCGTCACCGGCGAGGGCCAGGTGCACGCCGGGGCCGAGGCGCGCAAACGCATCCACCAGCAGGTCATAGCCCTTGCGCTTCTCCAGCGCGCCGACGGACAAGATGACGCGCTCGCCCGGCGCCGCCCCGATCTCCGCGCGCAAACCGCCGGGCGCGACGCGTTCGGTTTCCGTCGCGTTGCGCACGGTGTACATCCGGTCCGCCAGCGCAGGGACGAGCGCGGCGAAGTAGTCGCGCAGCCCCGTGGCGTTGGCGATCACGCCGTGAATCCACCGGAACGCAGTGCGGTACTTCCACGCGCCGGGCCCGCTCTCCGGAATCGGTTGCGGCAGGCCGACGCGCAGGATCACACGCTTTACGCCAGCGATGCGCGCGGCTGATGCGGCGGCGGGAAAGCGCTTCCACGAGGCGAGCAGCAGGGCGTCCGGCTTCTCCCTGCGCAGCCATGCAGCGAACCGAAGCTGGTGCCACAGGTCGCCGTCGCCGCGCGGGCGGTGCGGCGTGGTGCGCGCGCCGAGGTCGCGAAAGGCTTGGCCCACCTCCGTCGTGTCGCGGCAGGCCACGGCGACATCGTGGCCCTGGCTCAGCATCCAGCGGGTGATGAGCAGAAGCTGCCGCTCGTTGCCGCGGATGACGGGCCCGTCCACGTGGATCACCAGCTTCATCCCGCCCTCCCGCTTGCCGCCAGCACCGACTCCCATTCGTCCAGCATCCGCTCGAACCCGAACCGCTCGCGCGCACGGCGGGCCGCCGCCTCCGCCATCCGCGCCCGCCGATCGGAATCCGCCACGACGGATGCGAGCGCCGACGCGATCTCCGCGTCTTCCCACCCCGTCACCACGCCGGGCGCGGTACCGTCCGCGAACGGCTCCAGCGCCTCGCGTGCGCCGCTCACCGGCGTGCTGACCACGGGCACGCCCGCGGCTAGCGCTTCCAGCATGGCAAAGGAAAGCATTTCCTTGTCCGAGGTTACCACGAAAACATCCAGCGCGGAGAGCACGTCGCCCACGTCGCCGCGGTGGCCGATCAGGTGCAGACGGTTTCGGACACCGAGCGCTGTCGCCTCCGCCTCGATCTCCGCACGCAACGTCCCCTCCCCCGCGATGATGCAGTGCACATCGGATGGAAGTGCGGCCAGCGCGCGCACCAGCCGGTCGAAGCGCTTCTGCCGCGCCAGCCGCGCCACCGCGCCGATCACGACCGTGTCGGCGGAGAGGCCGAGTTCCGCGCGCACGGCGCCCAGGGTGTGGCGGCGAACGGGAGGCTCTACCGCGCCGTGGATGGTCACCAACCGCTCATCGGCGAATCCGGGGAGGGCGGCACGCCAGCGGGGGCGGACATCGTCGGCCTTGAGGACGACGGTGTGCACCCAGGGAACCGCGATGCGGTATTTGAGGTTGCGCGGCAGGTCCGTTTCCAGCCCGATACGCAGCACGATGCGCGGCACGCGCGCCATCCGCCCCGCCAGCGCGGCCCACGCGACTTTCTTGAACGTGCCGATCATCAGCACGTCCGGCCGCAGCGCACGCAGCACGCGCGCCAGGCCGAACGCGTGGTGGATGGCCACGTCGCCGCCGAGGGGAACGACGCGCGACGGCACGCCCAGCGCCTGAACCTGTCCCGCGACGCCATCGTCCGTGCAGATCATCAGCACGCGATGGCCGCGGCGCTGAAGCCCTTCCAGGATGCGCGCCACCCCGCGCTCAGCCCCGCCGAACACGCGGGCGCCGTTGTGCGCGACGACAAACATCAGCCCCGAACCCGCCGGCCGGTCACGCGCGGAAAAAGGCGCGGATCGACTCCGCCACGTACGCCAGCTGCGCTTCCGTCAGTTCCGGAAACACCGGCAGGGAAAGCACTTCGCGGCAGGCCAGCTCGGACTCCGGGAACTGTCCTTCCTTGTATCCAAGGTACTCGAAGCACTCCTGCAGGTGCAGCGGAACCGGATAGTACACGCCGCTGCCGATCCCCTTCTCGCGCAGGTGATCCGCCAGCGCGTCACGCCGGCCGCCGCGGACGCGGAGGGTGTACTGGTTGTAGATGGACTCGTTGTCCGCGCTGACGACCGGCGTCTGCACTTCATCGATTCCCGCCAGCGCCTGATCGTAGAACGCGGCGTTCTTCCGCCGTCCGTCGCTCCACCCGCGCAGGTGCGGCAGCTTGGCGGAGAGGACGGCGGCCTGCAGCGTATCCAGCCGCGAGTTGTAGCCCACCTCCTCGTGGTGGTACATCTGCCGCCCGCCGTGCACGCGCAGCTTGCGCAGCCGCTCCGCCGTGTCTGCGTCCTGGGTGACGGTCATTCCCGCGTCGCCGAACGCGCCCAGGTTCTTGGTGGGAAAGAAGCTGAACGCGCACGCGTCGCCCAGCGATCCCGTGGTGATCCACTCGCCGTTCACCCGCTGCCGCGCGGCGATGGCCTGCGCGGCGTCTTCCAGCAGCTTCACGCCGCGGCGGTCGGCCAGCGCGCGGAAAGCCGCCATGTCCGCCATCTGACCGAACAGGTGCACCGGCATGACGACGCGCGTGCGGTCCGTGACGGCGGCCTCGGCGGCGGCGGGGTCGAGGTTGAAGGTGTCGGGATCGATGTCGGCGAAGACGGGGCGCGCGCCGACGTTGTGGATGGCGCCGGCGGTGGCGAAAAAGGTGAAGGGCGACGTCACCACTTCGGTGTCGCGGCCGCAGTCGTAGGCGCGCAGGGCGAGGAGAATGGCGTCTGTTCCGCTGGCGCAGCCGATGGCGTGCGGCACATCGAGATACGTCTCCACCTCGCGCTCGAAGCGCTCCACGACGGGGCCCAGGATGAAGCGCTGTTCGTCGATCAGCGTCAGCAGCTCGGGCATCACATCGGTGCTGATGCCGCGGTACTGAAGGGTGAGGTCCAGCAGAGGTACGTTCATCTATCCTTCACTTGTTCAATATCTACAAGACCAAGCCGGCAAAGAAGATGGGCCGGATTGACTGATGTGCTTCGGACGGTCTGGCGCGGCCGCGGGCAGGCCCCTCCCCCGGCCCCTCCCCGTGCAAACTGCGCACGGAGAGGGGTGAACGGCATGTTCGGGGCGCTTCGGACGGTTCGGCGCGGCCGCGGGCACCCCTCTCCCCCCGGCCCCCTCTCTCCCGCAAGCGGGAGAGGGGGAGACCTCAGCGCGTGCATCCGGTTCGGTGCGGGGCGGCGGGCATTGTGCCGGCGGTTGAAACCGCGCCTCGAACAACACGAAGTCCGCCTTCGCGGACTGCAATCGATGCGTCGCCGCGATCCCGAATGCAGTTGAAGCCCCGAACCGCGCGCGAATAGCGCGGTGTCGGGGGTTCCCGCTTCTGGAGCGGCGGATTCATTCGCTCAACGGCATCCGCTCACGCCAGGCACTCGCCCGCCTACATCGAAACGTCCGCCCGCCAACAACCCTCCCCCAGTCTTTTTTGGGGGAGGGTGGGCCGGTGGTGCCGGCCCGGGTGGGGGCCGCCGTCGAGCCTATCGCGCCGGCCGATCGTCTTCGTCCGGGTCCAGCGCGCGGCCGCCGAACAGGCTCTGCGGATCGGGATCGTCCGAATCCAGTGCATCATCCGCGGGAAGCGCCGACGCGTCCTGTCCGTCCCCGTCCACCGCGGCCGCGGGATCCAGCGCGCCGAACTGCAGATCGTGCAGGCGGCGATATGTCCCGTCGTGCGCCAGCAACTCCTCGTGCGTGCCGCGCTCCACGATTCGGCCGGCCTCCAGCACGATGATCTGGTCCGCGCGGCGGATGGTCGACAGGCGGTGCGCGATCACCAGCACCGTGCGGTCCGCCATCAGCTGCTCGATGGCCTGCTGCACCAGCCGCTCGCTTTCCGTATCCAGCGCGCTGGTCGCCTCGTCCAGAATCAGCACCGGCGGATTGCGCAGCAGCGCCCGCGCGATCGCCACGCGTTGCCGCTGCCCGCCGCTCAGCCGCGTGCCCCGCTCGCCCAGCACGGTATCGTACCCCTGCGGCAGCGCGGCGATGAACTCGTGCGCGTTGGCTGCGCGGGCGGCGTTCTCCACCTCCTCCTGCGTGGCATTCTCCACCCCGTAGGCAATGTTGGATCGCACCGTGTCGTGAAACAGGATGGTTTCCTGCGTCACGATCCCCAGCAGCCCGCGCAGGTCGCGCAGCCGCAGTTCGCGCAGATCCACGCCATCCAGCGTAAGACGGCCCGCAGTGGGATCGTAGAAGCGCGGCACCAGGTCCGCCATCGTGCTCTTCCCCGCCCCGCTCGGGCCGACGAGCGCGACGACCTCGCCCGGGCGTACGGTCAGTTCGATCTCGGAAAGCACCGGCTGGCCGGGGATGTACTCGAAGCCGACCTTCTCGAATCGAAGCGCGTCCCGGAATTCCTTTGCCGCCACCGCGCCGGGCCGGTCCATCACCTCCACCGGCGTGTCCAGCAGCTCGAACGCGCGCTCCGCCGCCGCCAGCCCGGGTTGCACGATGGACGGATACTGCGCGATCACCTTCACCGGCGTCATCAGCCGCGCGGCGACCAGGAGCGCGGTAAGGAACGCGTTTGGCGCCATCGACCGATCGACCAGCACCAGATGGCTGCCGTACAGCACCAGGATCATGATGACGCCGGAGGTCACCACTTCCGTCGCGGGCGAAAAGAACTTGCGCCAGCGGTCATTGCGGGCGAGCGCCTTGTAGTGGCTCTGCGTCAGCTTGCGGAAGCGGCGGTCTTCCCACGGCTCCGCGCCGCTCGCCTTCACCAGCCGCACGCCGCTCACCGTCTCCTGAATCTGCCCCGCCACCTCGCCCACCGCGTCCAGCACCTTGAGCACGCCGCGCCGCAGCCGTTTGCGGAAGCGCGCCCACATCAGGATCATCGGCGGCAGCGCGATCATCGCGACCAGCGTAAGCCGCCATGACATGCTCAACAGGAAGCCGGTAAGCACGAGCGCTTGGATGGTCGCGGAAACTACCTTAATCAGGTTGCTGGTCACCAGCCCCCGCATCTGGTCCACATCGCCGGTCACGCGGCTGATGATCTGCCCGGCGCGCGTCCGCTGAAAAAAGGGGAAGCCCAGCCGCAGCAGGTGGCCGTAGATGTCGTTGCGCAGGTCGCGCGTGACCAGGCCTTCCACTAGCGTCGCCGTGTAGTTCTGCAGATACAGCGCGACGTTCTTGAGCAGCAGCGCGATGAAAATCACGCCGACGACCACGTACAGCGCCTGCATAGGCGTGCGCTGCGTGACACCAGACCCCACGATGAGGTCCATCACCCATTTGACGACGGTGCCTGCCCCATCGCCGAACAGCCGTGACGCATCCGCCTCAGCCGATTGCGCACCGCTGAAGAGCACGCGTAGGAAGGGTGACAGCAACGTGAGACTGAACGCGTCCAGTACCGCGCCGAGTGTCATGGCGACTACGGACCCCGCCAGAATCCGCCAATGAGGCCTGAGATACGCGAGGATGCGGGTGTACGTGCGGCTACCCGATCTCATCTGAAAAAAACCCTTGTGTCAACTACGACTGCCATATATCCTCCATTACCCGACGTTATTCATCCATTTATCCGGAGTCGTCATGCTGAACCTCAACTTCCGCTGTACTGCTTTCGCGCTGGTAGCCGCTGCCTTGATGATCTCAGCCGCCACGGCACAGGCCGCCGTGCCGAATCGGGATGT
Organism: Longimicrobium terrae; assembly: GCF_014202995.1. Lineage (NCBI taxonomy): Bacteria > Pseudomonadati > Gemmatimonadota > Longimicrobiia > Longimicrobiales > Longimicrobiaceae > Longimicrobium > Longimicrobium terrae. Next base: position 98,287 of record NZ_JACHIA010000001.1, read on the forward strand.
CGTCACGGCTGCCACCACGAAATGCCGAATTGTATTCTGGGCATCCATCGTTGGCGGGCTGACGTGGGACGAGGCGAAGCAGGTCGAGGATCAGTGCGAATGCGACGCAACCGACTGGTGCGGCAACGGAGCGGGCGGGGACTGGTTGCGGGCTGCGCCCACGCGCGCAGAGGCAACGACCCCGAAGCGCTTCGTGCCGGAACGCCGTCGAAACTAAGCCGACCCGTGCATGAACTCGCCGCCAACCTTCGGGCTTGGCGGCGAGTGTCGTTTGTGCCCTGAACGCCCGTCTGAAGCATCAGCTTCATCGGGGCGTCAGCAGTGCAACCGGCAGAATCATCTCCTCGGGGCTGATGCCGCCGTGCAGAAAGCTGCCGCGGTACCGCGCCTGGTACTGGCGCAGCTTGGTGGGATACACGAAGAACACGTCCTCGCGCGCGATGACGTAGTTGGTGGCCGCGCGCCCCGCGGGAAAGCGCAGCACCTTTTCGTCGTTGGTGCTGAAGGCGAGCGACGGGTCTTCCGCGCGCAGGTCGTCGCCGAACTTGTAGCGGAGGTTCGCCGTCGTGTCGCGCTTGGCGAACACCGTCGCGGGACGATGGCAGTGGATGCTGCCGTGGTCCGTCGTCAGCAGCACGGGGATGCCGCGCGCCATTGCCTCGCGGATGGCGGTAAACGCTTCGGACCGCTCGAACCACTGACGCGTTAGCGCGCGCAGCGCTTCCTTGTCGCGCGCCACTTCCAGCAGGACGGAGCTTTCCGTCCGGCCGTGCGTCAGCAGATCGACAAAGTTGAAGACGAGCGCGGTGACGCCGGGCTGCGACAGGTGGCTGGGCAGGCGCCGCAGCATCTGCTCGCCATCGCCCGCGTCAAAGATCTTTTCGTAGTGGATGGGCAGTTCGCGCCCCGCCACGCGCTGCACGTGCTCGCGGAACAGCTCGGCTTCGGTGGCGTTCAGGCTGCCTTCGCCCTCGAACCCCCACCAGCCGGGAAGCCGCTCCGCCAGCCCGTCGGGATACATCCCGCTGAAGATGGCGTTGCGCGAAAACGGCGTGGCGGTGGGGAGGATGGAGTAGTACAGCGCCTCTTCCACCTGCGCGATCGGCTCCAGCAGCGGCAGCAGCGAGCGCCACTGGTCCAGCCGCAGGCAGTCGATGATGATGAACAGCGCCTTCTGGTCTGGGCCCAGCAGCGGCGCCAGGTACTGCGGCACTACGTCCACGGAAAGCGGAGGACGGTCGGCCGCGCCGGAGGTCCAGTGTCCGTAATCCTCGCAGACGAACTGGCAGAACTCGCGGCGAAAGTCGTCCAGCAGCGTCTCCAGCGAGGCGAGCAGGCCGGTTTCGCCCGCGTCGCGCAGGCGCAGCTCCCAGTCGACCAGTTCCGAGTACGTCTCGCTCCATTGCCGCCAGCCGCGGACGGCGTTGCGGTCGCCCAGCATCTCGCGGAAGCGCTGGGTGAACTCGCGCGCCGTCACCTGCTGCTGCAGCTGCCCGCCCTCCAGCAGCCGCGTGACCACGCTGAGCACCTGGCGCGGCGACGTCGGCTTGACGAGGTAGTCCGCCACGCGCCGGCCGATGGCTTCCGTCATCGTCCGGTCTTCTTCGCTCTTGGTGATCATGACGACGGGGACACGCGGATCCAGGCGCCGGATCTCATCCAGCACCTCCATCCCCGTGCGCCCTGGCATCTGCTCATCCAGCAGCACCAGGTCGTAGCCGTTCAGGCGGACCAGTTCGATGGCGTCGTCGCCATTGGAGGCAGCGTCGACGTGGTACCCCCGCCCCTGCATGAACAGCAGGTGCGGGCGCAGCAGATCGATCTCGTCGTCTACCCAGAGCAGTCGTTTCGCGGCAGCGGCCATGCGGGAAACCTACGGTCAGACGGGGGTTCGGTCAAACCCCGCATCTGCCGCCAGAGCCGGACAAAAGCGTGGTTGTGGACGATGGATCGCGGCGTGGCGGATCGGGATGATGGACGCGGGATCGGCACGTGGCGCGAAGCGTCGTTCCGCGGATGGCGGGGCAACTGCCGTTTCACACGGAGGTCACGGAGGATGCACGGAGGTTACGGAGGAGGGAACAACATTTCTCACGCAGAGCAGCAGAGCAGCAGAGCAGCAGAGCAGCAGAGCAGCAGAGCAGCAGAGCAGCAGAGCAGCAGAGCAGCAGAGCAGCAGAGATGAGGTGGATGGATCAGGGGGATGAGTCCGGCGCGGGGCTCGTTCGGATAGCGGGGATGAACGGCACGGCGCCGAATGCGGATGGAAGCGCGGAGGGCGGCGGGGACTTGCTGCCACTCCCCTGCTACCGCACCTTGGCGGGATGAACTGGAGACACTACGCCGGCCGGCACGCCATGGCCGAATTCGTCGCGCTGGAGCACGAGGGCGCGCGCATGCTGGTGCGCGCCGGCTACGAGGATTCCGCGCGGCTTCTCGTGGAAAGCCGCAGCCTGCCCGCCACCGAAATGCTGCGCGGCGGCCGCGAGGCGCACGCCGTCGTGGTGCTGCCCACGGGGGAGCGGGCGGTGGTGCGGCGGTACCGGCGCGGCGGGTTGATGGCGCGCGTCAACCACACGCGCTACTTCGGCGGCAACCGCGCGTACGACGAACTGCGCGCCACCGAGCGGGCCCGTGCCGGCGGCGTGCGGACGGCGCGCATCATCGCCGCGGTGGAGAACCCGCGGACGGTGGGATACACGGCCATGCTGGCGAGCCTGCTGATCCCCGGCGCGGAGGACGCGGCGGCGTGGCTGGAGCCGGCGGATGGGGAGCGGCGCCCGGCCATGCTGCGCGAGGCGGGGCGGCAGCTGGCGCTGATGCACGCGGCCGGCGTGGCGCACCCGGACGTGAACCTGCGCAACCTGCTGGTGACGGAGGGCGAGGCGGGCGTGGAGGTGTGGATTCTGGACTTCGACAAGGCGGTGGTGCACGCCGGGCCCGTACCCGTCGCGCGCCGCGTGGCGGACCTGCGGCGCCTGGCCCGCTCCGCCCGCAAGCTGCGCGTGACCTTGGGCGAGGACGGCTGGTCCGCCCTCGAGGCCGGCTACGGCCCCGACTGGCCGCCCAACCTGCTGCTGACCTGAGTGGAGGCAATCTTCGGCGATTCCTCTGTCATGCGGTAAGGGGAGCAAGTAGGCATCCATTGACGGAGACTAAAACGCACCCGCCTGGCTCGATAAAGATCAACGGTTGGATCCCAACAAGGACACCGCGACATCTTTGCAGAGGTCAGAATCCCGGAGATTTCTTCACGCAGGCTCAACGATCCCGCCTCCCGTACCTGCCGAACTGGTCCGTGGGGCCCCAATTTCGGCCGAGGTGGATTCATGTATGTTAACGCTTGGTGCGGAGCTTTCGACCGGGCTCGCAGCAGGTTGGCTAAGCGGGATCGGCTCGTTGACATCGATGTCGAGATATGTTTTGATCAAATCCGGAATGCTGTTGAATGAATTCAGCTTTTCCACATCTTTCTTTTGTAAACGAGCAGCCTGTATCCTACCGCTGTGGAACACATCAGCGTCATGATTCTTCAGGCTCCCAGAAAGATAAAGCCCTTTTATCGCCGGATCATTTTGGAGCTCCAGTCGCATTACGCCGTTGTAGGTGAACTCCTTTAAGTCTGGAGTAGACCCGGTTATTGTCATTAGATACGGAATCCACAGATAGTCTCCAACTCCGATCCGCTTATTGGAGAACGTTCCACGCTGGTTGTTCTGATTTAAGTTCTTAGTTCCACCATACCAACATCTTCCACTGCACAGCCGTAGATCTTCCATGGTATGGACAATTTCAAACCTACCGAAAATCATCTTACCCATCCCCGTATCCTCGAACACGTAAACATAGTCGCCGTCCAGACTATCTGACCTGTGGATGATATTCCAAAATCTACGAGTCTTGAACAGACCAAGAAACGCTTTGAAAATCAAGGTAAAGATTGTAACAGACACGAACATCTTCACAGATACTGCTAATGAGGTATTATCTTCGAAGAATTTGTATAGTGACACGAGTTGGGAATAGCGATCATTCGGCCTGATGAACAGCTCCAGTCTCGAAATGACCAGTGATCCCAAAAAGCACACCCCGGCAAACCACAGGATCACCCTCAGATCTCGCTTGTCCATTGTGTTACAGAGTTCAGGTATAAAGGACCGAATACCCCTCCAACAACCGATCGAACGATTAAGCACCCGCGACCGGTGCGAGGTCACTTGCATTCCACAGAAAGGAGTTGAGCAGACCCGCAGAGCGCGCCAAGGCCAACTCTCTTTCAGATACTATTTATTTGGCAACCAGTCAAGCCCAAAGCATCTGAGGTATGCTGCTCTGGAGGCAGACCGAATACGCTCTCGTCAGCGCGAAGGAACGGAAGTCCTGCATGCATCGCGGCCCATCGATCAATGGGTGATCGTGGAGTCTTGCCCGGCGTTCGTCACGAGCGGCTACGATGCTGTTCTTCCAGATCTTCCGCGAGGGCTTGAAGTTCACCGCTGCGTTCCCGGGCGAGCTTCGCGACGGCCAACTCCCAGCCGGCAGGAGGGTTCCGGTAGGAACCGCTCTCGGGATCCATCCTGGCGCGCTCGATCGAGTTGACGGAGGAGCCACATGCGGCGGCGATCTCCGGTAGCGTAACGCGTGTGATCAGCCGGTCAGTCGCTGCCTTGAAATCCACCTCTTCGCCCCTGTCAGGAGTACGCTTGACAACCCGCCGCTTGTCAGGTATCCTACTGACAGCAGGGGTAATAAACAAGGCTGGCCGCTCCTCCCATCACGAAGTCGCGACCAGCCTCGAAAGCGAACCGACCCGAAAGCCTGCCCGCCTGCAAAGGATACCCCTGCCGGGCGGCGAGGGTCAAGAGCGTGGAGGTACAGCATGGAACAGCAGCACCCGCCGTCGCCCATGCGGCTTCTGGAGATCCTGAAGGACCGGTTCGGCGCGCTGGAGGCGGTCGCCAACTCCTCCATCAAGCTGGCGCGCTACGCACCGGAAGATGAGTTGGCGATGGACCTGCTCGTCGCGGAAGCGGTGCTGGAGTTCGGCAGCACGCTGCGAGAGGCGCGCGACGGGGCGATGCAGTGGGCGCAGGCGCGGGGTGTGGCGTCACCGGGTTGATCGAGAACAAAGAAGAGTGCCCGGCGCGGAGGATGGCGCCGGGTACTTTCAATGGTATGCCGCTCGAAATCACCGTTGTGACCGCCTGCCCTGCCGAGTACAAATGCTACTCACCCACCCGAAAGGAGGGCAGATGATTACACAGATCACGTTGCGCAAAAGCAGAAGCCGCCGTGAGCGTCAGCCAGTTGTATCAAAGGCCGTGCTGAACGGCGACGAAGGCAGCAATGAAGATGAGGAGCCAGATTCCGACCGCGTGGGCCCACGCGAGCACTTGGACAAGCGCAAAGAGGACGAGAGAGGGGCAGGTTTCGCGGTGAAGGATTGATCGAAGTGCGATTGATAGCGCGAAAAAGCAACCCGCCGTGAGGTCGACCACGACCGCATAACCGAGTCCCATGTCATACAGGCGACTGTTTGGAACAAAGGACAGGATAAGCGTTACGCACCACAGGCCGGAGATCAGTGACAGCAGAAGAAAGTGGAGCCGTGCGTCGCTCCTGGCGCGAGCCGATGCGTTCGATGGTGCCGTTTCCAGCATGGCAGAGTTATTGGCGGACGATGATGAGGCGCCGGTGCGTCGGCAGACGATACAAGGGTCAGGGGTCCGGGATAGACCCGCAAGACTTTCGTTCTCGCGGCTGTTCACTCACGCTGCCGCACTTCCTTGACATCCCGGATCGTGATGGTCTGCCAGCTGTCCGACAGCATTTCGAGCGTGTCGAAGCGGATATGCTCCGGATAGCCGAGACTTTGGTTGTAGCGGACCTCCACTCTGCGGCCTGTATCGCGGATTTCCGCCTCGATCCACGCGAAGATCCTTTCCATGCCGGCGAATTGGGCTGGCACCTCCATCGGTACACCGGGCCCGGAGTTCAGCACGATTATGCTATCCGCCTGCTCCTCCAGAACCCAGAGCGGGTTGACCCCAAAGCAGAAGCACTCGCTTCTCAGTGTGAACTGGTACGTCATCGGCCCCTCGAACATCCACGTATTGCGAGCTTCAGACAGTTCTTCCAACTGCTTCATCCGCTCCGCCAGAACGTATCCGATCGGTGGGAGGGCGACGTCGATGGAGGTGGCTCCGCCGGGAACCACATTCGCGAGAAGCTGCGCCTCCCCTGTTCCCATGCCTCTCGCCGTCAGGACGTACCCGCCCGGCTGAACCCGCTCGAATGAGAATCTGCCCGAACTGTCGGCCACCACGGCCGGGGCCGGATGGGGGATTTCTCCTTTGAGCGGAAGGAGAGCAACCCTCGCCAAAGGGACTGCGGCGCCCGTCTTCAGAGACGTTACCGTCCCCACGATTCGGCCCGCGAACTCTGTGGATGCAGGGATGCGTTCCTGAGCGAGTGCACTCCCCGCACTCGCGAGCAGGAGGAGCCCTGTCAAGCACGACCGCTTGAGATTCATGAGAAGGGAACTGGTGTGGATACGTTCCGGCGGAACGACACAAGGGTCAGGGGCGCGGGGGGTGGCACCGCCGGGGATTGCGCGGCAGCCGCAGAAGTTCTGCGGCTGCCGCTGTGCATCACCAAAGATGGCCAAGGGTACAGGGGTCAGAGGATGCGGGGCTGGGGCGCAGGACTCTCCTCGGCCCGAAAGCATGCAAACCTGCATCCCCTGCAGCCAATTGCCAGGCTGCGCCTCGAGGGTGCGGCGGCCGCCTCAACTCAGTCAGCTAGCTTCTCAGTGGGCGCACGCTCCTCCAAGCAAACGTACCCTACGCAGCTCTGAAAATCGCCGCACGTGGGCCAGGTAAAGACGCCGCCACCGCAGATCAGACTGGCCGGGGTCTCGCCGGACGGAATGCAGCCCTCGCTGCAATGAATGTGACGCGTTTCCTGCAGCCCTTTGACAGTCCCCCGGATGCCGCCGCCTGCGGACTGAGGAGTAAAGGAAGTCACTTGGAGCCGGTCGAGATCAAGCTTCAGCTTCTTCATCTCCGTACCCTTTGCCGAAAAGTCACATTCGTGTAGGGCATCTCAGCCCCGAGGTGAGTTCCACGCCCAACTGGAGGCATGACGGGGAGTTGATCAGAACTCGGCTCCGACGCAATACGCCCCTATTGAGCCGTACCGAGCAGATTCAGGCAGTATATTGTCTTCAATTCAAAAGGACAATGCTCCCCGGCTCGACACGCCAAGACAACCAAAGCCCATGACGCTATGCCAGGTCATGCATGAGCAGACGCGTCATTCGACAGATGGGCCGCTAGCAGCAGTTCTGCGTCGCGATGCAGGGCCGAATGCCAGATTGCATGCACGCCGAGGCACACTCGCTCAGCATCATGATGGCGGGGCAGGCGTCGCTCGGATAGGTACCGTCGCTCGCTGCCTTCACGGTTCCAACCGCGCCTCCTTCGCTGGCCACTTGGAATGATTGTACGTTCAGCGCTTCGAGATTGAGCAACAGCTTTCTCATCCTTTGCTCCTGCAACTGTTACGGTGGTTTCCAACAGCCCTGCCGCACAACCATACCTACAGATTTCGGCGCCAGGCGCAAGACACCCTCACCGAGTCGTCCCTCAACAAATGCTGGAGAGCGCAACCGCTCTGCTATTCATGGAGGCAATCCGTCAGGCTGGCGCGGCAACTGAGTTCGAACCAGGTGCATCACCCGCGCGCGATGTTGCACCGGCAGGATGCCACGGGCGGCTGCCGCGTTTGACTTGAGTTCGCGAGAGAGAGGCTTCAGAGAACCCCGCTCACCGCCTCTCGGCGCCGCTGCGCCTCATCTCATCGAAACGTCGAAAACAGGTCGTGCGTCGGAAACGCGGTGACGCTCGCGAGCGAATTCCACAGCGCAGTATCGAGTTCGCCGTCAAAGGTGCCCCCCGCCGTGCGCGCGTTGAACAGCGCGACGAACGAGAAATTGTGATACGAGCGCACGAGGATGGTCGTGGTGCCGGGCAGCGATCCCCCGTGCCACCAGTTCGCGTCGCCCTGGGTTGGGCGAATCAGCCATCCTCCCGCGTAATAGCAGGCGCCCGCGGCACATACGGGAGCGCCGTTGCTGGTCATCTGCGTGATGAATCCGGCGCTGAGGATGTCCGGGCGATTGGCGCGGCCGTCGACGCCGGACAGGAAGCGCAGGAGATCGACGGTTGACGACACCCAGCCGCCGTGTGAATCCATCGCTTCGACGTAGAATCCCCCGTAGTTGACGGGCACCATGCCCCCGCCCGGGAACACCGATGGCACCAGCGGCCCGGACAGGCCCAGGCCGGCTTCCCCCGGCAGATAGTACTTCACCTCATCCGCGAGCGCTTCGCTGATGCGCGTCCTGCCCACCCGCGTGCGGTTGGCGCCCACGGGCTGCAGCACGCGTGCGCGCACGTACTCCTCGTACGACATGCCGCTCAGACGCTCGATCACGCGGCCGAGAATGGCGTATCCGAAATTCGAGTACACGTGCTTCTCGCCGGGATTGAAGTCCAGCGGCATTCCCTTCATGTAGCGGATGACCGTTTCGGCGGATGCCGGCGCGGGCGCGTTCACGGCGGCCGCGGCGATCGCCGGCCGAAACATGGGATCGAACCCGCCATTCGGCTTGTCGCGATCCCAGCCCGCGGTGTGGTTGAGCAGATGACGGATGGTGATCTGCTCCCACCGCGGATCGACGGTCGCTCCCGGTGCGGGAGTGAGGTGCGCGATCAGGGGCGCGACGCGATCGTCGAGCCTGAGCTTGCCCTCTTCCACCAGCTTCATGATGGCCGCGCTGGTGACCGGCTTGGACACGCTGGCGATGCGGAAAAGCGCGTCGGGCTGCACCGGCGTCTTGTTCTCGACATCCGCGTACCCGAAGCCGCGCGCGTAGATCAGCTTGCCGTCGCGCAGCACGGCGACCGCGCCGCCGGGAATGGCGTGCTTCCGCATCAGATCGGCGATGTTCTTGTCGTACGATTCCATCCCCGGCACGGCGGCACCGCTGATCGGCATCTCCGCGGACGGTGTAACCGGAGCAGGAGAAAGAGGCGCCGGATCCCTGTTGCATGCAACGAGTGACGCAGCCATCACCAATCCAGCCATCAACGTTGTTGCGCGTTTCATTAACACTCTCTAGCGGTTGTGCGTGCGAAGTCGCGTGGGGGATAGCCGAACCCGGCACGATCGGGTTCGGAGCAGGGGGATCCGGCCAGGCAGTCGGCTGCTGTCTTCCGACCGGGGCCGTGAGGGAGCGCAGCCGCCTGGCTACGCAAGGTCAGGGTTGCGGGGGCGGCGCGCAAGATTTTTGTCGACAAAGGCCCCGACGACCCGATCCCGCGCAGCTTATTGCCAGGCGGGTGGCGGTGGAGCCTCATTCGCGCCTCCACCATGGGACCGTCATTCCCGTGCAACTCGGCACCGCGGCTCAAGTTCAGCTCAGCCGGCCGCCATGGCGGCATCTACCTCTCGGGGCATGGCTGTCGATGGAAATACTCGGGGATCGCTTCAGTGACGGCCCAGGTGAGCGCACTCGGCAAGCGCGCGTTGACAAGCCGCGGCGGGCGCTCCGGTGCGATGAGATAAGCCCCGAAGGGGAGAGAGTCGGCGCGCGAGAACCGGAGCGTGTCCGTGCGCCCGCGGGATTGCACGCGGACTACGGTATCCACGAGCATTACGATCGCGCTGTCTCTGCCAAGGCAGCTCTCCGCGTCCTGGAGCGCGAACCCCACGTGAGCCATGCCTTCGGAGTACCCGGGCTCCTCGGCTTCGGCGAATCCGCCGCTGGCGGAAAGTATGCAATGACGGTCGGCCGATCGACGGCGACGAGGGCCGTCGTATCCGCAACCGCCCTGCGGGCCGGGTCTGGATTGGCGGGGAGATCGGCCCGGGTGGCCCGCGACTCGGCCCCACCGCCGCACGCAGCAAAGCCGATTGCTATGACCGTCATTCCTGCGAGACGCATGACCACCTGCCGAGCTAGTGTGGGTGCCTGACGACGCAAGGGCCAGGGGTGCGGGGCGGGCGCGCAAGACTTTTCTTGACAGCCCTGATCGGAGGCGAGGGTCAAAAGCGCGGAGGTACAGCATGGAACAGCAGCATCCGCCGTCGCCCATGCGGCTTCTGGAGATCCTGAAGGACCGATTCGGCGCGCTGGAGGCGGTCGCCAACTCCTCGATCAAGCTCGCGCGCTAGGCACCAAAAGATGAGTTGGCGATGGACCTGCTCGTCGCGGAAGCTGTGCTGGAGTTCGGCAGCATGCTGCGGGAGGCGCGCGACGGGGCCATGCAGTGGGCGCAGGCGCGGAGCGTGGCACCGCTTGGATGGGGATCGCGCGGCAGCCGCAGAACCTCTGCGGCTACCACGATGCTTGCCAGCGCCTAACATAAAGCTTAGCTGCGGTGCCTGTCGGCGCACAGTTGCTCATGCCCAGCATCAACTGCAACGCGTGGGTGGGCGACAGAGGGACGACCCACTACTTAGAGAACCATGCGTAGGCGAAGCTAGCAAGGATCGAGACCACAAATCCCACAACCACCACCCAAACAACATTCGTCGTGCGGCTCTTGTTCCGATCATGGACCGCGACGAAGTCGCCCCAGTAGAACACCGGCTGATTCAGCCAGTTGCGAAAACGCGAGATCGGCCGAAGCTCGAGCGCCATTAGCATCAAGATCACCGGCATGAAGACGCAAAGTGCGAAGAAGGCACCGACATCAGGTGACCAGATGTTCTGCTGCTTCTGAATCAAGAACAGGATGTGACTCAGCTTTTCGCCGTCACTAAGTCGGGCAACCTGCGCTGCGGTCATACGAGTTGGGGCTAGCCAAGTACCGGCAAAGATCACCACTAGGCCCACGACGGCCACCGCGAACCCTATATCAATAAGCCTCGCAGGGAACCAACGGATTTGACGCGTCAGAGTTCGCCTGACTTGAGTATCCAGTTCGTCCGCGAAGAGGAAGCACCAGTCTCGCCCCTTCTCCACGATGGTAAAACGGACACGGGTTTCCCGTCCGAACAACGGGCTATCCTGCTCTCGCCCGAACGACACCTTTGCTGCAACTTCCCGGCTGTCACGCCCATGCAGATCTAGCTGGGCTTCGCCGGTCAGGAGACGAATCGTGATTTCACGAATCTCCTTGCCCGCAGCGTTGTCATCGTCGAGGACACCGCCGATGTCCTCAGTCTCGTAGAACGAATTGTCAGCTCGGTTGACTTGGAACTCCACCGTCGTGGTACGTTCGAGTCGCCTTCCAAACTCGTCGAAGACGCTCGCAATCTTTCGTAGCCGGGCTTCATCCAACAGGAAGCTCGCCTCGTAACTGCGAATAATTCCCGCTCGGCTCGTCATATCAGGAACAGTGGGGGTGATTATCGAGAATCAGGGCTGCTGAAAAATGGAACAGCACGGTTGGGGACCGATAGACTCAGGGTCGATAGCTCAACCTCGGTAGCCATACGTATGGATCGTCGGTCTCTCCTTGGGAGGCATCGAAGGATTGGGACGGGTTCGCTGTCATGTGTAGATCAGGTCAGGCTGCGACGATCACCAAAGCGAGAGGCGCCAAGCTTGCTATATATTGGAAGGAGTTCCGGGCAAAGCTACTCGGCATGGCGGTATGCCGAATACGCTCCGATGCATTTAACGGTCGAGTTCCTATTCGTCAAGCACCTGATGAGGCTCGCGCAGCGGCCCGATCCATATTCGTGATTCCACGGTGTGGCGCGGATGTTTAGGCAAGTGCCACAACAGCTCTATTCTCCGCGCAGTCAAAGAACGACGCCAGCACCGATGACGTAGGTGTGCGTGCTAAACCCAGCCCAGCAATGCCACGCCGCCGCCGACAACGACGTACAGCAAGCACACAATGATCAGACCAGCGATTGTGGCTCGGAAGCGGGAGATTTGTTCAGACCCGAGTTGAGTTAACTGGGCGATGGTGGTTGTGTCACGTCAGTTTAACCACAATTCAAGTGAAGCAATGGTTAAAAATTTATGGATGGTACTTTGCAGGGGTGAGCGGCCCGACGACTCCAAGGTCAGGGTTCGCGGCCGCCACTCTAGAACTTTATCCGCCGAAAGCATGCCTGGACTTAACATCGCTGCAGCCGGATGGAGGCGCCGAACAACAGGCCCCGCCCGAAGAACCAGAAAGGGGTTCCGATGGCAATTGCACCACCGGGAGCAGAACTGGTACCGCATTGGCTTGGCGCGCCCGGAACTCGGTCGTTCAACGACTCGCAAGTCGCGGCTCAGAAAAACAGTCTGCTAACTTCGCATACGGGAGCCAGGGAGAAGCTGAGCATCCAACAGTCATCGAGTTCGATTGGCAAACAGGAGAAGGTTCGTTATAATGAACGCGGACCACGGTGGCGTGGGTCCCGGTCTGCTGTTGTGACCGGCCTGGACTTCAGGCCGTCACGTAGGCCGCAGTACTACTATGGACCGTTTTGTTGAACAGGTCCTTCCGTTCGTCGTTGTTGTACTTTCGGAGCCGATATACCGAACTTGGTTGACTTGGCTTCTCCAAGATCTGCTCGGCCGAAAGAGGCGCTCGAATTGAGAAGGTCCGCCACGCCGTTGAAGGATTTACGCGCGTGGTTGGATATTTGAGGGTTCTAGCTATGGCGGTCGGGTCACCCGTCGAGAACCTATCGGTCCGGTAGAGGCATGCGTGCGCGTCCACCACTCCGGCGGCTTCGGTCCTCACCGAGCCGCCGGTTTCTTTCGCCGTTGTCCATTGTGTCGCAATAACCCCGACGCCTGTATCCAACACTGCGTGTGGTTGTAAGGCTCGTCCGAGCGCGCCTTTCTGACAGAGGGGTCAGGGGTCAGCGGCCTCGCCGAAGGCGCGGGTCTCGGCGGCGGCGGTGAAGAGGCGGTAGGCGGTGGTGAGCGCGTCCGCGACGGCGCTGCCGCCGGCGGCGTCGGGGAGCGGGCCGAGCTGCCGGATCACGGCGTCCGGCACCGCGGGGGCCGCAGGCGCGTAGCGGAAGCCGAAGAGCTCCGGCCCCGCCGTCCAGAAGCCGCCCGTGCGCGGAGCCTCTGCCGCGGGATCCGGCAGTGCGCTGGCCGCAGCCTCCGCCGCCGACGCGTCCGCGGGTCCCCCAGTGCCCTCGGCGGACTTGGCGTTCGCTGCTGCCGCGGCGTCCTCGGCGGCGATGGCGGCGGCGCGCAGTTCCCGCAGGTGCTCCAGCAGGGTCTCGCGCGGACGGCCGCGCCACGCCAGCACCAGAAAAGGATCGGCGTCGAACGCTTCGGCCAGGATGTAGTAGACGGCCGCGATGTGCTTGCACGGGTTCGCCGCGTCCGGGCACGAGCACTCGCTCTCGAGTTCGTCGGGCGACCCGGGAAACAGGTGCAGCCCCGCCGCGGCGAACGCCTGCTCCACGTCGCGCGGCATCTCCCCCGCCAGCAGCGCCGCCAGAAACAGCGCCTGCGACGCCAGCTCGCCCTCGGCCCGCGCCCACTCCGCGTCCGTAAACGGCACGAGGGTGATGCGCACGGCGTACGGGCGGGAACTCGTTCCCTGGACGGAGGCCGTCACCACCCCGGGCTTCACGACGGGGCGCATCACCTGCCCGCTGCGCGCGTAGCTGCGGCCGCGCCCCAGGCGCGAGGTGTCGGCCACCTGGTCCAGCGCATCCAGAAACCGCCGCGCCCACCAGCTCTCGCCAATCGGCCCCTGCTGGCTGCGCGCGCGAACGCCGTCGGGCGCGGGGCGCCGCGGACCCGTGTCGTAGTTCCACCAGTCGCTCATCGCACGTCCTCCATCATCCGCGCGCCTCGTCGCCCAGCGCCACCACGCGCCGCAGCTCGGCGGTGGACAGCTCGGTGAGCCACGCCTCGCCCGCGCCCAGCACGCTGGCGGCGAGCTTCTTCTTGTCCTCGATCATCTCATCGATCCGCTCCTCCAGCGTGCCGGCGCACACCAGCTTGCGCACCTGCACATCGCGCCGCTGGCCGATACGGAATGCGCGGTCGGTGGCCTGATCTTCCACGGCGGGGTTCCACCATCGATCAAAGTGGATGACGTGATTGGCCGCGGTCAGGTTGAGCCCCGTTCCGCCGGCCTTGAGCGAGAGCAGGAGCACGGGCGGTCCGTCGCCCGCCTGGAAGCGCGCCACCATGCTGTCGCGCGCGGCCCGCGTCGTCCCGCCGTGCAGAAACGGCACCTCGCGGGCGAAGCGCTCCTCCAGCCGCTGGCGCAGCAGCTTTCCCATCTCCGCGAACTGGGTGAAGACGAGCGCGCGGTCGCCCAGGGCCAGCACCTCGGCCACGATCTCCTCCAGCCGCTCCAGCTTGCCGGAGCGGCCCGCCAGCGCGGAGCGGTCGCCCAGCAGGTGCGCGGGATGGTTGCACACCTGTTTCAGGCGCAGCAGCGTGGCCAGCACCAGGCCCCGCCGCTCGATCCCCTCGCTCTGCTCCACGCGCTGCATCATCTCATCCACCGTCGCCTGATACAGCGATGCCTGCTCGCGGGTGAGGGTGCAGAACACCTTCATCTCGTGCTTGGCGGGGAGGTCGCGGATGATGCTCTGGTCCGTCTTGAGCCGCCGCAGCACGAACGGCCGCGTGAGGCGCTGAAGCTGCGCCGCGCGGTCGGTGTCGCGGTGCTTTTCGATGGGCGTGGCGAAGCGGCGGCGAAAGTCGGCCGCGTTGCCCAGCAGGCCGGGGTTGAGGAAATCGAGGATGGACCACAGCTCCGCCAGCCGGTTCTCCACCGGCGTGCCGGTGAGCGCGATGCGGCGCGGCGCGCGGAAGGTGCGCACGGCCTGCGCCTGCCGCGCGGCGGAGTTCTTTACGTTCTGCGCCTCATCCAGCACCACGCGTCCCCATCCCACCGCCGCCAGCGCTTCCTGATCGCGCGCGGCCAGCGCATAGGTCGTCAGCACGAGGTCGCTGGCGAGCGCGGTGGCCTGCAGCGCGTCCGCGTCCGAGCGGCCCGCGCCGTGGTGCACGTGCACCCGCAGCCCGGGGGCAAAGCGCGCCGCCTCGCGGTGCCAGTTGGCCAGCAGCGACATGGGGCAGACGAGCAGCGTCGGTGCGGTGGCGGCATCCGGGTCGCCGCGCTCGGCGAGCAGCAGCGCCAGGAGCTGCACCGTCTTGCCCAGACCCATGTCGTCGGCCAGGCAGGCGCCCAGGCCCAGGCCGTCCAGAAACGACATCCACGACAGCCCGCGGCGCTGGTAGGGACGCAGCTCGCCCACGAAGCCGGCGGGCTCGGCGACGTCCTCCACCTTGGCGTCTCCATCCGCCGACAGCAGCTCGCCCAGCCAGCCCTCCGCCTCCACGCTCTCCAGCGGCAGCTCGTCCGGCGCGTCGGCGCCCATGGCCAGGCGCAGCACCTCCGCCGCGGTCATGGTGCCGCCCCGGCCGCGGTCGAACATCCGCAGCGCGGCCTCCACCTCGCCCGGCTTGAGCTCCACCCACGCGCCGCGCACACGGACCAGCGGCACCTTCATCGCCGCCAGCGCCCGGAACTCGTCCGCGGAAAGCGTTTCGCCGCCCAGCGACACCTGCCAGTCGTAGGCGCAGAGCGTGTCCATCCCCACCCGCCGCTCCCCCGCGCTCCCGGCGGAAGGCGTGGCCTTGAGCTTTACGCCGAGGCGCGCGGCGGGACGCGTCCACCATCCCGGCACCAGCACCCCGAAGCCCGCCTGCGAGAGCGCCGGCACCGCCTCGCGCAGAAACCGATACGCGCCCTCCGCGTCCATTTCCATCCCGCTCGGCCGCGGGCTGCGCAGCACCGGCGCCAGATCGGGCACCAGCCGCAGGGCGCGCCCCAGATCGCCCAGCAGCTGTTCCTGCGGATCATCCAGCACGCGGCGGAAGACGGTAAGCGGACCCTGCGTGCGCCACACCTGCGCGGCCGGCACCAGCAGGCTCGGATCATCCACCGCCTGTAGAAGCACCTCCAGTCGCCAGCCGCCCTCCGCCGCGACGATCGCGTCCGCGGCGGGATCACCGGACTCCTCGACGGTGATGGGCGCGATGGACTCATCCAGTTCCTCCGCATCGCCCGGGGGCGAGAGGCGGAAGCAGGTGCGCAGCCCCGCCGTGGGCCGGGTGAGGGCTCGCGTCCAGGTGTGGAGCCCGCGCTGCACCTCGTCCGCTCCGGAATCGCGGAACCCCGCGCCGCCCGTGGGCAGCAGTTCCACCACCCAGGCCTCGCCCGGCGTGCGGCGGCCCCGGCGGGCGGGAAGCACGGCCTTGCGGGTCAGCGGCCCGCGAGCGAGGGCGTCGACCAGAGCGGCCAGCGCCATGTCGGCCACGTCGGGCACGGGGAGCCGGGGCTCCTCGGCCGCGGCA
Organism: Longimicrobium terrae; assembly: GCF_014202995.1. NCBI lineage: Bacteria > Pseudomonadati > Gemmatimonadota > Longimicrobiia > Longimicrobiales > Longimicrobiaceae > Longimicrobium > Longimicrobium terrae. The sequence continues at coordinate 114,647 of NZ_JACHIA010000001.1, forward strand.
GCGCAGGCGGCGGGCAATGCGCGGCGCAGGGCGGCGGCGTGATCCGCATCTTCCTGCGCGGTAAAGACGGGGCGCCACGCGGCGATCCACGCATCACCGGAACGCTCCAGCACCGGCATCACCCGGCCGCGCGCCACCAGATCGAGCGCCATCTGCGCCGCCTCCGCTAGCGCGCGCAGCGTGTCGCCGACCGTCACGCCCTGCGGCGGCTCACCGAGGGAGAGGAGGAAGTTCACCGCGTCCTGCCGCTCGAACGCGAGCACCGGCACCGTCCACAGCCCATTCGACGCTGGCTGATCGGTGGGATGCAGATCGGGGAACGCCTCGACAAGCTGCGGCGATGCCTGGGGAGCGCGTGCGTGGGAGGGAAGGAGCAGCGTGGCGGTGGGGGCAAAAACGTGCCGGTGCACCTGTCCCAGCGCCCCGGCGGCTTCGCGGAGCGCGCGAGCGTCGGCCGCGAACGGGTGCAGGCGCGGCCTGGCCGCCCCTTCCGCGGGCGTCCGGGCGCGCGCGGAGGGCCGCTTGGCGCTGCTTTCGGCCCACACGCGGAGCCCGTGAACCGACCAGAAGGCGTGTACGACGATCAAGGCGCGCAGGGCTCACGGGGTCGGGCGCCGCCGCGCATCAGGCGGCGGCGGATCAACCGTCCAAGCTAGCCGCCCCAGGCGTGGGGTGGAAGTGCCCGGAATGCACGGTTCGGCGATTCATACGGATCCACAAAGATCCGTACCCCGCGTTTTTCTGCAGCGGTGCTGGAGTTCGGCAGCAATCCGCGAGAAGCGTGGGACGAGAAGTGCCCGACGCGGAGAGTTGCGTCGGGCACTTCCGTTTCACCCTGCTCGGATCTGTCGACCGCGACACGCACGACCGCGAGACCGGCCGCTCGCCATGGCGGAGGAGTAGATCGCTGGCGTTTGGCAACGATCAGCGCGATCAGTTTCCGCCGGGCTGGTTGACGACGCCGCCCGTCCCCGCCGGGATCGTCTCCGCCCACAGCACCTGCGATGTGGCATTCTCTACGTTCCCGTCGAACCGCACCTGATAGTAGGTGGCGGTCGCCGGCCCGCCATCCGCCAGGTCCAGCGTCATGTAGCCGCTGGACCACACCTCGTCATCTGCCTGCGACTGCACAAAGTTGCTGGGGAACGGGATTCCGCTCGGTGATTCCGTGGCATGCAGCGTCGCGACGTTACTGTCGGGATTCGGAGTGTAGCTCTCGCCGGTGAACATCGGGAATGCACCGTTTCCGATGCACCGACCCAGAATGGGCAGCGGCGGCACGGATTTCTGGTCGGGCGAGCCGGGGACCTCGTACACCTCAAGCACGTGCTCGTGGCCCCAGAACCACGCCGCGATGTTCGGCGTAACCTGCTGCCACGACTGCAGGGTGTCTTCCAGAATCGGATTGCGCCATGCGTTCTTGTTGATCGCCTCGAAGCGCGAGAACAGCTGGTGGTGCGAAAACAGGATGACCGTCCGCGTGCCCGCGCTCGAGAGCTGCTGCGCGTGCCATGCGGCCTCGTGCTCCCGCAGGCGCGTCATGTCGGTATTCACGTCGAGCAGGTCGCTGTCGTGGTATCCCGTGTCCATTCCTTCCAGCTGCCACCACGCATTGGTGAGCGCCCAGAAGCTGTTGGCCTGCACCGCCGCGTCCCGGACTCCCTCGTTCAGCTTCGGGAGCACACCGTAGAACCCGTCGCCCCCGCTGTAGTAGTCGTGGTTGCCGGGAAGCACGTACACGGGGACGTTGTGCCTCTCGCGGGCACGCCGGAGCGGCTCCAGCAGATGGCTGTTCTGCTCCGCGGCCGTGCCGGAGTAGTAGACGTCGCCCACGTGGATGATGATGTCCGGCGAGTGCGTCATCAGCTGGTCAAGGACGGCGAACGCGTCGTCTTCGCCGGTGCCCCAGTCTCCCAGCACCCCCACGCGCAGCCTGCCGTGGGTGGAGGGAGGCAGGGCGAAGGGCGCCGGAGTGGCGTAGGGCGCCTGCTCCTCGCCCGCGGCGTTCAGCGGCGGCATGTACCTGGGCGGCTTCTGCATCTCGTGGTAGCGGATCCACTCGTCCAGCGCGGTCGCCCAGCCCTCCAGATCGCATGCATTGTCGATCCATTCGCCGCGGATCTCGTTCATCTTGTCGCGGTCGTCCAGCACCCACGCCAGCGCGTAGTGCACGCCCAGATCAATGCACCGCTCCACCGTGCCCACGATGTGTCCAAGAGTGCTTTCCACCCCGGTCTGGGCCGCGCGAAACGCGGTATACGCCACCACGGCGACGCGCGCCTCGGTCATGTGGCCCCGGCTCACCTGGTCGAGCACGTGATTGGCCGCCCGCATCAGCGGGTGCCCGGCTTTCAGACCGGCCGCACTCGGCGAGTGGCGGGCGATCAGCTCGCGGATCATGGACTGGGCGACCGAGAGCCGTGCGTCGTGGAAGTTGGGAGTGCGGACGCGGGCCATGCTGACCTCCGAACGGATGATGAATCAAGTGCTGCCGGATGAACTTCATCATCATGAACGACAACGCATGAGAATACAAGGAGATTGTGTCCGGAAGTACACAGTCTTCCGGCAAGCGGAAAGGATGATTACGCCGCCATCGAACACGTCAGAGTCGTTCGGACTCCGAACCAGGCGCGCTTCCCGGCCGCCGCTGCTCTGCGGGCGAGACCGGCGCACGCGCGCTCCAGTGCCACGCGCGCAGCATCGCGAACGCAAACAGCGCCGCGCCCGCGAAGCGGACCCAGCCCGCGACCGCCTGATCGTGCTCGAGGAGATCCAGGCGTCCGAGGATGTACGCCCAGTCGTGCTCACCGCCGCCCACGAGCGGCAGCACCTGCGCGCGCGCATCGCCGATGTATACCGAGATGTTCCACAGGTTCTGCGCCACCCACGCCAGCACGATCGCGGCGGCGAAGTAATCCTTTCGTCGATGGAACGAGACGACGAAGCAGAGCGGCATGATGAGTTGCAGCAGCGTGCCGCCCAGCGCCGCCATGAACTCGCCGAAAGGCGCAAACACCAGGTGCCCCGTCTCGTGAACCGGCAGGTTCACGAAGTCGAGAAGGCGGAACGTCTCTGGCGAGCGGAGGCAGAGGATGCCGTAGAGGGTGATCCCGAGAACTGCGGCTTGCCGCAAGCGCACGCGCTGCTGCTGTGAAAGCGAGAGATTCTGCACGGGATTGAGATCGGGGCGGTGATGCGCCGACCGGCGCGACAGGAGGCCGCGAGCCGCCGGCGATCCGGCTCCGCTGGTCAGGAGAGATGCGCGCCGGGATCAGATGCGATGATCGTCAGCCGTCGGCACGCGGCGCATCACTGCGGTGGGGTATTCCCGGGCTCCACGACCGTGTAGTGCGTGACGGATGGCTCGCGCTCCAGCAGATACTCGTCGTCCTCGGGATAGTACCGGGCGCGCTCGTAGTCGGGGCCGGCGAAGGCGCGGATCGCATCGACCGAGTCCCAGAACGTCAGCGTCGTGAAGTGCGTGACGTCGCCCTCATCGCGGCGGAGGAGGTACACGCCGCGGTTGCCCGCGACGGCCTGGTAGTCGGCCAGCCCCGTCTGCCTCAGGTACGCCTCGTAGGCGGCCGCCCTGCTCAGCGGCACGCGTCCGTGCCAGGTGCGCGCGATCATGAGATCAGGGATATGGTGGATTTGATCATCGGCGTGCGCCAACTCTTCCTTTACCGCGGCGACGCCTGCGCCAGCGTGGGTCAGCATGCACCAGTTTCGCCGGTTCGGTATGACATTCACTATGTACGCAGGGGGCCGGGGAGAAGCCCTCCCGGCCGCCTGCGCGCATCACGAGCACTGGAGGATGGCCCACACGCGATCAAAGCGGCGCTCCGCCAGGTCCGCCTCCCGGATCCAGTAGTACAGCATCCCGCCATCGCCCCACTCCATCTCCGCGTCGCCATCCGAGTCGAACTGCGCAAGGAGGCGCCACTCGCGCGCGCCCGGCTCCAGCTCGCCGCGCCGTGGATCCGCGTATCCTTCAGGCCCCCCGCAGTAGATTCCCGCGGTGACGAGCTGACACTCCAGCTGCATCTCGCCCTGGACCGGGATCGGGTGCCCGAGCAGCTGGTGGCGCGGTCTGCCGCCCTCGCCCGCATCCCACTCCTCCCAGAACTCGAAGTAGGCGTCGCCCTCCTCGCTCGACATTCCAATCTCCCGAACCACCGGCGCGCTCGACCGCGGCCACGAAACACCCGGCCATTCTTCCAGCGGAGCCGGGAGGAACCTGCCGTGCCGGGGCAGCGCCTGCGGCGGTTCCATGGGACGAAGGCCGGCCACCTGGGGGAACCAGTAGACGCGAGCGGCTCCCCGGTCCTCGGGATCGAAGCCCCAGGCCGCCTGCTTCGGCTCGTAGAAGAACGAGAGTACGCCCTCCTCCGGCAGCACGCCCGGAACCATCCGGCTCGCCCCGGCAAGGTCCATCTGGCCGACAAACGCCAGGGGAACGCCGCGCCACACGGGCCAGTCAAAATCCGCGGGGACGTCAGGAAGGCCGCCCGTGCGGGACCCGCCGATGATTGCGGCGGCCTCACTGGCATTGAACCGCACGCACGGCAGCGCGAGCGGCGTGAGCGCGTCGGCGCGGGCAGCCAGCCCGGCCTCGATCAGCGGCAGCGCAAGAGAATTCACGGCCATGTGATTGGTTTGATGTGAAAGGTCGATTTACAGACCGGGGCCGCGTACGTGGACGAGCGCAGGCACGGCGGCTTGGGATGGGCGAGAGCCGGACGACGGGTGCCCGTTACGAATCCAGCCGCCGCGATGCTTCTGGATGCTGTATACGGCACGCGGCCGCGGCCCGAACTCCAGCCGCATCTCCGAGTTTGTGGAGAGCGAACACTGCCCAGAGCCGGGTATCAGAGCAGGAGAGTTCCTCGATCAGGTACGGGACCACGGAAGCATCGCCCATCTCGCCCAGCAACTCGGCGAACTTCCCTCGAGTGTAGAGATCCGCGGCCGAGCGCATTTCGGCGATAAGCCGGGGAATGACTTCGGAGCCGGACGGACGCTCGCCGTGATAGGTATCCTCGAACACCATCGCATCCCGGCTGCGGATGCGCGCGATCCAATCATCCAAGATCAAAGCGAACTTTCACGAGCGGCAACGCGGGGTCACGACGGCGGCAGGTCGTTCGAGGGAACTTCAGTTGGCGGGAAGCGCCGTGAAAACCGAAGCCGAGGGCTCCACGACCGTGTAGTGCGTGACGAACGGCTCGCGTTCCAGTAGATACTCGTCGTCCTCGGGATAGTAGCGCGCCCTCTCGTAGTCGGGGCCGGCGAACGCCCGGATCGCATCCAACGAATCCCAGAACGTCAGCGTCGTGAAGTGCGTGACGTCGCCCTCGTCGCGGCGCAGCAGGTACACGCCGCGGTTGCCATCCACGCGCTGGTAGTCGGCCAGCCCCGTCTCCCGCAGGTACGCCTCGTAGTCGGCCGCCTTGCTCAGCGGCACGCGTCCGTGCCAGGTGCGCGCGATCATGACGTCCGTTGAATGTGTGTGGCCCGCGCGATCCGCGCGACGGTCCGGCGACGCACGTCATCGCCAGTCCGGGGGCGGTTCGCAACGGCTGTAATCCTGCCCCTCGATGAAGATCCTCTCTACGAAGACGGTCCCGGGCCGGCAGGGCCGATGCGACAGCGCACGCCCCACGATCCGCATGTGGTACTCGGAGGGGTTATCTGGCACCATGGCCTTCAGATGGCGGCGCGACCACGTGGAATTCGCGATCGCCAACGCCTGGATGCCTGCCTCACGCGCACGCGGCGCGTTCATGTTGCCCGCGTGACGAAGGACGGTCCGGCGGGCAGCGTGCGACTCCCACAGGTACGGCGCGAGCGCAATCGTCGCCCAGTAGGCTGCGTTGTAGTCCTTTTCCCCCAGCGCTGGCGTCTCGTCCGACGCGATCCGGAGCAGGAGCGGAAAGTACCGGCGATGCCCGCTGTATCCCAGAAACGATACGGCCGCCGCCCGCGCCAGTTCGTCCCGTCCGCCTTGTCCGCGCGCAACCGCTTCGTAGAACGGCAGGGAGGCGGGATCGTCACGCAGGCGCCGCCGCACCAGGTTCGGCAAGCCCGTGCCGGAGCATCCGTGGGCCACGGACGCTTCGAGCCAGACTTGTGGGATCGCCACGCGACGGTTGCCGGCCCACACCGTATCCGCGCGAGGCGGGCAGTGGTTGATGCTGTCGGAAACGGCTTGCAGGCTGTCAGAGCGCCGATACAGGCCGGCATACCGCTGCATGTCGGAGGGCGAGCGGACCGTGTCCCGCAGCGAATACTGGAAGCGCGGCGGTCCACACGCGGCCAGCAGAAGCACGAAACCGGCTGCCTGCAGAATTCGGCTGATCACGATCATGTCGGCGAGACTCAGGAGTGCGGCCGAAGGCGGACAAAGAAGTGCGTCCACGTGCCCTGCGAGCGTCCGAACTGCCAGGCGGGGTCGGTGATGAACTCACGCAGGCGCTCCGGGATCTCCACATCCCAATCCACCCAGTCGAAGTCGGTGGGAAAATCATCCCGATAGGGATTGGGAGTGTGCAGGTAGACGGCGTCCTGCGACGAATCCAGCGCGTCGATCTGCAGCCAGCACTCGTGGGGCGTGGTCCACCCGGCGGTCTTGCCCAAGATGTCGCGGAACATGACGAAGAGCGCCTCCAGGTGCGACCGCCGGTCCCGCCACGAGACGTTGCCCAGGCCGGGCCAGTCCACGTGCCAATGCATCCGGTAGTACCAGTCGCTCTCCGAAACCGCCACCCGCGTCGCCTCACGCATGATCTTGCGGTAGTATCGCCGTCGCCCGCGCATCTTGCGTTGCGGCCGGTGCTGAACCGGATCGTCGCCCGCGAGCACGCACACGGGTCCGAACCAGGATTGAACGACGATGATGTCTGGGCTGTTCATTCGAGGATGCGCTGCGGCTTGGCTCCAGACGGCCGAACGCGTGTTGCCGCTCGCTTCGGCCTCAGGAGGTCCACGATGTCCGAAATCACGTCCGCGAGCTTTCGGCTCGCCAGGCTGCGCGTGTACGCCGGGGCATCCGGGCGCTTCCGGGCGTGGTACAGCGCGACGATCTCGGCCTTGGTCCTGTCCCTGATCACGATCATCGGCGCAACCGTGTGCAGATCCGGATAGAATGCAAAAGACTCTGACCGGGCGTCGATCACGGGCCGCGGATCGCCAACGAGCGCGAGCAGAGGCAGGCCCGCCTCACATTCGGCCGCGGTGCGGAACGCCAGCAACTCGGTTCCGGTGTCCAGCAGGATCGGAAACCGGGGTTGGCGCGGAAAGTACCCGATGCGCTTTTCCATCGATCGTGTGTGTCCTGGGCAGTTGCGGCGAGAGAAAGCCGGGTAACGGTTCAGCCCTTCGCGAACGCGGTACGTCTGGGATGAAGCCGGGCTCACACGATCATCGTCTGCTCACAAGCTCGGCGCACCCAGCGCCCACCCTCCCGGACGATGCGGCAGCGGATCGTGCCGCCCATGTGGATGAAGACGCTGGCTGTGTCGTTCACCGGGCGCAGGCTTCCCCCGCCGATGTAGACGTCAGCCGAATCCGCGCCGCGCGGGATTGGACGGGACATGCGCAGCTCCCCGCGAGCATGCTGCGAGATGCACCTCGGCCCTGCCCCGCGGTCGGGGCCCTCGCCGCACACCTCCGAAAAGAGCCCCTGTGCACGCAGGCGCTCCACCACGCGGTCGGGCATCCGCCCCGCCACGGAATAGTGCCCCGCATCCGTCATCAAATTTCGATTCAAAGCGGCGTCGCGCGGCGGATCCTGACGCACCTCGCCGTTCAGCGCGGCGATGTAAATGTCGGCGACCTCGTCTTCCGTGAATCCCGGCTGATCCGCCCATCCCACGACGACAAGGCAGGCGATGAGCAGAAGCGCTGGAATCTTCATGAGATGAGAGGGACGATGGTGGGAGCCGAATGCCGGCCCGGGAATCTTCCCGCGTCGTCGCCAAGCCCCGGAGAGATCACGCCCAAAACCGTGAACGCGCCCGCTTCAATCCAGATAGTACCCGTACGGCGGATCGTCAACAACGCCGGGCTTGGCGCAGAGATTCCGCCTCTACCGCATCTCCGGAACGTGTGTCCGGAATCCATCGCCGGTTCGCTCCAAACGCGACGTTCTTGCCCGCGGCCAATTCCCGCGGTACGATGGCAACTCCGTCCACCGCGTCACCCGCTTCGCCGAACATGGACACGCCCGAGCGCCTGCTGATCGACGATCTGCTGATGAGCCGGGTGAACGAGGTGAACTACCTCGTCGCGCCGGGTACGCCGGCGTACCGCCCCATCGTCCGCTTCTTTCACCAGCGCTATGAGTCCGGCGAAACCGGCTGGCTGTGGCCGGGCGAGGTGGCCGCCTTCATCCGCGCGAATCATCCCCATCACCCCGCGTACTCGGACGAGGAGTGCGAGGCGCACCTGAAACAGCTGGAGGCGTGGGGCGTCCTGACGTCGGAGCAGGACGTCAACCAGGCGCGGACGATCGAGGAGTTCGTGCGGGCGGCGCGGCGCTACCAGATCAGCGAAACGGCGCGCGTAATTGAGTCGATGGTCATCCGCCTGGCGCAGCAGGATGGGTCGCGCGGGTCGCTGGACACCACGCGCCTCGCCCGCCTGCGCGACGCGCTCTTTGAACTTGGCCGCGTGCTGGCGGATCTGGATCCCGCGCGCGCCCCGCACGACGTCCTCCGGCGCGTGGAAGGATTGTGGAACGCGGCGGACGACGCGCGGCGGGAAATGCGCGAGCAGGCCGTGCGCTACATGCGCGAGCTGGAGCACGACCGCATGCCCACCGCGGCGGATCTGGTCGTATTCCTCAAGTACAAGCGGATGCTGCGCGACTATCTGGACGAGTTCGCGCTCGGCCTCAAGGACTTTGTGGAGCGCACGCGCGACCTGTTCGACGACTGGGCCGCCGCCGGGCTGGACGTGCGCCTCGCGGCCGCGCTCGCCCGCAACGAGCGCGAGCGCAAAGCCGATCTGCGGCCGGAAGAGGAAGTCCGCGCCGTATTCGAGGGACAGATCCGCTCGATGCGCGGCTTTTCGGCCCGCGGCGGCGACGCGGAGATCCTCCAGGGGCGCACCACCGCGCGCGTTCGCGGCCTGGTGGAGCAGATCGAGCGCGTGGTGACGGAGCGGCGCAACGCCCTGAACCGCGCCCGCGATCTGCGCCTGCTGGCCCAAGCCTTTCGCCGCGCGGAATCGGATGATGACGCGCACCGGCTCGCGTCCGCCGCGTTCGGGTGGGGCACGCCGCGCCACATGCGCGCCTACAACGCCGATGCCGCGGCGGAGCTGGACCCCGGCGCCTCCGTCTGGCTGCAGCCGCCGTGGGACGTGGAGCTTCGGCCGCGGGTGCGGGGAAATCCCAGCTTTCGCGCGGTCACGCCCATGGCGGATCGCGGCATCCAGAAAGCGGAACTCCGCGCGCGCGTGCTGGAGCAGAAGCGGGCGGAGTCGCGCTTCTGGGATACCGTCTTCGGCGATGGCGATCTGGCGCTGGACGGCCTCGCGCTGCGCTCGCCGGGCGACCGCTCGCGCGTGGTGCGCCTGGTGCGCGACTGCCTGCGCTCCCCCGACCGCCACGTGCGCCTGACGGACGGATCGCGCGTGGAGATCCTGCCGCCGGACGATCCGCGGCAGATCGCGGAGATCGCCGCGCCGGACGGCTTTCTGTACCTCCGCGCCTTTCGCCTGCGCCGCACGCCCTCCGCGCCATGAACAGCAGCGACGTCGCGCGCGGCGCCGACTTCCGCCTGTGCGCCGAAGCGCTCATCGACAGGCCGATGATCACGGCCGCGGACGACCGGGCGCTGCTCGAGAAAATCCGCCGGCACCAGCCCGCGCTGCAGGCCGCGTTCGGCCGGGTGACGGGGTGGCGCGTGCTGGCGCACCCGGAGTTCGCGCGGCTGGTCAAGACGCCCGCGCGGGCCGAGGCGTCGCACGGGCTGTCGTGGGCAAAAGGGAAGCTGGATTACGCGCTGCTGGCGTGGGTGCTGTGGTACGGCGAGCACACGGGCGGCCGCAAGTTCACCGTCAGCCAGATCGCGGACGAGATCCGGCTGCGCAGCGCCGGCCCAGACGACGCGGCGGTGGATTGGACGTCGCACGCGCAGCGGCTGGCGGCGCGCCGCGTCTTTCGCGGGCTGGAAGGGATGGGTGTCCTCCGGCTCCAGGACGGCAGCGTGGACGAGTGGGCGGACGAGAACGGCAAGCGCGACGCGCTGTACGCATGGGGCGCGGCGGCGTGGCGCATCCACGTCGCCCTCCCCGCGGCAGAGCTGGAGCGGCTGGCGGAGGGCCGGTCCGCGTCCGCCTCCCCCGCCCCGCCGGACGGCACGGACGAGATCCGCCTGTACCGCGCGCTCCTCCTCAACCCCGCGCTCTACCGCCGCGACGACCCCGCCGCCTTCCGCCTGCTGGACGCGCCGGAATCTCTGGCGCGCGTCATTCAGAACCTGGCCTACCTCACCCGCTGGGAACTGGAGGTGACGGCGGAGTACGCGCGCGTTCTTCGCCCCGCGCGCTCCGACGATGCCGTGCAGACGCCCATCCCCGTCACGTCGGGGCTTGATCACGCCGTGCTCTGCTTCTGCGGCCTGCTGCGTGACCGGCAGGCGGCGGGGCGGCTGGTATCCGCCGGCGACGAGTGCTTTCTGATCGACCAGAGCCGCGTCTGGCAGGACGTGGATGAACTGCAGAAGCGCCACGGTGCCAAGTGGGGCAAGACGCTGCGCGAGCAGAAGGTGAGCGCGCTCGCGGATGATGTCGTCGCCCAGATGAAAGCGTGGGGGCTGATGCGCGACACCGACGAGCCCGGCCAGTACCTGGTGCTCCCCACCGCCGCCCGCCTCGCCGCCCACTACGCGGACGACAGGACGCAGGATCGCGACGAGGACTCAGAGGATTGATGCAGTCGGACTTCTTTGCGCTGACCGGAATGCCGCCGCGCATGCAGGCGCTGCTGGACGCCATGCACGCCGGCGATCCGGACCGCTGGCTGCCGCGCCGTCTGATCCTGCAGAACTACTGGCTGTTCGAGGAGCCGGAGATCTTTCACTTCGGGCGCGGCAACCTGATGCTCACCGGGCAGAACGAGTCCGGAAAATCCACCGTGCTCGTCACCGCCATCACGCTGGTGCTGGACATGATGCTCACCCCCGACCGGGTGGACACCTTGGGCAGCAGCGACCGATCCATCCGCTACTACCTGATCGGCAAGGACGACGCGCAGGAAGGCAGCCCCAACTGGCACCGCGAGCGCACGGCGTACATCGCCCTAGAGTTCGAGCGCGGCGCGTCCGGCGTGCACCAGACCATCGGCATCGGCCTACGCTCGTCGCGGGACTGGACCAACCAGAAGGTGGAGCGCTGGGGATTCGTGATGGACTCCACCCATCGCGTGGAGGAGGATGGATTCCATCTGCACCAGAAGGGACGCCCCCTGCGCCCCGGCGAACTGCGCGAACGACTGGGCAGCCACGGACAGGTGACGGACGACCAGCGCACCTACAAGTCCGCCGTGAACGACGCGCTGTTCGGCTTTCAGACGGTGGAGGATTACGAGCGATTTCTGGAGATGCTGCACGTGGTCCGCACGCCCAAGCTGGGCGAAGGGCTGAGCCCGCGGAAAGTAGAGGCGCTGCTCAAGGAGTCGCTTCCGCCCATCCAGTCCGACAAGATCGATGCGGCGTCCGAGGTATTTTCGCGGCTGGATACGATTGAGGAGGAGCTGAAGCACCTGCACGACCAGCTCGCCGTCGCGCGGGAGCTGGAGGCGCCGCAGGAGGCCGCCGTGCTCGCCCGTGCGCGGCAGGCGGCGTCCGCGTACCGGCAGGCGTCGCGCGAGCACGCCGATCGGCAGAAGAAGCACGGGGATCTGCTCGCCCGGCTGGATTCCGCGCGCGCGGAGGTCGCGCGGCAGACAGAGGCGCGGACGGAACTCGCCTCGGAGCGCGCGGAAAAGGACGGCACGCTCACCGTCCTCAAGGACCAGTTCCGGCTGAGCGAGGCGTTCGACATCGAGGAGCGCCTGCGGCAGGTACAGGCGGAGCAGCGGACCGCGTTCGATGCGTACGAGGCGCTGCGGGCCGATCGCAAGCGCGCGCAGGACGCCGCGGACCGCGAGCAGGCGGCCTTGGGCGATGCGGAGCAGTCGTGGGCGCGGCAGGCCGCGCGCCTGGGGGAAAAGCTCCACGCCACGCGCGATGCGGCCGCGCGCGCGCACTGGCCGTCGCTGGAGCAGCGCGCCGCCCTCGCCGCTGACGCGCTGGGCACCGTGAACATCGACGGGAGCGGCGCGATCGCGTCGGACCTGGCGCGCTCGTCCATCGACGGCGAGGCGCGGCAGCGGCGCGCCGTGATCGACGCCGTCCGCGCGGCGATGGATGCGGTCGCCTCGGCCACGGGGCGGCTGGACAGCGCGCGCAAGGCGAGCGAGGTGGCGACACGCGAGCTGAACCACGCGGACGACCGCTTTCGCACCGCCGGTCGAGAAGTTGAGACGGCGCTTGCGGCGGCCACGGAAGCGATCGCGGGATGGCGGGAATCGACCGCCGAGCTGCGCGTGCCGGATGAGGCGTTCGGCGCGGTGATGGCGGCAATCGAGGCGTATCAGCCCGGGAGCCGGCCGGCGTCCATCCTCGCCCCGCTCCAGCCCGCGCACGACGAGGCGCAGGAGGCGCTGCGGACGGAAGCGCAGGAACTCGGCATCATCCGGCGCCGCCATCAAACGGACGCAGAGCAGGTGGATGAACGGCTGCGGCGCCTGTCGCGCGAGGCGGACGTAGAGCCGGAGCGCACGCCCGCGCAGACCGCCGCGCGCCGCCTGCTGCGCGAACACGGAATCGCCCACGCGCCGCTCTTTGCCGCCGTCGATCTCGCGGGCCCGCTCGCCACGGACGCGGCGCTCGCGTCGCGCGTGGAGGCGGCGCTGCTGGATGCCGGGCTGCTGGACGCGCTCGTCGTCCCGCGCGCGGATGCGGATCGCGTCCGCGCGCTGCTCAGCGCGCACGGCGTCGGGGATCGATGGATCGCGCCGTTGGATGCGTCCGCGGACCGCGTCGGCTTCGATGACGGTGGATCGAGCGGCGCGGCAGACTGGCTGGTCCCCGTCTCATCGACCGACGTGTCCGCGAACGATGTCGCGGCGGCGCTGCGGACGCTGGGGATGATGGGCGGCGCGGGCGTGGTGGATGCGGACGGCGGATGGCGGCTGGGTCCGCTGCACGGTGTCACAGCTGCGCCGGCCGAGGCGCGCGTCCGCTTTCTCGGCGAGACGGCGCGCCGCGAGGAGCGCCGCCGCCGCATTGAGGAAGCGCGCCGCCAGCTTGCGGATCTGCGCGAGGAGATCGGCCGGCTGGGCGAGGCGCTGGATGGCGTCCAGTCCCGGGACCGCGCGCTGGCCCGCGAGTGGCGCGCCGCGCACGAGCTTCCGCAGCCGCAGACGCTGCACGACCGCCTGCTCGCCCTTCGCCGCGAGGAGCACGAGCGCGAGCGCCGCCGCACCGCCGCCGAAACGGCCGCCGAAACGGTGGAAAACGCCACGCGCGAGCTGCAGCAGCGCAGCGCCGCCTTGGAGCGCGCCACCGATGACGCGCCCTGGCTGCGCGGCCGTCCCCGCGGCGAGGTGGACGCATCCGCCGCCGCGCTCGCCGAAGTGCTGTCCATCGTCCGCGCGATCGGCGAGGACGTTGAGCGGCTGGATGAACTGCGCCGGGCCTACGCGTCCCGCACCCGCGCGCACGACGCGCTCCGCCTTCACGTGGAGGAACTGGCGCCGCGCATCGCCCGGGCGAGCGTGGGCGTGCAGACGCTGGACGCGCAGCTCGCCGCGCTCACCGAGCAGCTGTCGCGCGCCAGCGTGGGCCGCGAGGTGCTGGCGGAGGAGATCCGCGCGCTGGAGCAACGGCTGGCGGCAATCGAACGACTCGATCGCGATGCGGAGAAGTCCATCGACAAGAACACCGGGCAGATTGAAACGCTCGCCGCGCAGGAGCCGGACTACGCGGACCAGCTGCGGAGCGCGTTCATCCTCCTTCAATCCGCCGAACACGGCTTCCGCGAGCGGATTGACGCCTATCCCACCCTCTTAGAGTACGCCGACGACGCGCGCCGGTCCGGGCTGCCCAAGGCCATGCAGCGCATCCTGCACGACGTCGCGCCGGAAGCGGTGGACGACGAGGTGCGGCGCGCGCAGCAGGAGTTGAACGCGGCCTACGCCCGGGCGCGTGGCGCGTTCGAGGAAATGAGCCCCACGCTGGACGGCGACATCCTCCGCTTCACCCACGAACTCGGCGAAATGCGGCTGGATGAGCTGTATCGCACCCTGGAGGAGCAGCAGGCGCGCAACGAAACGCTGCTGGAGGACGAGGATCGGCGGCTGATCGAGCAGCTGATGCTGCGCGACGTGGTGGACGCCATCCGCGACGCCATCCGCAATACCCGCCACTGGGTGAGCGACATCAACGGCATCCTGGGGCGGATGAAGCTGTTCAAGGGCGGCATCATGCGCCTGCACTGGGATGTGCGCACCCGCGAGTCCGCCGACGCGTTCGATCCGCGCCGCCTGGACGATCTGCTCTCCCAGCGCGGCATCGCCCTGGACGAGGCGCGGCGCGAGGAGCTGCTGGAGATCTTTCGCACGATGGTGTCGGACATCCGCCGCCGGAACCGCGAGCACGAGCTGCTGGAGGATTATCGGACGGCGCTGCTGCGGATGGTAGACTATACCCAGTGGTATACGCTGACCGTGCAGCGCAAGGACGAGTCGGGACGGTGGGTGCAGCTCACGAAGCGCCTGTACGGACAAGGGAGTGGCGGCCGGCGCACGCTGGACCTGCTGCTGCCGTTGATCGCCGCCGTAAGCGCACGGCTGCAGTCGGCGGACCGCGCAGCGCCGCGGCTCGTCGGCTTTGACGAGGCGTTCGCCGGCGTGGACGACCGTAATGCCGCGGAGATCTACGCGCTGCTGACGGAGTTGGAGTTCTGCTGGATCATGGCAACGGAAAAGGCGACCGCGCTGGGCGCCGAGGTGCGCGGCTCCGCCACGTACGAGATGCTGGCCGACGAGCGCACCGTGGCCCCCGTGCTCAGCCTGTGGGACGGCGCGCGCCGCTACGAATTCATCGGTGACGAGTTGATCGGGATGGAGACGTCAGAGGGCATGGGAATAGGGAATCGAGAATAGGACGAATCCATGAGGCCTGACATGCACCCCGACATGCGGCGCGACCTGCTGACGCTGCTGCGCAATCCGAAGCTCGCGCGGCTGCTGGATGAACTGCACGCCTCCCTCGTCCGCAACGGCGAGCCGAAAGGCCGCGTGAAGGTTCAGTCGCGCGACGAGGCGGACGCGCTTCAGGACCTCATCGGCGGAAAATGGATCGAGCCCGGCCTCACCGTCGCCGTGCGCGACATAGACCAGCGCCTGCGCGAACAGAGCCTCTTTCACTGCTCGCTGGCCGAGGCGGTTGAACTTCACCGCGGTGCGCCGATCGCGCGGCCCAAGGAGGAGCGGGAGCGGCGGATCGCCGGCCGTGACCGCGCCGTCCGCCGCTGCTTCCAACTGCTGTCAGAACTGAAGATCTCGACCGAAGCATTCACCCGCGTCGCCACCTGGATGAACGCCGCGGAATCGGAGATGCGCGCCGACGCCACACGCTGGGGTGAGGCGGCGCTGGTGGATGGCATCCGCGCCGTGGCTCTCGCATTCCACCGTCTCCCGGCGCCCGGCAGTCCGCCCATCTACCTGGCGGAACTCGCGAACGAGGTCACCGGCGGCTCGCACGGGCTGGATGTCGGCAAGCCCGAGCACGCGCTGCTGATCCGCGCGCTGGCCTTCACCTTTCCCGAAGCCGCCGCGGGCGAGGAACGCGGATCCGCCGCGTGGAAGCTGAATCTGCTTTCCGCGGCCGGCATCGCGCGCGACCCCATCTCCGTGCGCGTGGACACCTTCGGGCTCGACGGGGATACGCCGTACCTTCGAGAGTTGCGGCGGGAGGGAATCGACCGGCCGTTCACGCTCAACACGCTGGGCGAAATTGGCGGCGACGTTCGGGCGTGGAGGAACGTCGCGTTCGTGGTGGAGAACCCGACGGTGCTGGCGGCACTCATCAAGCATGTGCGCCCGTGGATTCCGGATCGTCACCCCACCCTCATCTGCACCAACGGCAACCTGAACCTGGCAGACAAGGCGCTGCTGGACGCGCTGGTGCAGCGGGGCGCGCACCTGTTCTACGGCGGGGACTTCGACGCCAGGGGGCTGGAGATCGCGGCGCAGGTGCTGGCGCGCTACCCCGGCGCAGCCAGCACCTGGCGCATGAGCGTGGACGACTATCGCGACGCGTTGAGGACGGAAGGCCACACGCTTCCCCCCGGCGCCGTGGACCGCGCCGCGCGCACCTTCCCCGCCCTCACCGCCGAGATCGCCGCCCGCGGCCAGGCCGCCCATCAGGAGGGCCTGATCCCCGCCCTCACTCGCGACCTCAGCCGCTTCGTGCTGGAGGGCGTCGCGCCAAAGATTTCCCAGCTACTCATCTCAGACGCAACCGAATTACAATCTTCCTTGGCACCTTCGGAGTAGCTGTAGAAAGGGGTAACTACTACTCAGCCATTTCCGTTTCTCGGCCTGACAGGGCGCTCAGGTTTGAGCAACCCTTTATCTCTGCCCCAGTTCTCCACTTTGCGCTTCCAAGCACGCGCACGCGAAAAGCGTTTGCTGGTGCTCTTTTCGCCGAACTGTCGCGCAAGCGGGATCATGTCGAGTTCGCCGTATTCTGCAGTTGACGCATGAACCAACGCATTCCAGCGCCCTAAGACATCATCATCGATTACGTCACTGATTTCGCATTTATCGAGCAGCATGCCGTGTGAACCACTATACCACTTGGACACGTAGTGCTCGCTATCGGCGTCGTTCATGATCAACAGGAAATCGTACCGGAAATCCGGAGTGACACTCGGATCATCTGAAGACACATATCGAACATCCACTCCGACTTTGCTCATCCAATTCATCACCTGCAGGTACTGTGGACTTGGTTTCTCGTCAGAGTGAATGAAAATCCGGATTACGATTCCTCCAGCCTTGATGAAGTCTTCTTGAAGCTGCTTCAGTGTGTGGGCATTATTCCGTTCACGAAGCGACCAGAGGCTGATATCATTCGAGTGTGTAGTTCTGGCGATCAACCGGTGGTGGTCTGAGAATCCAAGCTTTCTCTGCTTTTCCAACAATAAGCGCCAGAACTCCTCATAAGCCGTCAGCGCTCCCTGTTCACCTTCTACAGCATAGCCCGTCGGGGTAACATAGAAGCTTTTGGCGTACTTTCGCAGAGTTCTAACACCCGCTTGGGCGACGTAAGGCTTTCGCCGCTGAAGCTCATACCGCGTCGTCGCAACGATACTGTTCAGCCTCAACATATCAATCACTTCTTGAGACATCTGCTCAAGCTCCTGCAGTCCTTCATCGGTGGCTTCCAATTTGGAATGAATCTCCAGAAGCAGCGCAATGGAAACCGACAGCATCGAAATGAAGATGCCGTAGGTGAGTGGTTCAAACCAATCGTTGTGCGCGTGAGTTTCTGTTAGTTCGGCATAGATAAGGCCGACGGCGAGGGAAAGGAGCATCCAAGATTTGTGAACATTGAATCGTTTCATCTTTATTCCCCATTGCTTGATCTTGACTAACATCAGCACATAAAGCATCTCAATGACCCAGACATGTTTAATCATGCGATCCAGCGGTGTCAATGAACAAGCGTCACGGTGTGCACACGGGACATGGTGTTCTTCGCCATCGTATCCGACAGCACGCAACACAGTGCGGGTTGTGCACGAAGCCTACGTAGCTGACGGCAACGGTCCAAAGCGTCAGAGGCTCGCGGTTTCGCACTCATCTCCCGTCGTCCTGCAGGGTTGATTGCGGGACTGCCAGTCTTGAGTAACGTCGCGAGACACGCACGGCTTATCCTGCTCAGGTCAGCCTCGGCTTCGATTTTGCCCCCAGCGTTGCACGTGCTGCAGTGCATCGTGCGGCGGAGCGCGGCCCCAGCGGGTCATCCGCCTCTCTTGCCCATCAACACCCACGACAGACACGACAATGCGGACAATCACCCCACGCTCCCTCTACGCTGTCGGCCTGCTGTCCGTTCTCAGCGCCTGCGGCGTCGACCGCACGCCTCCCGACACTGACTCCGGTTCGGGGGCCGAGGCGTCTCGCCCGGACCCCATCACGACGGTCGGTTCCGCTGGATCGAGCGTTCCGGCGTTCGTCACCGATTCCATGCCCGCGGGCGATTCGGCTCCGGCGGGCGGCGACTCGTCCGCGATCCGCAGCGTCTACACGTCGCTGGCGGAGAAGGATTGCCGCGTGACGGAGACGGACGACGAGGTGGGCGGCAGCACTTCGCGGTGCCCGGGAACCGCCGGGTACGCGCTCATGGTGCACGATTACGACGCGCGGATGTCGGTGGACATCGTGGCGCCGGGCGGCCGCGTGCTCCCGCTGCGCTACTCCGGCGTGATCACCGCCAACTTTTCCGCCGTGGGTGAGCGCGCCGAGTGGCGGATGCGAGGCGCGAATCCCATCGCACTGATCGTTCGGCTGAACGCCAACGAAGACCCGGAGGACCCGGCGCGCACGACATCCTACCTTGCCGTCGCCAAGATCACGCCCGGCGCCGCCTGCGTCACCGACCGCATCGCGCCCACCACTCCGAACGCCAACGAGGCCGCGCGGCAGGCGGCGGACCGGTCCGCGACGCGGCCCTGCATGCGAGACCTGGGAGAGCAGTAAGCCACGTAATGCCCGTCGCCCGCGGCTGAGATCCGGCACGGCGGCAGGCACTCCGGCCCCTCTCGCCGGGTTCACACGCATCATACACGGACGGCCGACATGAGACCGGGGCCGGCTGGTCGGCGGCTGCTCCGGATTCAGCCATCCCGCCGGATCGTGCGCCTTCCGCGCAACCGGGCACGACTTCCTTGACCGCCGCGTAAAACGCGACTATATATCGCACCTATACGTTAGTGCCGCCGGTTTTCATGCGTAAGGGTCTTTCAGAATGCGCAGGTTCGCTTGAATCCCTCCATATCCGTCCCAGACCAGCAGCGCCTGCACGAGGACAATGTCCGGAACGCGCGGCTGGGCATCAGAGCAGCTTGGCTGGGCATCGCTGCCGCAGTGCTGGGCATCGGTGTGGCGGTCCTAGAAGTCAAAGCAAATTTCAGTCGATCCGAGCCCGAACAGGGGTCCGGAACTCCCAAGAGACCCGGCGGCGGGCCAGAGTCGCCTCCCGTTGTCATTCCACCTGTGCCTCCCCCGCCCGACAGCGTCGCGGACGCCGGGCCAGTGCCCACCCCCGGAGAAACACCGGTTGACAGGGTTGTCTTTCCCTCGTCTACCCCTGCCAGGGACGGCACCTCCGCACCTCCGTACGGTGACGGCTTCATGCCGTCCGCCCGTGCGCCGGAGCGCTACGTGAACCCCAGCGTGCTCGCGGGAGGTCATCCCATGACCCTTCTGGTGGTGCGCGGGAATTCCGGCGCGGAGCAGCGCGTGGCGAGCGGATTGAGCGCGGCCGGCGTGGATGCCCGGACGGGCGCGTTCACGCCCGCGGCTCTCCGTGACGGCGTGGTGGACCGGCTTTCCGCAGGCGAGACGGCGGCGGAACTGGGGCTCCCGGCGATGACCGGGGACCTGGTGATTGCACGGCTCTCGTTCGATCCCGTGCAGAACACCATGGACGACCTGATGATGACGCACGCATCCCTCGCCGTGCAGATCGTGTCGCTGAGCGGGGGAACAACGAAGTCGCGCGTATTCCGTGCGCGAGGCGCGGGGTTCAACGAATCCGCCGCGCTCCAGCAGGCGGAGAGCCGCGTCGTGCAGGACCTTGCCGAGGCACTTGCCTCACCTTGATCACCCCACAGCGGTTGGAGGATTTAATGCGCAGAATCAATCTGGTTGTCACCGTTGCGTTGCTCACGTTCGGCAATACGGCATGCGGGGCCGTGCAGCAGTACGAACGTCTGGCGCGGGCGCTGGAACCCACGCCCAGCGCCACGACGTCGCCCCGGTTCAACCCGCGCCAGCACGAGCGGATCGCGATCCTGGTGGAGGACCACACCGGTACCGGCAGCGGCATTACGCGCCAGGCGGAGGACGAGTTCATGCGGGCGGCCATGGTCAAGGGCTACACAATCGCGGACCGTTCCAACGTGAACGCCATGATGCAGGAACTCCGGTTCCAGTCCTCCGGCGCCACGGCCAGGGACTACGAACAGGTCGGCAACATGCTTAACGTGTCGGCCATTCTCATCGTGAGCATCGATGACCTGTCGACTCGCCGCGAGGCCGCGCCCACGATTCAGAGCCTCGTAAGCAACGACAAGCCGGGCCAGGCAGACTTCTCGTATGCCACTGTGGGCGGGCGCCTGATCAGCGTGCGGGAGGCCGAGGTGCTCTGGGTGGGCACTCTGACCGGGCGGCAACAGGTGGCCAGCGGCACGGCGAACGCGGCCGCGCTCCCGTACGTTTCGCGCATCGTCGCTGCAGCCATCCCGTCACGGTTCTGACGCCGACCCGGAGGCGCCCGGGGCTCGGCAGCCCGGAATTCGCCCTGTGTCTCCGGCCACCGGAGCGCCACGCCCGGCTGATTTCGAGTACACGAAGGCCGCCGTGGCGCACATGCCGCGGCGGCCTTCATATGCTTCACGGGTATGAGGAGCAGAGACTGCGTACAGCGCGCGCCCCCGCATTTCGCCTCCCGAGCCACGGCGGCTCATTGTGCCGACCTCCCCGCGACCTCCGCGGCCCCCGCGCCCTCCGCGTGAGCTCTCCGACGGCCAGCGGCTACACGGAATCCGGCCGAACGCGCCCGCGATACTTCCGGTCCCACACGGCCACCTTCTCCAGCACCTGATCCACGGTGATCGTCTTCGTGCGCCCGGGCCGCTTCTCTGGCGTGATGGGATAGTCCTCGCCCGGGTCGCCGTACGCATCCACCAGCAGATCGTGAAAGCGGCGATACGGCCCGATGCGCTTGGGATTGTAGTAGCCGATCAGCGCCACCGTCGGCGTGCCGAGCGCGGTGGCGATGTGCATCGGTCCCGTATCCAGCGCCACAACGAGTTCCGACGCGTCGAAGATCCCCACCAGCTCGCGCAGGGGCACGCCCAGCGTGGAAACGACGGGGTGCCGCGCGTGCTCCATGATCACCCGCTCCGTCGCCAACTCCCGCTCCGAGCGCCCGCCGACGAGCACCGGCTGCAGCCCGAACCGCTCGTACAGCGCGTCGGAAAGCTCCACCCAGCGCTGCGGCACCCAGTCCTTTTCCGCGCGCGTCGTGCCAATCACCAGCGACGCGGCGGGCCGGTTCAGCCGGCCCAGGAATGCGCGCTGGGCATCCCGCTCGCCGTCCCACGGCCCCAGGTTCCACGTCACCGGCTCGGGATTCACGCCCAGAACGTCCAGGAACTCGAAGTACTGGTCCTGCACGTGCCGCTGCCCGCGCGGCGGAATGCGGTCCGTCGTCACCAGCCAGTTCCAGTCACGCGCGCGTGCCTTGTCGAATCCCAGCTTCACCGGCGCGGAGGCAATCGCCGTCACCATGCTGGCCTTGGCGTATACCTGCAGGTTGATGACGACGTCGAACTTGCGGCCGGCGAGCTTGCGGCGGATGCCGGTGAACGCCCGCCACCCCGCGCGCCGCTCAAAGAGGATGATCTCGTCCACGTCCGGATGGCCGCGCACCAGAGACGCCGGGCCGGGCTGCAGCACCCAGGTGATGTGGATGGCGGGATCGTGCCGCTTGAGCGCGGTTACGACGGGGAGCACGTGGACGGTGTCGCCCACGGCGCTCATCATCACGATCAGGACGCGCGCGGCGGGCGGAAGGCGTACGGCGGACAACGGACGGCCGGGATCGGGTGAACGGGCGCAAAACGGCGCGCAAGATAGCCGGGCCGCCGCGCGCGCCGCAATCGACGCCGGAGTGGCGCGGCGTGCGCGGGCCGTGTACATTCGCGGCGATCTGCCACGGCGGCGTGCCCGCCCGCACCACCGGAAGGCCGGAATGAACGAGACCATTGGAACGCTGATCGCACGCCTCGCCGAGACCAACATCGAGCTCTGGCACGAGGAAGACAAAGCGCGGGTGGATGACGACCATCAGGTGGCGGCCGCCAAGCGCGCGGTCGACAAGCTGAACCAGAAGCGCAACGACCTCATCGAGCGCATCGACGAGGCCGTGATGGACGCGGTGCGCGCCGCGGGCGGAGGCGTCCGTGGCTGAAACGGTGGGCTCGCTGGTAGACAAGCTCAGCATCATCGAGCTCAAGATCTACCACATGCGCGAGCAGGCCGAGCGCCCCGACGCCGAGCCGGAGTTCGTGGAGCGGTGCGTGGGGCGGCTGGAAGTGATGCGCATGCAGCGCGACGACCTGGCCCAGGAACTGTCCACGCTGCTGACGGACATCGCGTCCGGGCGCGTGGTGCCCAAGGTGTACCGCCAGTTCAAGATGTACAACGACCCGCAGTACCGTCAGCCCGCCTCCTGACGCTGCACGCTGGATGACAGAAACGCCGCCCCGGCTCCACGGCCGGGGCGGCGTTTGTGTATTCGGCACGCCGTTTATCGAAGCACGCGCCGCTGCCAGTCTTCAGGATCACGCGCCGTGTGCAGGCACGCGAGTACCACGATGGTCAGCGCGAAGATCTCGTAAAAGACGGCGTACGGGAACTTGCGCAGAAGTACCCGGCGCGTGGGCCCAAATACCCGCTGGTAGCGAAGCGGGCCATGCGCGACGTTGTCCAGAGCAGATCGCAGTTGATCCAGAAAGGAGCGGCCGAGTCCTCGCTTCTGCGCGTCGTACCAGCGAATTGCATCCGTGATGTCCGCCTCCGCTTCCGGCAGGAGCACGGATTCGTAGACAACGGGCCGCCTCACCCCAGAGATCGCTCGATCCGATCCAGCGCCTCATGCAGCGGGACCGCCCGTCCCGGATTCTGGTGGTAGGCACGGGAACGGCGCATGATCTCCCGGGCCTGCGCCTGACTGACCGGAAGCCGGTCTGGATGGGCCTCGGCCTCATCGGCCACGCTATCCCACAGATCGGCCGCAAGCTGCGCTCGTTCGGAGAGGCTGAGCGCCAGCAGTTCGGAAAGCGGGATTTCACTCATGCTCCAAGAGTACCCGCTCTCGCGCTCCTGATCAACCCGACTCGCCAATCCGCCGGAGTGGACGGCCATACCCGGATCGCGCGGCACTACGGAATCGTGCATCGTGCCTCCTGAACAAAGGGGAACAACAAAGCCCGCTCACTACGCCTGATCACATCATGTCGAGCGGGCCGCAAACGACTCTCTGTCAGCTGATACCCCCGTCACAGACGGTGACGGACTGTGACGCGGGCCGGGAGCCGCAGTCAATCATCCCGAGTCTCAGGCCCGATCAACTGCACAGCGTGGACAGAGGATAACGAGCACGCATCCGTCGCGCAACGCTCCTGTTTCGCCCCTGTGTTTGTCACGCGGCGGCGGGGCGCGTATCATGTTCCGCTCTGACGTCAGCCTCCCCGCACCGACGCTCCGGAATGACGCGTAGCCGCCCGCTTCTGCTCGCCCTGTGTGCGCTGTCCGCCTGCGCACGGCCGCATCCGCCCATTCTACACGGCCCGGCCGCGCCGGATCCCGCGGCGATGAACTCCCGCTCGCCCGGGTGGCCGCGCACGAGCGGCCAGGCCGACATGATCCTGGTGGGCGGGCGCGTGTTCGTGGCTGACAACGCGAACACGATGGCGCAGGCCGTCGCGCTCCGGAACGGCACCGTGCTGGCCGTGGGGACGGACGCGCAGATCCGCGCCCTCGCCGGGCCGGACACGCGGACCGTGGACCTGCAGGGCCGGCTCGTCACGCCGGGGTTCAACGACGCGCACGTGCACTTTGGCGCGGGCGGGCAGAACCTGCTGCAGGTGAGCCTGCTGGGCGCCACGTCGCTGGCGGAAATCGAACGGCGGGTGGCGGCCGCGGCGGAGCAGGCGGCGCCGGGCGAATGGATTCTGGGACGCGGATGGGACCAGACGCGCCTTCCCGCCTCGGAGCTGGGCCCCGGCGGCTGGCCCACCAACGCCGCGCTGAACCGCGCGGCGCCCAAGAATCCGGTGGTGCTGACGCGCGTGGACGGCCACACCTCGTGGGCCAACGAGACCGCGCTGCGAATCTCCGGCGTCACCGAAGACACGCCCAACCCCTCCGGCGGCGAAATCGTCCGCCATCCCACCACGCGGCAGGCGACCGGCATCCTCAAGGAATCCGCCGAGTCGCTGGTGACGCGCTTCATCCCCGACCCCACCGAAGCGCAGGAGCGCCGCGGCATTCACGCCGCGATGGACCTGGCCGCGCGCACGGGCGTCACCAGCGTGCAGAGCGACGTCACCCCGTCCCACGTGGCCATCTATCAGCAGCTTCGCGACGCGGACTCGCTCACGGTGCGCATCTACGGCTGGCTGCCGCTGCAGAGGGAGATGATCGACACCCTGCGCGCCCGCCGCATCACCGCGCCCACGGGCGACGACTGGGTGCGGGTGGGGATGGTGAAGGGGTACACGGATGGCACGCTGGGCTCGCGCACCGCGTACATGCAGGAGCCCTTTGCGGATGACCACTCCGTGCGCGGGCTGCCGCAGTACACCAACGCGCAGCTGGATTCGCTCGTCACCGCGGCGGACGCGGCCGGGCTGCAGGTGATCCTGCACGCCATCGGCGACGCGGCCAACCACCAGGCGCTGAACGCCTTTGAGAACGCGGCGCGCGCCAACCCCGCGCACCCGCGCCGGCACCGCATCGAGCACGCGCAGGTGCTGGACCGGGCCGACATCCCCCGCTTTCGCGAGCTGGGC
Source organism: Longimicrobium terrae (assembly GCF_014202995.1). NCBI lineage: Bacteria > Pseudomonadati > Gemmatimonadota > Longimicrobiia > Longimicrobiales > Longimicrobiaceae > Longimicrobium > Longimicrobium terrae. The sequence continues at coordinate 139,574 of NZ_JACHIA010000001.1, forward strand.
GTCATCGCCAGCATGCAGCCCACGCACGCCACCAGCGACATGCGCTGGGCCGAGACGCGCATCGGACACGACCGCGCGGTGGAAGGCGCCTACGCGTGGCGGACGCTGCTGGACGCGGGCGCCACGGTCATCTTCGGCACCGACTTTCCGGTGGAGCCGCTGCCGCCGGTGGAGGGCATCTACTCCGCCGTCACCCGCCAGAGCCGCGAAGAGCCGGGGGTGCCGCCGGGCGGCTGGCTTCCCGCGCAGCGGCTGACCCGTGCGGAGGCCATCCGCCTGTACACGTCGGCGTCTGCGTTCGGGGAGTGGCAGGAGGCCAGAAAGGGCACGCTGCGGCCGGGGATGCTGGGCGACCTGGTGGTGTGGGACCGCGACCTGCTCACCGTGCCCGAAGCGGACATCCTGAACGCCGAGCCGGTGCTTACGGTGGTCGGCGGACGCGTGGTCTACGAGCGCCGATGACGGATTCCGGACGAGGGACGGGAGGCGGGGCGTGACGGACGGGCAGCCGAGGTACCCGGACGGATTCCGGTCGCAGGCGGGGCGCGAGTTCGCGCCCGCGGGAGCGACCACGGACCGCGGCGAACTGGCGCTGGTGCTCACCGGCGGCGGGGCGCGCGGGGCGTACCAGGTGGGAATGCTGCGCTACCTGGCGCGTGCGTATCCGGACCTGAACATCCCCATCCTGAGCGGCGTTTCGGCGGGGGCCATCAACACGGCGCTGCTGGCCCAGCATCACGGCACCTTTCTGCAGGCCGTCACCGAGCTGGCCGGGCTGTGGTCGGAGCTGATGCCGGAGCGCATCTTTCGCGTGGATGTGCGGTCGCTGGCGGCAAACCTGGGTCGCTGGGGCATCCGACTCACCTCCGGCGGCTTCGGGGAGAGCCATGCGCGCGGGCTGGTGGACACGGAGCCGCTGCGCGGATTCCTGGAAGAAGCGCTCGCGCCGGTCAACGGCGAGCTGACGGGGATCGACTACAACCTGCACCGCGGCACGCTCAAGGCCACGAGCATCAGCACCACGGACTACAACACCGGGCAGTCGGTGGTGTGGGTGCAGGGGCGCGACATCGAGACGTGGGAGCGGCCGGGCAGAACGAGCCGAAGCTGCCGGCTCACGGTGGACCACATCATGGCCTCCGCCGCGCTGCCGCTCTTCTTTCCCGCGGTGCAGATCGGGCCGCACTGGTACGGCGATGGCGGCATCAAGCTCACGGCGCCGCTCTCCCCCGCCCTGCACCTGGGCGCGCGGCGCATCCTTGCCGTCAGCACGCGCTACGACCGTACGCGCGACGAGGCCAACAGCGTGGACGTGCGGGGCTACCCGCCGCCGGCGCAGGTCATCGGGCAGCTGATGGACGCCATCTTCCTGGAGATGGTTGACCAGGACGTGGCGCGGATGGAGCGCATCAACCGCATCGTCCAGAAGGTGCCGCCGGAGCACCGGGACGGCATGCGCCCCGTGGAGCTGATGGTGATGCGCCCGTCGCGCGACTTGGCCAAGCTGGCGGCGGACTACGAGCCGCGTCTGCCGCGCGCGTTCCGGCTGATGACGCGCGGGCTGGGCACGCGGCAGACCTCCAGCCCCGACGTCCTGAGCATGATCATGTTCCAGGATGATTACGCCAAGCGGCTGATGGCGCTGGGCGAGGAGGACGCCGAGCGCCGCGGCGAAGAGCTGGACCACTTCCTCCGCGACGACCAGGGATCGTAACTGGCGCTGGACAACGATCAGAACGCCGCCCGGTGCACCAGCCCGGGCGGCGTTCTGTTTCTCGTACTCTCGTACTCTCGTACTCTCGTACTCTCGTACTTTCTGACTTTCGTACCTTCGTACTTCCCTTCCGGCACCGTGGATGCATCACCCCGCTGCATGCCCACACCTGATGCGCGTCCCGAGAAGCCGTCCGCCACCACGGAATCCGCCACGAGCGGCGTTCTGATCGGCTGCGCGGGATGGTCGCTGCCGCGCGACGTGCAGGAGCAGTTTCCGGTGGAGGGCACGCACCTTCAGCGGTACGCGGGCGTGTTCGGCGCGGCGGAGATCAACTCCTCGTTCCACCGCCCGCACCGGCCCACGACCTACGCGAAGTGGGCGGACAGCGTGCCGGATGCATTCCGTTTCAGCGCCAAGCTCCCCAAGACGATCACGCATACGCAGAAGCTGGTGGATACCGACGAGCTTCTGGACACGTTTCTGGCCGAGGTCGGCGGGCTGGGCGACAAGCTGGCGTGCCTGCTCGTGCAGCTTCCGCCGAGCCTGCGGCTGAATCCGGAGGTCGCAGCGCCGTTCCTGGCCGGCCTTCGCGCGCGCACGACGGTCGTGCTGGTCTGCGAGCCGCGCCACCAGACGTGGTTCACACCGGAGGCGGATGCGCTGCTGGCGGAATGCGGGATCGGACGTGTGGGCGCGGACCCGGCGCGCGTCCCGGCCGCGGCGCATCCCGGCGCGTGGGGACCGATCGCGTACTATCGCCTGCACGGTTCGCCGCGCATCTACTACTCCGCGTACGAGCGTGCTTTTCTGGATGACATCGCGGACCATCTGCGTGCGGACGTCGCTGCCGGTCGCGAGGCGTGGTGCATCTTCGACAACACCGCGTCCGGCGCCGCCGCCGCCAACGCGCTCGAACTGCGCGCCATGCTCGGTGACGGCGCGGATTGATCCCATCTCGCCTGCAAAAAAACGAAACCGCCGCTCCCTGCTCGGAAGCGGCGGTTCTGTCTGTCATCCATCATCCCGTGCGGCCGCCAAGTGTGAAACTGCATCTCACGCGGAGGCCGCGGGGGTCGCGGAGGTCGCGGGGAACAGCAACAGATCATCCTCACACAGAGTTAACAGAGTCAGCAGAGGAACAACAGCGCCTTACTCTGTTAACTCCGTTGACTCTGTGTGACCCATTTTTTCTGCAGTTCCCCCGCGTTCCCCTCCGTCAGAACCTCCGCGTCCTCCGCGTGAAACACAGACTCTGCTCACGAACGGCAATCCGCGGACGGGAACACGACGTCAGGCAACGCGCGCCTCGATCCGGCGCACGGCCTCGGACGCAAGATCGCGAAGAATCTGGACTTCCTCGTCCGAGAACTTCCTTTCCTCCAGCCCCACCACGCACAGGTTGCCCAGCACGTGCCCGCGCGACGAAATCATCGGTACGCCGGCATAGCAGCGCACCCCGTCCCGCGTAACCAGCGGATTGGTCTGGTGATACGGATGCGTGACCGCGCTCTCCACCACGAACGCCTCGCGTGACCGCACCGAGGTGGCGCAGAACGCCCACTCCACCGGATGCCCGCGCGTTTCGCCCAGCCACAGCCCGTCGATGCCGTGCGAGCCGGCCACGTGCAGCGCCTCATCCAGCACCACGCTCACCAGCGACACGGGCATTTCCAGCCGCCCGGCGGCCTGCGACGCGATTTCCGTGAGGATCGAATCCACTTCGGGAGCCAGCAGGTCCAGGTCGATGATTTCCTGGAGGCGCTCTTCACTGTGCAGAGGATCAGGCTGATTCATTCCCGCACTCCTGCGGCAAGGGCGGAGTTGGCGGCGAGCCGGGCATAGGTCCGCATGCGGATTTCAATGGAACGCGCGATCGCGGCGGTGGCGCCGCCCTGCGCGGCCAGCGCCTGCACGGTCTCGGCGAGGCGCGCGGAATCAACGCTCCCCACCAGCACCCGGGCGGTGGCGCAGGCCTCGGCCCAGCGCTGCTCTGCCCGCTCCTTGCCGAACACGCGGTGCAGCGCGAAGCGCACGTCCGCCTCGGTGGGCGCGGCGAGCTGGTAACCGGGGATGGGTGGCGGCCCGGAAGAAGATGTATCCATGTCGTTCTCTACTAGCGGGGATCGGCGGTGCGGCCATGGGGGATACGGCCGGACCGGCGCGTTCGGATCCAGGGCCTGTCCACAGTCTACCGCCGCGCGGCGTGGCGGGCCAGCACCAGCCCGCGCTTCGGCGGGAGACGGCGAGCGCGGACCGCTACCCGAATTTCATGCTTTCCCGCTCCGTCACCGCGGGCGCGCCGCTCCCGAGTCGCGCCGCGCGCTGTCACGGCGCACGGAATCCGGCCGCGCGGAACCACGACGGCTCGTGTCCCGCACGGGCGTCCGGCGCGCGGTGTCCGCGGGCGAGGCGCGGCGCGCGGGCGGACGGCTCAGCAGCGTGGGCCGCAGCCCTTCCACATCCATCACGTTGTCCTCCACGTCGCGGTCGATCAGCTTGTTCAGCGGATCGATCCCCGCGCGCGTGGGGCGCTCATCCACCCGGATGCGAAAGCGCCGCGCCTGGCCGTCGAAGCGGTACTTGCGCAGGTAGATGGGCTCGTCCTCATCCGCCCCGAACACGCCCACCTCGATCCAGTCATTGATCTTTACCGGCGTGGTGCGCCCCAGCCCGTCGGAACGCTCCTTGTACGCGTCCACCATCACGTCCACGTCGTAGCGCCCGTCCGGCAGCGCCGTGGCCCGCGCCGACAGTGCCGCGAGATCCCACAGGGTGATGTTGTTGAACAGGTCGTCCACCAGGTAGGCCAGCGAGTCGGGCGTGGCCGCGCGCAGGTGGTCCACCAGCCGCCGCGACGTGGGGTACGGCGCCCCGCGGAACCGTGTCTCCTCCAGGTAGGCGCGGATGGCGCCGTTCACCCGCTGCTCGCCCACGTAGTCGCGCAGCGCGTACATCACCAGCGCGCCTTTGTTGTAGTGGATGTACTGCTGGTTCTCCACCAGCGCCAGCGGCATCTCCGCCCGCCGCTCTTCCGTGCGCCCCTTGAGGTACCCGTCCAGCTCAAAGCGCAGGAACCGGCCGATCTTCTCGCGGCCGAACTCCTTTTCCATCACCATCAGCGCGCTGTACTCCGCCAGCGTCTCGCTCAGCATCGCCGCGCCCTGCACGTCGGCGGGGACGGCCTGGTGCCCCCACCACTGGTGCCCCATCTCGTGCGCCGTCACGAAGAACGGGTAGTCGATGTCGTCCGCGCGCACGTCGGCGATGAAGCCGATTCCCTCGCTGTACGGCACCGTCCCCGCGAACGACTGCGCGTAGTCGGCGTAGCGGGGGAACTCCACGATGCGGATCTGCTTGTGCTGGTACGGGCCGAACTGCGCCGTGTAGTAGTCCAGCGACTTCTGGATGGCGCGAATCATCCGCGCCACGTTGTACTCGTGCCCGCGATGGTGAAACACCTCGATCTGCACGTCGCGCCAGCGGTCGCGGCGCACGGCGTAGCGGGCCGACTGGAAGGAGTAGAACGAGAGCATGGGCACGTCCATCCGGTACTGGAAGTAGCGCCGGTCTCCCTGCCGCCACTCGCGCACCAGAGTCCCCGGCGCGATCGCCGTCTGGTCCGCCGAGGTCGACACCGTCGCGGCAAAGCGGATCCAGTCCGCGTCGCGCGACACTTGGTTGCGCGCCAGCCCCGCCGAGTCGCCGATGGGTCGCGCGCGCGGCCGCTCCCGCAGTCCGTAACGGCCGCGCGCGGACTCGTCCGCCAGCTCGCCCTCCTCGTTGTACCCGATCCCCGGCAGCCAGTGGTTGTCAAAGAACGTCCCGTTCTCCACCACCGGAAAGAACGACGGCTCGTTCTCAAACCCGCGCGCCAGGTACGCGATCTGAAAGCGCAGCTCGGTGCTGTCTCCCGGCGCCAGCGGCCGCGCCAGGCGGAATGCGTGGTACCCCTTCTGGTCGTCGTCGATGAACGGCGTGGCCGGCACGCCCAGCTCCATCCGCTCCACCTCCAGGCTGCTGGTGAGGTCCACGTGAATCTGGTCCACCGGGCGCCCGGAGCGGTTCACCAGCCGGTACACGCCACGGATGCGCATGCTGCGGCGCTCGGGAAACAGGTCCACGTCCAGCTTCACGTCCGTCACCCGCGGCTGCGGCAGCGTCAGATACTTCCGGTACTGCTTCTCGTAATCGGCCTGGATGCGCTCCGCCTGCTTTTCCGGCATCCACTCGTTCAGCGTCACCGTGTTGTGCACGATCCAGCCGCCGGTGGCCGTCATCAGCGCCGCCACGCCCAGCGCGGTGGCCAGCACGGGGCGCGTGGCGCGGGCGCGCGCCAGCCGCAGCCGCCACCTGCCGTCCGTCTCCTGCCCGCGCACCCAGAACAGGTGCGCGATGAGCAGAAGCAGCACCGCCGCCAGCGCCCAGAACCCCATGTACCACGCCCAGGCACGCACCGTGTGCCCGTACCCGTTCATGTCGGAATAGAAGGTGGTGGGCGTGCCGGAGTAGATGAACAGGTTGTGCGTGAGCCCCGCGCTGACGGCAAAGGGCATGAGGATGAAGAAGAGGATGACGCCCAGGTGGCCCACGTACTTGTGGTTGGCCAGCGTGTGAATCGCCATCGCCAGCACCACCAGCAGCGCGTACGACGACAGCCCCAGCCCGAACAGCTCCTTCAGGTACAGCCCGGGCTCATAGTGAAAGTAGCCGCGCACGGACTGGATGATCATGCCGCACAGCATGGCCACGCCCATCAGCACCGCCACCATCGCGGTCAGCGCAATCGCCTTTCCCGCCAGCGGCACCCAGTTGGGAATGGGCATGCTGTCGTAGATGCCGGCCACGCGCACCTCCCGCTCCTCCCACACCAGCTCGCCCGCGTACACGGCGATGATGATCACCAGAAAGAGCGCGAAGCTGGTTCCCAGCAGGTCCACCACCTGGTAGGTGACGGGAAAGGTCCGCGTTCCGTAGATGCTGCCCAGGTCCGTGGCCATCAGCAGCATGAAGAGCACGCACAGGCTGGCCAGGATCCAGAACCACGGCCCGCGCACGATGCGCATGAACCCCGCACGCGCTCCCGCGGCCACCTGCCGCGCCCGCGCGCCCCCGTCAAACGCCCGCGCGGGCCGCGGAATGCGCAGCACCGAAGCCAGCGACGGCGCCTCGGACGGGGGCGGCGGCGGGGAGCCGCCTTCCTCGCGCACGAACTGCGCGAAGCGGAACTGGCGGATGGTCCACGCCATGACCCCCGCGGCCAGCGCCAGCCAGAGCAGGCGGTTGCGCAGCAGCGCGGCGGTCAGCGGAAGCGGAAGGGTGTTGCGCTCGTCCACCGACCAGTAGCGGAGCGACCACCGCAGCGGCGCCCACCCGAACGGGTCGGACAGCTGCGTCCACCAGTTGAAGTCCAGCGCGGCGGCAAACACGGCGGCCACGCTCCACGCCACCAGCAGCGCCAGCCCGCCCGCCTGCACCGCGGCAAAGCGGCGGGTGAGCGCGGCCAGCGACAGAAAGATCGCCGAGGTCAGCAGGATGTCGGGAATGACGAACAGCACGAACGGGATCAGGTACGCCCCCAACCCGTAGCTGCCGATGCGCTCCGCCTCCACGAACGGCATCACCGTCGCGGCGGCGGCGCCCAGCGGCAGGCTGAGCAGCACCAGGATGTTGGCGGCCACCGCGCCCAGGTAGCGCCCGCCCAGGTACGCGCCCTTGCTGATGGGCGTGGTAAAGAAGAGCGGATGGATCCCGGTTTCGAAGTCGCGGAACGCGGCGCGCCCCGCCAGCCCCGCCGCTACGGGCACGGCCACGATCGCGAGCACGGCCATCACGCTGGCGATGCCGGCCGGCGAGTTGGCCTTGAGCACGGGCGAGCCCATCTCGAAACTTTGCCACGCGCCCGCCGTGGAGGCCGTCATGATGAACGACAGCGCAAAGAAGACGGCGAAGTACGCCCAGGTGGAGATGCGCCGCAGCTGGTGCCGCAGTTCAAATCCCGCCAGGCGAAGGAGAACGGCCATCATTCCGTCCCCGCCCCGCCGCGCCGCGCGGAGTCGTCCAACGGCGGGTGGATGGCGGGCCGTTCGTCGCGCGCGCCCGACCCATCCCGATCGTCCCCGTCGCGCATCGGTTGATCGGGATCAGGACGCACATCGTCCGCCGGCCGCTGGATGACCGGCCGGTTCTCATCGACTGACGGGGGATGAGCGATGGATTGGTTCTCGGCTGACCGCGCTGGATCGACCGACGACCGGCTCTGCTCGGCCGCTGCGGGCTGACCGACAGGCTGCGCCCGATCCGCGATCACGGATCGATGATCATCGACGGCAGACGGCGGAAACGCGGGATGCGTGTCGCCCGCACTTCGCGGAGTTTCAGTGGATGGTACGGCCGGAGGCGCGGCATGCGGCTGCGGAACGTCGGACGTGTTGCCGAAATCACGCACAGTCTCGAACGATGGCCCGGTCTCGGGGACGGGATGCGGCGCGCTGCCGCTTTCCGTCCTGCGGAGCCCCGTGGGATGAATCGCGTCCGCCGGGTCGGAGTTGGCCGTCGATTCGATCGTGTCTGGCTGGCCGACGCCTGTCTGCGGATTGGGCGCGGCGGGCCGCCGGAAGCGGGCCAGCGGATCATCCGCGCCGGCTTGAGGCGAGTTGGCCGCCGACTCGGCTCCCGTAGGCGGATTGCTCGCTGAACGAGCTTCGGCGGATTGCGCGGACTCGACGGACTCGGCGCGGCGGCGGAACGTGGCCCAGGGATCGGCGCCGTCCGCCGGCCGCGGCGCGGACACGCTAGCGGGAACGTGCGGCGCGATCGGCTCCGGCGCGGCCATCGGCTCGGGCGCATCCGTGCGTTCCGGCACGCCCGCCTGCGCCGCCGGTTCGGGCGTCACGTGGAGCGCCACGGGCTGCGCGGTGGAGCGCAGGCTCAGGCCGCGCATCAGCGTGAAGTACACGTCCTTCAGGTCCGGCTGCACCCGCTGGAACGTGGAGTCCGGCGCGGAATCAGCCACCACGTGCACCATCGTCTGCCCGCCCACCAGCGTCGTGGAGATCACGGGGTGCGCCTCCTCGAACGCCACGAGTTCGTCGCGCGGCACCTCGCGGCGCCACACGCGGCCGGAAAGGGCGGCCACCGCGTCCCTCGGAACCGCCTCCAGCAGAATGCGGCCGCCCTGAATCACCGCCATACGCTGGCACAGGTCGCTCACGTCCTCCACGATGTGCGTGGAAAGCAGCACCACCGCGTTCTCGCCCAGCGCGCTCAGCAGGTTCAGAAACCGCACGCGCTCCGCCGGGTCCAGCCCCGCCGTGGGCTCGTCGACGATGATGAGCCGCGGGTTGCCGATGAGCGCCACCGCGATCCCGAACCGCTGCCGCATCCCGCCGGAAAAGCCGCCGAGCCGCCGGTTGCGCGCATCCCACAGGTTGGTCTGCTCCAGCAGCGACCGAACCGTATCCCGCCGCTCGCGCGCATTCACCACGCCCTTGAGCAGGGCAAAGTGGTCCAGCAGTTCCTCCGCCGTCACACGCGGGTACAGGCCGAATTCCTGGGGCAGATAGCCCAGCGTGCGCCGCACCGCGTCCTTGTCGCGCAGCACGTCGATGTCGCCCAGCGTCACCGCGCCGCCGTCCGCTTCCTGCAGCGTGGCAAGAATGCGCATCAGCGTGCTCTTGCCCGCGCCGTTGGGCCCCAGCAGCCCGAACATGCCGGGCGCGATGGTCAGACTTACCTCCTGCAGGGCGTGCACGCCGTTGGGGTAGGTCTTGCGAAGGCGGTCGATCTTGAGTTCCACGGGATTGCGATCCGGGGGAAGAGCGGCGGCGGAGGAACCGGCGCCGGAGAGTCGGAGAGCCGCGGCGCCGGGAGGCCGGGCGCGCGTGGATGTCGGGAGATGAGCGTTGATTCTAACGCTACGCCCCGTCCGCTGCCCAGTACGCGCCGGGCGTACCGCGGGATGACGGCGGATGGCGATCATCAGAACGGACACGCCGCGTGTGCCCGGCGTGTCCGTTCTGGTCGGTGGATCGGTGGATCGAAAGACGTCCGGCCTCAGCCCGCGTGCCGCTCGCGCATGGGAATGCGGATGCCCTGCGCGTCCGCCGTCTCGATCGCGGTTTCGTATCCCGCGTCCGCGTGGCGGATCACACCCATCCCCGGATCGTTGGTGAGCACGCGCTCCAGCCGCTCGCGCATCTCCGGCGTGCCGTCCGCCACGATGACCTGCCCCGCGTGCAGCGAGTTTCCGATCCCCACCCCGCCGCCGTGGTGAAACGACACCCACGACGCGCCGCTGGCCACGTTCACCAGCGCGTTCAGGATGGCCCAGTCGGCGATGGCGTCGCTGCCGTCCTTCATCGCCTCCGTCTCGCGGAACGGCGACGCGACCGAGCCCGTGTCCAGGTGGTCGCGCCCGATCACGATGGGTGCGCTGATCTCGCCGGACGCAACCAGGTCGTTGATCGCCACACCCATCTTGGCGCGGTCGCCCTGCCCCAGCCAGCAGATGCGCGAGGGCAATCCCTGGAACTCCACCCGCTCCTGCGCCTGCGTGATCCAGCGGCGCAGGTGCTCGTCGTGCGGAAACAGCTCCAGCACCAGCCGGTCCGTGCGGTGGATGTCGGCCGGGTCGCCGGACAGCGCCACCCAGCGGAACGGGCCCTTGCCCTCGCAGAACAGCGGCCGCACGTACGCGGGCACAAAGCCAGGAAAGGCGAACGCGTCCTCGTAGCCGGCATCGCGCGCCTGGCCGCGCAGGTTGTTGCCGTAGTCGAACGTCACCGCGCCGCGCGCCTGCATCTGCACCATCGCCTCGCAGTGCACGCGCATGGACGCCATGGACCGGCGCTGGTACTCCGCGGGATCGGAGGCGCGCAGCGCGTCCGCTTCTTCCAGCGACAGCCCGGCGGGGACGTAGCCGACGAGCGCGTCGTGGGCGCTGGTCTGGTCCGTCAGCACGTCGGGCGTCACGCCGCGGCGAACGAGTTCCGGCAGCACCTCCGCGCAGTTCCCCACGAGGCCCACGGAAAGCGCCGTCCCGGACTTCCGCGCCTCGTCCATCCACCCCAGCGCCTCGTCCAGCGAGTCCGTCATGCGGTCGCAGTAGCGCGTCTGCACCCGGCGCTCGATGCGCCTGGGATCGACATCGACGCAGAGCACCGCGCCCTCGTTCATGGTCACGGCCAGCGGCTGCGCGCCGCCCATGCCGCCCATGCCGCCGGTGAGCGTCCACGTGCCGCGCAGGCTGCCGCCGAAGCGCTCGCGCGCCACCGCGCCGAACGTTTCGTACGTCCCCTGCAGAATCCCCTGCGTGCCGATGTAGATCCACGAGCCGGCCGTCATCTGGCCGTACATGGTGAGCCCCTGCCGTTCCAGTTCGCGGAACACGTCCCAGGTGGCCCAGCGCGGCACCAGGTTGCTGTTGGCGATCAGCACCCGCGGCGCGTGCGGGTGCGTGCGGAACACGCCCACCGGCTTGCCGCTCTGCACCAGCATCGTTTCGTCGTCCGCCAGCGTGCGCAGCGTGGCGACCATGGCGTCGAACGCCTCCCACGAGCGCGCGGCGCGGCCGGTGCCGCCGTAGACGACGAGGTCCTCGGGCCGCTCGGCGACGTCCGGGTCCAGGTTGTTCATCAGCATGCGCAGCGCGGCCTCCTGCTGCCATCCGCGGCAGGAAAGCTCATTCCCGCGCGGCGCGCGGATCACACGGGGTTCGGCGAGAGTCGCGGACATGAAAGCGGAATGCGTTCGGATTTGTGAGGAAGGGGCGCGGACGAGGCCGCCCCATATGGATCAGCGTGAGGAACGAGAGTGGTCCTTGAGCGGACGCAGCAGATGCGGCACGTCCAGCAGCAGTTCGGGACCGTCCACCCCCGGAGACCATGACAGAACGTCGCGAGCGATCTGTGTGCGGCGCAGATCGTTCTGGATTAGGCGATAAACCTCGATCGCTTTCGCGTCGGAATCCACGATCCAGTATTCCGGAACGCCGTACCCCGCGTATCGATCCCGCTTGATGCCGCGATCGCGCATGGCCGTGCTTTCGGAAAGCACTTCCACTACCAGATCCGGCGGGCCCTCGATTCCACGCTCGCCGATGATCTCCTCCCGGTCACGGCGGACGAAAACCAGATCGGGCTCCAGGTAGTCGCCTTCCCCGAAGATCACGTCGCAGGGGGCGAACAGAACCGTTCCGGCGCCGTGCTCCTCGCAGAACGCCTCGATGGCGGCGAAGATGCGGCCGACGATCTTCTGGTGAATGGTGAGGGGTGAAGGCGTCACGAAGAGTTCTCCGTCAATGACCTCGTACCGGTTGCCGTCATCCGGCAACCGTCTGAACTCCGCGTAGCTCCACCCTCTCCTGGCGGGATGCGTAGCCATCGTCCCTCTCCGGTTCAGTCCACTTCTCTCAACAACTCTCGCCCATCTTCGCCCCGCCGTCCAGCAGCGCCGGCGGATCGCCCATCCAGGCAATCACCCTCGATCCATCAGGCCGGCTCGAGGAGCGCGCCGTCGCGGACGAGCTTGGCGGCGGCTTCGATGTCGGGGGCGAGCACGCGGTCGCCCTCCAGCGGCGGGATCGTGGCGCGGAAGATGTCGTACGCGCGCTCCACGCCCCGCCCGGGGCGCAGCGGCTTGCGGAACTCCAGCGCCTGCGCCGCGCAGAGCAGTTCGATCCCCAGCACCGCCTCGGTGTTGCGCAGCACGCGGCGCGCCTTGATGGCCCCGTGCGCCCCCATCGACACGTGGTCTTCCTTGTTGGCGCCCGTTGGAATGCTGTCCACGCTCGCGGGATGGGAGAGCACCTTGTTCTCGCTCACCAGCGCCGCCGCGGTGATCTGCGCGATCATGAACCCGGAGCACACGCCCGGATCAGCGGTCAGGAACGCGGGCAGGTCACCCGACAGGTCCGGGTTCACCAGCCGCTCCGTGCGCCGCTCGCTGACGGAACCCAGGTCGGTGAGGGCCATCGCCAGCAGGTCCAGCACCTGCGCCACGGGCTGCCCGTGAAAGTTGCCGCCGCTGATCACCAGCCCGTCCGGCCCTTCGTCCGGAAAGATCAGCGGGTTGTCCGTCGCGCTGTTCGCCTCGGTTTCCAGCACCTGGCGGATGTAGGCGAACGCGTTCCGCGCGGCGCCGTGAATCTGCGGCATGCAGCGGATGGCGTACGCGTCCTGAACGCGCGGGTCGTCGTAGCGATGCGATTCGCGGATCTCGCTGTCCGCCAGCAGGCCGCGCAGACGCTCCGCGCTGGCCGCCTGCCCCGGGTGCGGCCGCGCGCGCATGATGGCGGGATGAAACGCGTCCGGCGTGCCGCGCAGCCCTTCCAGCGACATCGCGCCGGCCACCTCCGCCGCCTCCACCACGCGCTCCGCGCCGCGCAGCAGCAGCGCACCGATGCCGGCCATCACCTGCGTGCCGTTGTTCAGCGCCAGCCCTTCCTTGGCCTGCAGCCGCACCGGCTCCAGCCCCGCGCGCCGCAGCGCCTCCGCGCCCGTCATCCGCTCGCCGCGGAACTCCGCCTCGCCCTCGCCGATGAGCACCAGCGCCAAGTGCGAGAGCGGCGCAAGGTCTCCCGACGCGCCCACGGAGCCCTGTTCCGGGATGATGGGATGCACCCCGTGGTTCAATAGGTCCAGCAGGCGCTGCACCACCACGGGGCGGATGCCGCTGAACCCCTTGGCCAGCACGTTGGCGCGCAGCAGCATGATGGCGCGCGTTTCCGCCTGCCCCAGCGGAATGCCGAACCCGCAGGCGTGGCTGCGGATCAGGTTCAACTGCAGTTCCGCGAGCCGGTCGGCGGGGATGGGCGTTTCCGCGAGGCGCCCGAAGCCCGTGGTGACGCCGTACACCGTGGCGCCGCTCGCCAGCGCGCGTTCCACCACGTCGCGAGAGCGCTGCATGCGCGCCTCCGTGCCGGGCGCGAACGCCACCTGCACGGCGGGGTTCGTCGCCACCTCTTCCACCTGCTCCAGCGTCAGGCTGTCGCCGTCGATCTCGATCCGCCGCATCCGTGCTCCGCTCCGGGTGTGTGAACGCGAGAACATAGGCCGATTCCGCACGCCGAACAACGGGTTCGAATCCGCCACGCGTGGCACAATGCTGATCTTCATGGCGGGACGCACGGTTATCGTGCGTGAACTTCAACTGCCCTCACGCGGAGGTCGCGGGGGTCGCGGGGAACTGAAGAAGAGAGGATGATGATCAAAAAAGATTCGTGCAGCAAAGATGCGGTGCCGTGGAGAACATGCCGAGACGCCGATCCGAATCAACCAGTCCTTTGCGGTTCCCCCCGCGACCTCCGCGTCCTCCGCGACCTCCGCGTGATGGCTGTTCAGATGGACGGAGAACGCAAAGAAGGCCGCCCCGAGCACCGGGGCGGCCTTCGTTCATCCACCGAAAGAGAGCGGATCAGCGCGTGATGCTCAGGCGCGGCTCGTTGACCCGCGTCTGGTGCGCCCAGTCAAAGATCATCAGGTCGCGGCCGGTCTGGTCGCTCCCCAGAAGCTGAACCCGCACCACCCCATAGCGCACACCGTTGGTGACCGGAATGCGGAAGACGTAGCTGAATTCCGCGTTCGCCGGCACCGGTCCGCTGGTGTAGCCCGACGTGGGCGCCACCGTGGCCGCGCGGCACCCCGCGTCCGAACCCGGCCCGCAGGCCAGCGCCGTGGTGCGTCCCGGAAATTCCACCACCTGCGCGCCGTTCAGCGGAACGATCTTCCACCCCGCCGCGTCGCTTTCCAGGCGGAAGTGCGCCGCCGTGCTCGATCCCGCCACGATCGGGTTGTCGCCCTCGGACGCCGAGAACACGAACCCGCTCTCCGCGGCGTTGTCGGAAAAGGCGTACAGAAGCTCGCCGTGATAGTCGGGCCGCGGCACGCCGGTCACCTGCGTGCTCAGGTTGCTCACGTGGCCCAGCGTGTCCACCGCCGCCACGCGGTAGCCGAACTCGTGGCCGTTGCCCGCTTCCTCGTCCAGGTACCCGGTGCCGTCCGTCTGCCCGATGCGGTACAGGTAGTCCGTTCCATCCAGGCGCGTAAGGTACACCAGGTAGTGCGACAGGCTGCCGACGGACTGCGGCGTCCACCGCAGGTACACAGCGTCGTCCAGTCCCACCGGCGTCACCGGCGTGGGCGCGGCGGGGCGGCCGGCACCGGGCACCGCCACCGTTTCAAAGAACTCCGAAGGCGTTTCCAGGTTGGCGCCCTCGTTCACCGCCGCCACGTAGAAGTCGTAGCTGCCGCCCGGCTGCACGTTGCGGTCGCGGTACACGCACCCCGACGTGGTGCACGAGGTGACCGTGGCGATGAGGGAGTAGCCGCTGCTGGAAGTGGCGCGGCCGTAGACGCGGAACACCTCGCGGTTCCAGTCCGAAGGCGGCTGCCAGGTGACTTCCACCACCGGGTAGCCCACGGGCGCGCCGGACGAGGAAAAGTCCTCCAGCACCCACTCGTAGCGGGCCGCCACGTCGCGCGGCTCGCCGGGCTCGTCGCCCCGGATGATGACGTTGGGATCGTTGTCGCAGGCGGCGAGCAGGAGCGCCGCCGCCGAGGCGGCCAGGGTGCGCGATCTGATTTTCATGGGAAGCGGTCGGTACAGGGTGTCGCGGCAGAACGGGAGGTCTCCGTCCATCCCCGGCAAAGGCAACCCGCATTCCGCGCGGGGCCCGCGCGGAGCGGTTCATCCAAGCGGTTACATCCCATGTACTTGCCGTCGCCGGCCAGGTTCCGCGCCGCGGGGCGGGTGTCCCGCCTGAACGGCAAACGGGCGTCCCCGGAAAGGGACGCCCGTTGGTCTTCCGCACCGGAAGGGATTACTGCTGCACCGTTCCGGCGGTGGTCGCGCGGTCCGTACCCAGGTTCTGGCGGCGGTAATCCGTCTTCAGGTCCGGCAGGTCGATCAGGTGCACGGAAAAGGAGAACGACGTGTTCCCCGTAGGCGTGCGGATGAAGTCGAAGTTGGCCTGCCACCGGTACAGGTCGCGCTTCAGGTTCAGCACGTGCGTGCCGAACTCGCTGCGCGTGATCGAATAGTCCGTACGCCAGCTGACCGCCCAGTTGCGCGTGGGATAGAACGACACCGACCCCGAAAGCTGCTGGCTGTCGTCCGTCTCCACCTGCGGAATCTGCTGCAGCGGGTCCGCCCGGCGGCGGCGCAGCGAGTACGCCACCTGCGCGTTCCACGGCGTATTGCTGCCCCCTGTCCCCGTCACCACCTCGCGCCCGGTGCTGGTCTGCGCCCCGGGCGGGTCGATGGGCGCCTGCCCCTGCCCCGCAGGCGTGCGCCCGCGCTCCGCCGCCCGGTCGTCCTCGCTGGCCCGCGCAAAGCCCATCCACCGGAACAGCGCCGAGTTGGCCCCGAAGCTCACCGAGGTCTGCAGGCTGGTGAGGAACGGGGCAAACGTCCCGCGCTCCGACCGCGGCGTCAACGCGCCGTCGTCCTGCACCACGCGCTCGCGGAACAGGTCGTGGCTGAGCGACACCTGGAACCCGCCGAACAGGTCCGAGCGCAGCGTGTTGCTCAGGTCATCGGTCTGAAAGCGCCGCCCGTAGATGTCGGTGGGGACGAAGCTGTACGCCACCGCACCGGTGTTGATGGCCAGCAGCGTGATCTTGCGGTCCTGGTCCGGCGCGTCGCCGCCGCTGGACGGCCCGCCCGCCGAGTCCACCGCCGCGGTGGAATCCCCCGGCGCGGCCGCTTCGGCCAGCCCGGGGTTCAGGTCGTTGGTGTTCTGCGCGTTGCCGCGCCCGGCGCGGGCGATCTCCTCGTCACGGGCGGAACGGACGGGGCGCCGCACCTTGGCCTCGAACGTCTGGTCCAGGTTGAAGGAGATCTGGTTCTGCTCCGCGCCGCCCTGCGCGCCGAACACCGCCTCCTGCCGCGCCGTCTGCCGCACCGCCGGCGAGTACACGTAGCTGGCGCCCGGCCGGATGTGGTGCCGGATGGCCGAATAGCCCGCCACGCCGGGGAAGAAGCCGAACAGCTCCGTCTGCAGCGCCGCGCCGAAGTTCACCCGCGGCGCCGCCCCCACGAAGCTGCCCAGCGCCGCCTGCTCGAACGGGTTGGGCCGCGGCGTGCTGGAGCCGGGCCGCGGCAGCCCGGAAGCCGTGTCGCTGCGGCTCAGGAAGTTCTGGCTCACGCTGATGCTGGGGCTGAGCCGCGTGTTCCCCATCAGCCGGAACTCGTAGGACGTCGACGCGTTCACGTCCAGCGTCTGCCGCGCCTGTCCGGGCACGTAGCCCAGCGCCGTCGTGTTCACGTCCGGCGACAGCGCCGTGCTGTCGATGGGCAGGAGCGGGTCGCGGTTCTGGCTGGCGTAGCGGATTCCGCCGCCCACACCCACGCTGCCGAAGCGGATGCTGCTGGTAAGGCTGGCGCCCGCGTTCCACTCGTCCGCCAGCCGCCGCGCGAAGCCCTCGTCCCGCACCGACTGGTCGTACTGCAGGTCCGTTCCCAGCGTCAGCGCGCCGTCGTTGTACCACCGCGCGCCGCCCTCCCCCGCGGGGAACAGGGTAATGGTCTGCGGGCTGATGTTGAAGGTGCTGCGGAACGTCTTGTCGCCCGTGGCGATGGACTGCCGCAGCTCGCCGCCGGTGGCCAGCTGCCCCCAGTCCATGCGCCGGCTCAGGGCGAAGGTGCTGCTGATGTCGCTGGTCTGCCGCGCCGGGTCGATGCTGCGGTTGCGCTCGAACCGGGTGTTGGAGGTGTAGTTGGCCGAGGCGTTCAGCGTCGTCCGCTCATCCGGCAGCCACGAGCCGAGGCCGTTGATGTTCTGGTCCGTTCCCGTCTCCCGCCAGAACTGCTGGAACGAGACGTTGCCCCGCAGAAAGCGGCGCCGCCAGTTGAACTCGTAGCCGCCGGTGACCGCCTGCCACGACTGGCTCCGCCACTCGTACGCCAGGCTGGCGCCCATGTAGTCGTTGATCGCCCAGTAGTAGCCGATGTTGGATACCTGCCGCCCCGTGCCGCGCTGGTTGTCGCCGCGGGCGTCCGTGCGCACGATGTCGTTGACGTCAAAGCGCGGAATCAGCACGCCGCTGGCGCGACCCTGGGCCAGGTCCTTGACGATGAACGGCAGGACGAAGACGGGAACGTTGCGGAAGTACAGGTACGCCGGCCGCCCCACCAGGATGCGGTTGCGGATCACCTTGATGCGGTCGGCCTTGAAGTAGTAGGCCGGGTCCTCGCGGTCGTCGGAGGTGAAGGTGCTGCCGGTGGCGTACACCCGCGTTCCCTCATCCTCCGCGGTCACGTTGCCCCGCACGAACCAGGTGGCGCCGCTCTCGTTGATGGCGGTCTGCGCCCCGCGCACGCTGGTGCGCCGCGCGTTCAGGTCGTAAAAGAGGACGTCTCCCTTGATGTCCTGCCCTTCTCCCGTCACCTGCGGCCGCCCGTACACCTCCACGAAGTCGCTGCGCTCGCGGTACACGATGCTGTCCGCCGCCTGCAGCCGCGTTCCCTCGCGGGTGACCACGGGGTTGCCGCGCAGCCGCAGCGTGCGGTCGGCGTTGCTGAACGAGGCGCTGTCGCCCTGGTACTCCACGGGAACGTACCCCTCCAGCCGCAGCAGCTCGTCGATGAGCGAGTCCTGCACCACCTCGCGCCGCGGGGTGGTGTCGCGCGAGGCGGAGTCGGGCGCGGGGCGCAGGCCGGGGCGCGGCGTTTCTGCCCGGCCGCCGCGGGGAGGCGGAATGCGCTGCGCGGCTGCGGTTGGCGCGGCGGCCGCCACGGCCAGCAGCGCCAGGCAGAGCGAAGCGAGAACCGGCGCGCGGAACAGCCGGGGGACCCTGATGCGTATCATCGAAACCACCTGCTCCTTCAATCGGCCGGCGCGGCGGCCAGGTTCTCGCGGCGCCGCACCACCAGCCGTGACAGGAAGATGCTGAGCTCGTACAGCAGAATCAGCGGCAGCATCATCATCACCGTCACCGTGATGACGTCGCCGGGGGTCAGCACCGAGGCCAGCGCGGTGATCCCCACGATGGCGTGGCGCCGCTTGGAAGCCAGAAACTGCGGCGTCACCAGCCCCATGGCCGACAGGATCAGAATGACCACCGGGAGTTCGAAGACGATGCCGAACCCCAGCAGCAGCCGCATCACCATGGACATGTACGGCCCCACGACGATGTTCTGCTCCAGAAAGTCCGTTTGAAAGTTCATGGTGAAGCGCAGCGTCATGGGCAGCACCAGCTCGTACGCCATCACCACGCCCACGATGAACAGCACCACGCCCAGATACAGAGAGGGCACGATGACCCGCCTTTCGGACGGCATGAGCGCCGGGGCCAGAAAGGACCAGATCTGGTAGATGACGATGGGAGACGCCAGCACCAGCCCCGTGGCCAGCGCCAGCTTCAGCGTCAGGAAGAAGGGGTCGGTGGGGCTCAGGTACTTGAGCTTGCCCCCGTTCAGAAACGGCTGGATGGGTTCGATGAGCAGCTGCATGACGCGCATGTGCTGCACCAGCAGGTACCCCCCGATGGAGCACACGATCACGGCCAGCAGACTCCACAGCACCCGCCAGCGCAGCTCCTCGAGGTGGTCGAGAAACGGCATCTCCGCCGGCCTGGGCACGTTCACCTTCGCCATCCTGAACCCCGCGCTATGAAACAGAGAAACGGGCGCGGCTCCTCCGCGCCCGCATGGTTCCCGGTCAGTCCCGCCCGTCTCCGTCTTCTTCGCCCTCCGGCAGCCCCAGCTCCAGTTCCGGCTGGTGGCGCCTGATCTCGCGCTGCGTCTGCCGGTCGCGCAGGTCGCGGAACTCCATCAGGAACTCTTCCGGATCCTGGAAGTTGCGGTACACGGAGGCAAAGCGCACGTAGGCGATGTGGTCGCGCCGCTTCAGGCGCTCCATCACCATCTCGCCGATTTCGCGGCTTTCCGCCTCACCGCTTTCCCGCCGGTCCAGGTCGCGCTCGATCTCCTCCACCACCCGTTCGATCTCGGTGGGGCTCACCGGGCGCTTGGCCGTGGCGATCTGAATGCTCAGCAGCAGCTTGCGCCGGTCGAACGGCTCGCGCTCGCCGTCGCGCTTGGTGATCTGCAGCGGGCGTTCTTCGATGTACTCGTACGTGGTGAAGCGGCGCTCGCAGCGCAGGCATTCCCGCCGCCTGCGCACGGCGCGCCCCTCCCGCACGCTGCGCGAGTCCACGACGCGGTCGTCCGTGTGGTGGCAGAAGGGGCAGCGCACGGCCTAGGACCCCGAACCCGTCGGGCGGTTCACCGCGTCCCCAGCCGCTGCAGCTCCGTGCGGGCCTCGGTGGCCTCGGCGCTGCGCGGGTAGCGGGCGATGACCGCGTTGAAGCGCAGCCGCGCCTCCGAGCGGTTTCCGCGAGCCAGTTCCAGCCGCCCCATCCGCAGCAGCGCGGCGGAGGCGCGGGGCGAGGTGGGATACAGCTCCAGCACGCGGCCGTACGCGGTGATGGCCGCGCCCCGGTCGTTCCCCGTCTCGTACGTCTGCCCGATGTTGTACTGCGCCTCCGCGGCCAGCCGGTGCTCCGGGTTGGCGCGCAGAAACTCCTCGAACCCCGTGCGCGCCGTGGATACCGAGCCGCGGCGCATGGCGGCGAGCGCGGCGTCGTACAGCGCCTGCGGATCGGCCGCGTCGTCGTCCGCGGAGGCGTTGCCGCCCGTGGACGCCGCCTGCGCCGCCGCGGCCTGCTGGCGGCGCGCTTCCTCGGCCGCGCGATCGATCTGCGTGCGAAGCTGGCCCAGCTGCGCCTGGTTCTGCCCGCTCAACTCCTGGATCTGCACCAGCTGGCGGTCGATGGCCAGCAGCCGGTTGGCCAGGTCGCCGCGCAGACGGATGTTCTGGTCGCTCAGCGAGTCCAGCATCGCTTCCGTGCGCTGGATCAGCGCGTCCACCATGCTGTCCTGGCGCGCCTGGTTGGCGGCCATCCCCAGTTGCAGGTCGCGGATGTCCTGCTTGGTGGCCACGCACCCCGCCGCGGCGGGAAGGAGGGCCAGCAGCGCGGCGAATCCCGCGCGCCTCACCGCAGCTCCGTCGGCACCACGCGCACTTCGCCGCCCGCGATGGCGAACTCCGCGCGGCGGTTGCGGGCGTAGGCATCTTCCCCGTCGCCCTCCACCAGCGGGCGCTCCTTGCCCATGCTCACCGGAACGAAGCGGTCCGCGTCAATGCCGTAGTTGGCCAGCCACTCGCGCACGGCCTCCGCGCGGCGCTGGCCCAGGGCCAGGTTGTACTCCGTGCTGCCGCGCTGGTCGGCGTGGCCCTCGATGCGCAGCCGCAGTCCCGGGTTGGCCTGGAGGACGGCCGCCTTCAAACGCAGGATGCCGGCCGCGCGCTCGGTGATCTCGTTGCTGTCGTACTCGAAGAAGACGATTTCCGTGAGTGCCTCGCGGGCGCCCGCTGTTTCGCGCGCCATCCGCTCGCGTTCCACGCGGTCCCGCTCGGCCCGGTCCGCGGCGGCCTGGCGGTCGCGCTCGCCGGCCAGGCGGATGCTGTCGGCCCGCGCGGCGGCGTCATCCACGCCGGAGCCGGCGGTCGTGTCCGGCTCGGGGCTCACCGCCGGCTTCTTCTTGCAGGCGCCCAGCGCCAGCACGGGGACGAGGGCAAGGACCATGGCGTTGCGAACGTTCATCCGGTCTCCACGGAAAACTGGTGCGTAGGGCAAGTGCGTGAGTGCGTTAGTGCGGGGTGCGTCAGTGCGACGGACCGAAGTACGAAAGTACGAGAGTACGAAAGTGCGACCTCAGCGGCTGAGGCGCTGGAGCGCGGGGGACCAGTCGGGGAGGCCGAAGCCGCCGCCGGGCACCAGCGTGCGCGTCTTGCCCGTCGCGGTGTCCAGGATGATGAGGCCGTTGCCGGCCGCGTACACCAGGTGCCGCCCGTCCGGGGCCCAGCTGGGGTCCTCGTTGCTGCCACTGGTGGTCAGCATGCGCGGGCGGCCGCCGTCCGCGCTCACGGCGGCGATCTGCATCCGCCCGTTCACCCGCGTGTGATAGGCGATCACGGGGCCCGCGGGCGACCAGTCCGGCGAGGTGCTGTAGCCGCGCTGCCCGTACGCGTAGTCGCTGATCAGCCGCGGCTGGCCGCCGGGCTCCATCACGTAGATCTGCGGCTCACCCAAGCGGTCGCTCACGAATGCGAAGCGCCCCCCGTCCGGCGCCCACGTGGGCGACAGGTTGTCGTAGCCGCGGCCGCGCGTCTGCTGCTGCAGCCCGCCGCCCGCGCCGCTGATCGTGGCGATCTCCGTGTTTCCCGACACCGTCGTGGCGAATGCCACCGTCCGCCCATCCGGCGAGTACGACGGGGTGATGTTGATCCCCGCCCGGTCGGAAAGGACGCGGTCCGCGCCGGTGGACAGGTTGCGCTCGTACAGCATGGGCGCGCCGCCGCGAAAGCTGGTGTACGCGAGTCGTCCACCGTCCGGCGCCCACGCGGGCGAGAGCGCGATGGAACCGTCGCTGGTGATGCGCGTCAGGTTCTCGCCGTCGCTGTCCACCGCGTAGATTTCCTTGCTCCCCCGGCCCTGCGTCACGAACGCGATGCGCGAGGCGGCCATCCCCGGCTCGCCCGTGGCCCAGCGGACGACCTGGTCGGCCGCGGCGTGGGCCGCCATGCGGAATCCCCGCGCGTCCGCCGCCGGGATGGGGAACGAGCCTGTCCCCTTGGGCTGGCCGTAGACGGCGTCGTACAGCGTCATGGTCAGCGTCAATCCGCCCGCGCGGGGAGCCACGCTGCCGCGCAGCACCCAGTCGGCCCCGCGCTCGCTCCACAGCGCCAGGTTCACGGAATCCGCCGCGCGCACGCCGGTGGCCTCGCGGATCTCGAAGCGGTCGCTGAACGTAAGGTCGCGCTGCACGATGGTCCGCAGCGCCTCGCCCCCCGTCCCGCCAAAGGGGAGAACGACGAAGCCCGGCTGCCGCGACGTCTCGTACGTCGTGCGAAGCTGGACGACGACGGAGTCCTGCGCGGCGGCGGGCGCGGCGGCCATCAGCACGCCCGCGCCGCAGAGGGCGAGGGAGAACAGCGATCGAAAACGCGAAATC
Organism: Longimicrobium terrae; assembly: GCF_014202995.1. Taxonomy (NCBI): domain Bacteria; kingdom Pseudomonadati; phylum Gemmatimonadota; class Longimicrobiia; order Longimicrobiales; family Longimicrobiaceae; genus Longimicrobium; species Longimicrobium terrae. The sequence continues at coordinate 162,306 of NZ_JACHIA010000001.1, forward strand.
ATTGCGCGATGCTCGGGGAAATGTCGACGCACACCGGAAGCTCTTCCGCCCCGAAGGCGCTGGGGAGCGCACCGAACGCGCGGCGTGTTCCGGCCTGCTCGGCGGCTTCCATCAGCGCCAGCCGGAACGCGGCCCCGCCCCGCACCCGCTCGGTGCTGATGGCCGCCGTGGTGCCGTCGCGCAGAATGCGGAAGCACACGTTGCCGCTGCCGCCCTCCGCCCCTTCCGGCGCGCGAAAGAAGCGGCGCACCTGACGCACGATGTTCTCGCAGTAGCCCGGCGACGGGCAGCGCGCGCCCGCGGAGCGGACGGTCAATCCCTCGCCGCCGGGCGAGTTGGCGTCCGGATTGCGGCCGGTCGCCGGGCCCGTGCGAGTTCCGTCGCCCCGCGTGGTGTTGGCCGCGGTGCCGGTCCCCGGCCGGGTGGACGCGCCGCCCGCGCCGGTCGCCGGACGCGCAGGCGTCGTCGCGCCACCCGCGGCTCCACCCGTCGCGGGACGCGTGGCGGGCGTGGACGGGCGCGCCGCCGGCGGCGTGGTCCGGGGCGGCGTCGCGGGCGTGGTGCGCGGCGGCGTGGACGGCGTCGGACGCGGCGGTGTGGGTGCGGGTCGCTGCGGTGTACGCTCGGGGGCGGGCCTGGGTTCCGGCGCCTTCTCCGGCGTGCGCGTTACCGGCGGCGCCGGCTTGGGCGCGGGAGGCGCGGGTTCCGGCTCCGGCGCGGGCGGTTCCGGCTCCGGTTCCGCCGCGGCGGGGGCCGGAGCGGCGGCGGCGGGCGGGCCCGCGTCCTGGTTGGCCGGCGGCTCCGACATGGGCTCGCCCAGGACGTTGGGCGGCGGGGAAACGATGTCCACCGCGTAGACCTTCGTCTTCGGCAGCGACGGCGGGGAGGCGCCGGCCGCAGCCAGCGTCATCGCCAGCCCGGCGATGGCGTGCAGCGCCACGGAGGCCAGCACCGGCCCTCCCGTTCCGCCTCCCGTGCCGCGGCGCATCGTCAGTTCCCCGTCTCTTCTTCGGCGACCAGGCCGACGGTCGCCACGTCCGACGCCTTCATCATCCCCAGCACCTGCACCACGCGGCCGTACGGCACCGCCTCGTCCGCCTTCAGATAGACGCTGCTGGCGCCGCGCTCCTTGACGATGGCGGGAAACTGCACCGCGAACTCCTCCATCCGCACCGCCGCCTCGCCGATGTACACCTGCCCGGCCCTGTCCACCGTGACGATCAATCCCTCGCTGGACGGCACGGACTGCGTCTGCGCGCGCGGTACCTTCACCTCCACCCCGCCCTGCATCATGGGCGCGGTGATCATGAAGATCACGAGCAGCGTGAGGACCACGTCCACCAGCGAGGTGACGTTGATCTCCGCGCTGTATCCCAGCTCCTTGCGGTCGCGGCGGCGCGGCATCAGATGCGCCCTTCGCGGGCTAGCGCACCGATCAGCTCGCTGCTGATTCCCTCCAGCTCCGCGCTGAAGCGGTTCAGCCGGCCCAACAGGTAGTTGTACGCCATCGCCGCGGGGATGGCGACCACCAGGCCGCCCGCCGTGGCGACGAGTGCTTCCGCCACGCCGGGCGCCACGACGGTGATGCTGCTGCTCCCCGCGCCGGCGACGGCCAGAAAGGAGTTCATCACCCCCAGCACCGTACCGAGAAGCCCCAGCAGCGGCGCCACGCTGGCGATGATGGCCAGCCAGTTGAGGCCGCTCGCCAGCTCGTCGCGCTCCTCGCCCTCTTCCTTTTCGAGGACGATGCGGAGGACTTCCAGCTGCGCGGGAGACAGGCCGCGCACCTCGGAGCCGGCCCGCGCAGCGCCGGGCCGCAGCTCGCCAAAGAAGGCGGCGCCGCGCTTGAACAGCCGCGTGAAGGGAGAATCGCCCATGCCGCGCACCCACGAGTACGCCTCGTCCAGCGAGCCCGCGCTCTCGATGCGGTCCAGAAACTGGTCCGCCTCGCTGTGCAGGCGGCGGAACTGCAGCGACTTGCGCACGATCAGCGTCCACGAGACCAGCGACAGGATGGCGAGCACCGCCATGACGATCTTGGTGGAAGGGGTGCCGTGGACAATCATCTGCCACGCCGACCCGAACTCGCTTCCGCTGTGCTGCTGCATCAGGTGATGAAATCCGGATGAGAGGAGGTCACTGGCCGTCCCCGCGGGGCTCGGCGTCCAGTTCAAACAGGTAGCGCGCGGTGTCCAGCACGCCCGTCCCGCGGCCGTTGCCCGCGGCGCTGCGCAGGTTGACCGTGGGGGCGTGCAGCACCTTGTTGACCACGGCGCGGGTGAGCGCGTCGATGGCGGCCTGGTCCTCGGCGCTCAGGTGCGCCAGCTGCCGCATCGCCCGCTCCACCTCGGCGCGGCGCAGCGCCTCGCCCCGGTCGCGCAGCGCGCGGATGGTGGGGACGACGGCGAGGCTGTTGTACCACTGCCAGAAGTCTTCGACCCCCTCCGCCACGATGCTCCCCGCCACGGGGAGCTCCGCGCGGCGGCGGCCCAGGTTGTCGTCCACGATCTGCCGCAGGTCATCCACGTTGTAGAGAAAGACGTTGGGCTCGTTGCCCACGCCCGGCTCCACGTCGCGCGGAATGGCGATGTCGATGATGCACAGCGGGCGCTGCGGCCCGGCCGGGAGCGCCGCGCGCAGCCGTTCGCGCGTGAGCACGGGGTGCGGCGCGGAGGTTCCGCAGATGACGATGTCCACCGAGGGCAGCGCCGCGCCGAAGTCGTCCCACTGGATCGCCTCGCCGCCGCACCGCTCCGCCAGCTCGCGCGCCCGCTCAAAGGTGCGGTTGGCGACGATGGCGGTCCGCACGCCCTCCGAACGAAGCAGTTCCAGCGTCAGCTCGCTCATTTCCCCCGCGCCCAGAATGAGCGCCTTTCGCCCCTTGAGCGCGCCGAAGATCTTCTTGGCCAGGTCCACCGCGGCGCTGGGGACGGAGGCCGCGCCCACGCCCAGCGCCGTCTCGCTGCGCACCCGCCCGCCGATGGAAAACGCCGTCTGGAACATGCGATGGAGGGCGGGTCCGACGACCGGCCCCTCGGCCCCCGCCACCTCGCGCGCGACGGAATACGCCTCCTTGACCTGCCCCTGGATCTGCGGCTCGCCCAGGATCATGCTGTCCAGCCCGGACGACACGCGGAACAGGTGCTCCACCGCCGGCCGGTCGCGGTGCACGTACAGGTACGGCGCGGCCCCGGCGGACGCCATCCCCACCCGCGCGGAAAGCAGGTCGCGCGCAAGCTCCACCCCCTGCGATCCCTCGGGGGTGGCCAGGTATACTTCTGTACGGTTGCAGGTGCTGAGGATGACGGCCTCGCCCGCGGCCTCTTCCGCCAGCCCCACGAGCGCGCGCGGAAGCTCGGTGCGCCCAAAGGCGAACCGCTCCCGGAGCTCGATGGGCGCCGTGTGGTGACTGACTCCTACGACTGCGACAGGCATCGTGAGATGGCCCGCTCCACTTCGTCGTCCCGGCCGCGGACCGCGTGGTCCAGAAAGCCGGGCGTGATGAGATCAAACCAGAAGGCCCGCCGCCGGGCATCATCCCCGGCCCAGCGCGCCTGGATTTCGGCCCGCACCTGCGACAGGCGGCGCACCGCGCGCCCCAGTCCGGGGGTGACGACCGTTTCGGCCAGCCGCTCGCGGATGCGCCGCGCCAGCAGCGGCGACGCCCCGCCCGTCGAGAGCGCGACGACGACGTCGCCCTCCCGCAGCGTGGACGGAACCTGCACCTCGCCCGCGTCGCCCTGGTCCGCGCGGCTCACCATGGCCCCCGCGGACCGCGCCGCATCCGCCACGGCCGCGTTGACATCCACCGAGTCCGTGGCGGCGAACACCAGGTGGTACCCCGCCGCGTCCGTTTCGGCCGACCAGGGGCGCCGGTGCCAGACCAGGCCCTCCCGCGCCACCAGATCCGCCAGCTCCGCCGTGGCTTCCGGAGAAACGACGTCCGGCCGCCCGCCCGCCTCCACCAGCCCCGCCACCTTGCGCGCCCCCACGGCTCCACCGCCCACCACCAGGACCCGCAGCCGCGCCACATCCAGCAGCACGGGATAGCGCGCGCTCACAGAAAGCCCGAGCCGGCGGCCTCGGCGGCGCGCAGCACCACGTACGCCGCCACCACCACGGCGAAGCCCACCACGGTGGTCATGGCGCCGCGCCGGGCGTGCGTGGCGTTCCCGGCGCGCGCCAGGAGCGCCGCCACAAAGGCCAGCCACGTGACTACCCCCCAGACGACTTTGGGGTTTCCCGCGTGCATGGCCGGGCCGAAGCGCTGCGACCACGCCCACCCCAGCAGCAGCGCCGCCGTCAGGCAGGGCAGCCCGGTGAGCAGGGCGCGCACGCCGATGCGGTCCAGCGTGTCCAGGGGGGGAAAGAAGCGGAACACCGCGCCGAACCGCTTGTCCTTGAGCTGGCGGAACTGCAGCAGGTACATGAGCCCCGCCGCGAAGGCGATCGTCAGCCCCGCGTACCCCGCGAACGCCAGCGTCACGTGCAGAATGAACCACGGCCCGCGGTACGCCAGCTCCGGACCGGTGGGCCGCAGCCCGGCGATCTGGGCGATGGCGGTGAGCAGCGCCGCCACGGGCACCAGCACCAGCCCCAGCGGCCCGCTGCGGCCGATGACCGCAAGCAGAAGCGACCCCAGCGCAATCAGCAGCGCCAGGGTGCTCAGCGAGGGCGCCAGCCCCACCAGGGGCGGCTCCCGGAACGACGTCCAGTACGATCCCAGCGCGGCGGCGTGCGCCCCCACGCCGGCGGCCAGCGCGGCGCCCGCGGCCAACGGCGCCCGCTGCGCCGCGCGGGCCAGCGACCACCCCAGCAGCGCCGCGGTGACGGCGTACAGCACCAGGGCCAGCGAGTGCAGCCCCAGGGTCATGCTCATTCCCATCCCTCCGCAAGCAGAGGCGCCCTTCCACAGGGAAGGGCGCCGCGGGCACCACCCGGCCGGGGCACGCTGGCGGTGCGCGTCACCGCATCCGCGCTACGCGCCGCACCGCCAGCCCGGTAGTGATGCTGGGCTGGCCCAGCTCCGTCACCCGCACCGACGCGCTCCCTCCGGTGACGCGCACCACCTGCATGCGCGCCACGTACACTTCGGGGCGAATGCCCAGCCGCGACCGGTGCCGCGGCTCGTACGCCTCGAACACGTCGCCCACCGCCACGCCCGAGTCGCGCCCCACGTTCAGGAACAGAATGGACTCGGTGCGCTGCAGGACGCGGCCTTCCTCGTCGAACGCGATCACGCGGCCCTCCAGGTCCGGCTCGCCGGCCTGGCTGCGCGCGTTGGGCTCCAGCGGAAAGCGCTCCCAGGGCACGGCCACGTCGTTGGGCTCCATCGGGGCGTACAGGCCCACGACTACGACGGTCGCCACGCCGCTGTCCACGGCGGCCACGGTGCCCACGCCGGTGGGGCGGTAGATGCGTCCCACGCCGCGCATTTCGCGCCCGGGACGCAGAAAGCGCAGCCGGTCGCCCTCGCGCACCGACTCGTCCACCTGCACGAACACGCGGTCGTACTGGTTGATCTGCGGCGGCATGCGCAGGTCCAGCGCGGAGTGCGCCTCCGGCTCCGTCAGCCGGCCCACCGGCACCACCTCGCCGCGCCGGGCAATGAAGCCCACGCGGTAGAAGTCGCCCGGCAGCACCTCGGGGCGCGGGACGCGCTCGCCGAACTGCACGCTGGGGCCGCGCTCGCGCGGAAGCCCGCCGTTGAACACCGTTTCCGTCGCGGCGGCCGGCACGCCGTCGGGAAGCACCAGGCGCTCCGACGGATAGATGCGGGCCGGGTCCTGCACGACGTTCGTGTTGAGGCGGAAGATTTCCGGCCACAGGAACGGGTCGTTCAGGTAGTTGCGCGCGATGTCCCACAGCGTCTCGCCGGGGCGCACCACGTGGACGCGCTCGTTCTGCGCGTCGTTCTGGGCGGCCAGCGGCACGGCCGCGAGCAGGCCCGCGGCGGCGATGACGGTTGCGGCTGTTCTCACGAGACCCCGAAGGTGGTGTGCAGGAGGCGTGGGATTCACCCGGAGCCGGGAGCCGGCGCACGGCCGGCCCTCGATGCGGCGCCACCCGCGGCGCGCAGCCGAAAGTGTAAGCCGCGGCACGGCGAAAGGCAAGGCGAATCAGGAAAAAAGCGGATGGGTGTGCACGACGGCCCCGCCAGAGGCGTGCCGGATGCGCCTTCGCGCAAAATCCAGCGGTTCCGCCGTTTTCCGTGGATTGGGCGCAGCCGGCATCCACTGATACGGGAGCAGGACGTGCAATGTTTTCCGGATCTGCACCGCGTTGCCGGGTCTGCAAACGGCCCTCACGCGGAGGTCGCGGAGGTCGCGGGGGTCGCGGAGGTCGCGGGGAGAATGAGCGAAGCCCCGGCCGCGGGTGCGGTCCGGGGCTTCTCGATGATCGCGGATGACGGCGCGGGATGATCCGGCGCGTCAGCGTTCGGCGGCGGGGAGGCCGGCGCCGCGGCGGCAGGCGGCGGCCATGCCCGGCTCCGCCGTTTCGCACCGCGCCGCGCGCCGCTCCGGGGTGCCTTCCAGTGCCTGGATGCTTTCGCCCACGATGCGGTAGCAGTCGCTCTTGATCGCCCCGTCCGTCACGATGCGGCAGAAGCGCAGCCCCTCGTCCGGATCGGCCGAGACGTTGACCAGGTTCTGCGCCACGCCCTGTACGCACCACAGCTGCCCGCGTCCCTCCGCCCGGCCGCACAGTTCCAGCGAACGCGCATGGTTCTGCTCGGTCAGCGCCGTGATGTCGCGCCCCAGGCTGGCGAAGCAGGCGGGGCGGAACGCCTCGGGGGCCTGCGCGCAGTTGCTGGCCGTCTGCGTGATGTCGCCGTTGTTGAAGTACAACATCACGGACGTCTGCATGCTGTAGCAGGCATTGCCGTATCTGGCGTTCACCGCGTTGCAGGGATAGTGCGGATCGCTCCGGTCCAGCGCCTTCCACGCCCCGCGCGCCGCCATCCCGTGCCCCGCATGCGCGTCCGCCCCCATGTCGTGGCCTGCGTGTTCGGCGGCGGGCATGTCGTGGCCGGCGTGTTCGTCCGTCACCGTGTCGTTGGGGGAGTATCCAGCCGCGGGCATGGTATGGCCGGCATGCTCGTCCGCCGGCATGTCGTGTCCGGCGTGCTCGTCGGCGGCCGCCGCGCCGTGCTGCGTTCCGGCGTGCCCTTCCGCCGTGTGGTGCGGGTGGCTGACGTTCACCAGGTTCTCCATGAAGACGCCGCCGTAGCAGCTTTCACGGATGAAGTTCTCGCTCGCCTGGTCGCAGGCCTCCAGCGCCATGGGGACGTGGTTCGCGTGAACCGCCATCAACCCGTGCCCCATGCCGTGCGCGCACTGAAAGAAGAGGAACGGCGACGCGCGGTGCGGAGCGCAGACGCCGTCCAGTTCCGTCTTCCCCACCGGCTTTCCGGCGGACTTGAGGGCCAGAAAGTAACCCTGCACCACGCCGTGATAGCAGCCGGACATCTGCGAGGGCGTGCACCCGGCAAAGGTGGCCGCCAGCGTCTCCGGCGAGCGGTACGCGCTGATCCCCAGCCCGTGCGCCAGCGCGTGCGCATTCAGCCGTACCTCGCCGTCCTGCGCGGTCAGCGTGTCCAGCACCTCCATGGACTTGGCGATCCCCGCCGGGTCGATCAGCCCGGTGAGCGCGCGCTCCACGCACGCCTGCTTTCCGCCCGCGGGCCGCTTGCATCCCTCGCGCATCCACGCCGCGATCTCGCCCGCGCCGGACCGCGGCGTCCACGACGCCTGCGCCAGCTCGGTGCGCGGGCCGATGGAGGGGAGCGAGGGCCCGTACATCCCGTGCTCGGACCACGCGCACGAAGCGGCGAGCATCAATCCGGCGGCGGTCAGCAGAGTGCGGGCGAGCGAACGGATCGTCATCAAAAGACCTGACGGCGAAAGTGGGGGTGTCGGGGGATCAGTGCGCCAATGTGATGGCGCCGGACGCGTCCCGCAACGGTGCCCCACGCAGAACCGCCGCGCCCTCCGGTGAGGGCGCGGCGGTTCCGATCCGTCCTCCGTCGCGCTCAGGCCGCGGGCGATCCTAGCGCGGCCAGGTAGCGCAGGCCGGTCATGCTGGGCAGAAAGCAGTACACGCTCCCCGCCGTCTGGATCATGCGGGAAAAGCCCGTGATGGTGGTGTTGTTCGCGCCGTTCTTGCCCAGCGCCGCCAGCGTAAAGGAGCTGGCGCCCGGGTCGTTGACGCCCAGAAAGACGTCTTCGCCGCTGATGTTCCACACCGCGTTTCCCGCGTTCGTCCCGCCCGGCCCCGTGGCGGCTTTTACAAAGGTCGACAGCTGGTTCCACTGCCCCTGCAGAAACTCGAACTGGTTGAACAGGCTGGCGTTGATGAAGTAGCCCACCAGCCCGCGGGGCGTGTCGTCCGGCCTGGCCGGATCGTACGCGGGGCCGTACGGCATGGCCCGCCGCACGATGCGGTGGTGCGTGGCATCCGTCCCCACCACCGCCTCGCTGCGCGGGTTGTTGCGGCGGATGTGCGAGCCGATGGGGCACTTGAGGCCCAGCGTGTCGTCGTTGGCGGGATCGGACGGCTGCACGTAGGTAAAGTCGTTCAGCTGATGGCTGGGAAGGCACGCGCCGCCCTCCGGCACCAGCTCCAGCGGGTTCCCGTTCCGCCACCGTCCGCACACCTTGGCCGCCAGCAGCTCCGGCTCGATCCCCGCCTTGGCCGCGTACGTCGTCAGGAACGATTCAAAGCCCGCCACGTCCTGCTGCAGAATGCGGAACGCCGCGTAGCTGCTGTTGGTGGAAAGCGCCGCGGGCTGCACGGAATAGGTGCCGCCGGACGCGTTGGGATAGCCGAGCAGAAACTCGCCGGTGGGCACGACGGGCTGGTCGTCCGGCGTGGGACGCTTGCGGCGGGGCGCGCCCAGCACGGTGGGCTGCGCGATGTTGTCGCGATAGCCGAAATGCACGCCGTTGTCGGGAAGCGCGTTGGCGTCGGCGGCCAGCAGCTCCGTCATGCAGCCGGCGAAGGCGGCGCGCAGCGTCTGCGTGGTCGCCTCCAGCACGGCGGGATCTTCCGTCACCCACAGGTTGAGGACGACGTGCACGCCCGCGCCGCCGTCCGCGCCGAGTCCGCCCAGCCAGTTGGCCGGCGCGCTCTCGTTCACGTCGCCGATGGTCTGCGCCGTCTGCGTATTCGCGGCTCCGCGCTGGAACGCGGGATCGAAGGTCGCCAGTTCCTGCGCCGTCACGCCCAGCGCGGCCAGCCCCGTGGCCGTGAAGCTGATGTTGACGAACAGGTCCGGCTTCACGGACGGGCGCGCGGCGGTGGTCACGGCCGGCAGACCGCCCGTTCCATCCACCAGGTTGGCCAGAAAGGCGCGGGCGCCCGCCGCGTCGGTGATGCTCAGGATGAAGTGCCGCGCCAGCTCCACCCGGTATCCACTCAGGATGGTGCCCTGCACGTCGGTGTAGTCGATGGAAGCGGTGGTCATGATGGGAGGGGGGATGGATGGGAGCGTGGAGCGCCCGGGCGGCCCGGGCGCTCCCATGCGGTGTGGATCAGCCGGCCAGAACCTGCTGAACCGTCAGCGGATACGCCTCGTACAGCCCCTGGCTGCCGGGCTGCTGCGACAGGTCGTTGGCGGCGATGAAGGCGCCGAACGCCGTCGTGTTGTCGGCCACCGGCGTCACGGCCTTGCCGCCCACCACGAACTGCAGCAGCGCGTCAAAGATGTTTCCCACCTGCGCCACGAAGTCGCCGATGTACGCCTGAAAGCTGCCGTCGTATTCCGTGATCACGGCCAGCACGTACGGACCCTTGCCCGTAGGGCTGGGCTGCAGGTTGGGCGCCGAGGTGTCCATGATCAGAAAGCGGGCGTAGTGCACCGTCCCGATGGAGGTGAGCGCGGCCTGCAGCTGGGGCTGGAACCCCTCGAGCGCCTTGGCCACTTCCAGCGGATTGGTGCCCGGAATGAGCGGCATGAGCAGGGTAAGCGGATTCGCCATGACTTGTCCTGTAGAAGAGAGGTGCGCCGCGGACGCAGCGGACGGGATGAAGGTGGAGAGCGGGACTGCTACATCTCCGCGTGGCAAAGTACAATCCGGCCCGGCTTCCGTCAATCGATTTTCGTCCTGTAAAGGATGCGTACCGTTCCGATAAAACACCCCCGGACGGCCGCCGCCCGGGGGTGCTTCTGTCGATCAACCGCGTTCGATCCAGGTCTGCCCGCTCCGTTTGATGACGTCCGCCTCGCGCGTGGACTACGCGAACCGCACCTCGTGCCGGGCGGCATCCGCGGCGGCGAAGCGGACCAGGCGCTCGCCTTCTTCCTCCAGCGCGCGCCGGTCCGCGGGGGCGAGCGCCACGAAAGGGTTGATGACCAGCACAGCCGTGTTGCGCTTCTTTTCGATCGTCCACAACCCCGCACGAAGCCGTCTACGAGGATGCTCGCGCGGATGATGCCGTTGACGCTGAAAACCCGCGCGCGGTCCTCCTCGGAGATGATGCGCGTGCGGTCCGCGTGGGATAGCAGAACGTTGTCGAAGTCGGGAAGAAAGCGCACCGGCGCCGGCGTGTCCGCGTCCGGCCGCGGTGCGTCCGGCAGATCGAAGAGTTCGGTCCCGTTCTCGTCGCGAAATGAGACGAGCCGCGGCCGCAGCCGGTCCATCACCACGTTGAGGCGCTTGAGGCCGCACCAGTGCTGCGCGTCGCGCACACTCGCCGGGCCGAACGCGGCCAGGTAGCGCATCACCATGTTGTCCGGCGCGGTCTCCGCGGCGAGTGGCTGGCCAAGCCAGTGTTCCGCCGTGGTGTGCGCCGCGGGCCCGCTCTCGCCCCAGATGCCGCGCGGAGGCACCTGCACCAGCGGCAGGATCGTGCGCGCCATCCCCACCAGCGCGGTGCGGTCGGCGGCGGGCCATCGCTGGGACAGCAGTGGGCCCAGTTCCGCCCAGGTGCGCGGCGCCTCTTCCACCAGCGCGCGGGCGGCGACGGCGAGCGCGTCCACGTCCACGCCTTGCAATCCCTTGCGGTACACGGTCTTTCCCCAGCGCAGCAGTTCCGCGTGCAGCACGGGGCGAAGGCGCAGGGCGTCGCGGGCGGTGACCAGAAAGATCGTGGAGCGCATCAGCGCGATCCGCACGGCCTTGCGCTCGCGCACCAGCGTGGCGAGATCGTCGATGGCGAATCCATCCAGCCGCGTCCACAGGCCCAGGTATGGCGGATTGGGTGCCTGCGCCTGCATCCCCACCACGTGCTCCAGCGCGTCCGCCGCGGACAATTCCGCGCGCCGCAGCAGCATCTGCCGCGCCAGCAGCGCCCGGTTGAGCGCGCGAGTGGAGAGGACTTCACCGCTGGATGAGGAACGAGGTGGCATGGACGGTCGAGGTCGGGGATAGGATGATGAGGAGGGTCGGCGGTCAGCGACTGGCGGCCGGATCGGCGGATCGGCGGATCGGCGGATCGGCGGATCGGCGGATCGGCGGATCGGCGGATCGGCGGATCGATGGATCGATGGATCAGGGTCAGCGACCGGCGCAGAGTTGGGACGCGGCGGACGGACGACCCCGTGCCCGGCGGCGAGGTTCGGCCCGGCGGTTGAAACCGCACCTCGAAAGACACGAAGCCCGCCTGCGCGGGCTGCGGCGGAGACCCCGGCCCATTCCGCAGATCTTCTCTTGCTCCCCTCTCCGTGCGTCAGTTTGCACGGGGAGGGGCCGGGGGAGGGGCCCCCAAGCCCGGCCACAAGAGGCACGTCCGAAGCACGCCGACATTCAGAGACGCCGGCCTGATCCAAAGCGGATCAGGCCGGCGTCATCTCCATCCATCATCATCGCGAGCGCGACGATTATCCACCCCGACGATGGGGTGCGATCACGCGCTGGCGACGACCGTTCCGACGAGCGCTTCCAGCTCTTCCGCGCGATGGGCGGCCGTGTGCTCCGCGACGATGCGCGCGCGCGCGGCAAGGCCGATGGCGCGCCGGTCATCCTCGTGCGTGTCGCGAATGATGTGGATCACCTCCTCCGTCGTCTCCGGAAGCAGGATCTCCGACCCGGGCGTAAAGAAGTGGTCGATGCCGGGCCAGCGGTCGCTGATCATGGCCGCGCCGCAGGCGGCCGCCTCGAACAGGCGGACGGAGGGCGACCAGCCGGCCGCCACCATGTCCGCGCGCGTCGCGTTCAGCTGCCAGCGCGCGCTGCTGTAGAACTGCGGATGCAGCGCCGGCGGCAGGTGCGGGTTGTGGAGCACGTTCTCCGGCCACTCCAGGTCGTCGGGATACTGCGGGCCGGCCACGTAGAACTTGCGATCCGGCATCCGCCGCGCGGGCTCCACCAGAAAGCGGTCGATCAGCGGCTGGCGGTCCGGCGCGTACGTGCCCATGTACGCCAGGTCGCACACCAGGTACGGATCGATCTCCGTCGGCCGGTACCGATCCACATCCACCGAGCAGTACAGCGGCCGGGCCTCGCGCGCGCCCAGTTCGCGCTCAATCACGTCCTGCAGAAACGGCCCGCCGGTGAACGACAGGTAGCGGGTGAAGAGCGGGACCTGGTCCGGCCGCAGGTACTCGGTGCCGCCGCGCCGCAGCGCCGCCACCGTCACCGGCGTGTCGATGTCGTAAAAGAACAGGGGATCCACCCCGGCCCCGGCCAGCGCGTCGATGACCCGCGGACCGTCCTTGACGTACGAGCCCACGATCACGGCGTCCGCCTCGCGTGCCTCGGCCACGGCGGACGCGGCCACGTCATCCCACTCCGCGTACAGCTTGAGCCGCGCGAAGCCGGGATGCGGCAGGTCGCGGTTGCCGCGGTACCAGGGCGCGTCCCACTCGTAGAACACGATTTCGTGCCCGCGCTCCGCAAAGGCGCGCAGCAGGGCGCGGTACGTGGTGGCGTGGCCGTTTCCCCAGCTGGAGGAAATCGTCAGGCCGAAGACGACGAGCTTCATACGGCGCTCTCCACCGGCGCGCGCAGGATCGCGTCCATCTGCCGCGCGCGCTGCGTGTAGGTGTGGTCCGCCAGCGCCCGCCGCCGCCCCGCCTGCCCGATGCGGCGCGCGTCCTCATCCCCCGTTTCGCGGACGATGCGGGCCACGTCCTCCGCCTTTGCCGCCACCAGGATCTCCTCGCCGGGGGCGAAGAAATCCTCGATCCCCATCCACTCGTCCGTAACCTGGCAGCTGGCCGCGCCCGCCGCCTCGAACATGCGGGTGGCGGGGCTCCAGCCGTTCTGCACCATGCTGTCGCGGTGGATGTTGAGCACCAGCCGCGCGGAGGCGTTCACCGCGTTGTGCCGCGCCGTGGGCACGTGCCCCAGCGAGGTGACGTTCGCGGGCATGTCGCTCTTCCATCCCCACCCCTCGCCGCCGAGCAGGAACCTGTGCTCGGGGCACAGCCGCGCGGCGCGGAAAAAAAACTCCTCCACGCGGGCTTCGCGGTCCGGCAGCCGGTTGCCCATGAACAGCAGGTCGTACTCGATGGGCACGCCTTTCACCGGCCGGTGCTCGTCCGGATCCAGCGCGTTGTAGATGGGCGTGCACACCCTGGCGCCCCACCGCTCGTACTCCGCCACGACCGGCGGACCGCCACCGTAGGTAAAGATGTGGTCGTAGCGCGGAATGCAGGCGCGCGCGGGATCGTTCTCGTCCGCGGCGATGCGGCCGAGCGTGGCGGGCGCGTCCACGTCCAGAAACGCCGTCATCACCGATCCGCCGGCACGCGCGGCGACGGCTTCCTCCAGCTCCGTGTCCCACACGCCCACGCCGCTGCACTTGATGACCCAGTCGCTTTCCGCGAACGCCTGCTCCATCAGCGCGTCGCGCTCCGCCTCGGTCGTGTAGACGATGACGCGGGCATAGTGCGGATCTTCGGCCAGGTCGCGGTTCTTCTGCCGGTCGTAGGCGTCCGGCTCGCAGAAGGTGACCTGGTGCCCCAGGGCGTGCAGAGCGCGGATCAGCCCGCGGTAGTAGGTGGCCGCGCCGTTCCAGTAGCAGGACACGAGCGAGGAACCAAAGAACGTCAGGTGCATGCCGCCTCCGAAGCCGTTTCGCCGGCCGTAAGGCCGTCCCTATTCCCTATTCCCCATTCCCTATTCCCTGCCCCACCCGCCGCGCCGAGCTCATCCACGATCCCCAGCAGCTGCGCCGCGCGGTGCTCGCACGTGTGCCGCGCCAGAATCGTCTCCAGCCCGCGCTCCGCCTGCCGCATCCGTGCGTCCTCATCCGTCGCCAGCCGGTGCAGCGCCTCCGCCATCGCGTTGGGCGAATCGACCGAAACGTAGTCGCCGGGGCGAAACAGTCCCTCCGAATCCAGCCATGGCGCGGACACCAGCGGAATGCCGCAGGCCAGCGCCTCGAACACGCGGATCGTGGGAATCCCGCGCAGCGCATCCACGTACGCGCGCCGGGGCACGTGCAGCGTCACGCGGCTGCGCGAGAAGACTTCGGGGACGCGCAGCGACGGAGCCCATCCGCGGAACTCCACCCCCGCTTCCGCCAGTTCCGCCAGCGCGTACTCCGGATAGCGGACACCGTGGGCAATCCACTTCAGCTCCGGAAAGCGCTTCGCGGCGCCCAGCCAGTAGTCGCGCAGCTCCTGCGTGCGCTCCTCGTCGCCCCAGTTGCCGATCCACGCCACGTCCTGCGTTTTTTCCACGTCCAGCGGGCGAAAGCGGATGTGGTCCGCCGCCTCGTGAAACGTCCACGCGCGCTCGACGGAAAAGCGGTCGCGGTAGATGTCCGTCAGCACGTCGCCGAACGCCAGCACGCCGTCGTACGCGGCCAAGTCGAAGCGGGCGATGGCCTCCGGCTGGCTCCACGGACGGTGGTGCGTGTCGTGAAAGAGGGCGATGCCCCCCGCCGCGTGCACCGCCGCCGGAATCGCGTTCACCACGTGCGGATCGTTCCACTCGTGGACGAGCACGACGTCCGCGCCGCGCACCGCCTCGGCCAGATCGCCGGACAGTGACGCCGACGCGGGATCGAATGAGCGGACCTCGATTTCCGGATACGCGCGGGCGAAATCCACGATGGCGCCCACGCCGTAGTCGCGCAGCAGGTTCTCCACCGACCACGCGCCGCGCGGCTCGTAGCTGACCACCTCGTGGCCGCCGCGGGCCAGCGCGCTCATCAATCCGCGGACGAAGTGCGCGTTGCCGTGGTTCCAGTCGCTGACCGCGCTGTGAACGAAAAAGACGAATTTCATGACGATGTAGCGAGCCGGTTCACGCCGCGCCGGCGGGCCGCCGGGCCGCGCAGCAGCTGCTGGTAAAGTTCGATGTAGTCGGCCGCCATGCGGGTTGCCGTGTAGCGCCGCTCCGCCCGCTTGCGCGCCGCCCCCGCGCACCGCGCCCGCCGCGCGGGATCGTCGGCCAAGGCGCGCAGCGTCCGCGCCAGCGCCTCCGCGTCGCCCGGCGGAAAGAACTCCGCGCAGCCGTCCCACAGTTCGCGAAAGGTACCGATGTCGCTGAGGACGAGCGCGCATCCGTGCAGCGCGGCTTCCAGCGGCGCCAGGCCGAACGGCTCGTAGCGGCTGGGGGCGCAGTAGATGGCGGCGCGGCGCATCCAGTCATCCACCTGCGCCCGCTCCACCCGCCCGTGCGCCGTCACGTACTTCGGATGATACGCCTCGCCGTGCGGCGCCTCCGGCTCGCCGATGACGTGGATTTCCGGCGCGTCGTCCCCCAGCAGACGGGCGGCCTCGTCCAGCACGTCCACGCCCTTGCCGCGGTCCCACACGCGCCCCACGCTCAGGACCATGGATCCTTCGCGCGGCGCCGGCTCGCCGGCGGTCAGGTGGGTGCCGTTGTGAATGACGCGGGTGACGGGGACGCCGTAGTGCCGCGTCACCATCTCCGCCTGATAGACGGTGGGCGTCACCAGCGCGTCCGCGGCGGCCATCCCGGCGCGCATCCACTCGCCGTAGCCCTTCCACTCCTCCGCCGGGGCATCGACCCCCAGCACGTGCGTCCACCAGCTCAGCACGTCGCTGTGAACCACCACCAGCACCGGCGCGGGAAAGTCGTGCACGGCGTAGGCGATCTGGTTGAGGTGGACGATGTCCGCGCTCCACACCTCCGCCAGTCCGCGCAGCCACTCGCCCGCCGCCTCCACGTCGCCCGCCGCGTCGGCCATCCACTCCAGCCGGTACTGCCGCCAGACGACCTGCACCCCGGCGGGGAGCACCGCCAGCCGCTCGTCGCGCGGCTCGCCGATGACGGCCACCAGCACCTCGTGCCCCGCCGCGTCCAGTTCGCGCGCCAGGGTGACGGTGTAATCCCAGACCCCTCCGACAGTGTCGGTGCTGAGCAGGATCTTCATGAACTCCCTTGGACGCGGATCGCGCGGGGGGCAGACGCCCTCCCGCGCACGGCAGACGAGGGACGCACCCGATCCGTCATCGGCCGTAGATGCGGTCCAGCACGCCGGCTACGTCGATCAGCCGCTCGGCGGACGGATCGAAGCGCTCGCCCTCGCCCAGCCGGCGCGCCCAGTCCGCCGCCGCGCGCCCGCCCCACTCGTCCGGCGGCGTCGCCAGCGTCTCGCGCGAGGTGCCGCGATAGGCTTCGGCGGTGAAGTCGTAGAACGAGCCGCCGACATTCCTGAGCGCCGCGCCGCCGCTGGTTCCGTAGAACGACGCGCCGATCACCGCGTCCTGCCCGGCGGACACCTTCCACGAGCAGGCCAACTGCACCGCCGTCCCGCCTTCCAGCGTGATGAGAGCGGATGCGTAGTCCTCGCACCGGTCCGGCGCGGCGGCCAGCGGCTCGCCCCCGGCGAACAGCCGCGCGCTCACGTCCGTGGCGGCGGGAAAGCCCAGCGTCCACATCGCCAGATCGACCAGGTGTACGCCCAGGTCCATCACGCAGCCGCCGCCGGAAAGCGCGGGGTCATAGAACCAGGGCTTGTCGGGCCCGTACGCGTTGTGAAAGACGAGGTCTACGGCGTAGATGCGTCCCAGGTCGCCGCGCTCTACGCGCTCGCGGATGGCGCGCATTCCCTCCGTAAAACGGTAGGACAGGTCGACTTCGAGCAGGCGGTCCGCCGTGCGCGCGGCATCGACCACGGCGCGCACTTCATCCGCGGTGCGGCCCAGCGGCTTCTGGCAGAAGACGGCGGTGCCGCTCTGCAGTGCGCGGATGCTCTGCTCGGCGTGCATGGCGCTGGGCGTGGCGATGACGATGCCGTCCAGCCCCAGCGCGAGCAGCCCGTCCAAGCCGTCCACCACCTGCGCGTCCGGCGCCGTCTGCTTCGCCGCGGCGATCATCTCCTGTGACGTGTCGGCAATGGCGGCGACCGTACCGAAGCCGCCGTTTACGATGGCCTCCATGCGGTGCCGCCCGATCCAGCCCACGCCCAGGAAACCCAGTGCGGGAGTGCGAACGGGCGAACGGGCGAACGCGGGCTCGGGGCCCGGGCCGGTCGCGGTCGCGGATGAGGTCAGGACGTCGCTCACGGGCTCTCCACAGGATCTACAAAGCTGAGAAAAAAACGGGCGCACCCGTTTTGTCGTTCGACCAATTCCATCACCAGCGAAGCCGGCCGATCCCGTTTCGGCCGGCACGGGCGGATTCTCCGTCCGTTCGGGCAGGAATCCGCGGCAGGCGAAACCGCCGTCAGAGCGGGTGAGGAATCCGGGACCGGCGGCGCCCGCCGTCGAGAGCGAATAAATCCGCCGCTCAAACAGCGGGAACCCCCGACACCGGCCGCTACCGCGTCCGGTTCGGGGCTTCAACCGATTTCGGAACGCGCACCCATCTGGTGTGTGCCCCCTCTCCCACATCTGTTCGTGGGAGAGGGTCGTCGTGCGCAGCACGCGGGGTGAGGGCCCCAGCCGGCGGCCGCGCCACCCTCCGCAGCCCACGCCTCATCTACCCCCACTCGCACTCACGCACTCACGCACCCAGCACTCACGCACTGCGCGCCGCACCGTCCGTCATCACCAAGGCCTTCAAAAACCCGTCCGGCCTGTCCCGCGTGGCGTTCAGCGCGTCGTCCAACCCGTCCAGCGGGAAGCGGTGCGTGTACAGCGGCGTGGGGTCCAGCCGCCCGCTGGCGACCGCCTCCACCGCCATGCGGATCCCCTCGATGTACACCTCGGGGTCGCGCTCGTGGGCGTTGATCACGTCCAGCCCGCGCCAGTTCCACATCTGCATGTTCACCTGCCGCGGGCCGTCCTGGTGGTAGCCCGCGATGATCAGCCGGCCCCGCTCCTTCGTCAGTTCCCCGGCCAGGTCCAGCGGCCACTGCTTGCCCACCGCCTCGATCACCCGGTCCGCCATCACCCCGCCCGTGAGTTCCTTGACGCGGTGGATGATCGCGTGGTGGTCGTCCATGGGGATGACCTCCTGCGCGCCCATCTGCCTGGCCACGTCCAGCGAGAACGGGCGGCGGCTGATGGCGATGACCCGTGCGCCGGCGTCCACGGCCAGCCGCGTGAGCAGCGCGCCCAGAAAGCCGATCCCCACGATCGCGACGGTCTGCCCCGCCTGGATGTCGCTGCGGCGAAAGATGTTCATGGCGCAGCCCAGCGGCTCGCCGGGAAACGGCTGCCCCGCCAGCGAGTCCGGCAGCTTCACGGTCGCGCTGGCGTCGGCGATGTCGTACTCGGCGTAGGCGTGATACGAGAGGGCTGCCACGCGGTCGCCCACGGCGAAGCCCGTCACGTCCGCGCCCACCGCGTCGATCACGCCCCATCCCTCGTGCCCCAGCCCGCCCGGCTCCGTGGGATACGTCATCCACGAAGCGCCGGCCCACGGCGTGAGGTTGCTGGCGCACACGCCGCACCCTTCCAGCCGGATGCGCACCTGCGCGGGCCCCGGCTCCGGAAGCGCGGCGGCCTCCACGGCGGTGGCGCCCGGCGCGGTCAGGCGGGCGGCGCGCATCTCTCCGGCGGCCACGGCGGTCACGTCCGTCGTTTCATCAATCAGCGTCATCAGATCCAGATCGTCGGTTCAGCGGCCCGCGGCAAGCACGGGCTCGTGCATCGGTTCATCCATCCCCACCGGCATTTCCAGGTTGGCCTCGTGCAGCCAGCCCACCAGCTTCTCCAGCCCGGCCTTCCACGACGTGCGCGGCTTCCACCCCAGCACGCGCTCCATCTTGGCGCTGTCGGAGACGTAGATGCGCTGGTCGCCCGGCCGCCAGTCCGCCGTATGCACGGGCACGGTGCGGCCGGTGATTTCCGACAGGCGCTCGATGACGCCGCGCACGGTGACCGCGTTGGCCGCCCCACCGCCCACGTTGAACACCTGCCCCGAAACCGAGTGGATCTTCCCCACGGCGAGGCGCATGGCCTCCACCAGGTCGTCGATCCACAGAACGTCGCGCACCTGGCAGCCGTCGCCGTACACGGTGATGGGCTCGCGGCCGTACAGCGCGCGGCCGAAGTGCGCCACCCATCCCTGGTCCTCGGTGCCGAACTGGCGCGTTCCGTAGATGCAGCTCATCCGGAAGACAATCGTCGGCAGGCCGTAGATGCGGGCGTAGTCGTGCACGTACTGGTCTGCCGCGCCCTTGCTGCAGCCGTAGGGCGAGTGAAAGTCCAGCGGCGTGGCCTCCGTCACCCCGGCGCGCCCGTCGGCGTAGCGGTAGGCGTCGCCCGCCAGCTCCACCTTCACGTCATCCATCCCCCCGTACACCTTGTTGGTGCTGGTAAAGAGGATGGTGGGCGGGTTGGGCATGGTGCGGGCAGCCTCCAGCACGTTGAAGGTGCCGATCACGTTGGTCTGCAGGTCCGTGGCCGGATCCTCCAGCGACGTGGTGACCGCCACCTGCGCGGCCAGATGGAACACCTGCCGGCTCTGGCGCACCAGCGGGGTGATGCGCGCGGCGTCGCTCACGTCCACCTGCTCGATGCGCACCCGGTCGCCGTGGTTGGCCTGCAGCCACGCCGCGTTCCGGCGCACGCCCGCGCGCGCGAAGTTGTCGGCCACGATCACCCGCTGGCCGTCGCGCAGCAGGGTGTCGGCCAGGTTGCTGCCCACGAACCCCGCGCCGCCCGTAATCAGGACATGGTCGCGCGTACCCATCATCGTCCTCTCCGTCACAGCGTAAGTCCGCGGGCGGCCAGCTCGGCCGCATGCGCTTCCACCCCGTCCTTCGGGCGATCCTGCTCCTGCAGCCACGCCACCAGTTCCTGCATCCCCTGCTCGAAGGTCACGCGCGGCTCGTAGCCCAGCACTTCGCGCGCGAGGGAGATGTCGCTGAAGCAGTGGCGGATGTCGCCCACGCGGTACTTGTCCACGATCTGCGCCTCCAGCTCCGTCCCCAGCACCGAGGCCAGGATGGACGCCACCTCGTTCACGGTCACCGCCCGGCCGGAGCCCACGTTGAACGCCTTGCCCGCGGCCGCTTCCTCCTCGGCCGACAGCAGCAGCGCCTGCACGATGTCGTACACGCTCACGAAGTCGCGCTTCTGCCCGCCGTCCTCGAATACCAGCGGCGGCTGCCCGTTCAGCAGGCGGCTGCTGAAGATGGCCGCCACCCCGGTGTACGGGTTGCTGAGCGACTGCCGGGGTCCGTAGATGTTGAAGAAGCGGAGCGCCACCGCGGGGATGTCGTACGCGGCGCCGATCTGCAGGACCATCTTTTCCTGGTCGGCCTTGGTGAGCGCGTAGATGCTGGTGGGGTCCAGCGGCTTGCTTTCGTCCGTGGGCACGGGCGCGAGCACGGCGCCGTCCACGTCGCGCGGCTCCCACTCGTGGGCGCGCAGGCGGTCCAGCGTGCGCAGCGTGGCGCGCGGCTCGCCGCCGTCCGGGCGGGCGTAGCGGCCCTCGCCGTAGATGCTCATGGACGAGGCGACCACCACCTTCTGCACGTCGCCCCGGTCGTCCACCAGGCTCTGCAGCAGGTGCGCGGTGCCCAGCGTGTTGACCGCGGTGTAGTCGGCGATCTGGTACATGCTCTGCCCCACGCCCACCGCCGCGGCCAGATGGTACACGACGTCGATGTCCCGCAGGCTGTCGCGCACGCCGTCGGCGTCGCGCATGTCGCCCAGGACGAACTCGGCGTCCGCCGGAACCCACTGGGGCTTGCGCCGCTCGGGGTGAACCTGCGGGTCGAGGTTGTCAAAGATGCGCACCCGGTCGCCGCGCTGCAGCAGCGCGTCCACCAGGTGGCTTCCCACGAACCCCGCCCCTCCCGTCACCAGCACTCTCCGAGCCGACACGCACCACCTCCGTTTGCCGTGTATCCCCACGCCCGGCCGTCCCTTGCGGCCCTCCCGCGCTTCCCGCTTCCGGCCGCTTCCGCGCCGGGCCCCGCAAGCAGCACGGGGGACCGATGCCGATCCCCCGACGTGCCTTTCCGCTACCCGCCCGCCGGCGTGCGGCTCACGCCGCCTCGTCCATGCCCAGGCGCCGCGCGTACGCGTGCTCCCACTGCTCCATGCGGCCGTTCACCTCTTCCGCCGGAACGCCGGCCACCAGCCGCTGCGCCAGGCGCACGCCCAGGCGGCGCTCCTGAACGCGAAGGTACTCGTCGGCGCGGCCGTGCTCCAGATGCGCGGCCGCTTCCATTTCGAGCGCGAAGGCCAGCTTGTCGAGGTCGGTAAAGATTCGGCCGCGGAGGTCGATTGCTTCGGGAGTGTCGCTGGAACCGGGCTGGCTGAGCATTCGTGGCTTTTACGGACGGCGGGTGTTGGTTTGGCCTCACCCCGGAATGCCATGGATGCAGCCGCCACATGGCGGGCATTTTCGGCAATCGTATGTAGATCTTTTAGCAATCATCATGCCCGGAGATGGACAGAGAGGCTAAGTACAGCAGGTGAGTAGCTTTGGGAGAAAAATCCGGGCGCTTTGGCAAGAAGAATGAACAGAGTGAAACAGTGGCTTTGAATTCGGCGACGCTGCTCCATGTCACGCTTTCGTCCCGGATTGTACTACGCGGAACATGCCGCGGGCCGGGTCCCAACCGAGCCCCGGCGAATGGCTTCAACGGATTGGCTGTCAATGCTTTGCACAACCAGAGCAGGGCGGAGGTTCGCCGCGCCCGTGCCGGGAGGGGACATGGAAGGGGAGGTCGGGCTGAGGCGCGACGGCGGTCAGGGGAGCGGCCCAGCGGCGGACGCGATGCGCTCTTCCGCGAGCTGGCCGGCCGCCTGGTGCGGCGGGATCCCGGCCTGCGCGGCGCGGCGCAGCACGCGGGTGGCTGTGTCAAAGATCGCCTCCACGCGCGCGGCCGCCTCCCGCGCCGGGCGGCCACGCAGTTCGTGCACGCCGGTGATGACTCCGCCCGCGTTGGCCACGTAGTCGGGGACGTACAGGATTCCCCTTTCCGCCAGCCGCGCCCCGTCTTCCGGCTCGCGAAGCTGATTGTTGGCGCCGCCCGCCACGATGCCGGCGCGCAGTTCGGGGATGCTCGCCTCGTTCAGCACGCCGCCCAGCGCGCACGGGGCGAACACGTCCGCATCGATGGCGTGGATCACATCGGGAGTCACCACTTCCGCGCCCAGTTCCGCCGCGACGGCATCGGCCCGCGCCGCGTCCACATCCGCGACTGCGACCTCAGCGCCCGCCCGCCGCAGCTCGGAAACGAGGCTGCGCCCCACGCCGCCGCACCCCTGCACCGCCACCCGCAGCCCGCGCACGCCTTCCGCGCCGGAACGGTGTTGGACCGCGGCTTCGATCGCGCGGAACACGCCACGCGCCGTACGCGGGGACGGATCGCCGGAGCGCGCGGAGAGGCCGACGACGTGCGCCGTCTCCTCTCCAATGAAATCCATGTCGCCCGCGCGCGTGCCCACGTCGTCCGCCGTCACGTACGCGCCGCCCAGCGCCTGCACCGCCCGGCCGTGCGCGCGGAAGAGCGCGGCGCGGTCCTCGATCCGCTCGGGCGCAAGGATCACCGATTTGCCGCCACCGGCGTCCAATCCCGCCAGCGCGCTCTTGTACGTCATCCCGCGCGACAGGCGCAACACGTCGTGCAGCGCGTCACCGGTGGAGGCGTACCGCCACAGGCGCGTGCCGCCGACCGCGGGGCCCAGGACGGTGCTGTGCAGCGCGATCAGCGCGTGGTACGCGCCATCGCGCGCCTCCACCACGCGCTCCCATCCCGCGACCTGGATCTCTCGCAACCGCATAGATTTCTCCTGAACCCGTTCTTGCAATCGGGAAGGCAGACGCCCACTCCGGTTGTCGAAGAGCTTGCGCAGTCAGCAGTTTGCGATCTGAACAGGTAGCGTTCCGCTGACGGCAGACCTCACCTAAGCCTAAAGATCAATGCGCAGAGATCTTGATCTCATCAGAAACCTGATGGTCCAGATGGAAGCTCATCCGGGAACTGAGCTACGGGATTTTACAGCGGTACCCCCCGACGGGGTATCCCAAGAGGTGCTAGACGCTCACCTCCGCTTGATCATCGAGTCAGAGTTGGTCACAGGGAAACCACTCGAAACCAACAGCGGCCTCTATGGTGTGTTCCTATTCCGAATCACCAGTAAGGGGCACGACTTTCTAGAACTCGCGCGCAACGATACCAATTGGTCGCGCGCCGTGAAGGAACTCAAGACCAAGGCACTTCCCGCAACGGTCGGCTTGGTGATGGACCTTTTGAAGAAGTCCGCGCTGAACGCGATTGGGCTTAGTGGCTGAGTTCACTGTGAACTTCGTTCTTCTCTCCGATGTGGAAGCGATGACTGATTCCATTGAGCGCGGCGGCCGGTCCGCGCACGTATACGATGGCCTGCGCGACCTGATCGTGCGCGGCGGGCTGGCGCCGGGCGCGCGCGTGGTGGAGCAGGAGGTTGCGGCGCGGATGGGCGTGGGGCGCACGCCGGTGCGCGAAGCGCTTCAGCTTCTGCTCACGGAAGGCTATCTGGTCGCCTCGGAGGGCGGGCGCCGGCAGCTTGCCGTCGCCCCGCTGCGCGACGAGGACGTGGAAGAGCTGTTCGGGTTGATCGCCGACCTGGAAGCCGCCGCCGTGCGCAAGATCAGCGAACTGGATGAGACGAGCCGGGCCACCCTGGCCGCCTCGCTGGGAGACGCCAACGACCTCTTTGGATCGACGGTGGCGCAGGTGCCGCTGGACCTGGACGGCGCGTACGAAACACACAAGGCGTTTCACGCCACGCTGACAGATTCACTCGCAGGGCCGCGGCTGGCGTGGCTGCTGGGGATGGTTCGCCCGCAGGTGGGGCGATACGAGTACGTGTACGGCGCGCTGCTGGAGGGCGCGCTGGGCGTGGCCACGAACGAACACGAGGACATCGTCGCCGCCGTGCGAGAGGGGGATGCCGTCCGCGTGGAGGCCGCCCTCCGCCACAACTGGCGGAACGCGAGCAGCCGCCTGCGCGGCGCCATCCGCCGGGTGCCGTCCGCTCCCGAAGCGGACACGGACGCGACTTCTCCCCCGGACGCCTGACGCGCGGCTCAGGACTCCGCGCGGATGCGGCGGATCACGAGCGCCCGCGGCTCGTGGAGCACGGGGCGCGTCATCCACCGGGGCCACCACGCGTTCGCCATCACGTACATCGGCTGATGCGGAACGCCGTCCGTCCACCGCTGCATCTCCTCGCCATCTACGGCGAAGCGCACCTCGCCGGGGCGCCACTCGATGCGGTACTCGTGATGGTCCGCGGCGGGATCGAAGGCAAGCGGCAGCGTGGCGGTGTGCGTCTGGACGCCGGCCACCCAAGTGGTGAACATCACCGTCCGGCCGCCGTCGTTGGGGATCTCGATGTCCAGCTCGTCCGACTCGTCGCTGCCGCCCTGGTAGAGAAAGAGGGCGGAGATGGAGCCGGGTGCCAGCGGTGTCCGCATCCGTGCGCTGTAAGTGCCATACCCGAAGCGCTCCGCCGACCGAAGTTCCCCGCCGTCACGCGCGCCCGGTGCGAGGACGAGCGACACCCCGCCGTCGCCGGTCCGCACGTTGTCCGCCCGCACCGAGCCACTGCCCAGCGGGTGCGTGTCCAGCCTCCAGCGTGCCGCATCCAGCGCATCGCCGCCCGTCACCCCGCCGAAATCGTCGTCGAACCCGCGATCATTCATCCGCAGCCCCATCCCGTTCCCGTCATCCACCGAATCGTACGACGTCCCGCTCGCAATCCGCGCTCCCGGCGGGGAGCGAAGGTGATCGCGATCGAGTGAAAAGACAAAGCCACCCCGGTCGTCTGCGCGGCTTTCCATGATCCATCACCCAATGGCCTCGAAAAGCGGCATCGATCCAGGTTTGGCGTGGACCAATGCTGATCACCATCGACAGCATCCTTGACGAAACCGGTGCACCTCACTAGTGTATTAGTTAACCAGTACACTGGATCACAAGGAACCCGCGTGCAGATCTCCATCAACACGGCCGATCCCCGGCCGATCTACGTTCAGATCATGGACGAAGTGCGGCGCGCCATCGTTCTGGGATCGCTGCGGCCCGAAGATCCGCTTCCCTCCGTCCGCCACCTTTCCTCCGATCTCCGCGTGAACCCGAACACCGTCGCGCAGGCCTACCGCGAACTGGAGCGGGCGGGCACCGTCTACGTGCGCCGGGGCCAGGGCACCTTTGTGGCCCAGACCGGCGCGGGAGAGGCCGAACGCCGCGACATGGTGCGCGGCGTGGCGGAAAGGGCGCTGGTAGAGGCGCACCGCAGCGGCGTCAGCGCCCAAGAACTGATCGAGGCCATCCGCGAAGCAGCGGCATCGCGCGAACTTCCCACCCTGGCAGGCCAGTCATGAGCACTCCCCTTCCCACCCGCCTGGACGGCGTGCCGCTGGCCGTCCGTACGCAGAACCTGACCAAGCGGTTCGGGCGCCAGACCGCGCTGGACGACGTGAGCCTGCAGGTGCCCGAGGGCGCCGTGTACGTGCTCATTGGCCCCAACGGCGCGGGAAAGAGCACCACCCTGAAGGTGCTGCTGGACCTGGTGCGCGCGGACAGCGGCACGGCGGAGGTGTGCGGCGTGGACCCGCGCACCCGCGGCCCGGAGGCGCGCGCGCAGACCGGCTACGTCCCCGAGCGCCTGGACTGGGGATACGGCTGGATGCGCGTGGGCCGGCTGCTGGAGCACCACGCCGCCTACTTTCCCGCCTGGGACCGCGAGTACGCCGCGCGGCTGGGGCGGATCTTCGGGATCGAGCCGGAGCGGAGGATGGGCACGCTCTCCAAGGGCCAGAGCCGGCGCGTGCACCTGATCATGGCGCTGGCCCACCGGCCGCCCGTGCTGGTTCTGGACGAGCCCACGGACGGGCTGGATCCCGTGATGCTGGATGAAGCGCTGGGGCTGCTGGCCGAGCACGTGGCGGACACACCGACCACCGTCCTCGTTTCCACCCACCAGGTGCACGACGTGGAGCGCCTGGCCGACCACGTGGGGGTGATGCGCGACGGCCGGCTGGTGCTTCAGGCCCCGCGCGACGTGCTGCACCGCGACCTGCGCCGCTACCGCGCCGAAGTGCCGGAGGGCTGGGCGGGCGCGCCGGAGCTGAACGGGGCCGTGCTGCGCCGCGGTGCACTCGGGCGCGAGATCCAGTGGACCATCTGGGGCGGGGAGCGCGACGTCGCGCAGCGGCTGGCACGCGCGGGCGCCGTGGTGCGCGACGCCGCCCCGCTCACCCTGCAGGAAGCCGCCATCACCCTTCTCAGCCGCAAGGACCAGCCATGACCGCCACCCTCGTTGACCGTCCGCCCACCGCTCCGGAAACGACCGCCTCGGCGCCGCACCCCCGGCCGCGGTGGACCGGCGTGGCGCGCGAGCAGCTGCTCACCGTGCTGGGCGCCCTGCGCTGGCAGACCATCCTGGGCGCGGCGGCGCTGGCGGCGCTCACCCTGATGTGGGTGGTGAGCCGCATCAGCTCGCCCAGCCGGCCGGAGACCGTGCAGTTCGCGGAGCTGATGATTCCCCTAGCAATGATCGCGCTCTTCACCCCGGCGGAGGTGTGGCGGGGCGAGCAGCCGTCGCGGCGCGGGTACTTCTGGGCCATGCCGGTGGACCGCACGCGCCACACCCTGCTGCGCGTGCTGGGCGGATGGGCGTGGCTGATGGCCGCCGTCGCGGTGTTCCTGCTCTGGATCGCGGCCGCGTCGTGGGCCACCGGCGGCAGCTTCAGCCTGGGAGATGTGCCTCTGTCGCCTTCCGGCACCGCCCAGCAGACCGCGGCGGAGTACGCCATTCACGCGCCCGTTCCGGCGTGGCGATGGCTCGTCCCCTTTGCCGCCACCACGACGCTGTACCTCCTGGGGAGCATCATCCCGCTCGCCAGCAACTATCCCTGGCGCTGGTACGGGGGCATCGCGCTGGCTTCGCTGCTCGTCGCGGCCCTGGGCGCGGACTGGAGCGAGCGGGCGCTGCACCTGCTGGTGCCCGGTCCGTTCGGGCTCGAGACGCTGCTGACCGGCGGCGGGCAGGCGTTCGTGGAAGGCTCCGTACCAGGGCAGGTGCGCGCCGTGCCGTACGCGGCCACGCCGGGAGGCTGGCTCTCCGCCACGGCGCTGTGGATGGGGATCGGCTTGATCGGCGTATTCATCGCCCCGCCGCCACCGCGACAGCTGACGCGGCTGGATCACGCGATCGGTCCCGGCGCCGCTCCCTGCCGGCCCGCTGTGGATGACGACAAGCCCGCGCCTGGATCGCTCCAGGCGCGGGCTTCTGCTCTGTGATACGGGTCAGCGGTGGATCGCGATCAGGTGGATGGCGGTCAGGTGGATGGCGGTCAGAGCTTCCGGCGCGGGACCGGATGCTCCGACGACGCGCGGGCGTCGGCTACTGAACGTTGTCAGCGGGCCGGAACGGTCCGTGAACGCGCGCCACCTCGGCGTGTGCCTCGTCGAACAGCGCTTCGAGCACGGGGCTGGCGCCGCGGCAGGCGGACACGATGCGGAGCGCGCCTTCCGCGTAGGCGCGGCACTTCTCCGGTGGCCAGCCGGTTGGAGGGTCGACCGCGAGCGAGCGCAGGTTCGAGGTCTGGTCGGCGATCTTGCCCCGCTTGACTGCGTCCGGCTTGCTGCGGATGCGCTCCGCCTGCAGGGTTTTGCGCTCCAGCAGCGGCATCCCCGCGAATTCGGGCGGGTCCGTCATGCCGTCGACGATGGCCGCCACTTCCGGACCGAAACGCTCCCGGATCTCGGCGAGGGTCACGCTGGAATCCTCCACCACGTCGTGCAGCCGCCCGGCCGCGCGCTCGCTGTCGGAGGCACCGGCGAGCGCCATCAGCGCGGCGACTTCCTCGAAGTGCGCAGTCACAGGGATGGAGCGGCGGCCGGACCGCATCTGGCCGGCGCACGCAGCGGCTGCAAACGCCGCGGCCTCAGCCTCGAGCGGGCCGACCGGGGCGCGGACGGCGGGTGTGGAAGAATCCATAGGTTGGACATGCCGAGTAGAGATTCGCGGAAATCCGGATCTCGATATCCGGAACGTCGCTTTACAGGTGCTGCCCGCGCGCGGGCGGGCGAAACCACGCGTTCAGCCGATCAACATCAGGAAAAGCGGGCAGGGGAGCCGAAGCACCCCTGCCCGCTTTCATCGTAGAGCCCCGCCAGGTCTGCGGGTCGCGCTCGCGAACAGATGAACGCGGGGCGAGGCACGCACGCTAGAACGGCAGATCGTCGTCGTCCTCGAAGGGCGGAGACTGGAAGTCGTCGTAGTTGCTTCCACCACCGCCCGCGCCGCCGCGACCGCCGCCGGCCGGCGCGCCGCCCCCGGAGCGCGGAGCAGCGCCGCCGCCACCGCCGCCGCGGGGCGCACCACCACCACCCCCGCCGCCGCCCCCGCCGCCGCCCCCGTAGCCGCCGCCACCTCCACCACCGCCGTAGCCGCCCCGGCCGCCGCCACCACCCCCGCCGGAGTAGCCGCCGCCGTCCTCGTCACCGCCACGGCCGCCGCCGAGCAGAAGCACTTCGCGGGCGCGGATCTCCGTCGTGAACTTGGTGACGCCGTCCTTGTCCTCGTACTGCCGATACTCGATTTCACCCTCGACATAGATGCGGTCGCCCTTCTTGACGTACCGCTCGATGATGTCGACAAGCTTTTCCCACGCCACGATGCGGTGCCACTCGGTCTTTTCCTGCGCTTGGCCGTCCCGGCCGTTCCACTTGCGCGTGGTGGCGACCGAAAACTGCGCCACTCGGGCACCGCTGGGGATGGACCGGATTTCGGGGTCCTGCCCCACGTTGCCGATGATCATGGCCTTGTTCAGGCTGCGAGCCACAGCTCCTCCTCAGACTTTGAAAGGTAACGCAGTGGACAACAGGCGCCTATGATAGGCCGCGCCCGTGACGGTGTCAAGGAAATGATTGGATCTGGAGACGCATAACAAGCGCGTCTTCCTTGGGAAGCGAGTAATACGAACGTCTTCTTCCCACAACGGCGAAACCACGGTGGCGGTAAATGGATTGCGCGGAGTGGTTGGTTTCACGTACTTCCAGAAAGATTTCCCGTCCGCCACGCGCCCGCACGTGCTCCACCACCGCGTCCACCAGCGCGCCGCCCACCCCCGTTCCCCGGGCGATGGGGTCCACCGCCACGTTGCCCAGTTCCGCCTGGTCGATGACCGTCCACGCCGCCGCGTAGCCCAGCACCCCGCGCTCGTCCTCCGCCACCAGCACGTCGGTGTCCGTGCGCTTGATCAGACCGCGAAAGGTGCTTTCCTTCCACGGCGTGGAAAACGACTGGTTTTCGATCTCCAGAACCCGCGGCAGGTCGGCTTCGCGAATGGGGCGGATTCCGTACGGCGCCGTGGCGGCCCCGGGGAGTTCGGCGAGCGGCGTGGACATCAGCCCGTCTTTGCGGCCGCCATGCGCTCGGCGCCCGCCGCGCGCACGTACTCCGGCTCCCACGCCGCCGCGTCCGCGATGCGGCCGCTCTCGGGCGCGTGCCGCGCGAGCCAGAGCAGCCCCGCGGCCAGCGACGCGTCGTCCCCCAGCACCGCGTCCGGGCCGAACGCCGCGCGCAGGTCGTCCGCGTACAGCACGGAGCCCTCGCCGCAGAAGCGGACGGGACCGTCGCCCAGCCGCGTACGCAGTTCATCCACCCGCAGCGCGTCCACCGGCAGCACCTCGTCCACCGCGCCGTCCTCGCCGAAGCGCCAGGCACCCGCGAACACCTCGCGGTTGCGCGCGTCGAACAGCGCGCAGACTGTCTGGCCGGGCACTCCCTGCGCCGCCGCGGCCGCCATCAGCCCGGACCAGGCGAAGAGCGGCACGCCGAGGGCGTGCACCATCCCCTTTGCCGTCGCCGCCGCGATCCGCAGCCCGGTGAACGACCCCGGCCCGCCGCCCACGGCGATGGCGCCGATCTGCACCGGCGCGATCCCCGCGGCGCGCAGGACGGCATCCACCGCCGGCAGCAGCGCGGAAGAGGCGTTGGACGCCGCGGCCACCGTCTGCTCCGCCACGATCCGGCCGTCCATCCACAGCGCCACGTACGCCGCGCGCGTGGAACTGTCCAGCGCCAGCAGCGGCCCGTCCGTCGCGCTCATCGGTCCTCCATCGGCGGCAGCGGCGGCGGGTCACCCACGGCGCGCGCGGCGACGGCGCGGACGGCGGGATCGGCCTCCTCCGTCAACTCGATCTCCCAGCGGATGGGAGGCAGAAGCCGCTCCGCGCGCTCCGGCCACTCGATCAGCACCAGGTCCCCCGCTCCGCCCAGCTCCGCCCATCCCAGTTCCCACACTTCTTCCTCGTCTTCCAGCCGGTACAGGTCCAGGTGCCAGAGCACCCCGCCGGCGGGAAGGTCATAGCGGAACAGCAGGTTGTAGGTGGGCGAAGGCACGTCGCCCTCCACCCCGGCTCCGTGCGCGATGGCGCGGGCCAGCGTGCTCTTTCCCGCCCCCAGATCCCCGCGCAGGCAGAGGACGAGCGGGGTGCGCGCCTCCGCGCCGATCCGCCCGCCCCACGACTGGAGAGCCTGCTCCGACAGCACCGCCCGCATGGAATCCGTCACCGCGCGCCCGAAACGGAGCGGCGCTGCGCGGGCTTGGCGCCGTCCATCTCCGCCTTGAGTTCCAGGTACTGGTCGCGCAGCACCGCCGCGCGCTCAAAGTCCAGCTGGGCGGCCGCGTCGCGCATCTGGTTCTCGATCTCCTTGAGCATCTCCTCCGGCGTGCGCGTGCCGAAGTCCACCGACGCCTCGCGCAGGCGGTCCGCGCCGGTGCGCTTGTCCGCCTCCACCTTGGGCGTGCGCGCGTCCGCCACCCGCGTGCTGGACTCGATCTCGTCCACCGACTTCAGAATCGTCTGGGGGATGATGCCGTGGTCCGTGTTGTACTTGACCTGCAGCTCGCGGCGGCGCTCCGTCTCCTCCATCATCCGCTTCATGCTGCCGGTGATGCGGTCCGCGTACAGAATCGCCGTCCCCTCGGAGTTGCGCGCCGCGCGCCCCACCGTCTGGATGAGCGAGCTGCTGCTGCGGAGGAAGCCTTCCTTGTCCGCGTCCAGGATCGCCACCAGCGACACCTCCGGCAGGTCCAGCCCTTCGCGCAGCAGGTTGATGCCGATCAGCACGTCGAACTTGCCCAGGCGCAGGTCGCGCAGGATCTCCACCCGCTCCAGCGTCTGGATGTCGCTGTGCAGGTAGCGCACGCGCACCCCGGCCTGCTGCAGAAAGTCCGTCAGGTCTTCCGACATCCGCTTGGTGAGCGTGGTCACCAGCACCCGCTCGTTCTTGCCGGCGCGATCGCGGATCTCGTGCAGCAGGTCGTCCACCTGCCCCTTCACCGGGCGGATGATCACCACCGGGTCCACCAGCCCCGTGGGGCGGATGATCTGCTCCACCACGACCCCGCCGCTGCGCCCCAGCTCGTACTCGCCCGGCGTGGCGGACACGAAGATCGCCTTGGGAACCAGCTCCTCCCACTCCTCAAAGCGAAGCGGGCGGTTGTCCAGCGCCGAGGGCAGGCGGAAGCCGTGGTCCACCAGGGTGAGCTTGCGCGCCCGGTCGCCGTTGAACATCCCGCCGATCTGCGGCACGCTCACGTGGCTTTCGTCCACCACGACCAGAAAGTCTTCCGGAAAGTAGTCGAACAGGCAGGCGGGCCGGTCGCCCTCGTTGCGCCCCGCGATGTGGCGGGAATAGTTCTCGATGCCGGAGCAGGTGCCGATCTCCAGCATCATCTCGATGTCGAAGTTGGTGCGGCTTTCCAGCCGCTGCGCCTCCAGCAGCTTGCCCTGCCCCAGCATTTCCTTGAGCCGCCCGTCCAGCTCGCGGCGAATGCGGTCCACCGCCTTTTCCAGCTTGGGCCGCGCGGTGACGAAGTGCGTCGCCGGGTAGATGGCGGCGCGGTCCATGGTCTGAATGGTGTCGCCGGTGAGCGGATCGAAGCGCGAAATTCGCTCGATGTCGTCGCCCCACAGCTCGATGCGCACGCCCTGCTCCTCGTACGCGGGATACACCTCCACCGTGTCGCCGCGCACGCGGAAGTTGCCGCGCTCAAAGGCGGCGTCGTTGCGCTTGTACTGGATGGCCACCAGCCCCTCCAGGATCCGCTTGCGGCTGATCTCCTGCCCCACGGACAGCACCAGCATCTGCGACCGGTACTCCTGCGGGTCGCCCAGGCCGTAGATGCACGAAACGGAGGAGACGATGATGACGTCTTCGCGCTCCATCAGCGACGAGGTGGCGCGCAGCCGCAGCCGCTCGATGTCCTCGTTGATGGAGCTGTCCTTTTCGATGTACGTGTCCGTGCTGGGGACGTACGCCTCGGGCTGGTAGTAGTCGTAGTAGCTGATGAAGTACTCGACCGCGTTCTTCGGAAAGAAGTTCTTGATTTCTCCGTACAGCTGCGCGGCCAGCGTCTTGTTGTGGCTCATCACCAGCGCGGGCTTGCCGTGCTCCGCGATCACGTGCGCGATCGACAGCGTCTTGCCCGTGCCGGTGGCGCCCAGCAGCGTCTGGTACTTGTCCCCGCGCCGCAGCCCCGCCGACAGCTCGGTGATGGCCTTGGGCTGGTCGCCCGCGGGGGAAAAGGGAGAAACCAGTTCAAACGGCATGGGCAATCCTCGTCATCTCAGGGGGTCGGCGCGGGCCGCGCGCGGCACCCCGTGGTACACCGAACAGAAACCGCAGTTCACGCCATGGACGGAGCGCGGTCAGTTCTCCGCCGCTTCCAGCTCCGGCTGCTCGCGCCGCTCCACGCGCACCACGCCCTTTACCTTCTTGATGGCGTTCAGCACGCGGTTCAGGTGCGCCAGGTTCTCCACCTCCACCACGAAGTCGCCGCGCATTCCGTGCTGGTCGGCGTTGATGTCGGCGCTCTTGATGTTGGTGTTGGTCGCGCTGATGGCGGACGCGATGTCGGCGAACAGCCCGCGCCGGTCGCTTCCCTCCATGGCCAGGCGGACCAGGAAGCGGTCCGTTCCGTCGCCGTCCCAGTCGATTTCCACCCGCCGCTCCGGATGCCCCTGCAGCTGCAGGATGTTGGGGCAGTCGATGCGGTGAATGCTCACGCCCCGTCCGCGCGTCACGTACCCCACCACCTTGTCGCCGGGCACGGGCTGGCAGCACTGGGAGTAGCGCACCATCAGGTTGCTCATCCCCTGAATGCGCACCGCCGCGTTGGGCTCGCGCCGCACGCGCGACACCAGTCGCTCGAACGCGCTGGGCGCCTTCTGCTGCTCCTCCGCCGTTTCCGGCCACAGCGCGCGCATGACGGCGCTGGGGCCCAGGTCGCCCCGGCCCAGCGCGGCGAACAGGTGGTCGGCGTCCGGCTGGTCCAGCGTGCGCGCGGCAACGGAAAAGCGATCGTCCGACACCTTGTCGCGCCGCGCCTTGCGGATCTCCCGCTCAATGAACTCGCGCCCCAGCCGAACCGAGTCGCCGAACTCCTCTTCCTTGATCCACTGGCGGATCTTGTTGCGCGCCCGCGCCGTCTTGACGAACGCCAGCCAGTCGCGCGACGGGCGCTGCTTGGCATCCGTCATCACCTCTACCTGGTCGCCGTTCTTGAGCTCCCGGGTAATGGGGGTGATGCGGCCGTTGACCCGCGCGCCCGCGCAGTGCAGCCCCACCTCGGTGTGCACCGCGAAGGCGAAGTCGATGGGCGTGGCCCCCTTGGGCAGCTGCTTGACGTCGCCCATGGGGGTAAAGACGAAGATCTCGTCCTGGAACAGGTCGATCCGCAGGAATTCCATGAATTCCTCCGGCTCGCGCGTTTCCTGCTGCCACTCCAGCACCTGGCGAAACCAGGTCAGCGTTTCGTCGACGTCGTCGCCGCGCGGCCCGCCGTCGCGATCCTTGTACTTCCAGTGCGCCGCGATGCCGTACTCGGCGGTGCGGTGCATGTCGCGCGTGCGGATCTGGATTTCGTACAGCCGCCCACCCGGCCCGAAGATGGTGGTGTGCAGCGACTGGTACATGTTGCTCTTGGGCGTCGCGATGTAATCGTGAAACCGCTCCGTCAGCGGCGTCCAGCGATTGTGAATCACGCCCAGCGCGTGGTAGCAGTCGGCGATCGTGTCCACGATCACCCGCACCGCCATCAGGTCGTAGATCTCGTCGTAGTTCTTTTCCCGGTGAACCATCTTGCGGTAGATGGACCACAGGTGCTTGGGGCGGCCGGTGACGTCGCAGTTGATTCCCGATTCCTGCAGCTCCGCGCTCAGCGGCGCGCGCAGGTTCTCGATCCACTCCTCGCGCTCGCGGCGCTTTTCCGAAACCTTGCGGGCCAGCTCTCGGTAGGGCTCCGGCTCCAGGTACTTGAAGCACAGATCCTCCAGCTCCCACTTGAGCGCGGCCACCCCCAGGCGGTGGGCAAGCGGGGCGTAGATGTCGCGCGTTTCCAGCGCGATGCGGTGCTGCTTCTCCTCCCGCAGGTAGTCCAGCGTCCGCATGTTGTGCAGGCGGTCCGCCAGCTTGATCAGGATCACCCGGGCGTCCTGCGCCATGCTCAGCAGCAGCTTGCGGAAGTTCTCCACCTGCTGCTCGGTGCTGGTGCGGAACTGCACCTTGGCGATCTTGGTGAGCCCGTCCACCACCGTGGCCACCTCGGGGCCGAACGCGGCGCGCACGTCGTCCAGCGTGGCGGAGGTGTCCTCCACCACGTCGTGAATCAGCCCGCCCGCGATGGTGGCCGAGTCCAGGTGCAGGTCCGCCAGAATGCGCGCCACCTCGATGCAGTGGACGATGTAGTCCTCGCCCGAGTGGCGCTTCTGCCCGGCGTGCGCGACCGAACTGAACTCGTACGCGCGCGAGATCAGGTCCAGGTCCAGCCGGTCGGCGTACGGCTCCACCGCCGAAAACAGCTCCGGCGGAAGGGTGCCGCGGGCGTGCTCCAGCGCCTGTTCGGCGGCGGGGAGCAGGGGGGCCGGCGACGCCATCAGCCGCTCGCCTCCGGCAGGGGGCGCGCGGGGCGCGGCGGACGGGTACACGGGGCAGAGCGTCTCATGTCCGGAATCTAAGCATTCCGTGCGCGGAGAACACCCCTGCCCGCCCGGTGCTACAGCAGCGCCAGCAGCCCCTCTTCGGTGAACGAGAAGTAGCTGGCCTCCCCCACGATGATGTGGTCCTGCAGGGGGATGCCCATGGTGCGCCCCGCGCCCACCACCCGCCGGGTGATTTCGCGGTCTTCGGGGGACGGGGTGGGCACGCCGGTGGGATGGTTGTGCACCAGCACCACCTTGGCCGCGCTTTCGGCCAGCGCGGGGCGAAACACGTCGCGGGGGTGGATCTGCACCCCGTCCACGGTGCCGCGCGCCACCACCACGTCGCGCAGCAGGTCGTTGACGGGGTTCAGCAGCAGCACGTGCAGCTCCTCCTGGTGCAGGTCGCGCATCACCAGCCGCATGCGCTCGTACACGTCGCGGGCGGTGCGCAGCCGCTCACGGTCGGGGAGCGCTTCTTCCGACACGCGGCGCCCCAGCTCCAGCGCGGCCTTGACCTTGGCCGCCTTGGCCGGGCCGATGCCGGCCACCTCGCACAGCGCGGAGAGCGGCGCCGCGACAATGCGGCGCAGCGATTCGTCGCCGGAGGGGGCGGCAAAGGCGGTGAGCAGCGCCCCCGCCAGGTCCATGGCCGAGCGCGCCGGCCGCCCGCCCCCCGCCGCAGACCCCGTCTCGATGATGAGCGCCAGCAGCTCG
Organism: Longimicrobium terrae; assembly: GCF_014202995.1. Lineage (NCBI taxonomy): Bacteria > Pseudomonadati > Gemmatimonadota > Longimicrobiia > Longimicrobiales > Longimicrobiaceae > Longimicrobium > Longimicrobium terrae. The sequence goes on from NZ_JACHIA010000001.1 coordinate 198,276, forward strand.
CGGGCGGACAGCGCGCGGGGACCCAGCTCCAGCATGCGCTCGCGGGGCCGTTCCTGGTTGGGCCACTTCTTGATGGCGTACGGGCTGAAGCGGGGCGGCGGGCAGGGACGCGGGCTCATGGGCGGCACTCCGGCAGCGGGGCGGTGCGCGGGCCGCGGGGCACCCGCCCCGCACACCCGAAACATTTCCGAAAGATAACTCTACCCGCCGTCCAGATCCAGCATCTTTCCACGCCACCCGCCGCACACATCGCACGCGGGCCCGGACGAAAACGGCGCCCCGGAACAGATGCTCCGGGGCGCCGTTCTTCCCTTCCCGCCGCCTGGGATCAGGCGCCGCGGCCGTGGCAGGCCTTGTACTTCTTGCCGCTGCCGCACGGGCACGGATCGTTGCGGCCCACGGTGGGCGCGGCGGCCTTGGCGGCCTCGCCCTCGTCGCGGTTGGTGCGCAGCTGCTGCGGCGGCGTGGCCGGAACCGCCGTGTAGGGGTTGATGCCCAGCGACGGCGCGCGGCGCGGCGGCGGGGGCGGCTCCGGCGCGGGGGCGGGCTCCGGCTCGGGCTCGGGCTCCTCGCCGTAGAACGCCTCCATGGGCTCGGCGTCAAAGTCCGGCCCGCTGAACGCCAGGTCCGCGCGCTCGTTCATGTCGAACCCGGCGAACTCCGGGGGCGGCTCCATGGGCGCCAGCTGCGCGCGGAAGACAAAGCGCGACGCGGCGGCGTACAGGTCCGTCATCAGGTCCTCGAACATGTCGTACGCTTCCTTCTTGTACTCCAGCAGGGGGTCCTTCTGTCCCCAGCCGCGGAAGCCGATCGAGGCCTTGAGGTGGTCCAGGTCGTACAGGTGGTCCTTCCACTTTTCGTCGATCGTGGAAAGCACCACGTAGCGCAGCACCGGGTCCGCCGCGTCGCCGAAGCGCTCCAGCTTGTCGTGGTAGTGGTCGCGCGCCAGCTCCACCACGTAGTCGTCCAGCTCCTCGCGGGTGGAAAAGGCGGGGGCCGCCCCCTCCGCCGCGGGAAGGCGGTCGGCCACCACCATGAAGTCCAGCATCAGCCGCTGGCGCAGGCCGTACAGGTCCCACTCGTCGGCGCTGGCGCCCGCGGGGGCGTACTCGTCCAGGATCACGGGGAGGGCGCGCTCGATCATCTCCCACACCTCGCCCCGCAGCTCTTCGCCGCCTTCCAGGGCAAAGGTGCGCAGGTCGTAGATGACCTCGCGCTGCTGGTTCATCACGTCGTCGTAGTCCAGCAGGCGCTTGCGGGACTCAAAGTGCTGCAGCTCCACCCGCTGCTGCGCGCCGCCGATGGAGTTGGTGATCCACGGGTGGGTGATGACCTCGCCCTCTTCCGCGCCCAGCCGGTCCATGATGGCGGCGATGCGGTCGCTGCCGAACAGGCGCATCAGGTCGTCTTCCAGCGACAGAAAGAACTGCGACGCGCCCGGGTCGCCCTGGCGTCCGGCGCGGCCGCGCAGCTGCCGGTCGATGCGCCGCGACTCGTGCCGCTCGGAGCCGATGATGTGCAGCCCGCCCGTCGCCACCACGTAGTCGTCGCCCTTGGTGGTCAGGTCCACCACCTCGGCCGGGTCCGGCACCTTGGAAAGCTCCGCCAGGTCCGCCCCGCGCTCCTTGAGCCAGCGGATGGTGCGCGGCTCGGTGACGCCCGCGCCCAGTTTGATGTCGGTGCCGCGGCCGGCCATGTTGGTGGCGATGGTCACCGCGCCGGGCTGGCCGGCTAGGGAGACGATTTCCGCCTCGCGCTGGTGCTGCTTGGCGTTCAGCACCTCGTGCGGCACGCCGGCGCGCTTGAGCATGCGCGACAGCGTTTCGCTCACGTCCACGCTGACGGTGCCGACGAGGACGGGAATCTCCATGGCGTGCAGCCGCCGCACCTCTTCGACGATGGCGTTCAGCTTTTCGCGCCGCGTCTTGTAGACCAGGTCGTGGCGGTCGCTGCGCTGGATGTTGCGGTTGGTGGGAATCACCATCACGTCCAGACCGTAGATCTGGTGGAACTCCCCCTCTTCCGTCTCGGCGGTGCCCGTCATGCCGCCGAGCTTGTCGAACATGCGGAAGTAGTTCTGGATGGTGATGGTGGCCAGGGTCTGCGTTTCGGCGCGCACCTGCACGCCCTCCTTGGCCTCCACCGCCTGGTGCAGCCCGTCGCTCCAGCGCCGGCCCGGCATCATGCGGCCGGTGAACTCGTCCACGATCATCACCTCGCCGCCCTGGATCACGTACTGCTCGTCGCGGTTGAAGAGCGTGTACGCCTTGAGCAGCTGGTGGATGATGTGGATCTTCTCGCTCTTTTCCGCGTACTCGCGCTCCAGCTCGTCGCGGGCGGCGCGCTTTTCATCCACGGTGAGCGAGTCGTCCAGGTCCACCCGGTGAATCTCCTCGGAGATGTCGGGAACGATGAACGCCTCATGGTCGTCCGGCGCCAGCACGTCCAGCCCCTGGTCCGTCAGGTGGATGGTGTGGCCCTTTTCGTCCATCGAGTACAGCATGTTTTCTTCGAGCAGGTGCACGCGCTTGTCCATCATGTAGTCGCGTTCCACCTTGCCCATCACCTTCACCAGCCCGGGGTCGTCGGCCAGCATCTTGAGCAGCCGCTTGTTGCGCGGAGAGCCGCGCCGGGCCAGAAAGAGCTTTTCGCCCGCGGCGTAGCTGTCGCCGCCCTCGATGTCCTTTTCCGCCTGCGCGATCAGGTCGTTCACCAGCCGCGTCTGCCGGCGCGCCAGGTCGGACACCATGGGGTTGTAGCGGGCGTACGCCGCGTTGGTCCCCGTGCCCACCGGGCCGCTGATGATGAGCGGCGTGCGCGCCTCGTCAATCAGGACGGAGTCCACCTCGTCGACGATGGCGTAGTGGTGGCCGCGCTGCACGCGCTGCTCCGACCCGTGCACCATGTTGTCGCGCAGGTAGTCGAAGCCGAACTCGTTGTTGGTGCCGTAGGTGATGTCGGCGGCGTAGGCCGCGCGGCGCTCCGGCGTGTTGGGCTCGTGCAGGTCGATGCACCCGGTGGTGAGCCCCAGGTAGCCGTACAGATGGCCCATCCACTCGCTGTCGCGCTGCGCCAGGTACGAGTTGACGGTCACCAGGTGCGCCCCGCGGCCGGCCAGCGCGTTCAGGTACAGCGGCAGCGTGGCGACCAGGGTCTTCCCCTCGCCCGTGGCCATTTCCGCCACCTTGCCCTGGTGCAGCGTAATGCCGCCGATGAGCTGCACGTCGTAGTGCACCATGTCCCAGGTCAGCGTCTGCCCGGTGACGGTGGCCTGCGTGCCCACCAGCCGCGCCGCCGCCGCCTTGACGGTGGCGAACGCTTCGGGAAGGATCTCGTCCAGCACCGCTTCCAGCTCGGCCTTGAGCCGCGCCTCGGCGTCGCCGATGCGCTGCGAAAGCGCCTCGCGCTCGGCGGCGTCCTCGCTGGCGCGGCGCTCGGCGCGCAGCTCCAGCAGCTCCGCCTCGACCTCGGCGGTGGCTTCGCGAATCAGGGTGCGGAACCGCTCGGTCTGCGCGCGCAGTTCCTCTTCGGGAACGGCCTTGAGCCGCGCGAACTCGCGGTTGATCTCGTCGACGATGGGCTGCAGCCGCTTCAGCTCGCGCGTGTGGCGCGTTCCGAACACGGCGCGTACCAGGCTCTTCAGCATCGGACTTCCTCGGCAATCAACGGGAACGGCCCCCGTACAGCCCGTGCCGCTCGATCAGCGCGCGGACGGGCTCGGGGACCAGGTATCTCAGCGTCTGTCCCGCCGCGGCGCGGCGGCGTACTTCGGTGGACGACACGTCCACCCGGGCAACCCGCACGGCCACGGCCGGAAGCGGGCTTTCGGGAGCGAGCGCGTCGCCCTCGCGGGAAACCACGGCCAGCGTGGCCAGCCGCATCACTTCGTCCGGCTCGCGCCACCGCGGCAGCTCGTGCAGCAGGTCGGCGCCAGCCAGCAGAAACAGCTCGGCATCGGGATGACGGGCCCGCAGCTCGCGCAGCGTATCGACCGTGTACGAGGGGCCGGCCCGCCGCAGCTCCAGGTCGTCCGCCTGGAACCGCTCGTCCCCCGCGATGGCGGCGCGAACCATCTCCAGCCGCAGCTGGGGCGCGGTGCGCACCCGGTCGCCCTTGAGCGGGTGCACGGCGGAGGGGATCCAGAGCAGCCGGCTCAGCCCCAGCGCCTCGCAGGCGTCGGAGGCGGCCACCAGGTGGCCCAGGTGCGGAGGATCGAACGATCCCCCGTACACGCCCAGCCGCACGGACCGCGCCTCAGGTCCCGGCGGGCGCGGCCGCGGCGGCGGGGGCCGGCGCCGCGGGCGGGGCCGTCCGGGCCTCGGCGCTCTGCGGGTACTCGGCCTGCAGCCGCTGCCGGGCCGCCGCTTCTTCTTCGCGGTACCCCATGCGGTGGTAGCTTTCCACCAGCCGCAGCAGGGCGGCGGGCGCCACCGTGCTGCGCGGGTGCTGCTCCAGCACTTCGTTGAAGTACACGATGCCTGCGTCGTACAGCCCGCGGCGGAAGTAGAAGAAGCCGTTCTGGTACGACTTGGTCGCCAGCTTCTCGCGCATCTGCCCCACCCATCCGGTGGCCTGCTGCGCCGTCGCCTCGGCCGGGTACAGCCCGGCGAACGACTCGCAGTAGCTGATGGCGGCCACCGTGTAGTCCTGGTCCAGCTGCGGCTTGGGAGACAGCCGGTGATAGGCGTCGCACAGGCCGAAGCGGGCCTCCACGGCCTCCGGATCGGACGGGAACTCGGTGGCCACGCGCAGGAACTCGGCGCCCGCGGTGACGTAGTCGCCCGTTTCCATGTGGCTGCGGGCCATGGCCATGAGCGCCGGCTTCAGGCGCTCGTCGGAGCCGGTGGCGGTGACGAACTGGTTGAGCAGTTCGGCGGCGCGGCCGTAGCGGCGGTTCTGGTACGCCTGCATTCCCTGCGCGTACGACGTGTCGGGAGTCGGCGGCGGCGGGGTGCGCAGAACGGAGCAGCCGCCCAGTACGGAGGCGGCCGCAAGGGCGGTGAACGCCCGGCGGAGATTGAAGGATTCGTTCATGGCCTGCATGTACCCGCGGACCGGCCGCAAGGTTCAGAGTCTTGGGAAAAAAATCAGGAACGGCCGGTGGAACCGCCCTGCCGCTCCAGCATTCCCAGGTAGGCGGACACCTGGGCGTTGTCGGGCTGCTGCGCCTGGCACCGGCGCCATTCTTCTCCCGCCCCGGCCAGATCACCGGCCCGGAAGCGGGCCAGTCCCAGGTGCGCGCGGGCCTGCACGAACCCCGGATTGCTGTCCAGCACCGCCTGCAGCTCGGCCACCGCTTCGCCGGAGCGGCCCAGCTCGATCAGGGTGCGCCCCAGCCGGGTGCGGATGTCCAGGAACTGCGGGCGCAGCTGCACCGCCTGCCGGTACTGCAGCACCGCCTCGTCCCCCGCCCCGGCCTGTTCGTACGCGTCGCCCAGTTCGCGGTGCAGGTTGGCCAGCCGCGCCGCCGCCGCGGATCCGAAGCGCCCGCCGCCCCCCTTGGCCTCGTCCGCCTCGGCGGCGCGCTGGAACGACGCCGCCGCTTCGTCGGTGCGGCCCAGGTCGTTCAGGGTGATGGCCCGGTTCACGTGCGCTTCCACGTACCCCGGATTCACCTGCACCGCGCGGCCGAACGCTTCCAGCGCCTCGTCGGGACGGCCCACCATGGACAGGCACAGCCCCATCAGGTTCTGCACGTCGGCAAAGCCGGGGCGCTGCGCGGCGACGGCCTCCAGGTCCCCCAGCGCGGCAAGGTACTGGCCGCGCGCCAGGGCTTCGCGCGCCCGGGCAATGCGCTGCTCGACTGCGGGTTCCTGGGTCATCGTCGGGGTTCGGGCGCGGTGCGGCGGGCGATCGTGAAAAACGCCGGAAAGGTACGGGCGCCGCCCCCGGGGGGCAATCCGGCCCGCGGCGGCGCGCTCAGGACGCGGAGGCGGCCAGCGCGCGGGCGGAGCGGGCCCAGCGGAAGGCGGAGGGAAGCGCGCCCACGCGGCTGCCGATGCGCAGCAGCGACCAGAGCGGCCCCGGTGGCCCCAGCGTGGTGTCGTCGTCCCCGCTTCCGCCCAGCACTTCACGCAGCAGTTCCGCCGGTCCCTCGCACGCCGCGGCCGCCACGCTGTGCACCACCATGGTGCGGCGCGTTCCGTCGCCGCGGGTCATGAGCATGAAGCGCAGGGCGGAGGGCGCGGCGAAGCGGTCCACGGGCGGGCTTCCCCCCGCGGCTTCCTCGGCCATGCGCAGCGCGGCGGCCATGAGGGCGCGGTGCGGATGCGTCCGCACCACGGCGTGCACGCGGGCCAGGTCGTCCGGCGCGCAGTCGCGGCGCGCGGCGGCCAGCACCAGCAGGTCGCGGATGGCGCCGCGCCGCTCCGGGTGGTGCGTGACCCCGTGCACCAGCACGTGCCACAGGTGCAGCGCGGGGCTCAGGCGAAAGAGCCCGGCGGGACCGAGCGGAAGCGCGCCCTCCCACGGATCGCCCGCGCGGCCCAGGAAGGGGACGTCGAAGTGCACCTCCACCGCCACCGCCCCGGCCGCGGCGCGCACGGCGCCCTCCCACCGCCCCGGGGTCCCCGGCGCCGCATCCTCCCCCACGGTGCGGTATCCCCCCGCGCGGGTGAGCGCCTCGCCCAGCGGGCCTGCCTGCTCGGGGCGCAGAAGGACGTCCACGTCATGGACGTCCACGGGCGGGTTGCCCTGCATCAGGTAGGTGCCGCCCTTGAGCACCAGCGCGTTCCACCCCAGCTGGCGCAGCACGGCGGACACGCGGCGCAGTTCGGCCTGGGCGGAAAGCGCGCGCTTGACCTCGATCATGGAGACGCGCCGCAGCTCGGCGGCGGCGTCCGGCGCGATGCCCTCCCACCCGCCCCGCGCGTCCAGCCGGCCGGCCAGCGGAAGGGCGCACCGGTCGGCCCGCAGAAAGAGCGACCAGGCCCGCGCCGGCTCGGCGGGCGGGGCGGAAACCGGCGCCTCCCACAGCGCGCGCAGCGCCCAGGACCGCAGCCGCAGCGCCCCCGCCACCTCGTCGGGCGGGGGCGGCGGGGCGGATGCCGAAGGGGCTGCGGGGCGCGGTTTCATGCAGTCGGGGCACGGGTGGATTGCGGCGTTCGCGCAATCCGGGATCATACCCCGCGCCCCGCGCCGGGGCAAGTCGCTGCACCGGGCCGACTTGCTCCGCGCCGGGGGCGCGGGCTATATTGCCGGCCGTAGACAGCGTGAATTCTTTCCTTCAGCGGGACCCGTCCGTGCACAGGTTTTACACGGTACTCTTCTGCCTCGCGGCGGCCGCGTGGCCCCTGGCTTCGGGCGCGCAGACCACGACGACGCCGGCCACGACGACCCCGACCCCCTCGTCGGCGCCGGCCACCGGCGTTTCGTCGGTGATCGGCGGAACGGACGAGATGCGGCTGCGTCCCGGCGACGTGCTCCGGATCATCGTGTACCGCGAGCCGGACCTGAACGGTGAATTTCTGATCGACGAGCAGGGGATCGTGAACCTTCCCCTGATCGGCGACGAGCAGCTTGCGGGAATGACGATGCGCCAGGTGCGGGACCGCGTGATCGAGCGGTACCGGGTGCACCTGCGCAACCCGTCCATCTCCGTCATCCCCCTGCGCCGCATTCACATGCTGGGCGAGGTGCAGAAGCCGGGGCAGTACGGCATCGACCCCACAGTGAGCCTGGCGGGCGCGGTTGCGCTGGCCGGCGGCGCCACTCCCAGCGGTGACCTGCGCAAGCTCCGGATCGTCCGGGACGGGACGGTGTACCGCGACCGGGTGGACGCGGCGGTCACGCTCTCGGCCCTCAACATCCAGTCCGGCGACGTGGTGTACGTGGAGCGCCGGAGTTGGTTCGAGCGCAACAGCACCTTTGTGGTGAGCGCGCTCATTTCCGCCACCAGCATCGTCACCAGCATCATTCTGGCGCTGACCCGGTAAGGGAGCTTCGGCTTCCCTTCCCGGGCCGGCGGACTTTCGCCGCGCGGCGGAACCGTTCCGCGCGGCGGCCAGAGGGCGCGCCCATGCAGCGTGCGCCCTACTCGGAACCCGTTATCCATCGCATGATTTCCAAGGCAACTCCGCCGCGCCTCACCACCGAGGGCGACGATCCGGGCCAGGACATTTCGCTTCGCGAGGTCTGGGGCACCGTTGTACGCCATCGCATTCTGATCGCGCTGACCGCGCTCGCCCTGGTGGTGGCCGCGGGCATCTATACCTGGATGCAGGTGCCCGCGTACCAGAGCGTCGTCACGCTGCGCATCGACGAGTCCAACTCCACGGGGAGCGTGCTGTCGTCGCTGAGCCCGGTGGCGGGGCTGTCGCGCGGCAAGATCGAAACGGAGATGCGGGTGCTGCAGAGCCGCCGCGTCACCGAGGCGGTGGTGGACTCGCTGAACCTGACGCTGCGCGTGCAGGAGCCCGCGGGTGCGCGCACGCTGATCGTGATCCACGACCTGCCGCGCACCGGGGGCGAGGGGCACTACGAGCTGGCCCGCCGCTCCGACGGCTCGTACGCCATGACGGCGACGGCAACCGCGCCCACGGTGCGGGCCCCGGCGTCGGTGGCGGTGGGGCAGCCGTTTACCCTGGGCACGGCGCGGCTGTCGCTGGGGCCGGACGTGGCGCGCGACAAGCCGCAGGCCATCGTCTTCAACATCAGCCCGTTCCGCGGGACGGTGTCGGGGGTGCGGTCGGGGATCGCGGTGGAGCGGGCGGACCTGGTTTCGCACGTGGTGAACGTCACCTACACCAGCGCCGACCCGCGGGTGGCCGCCGACGTCCCCAACGTCCTTGCCGCGCGCTTTCTGGAAGAAAAGCTGTCCGGGCTGCGCAGCGAGTCGCGCAGCACCGTGCAGTTCCTGCGCGAGCAGGTGTCCAGCTACAACGAGCAGCTGCGCCTGGCCGAAGAGCGCGTGCGGTCGTACCGCGAGTCGCAGCAGGTGGTGAGCCTGACGGAAGAGGCGTCGGAGCAGGTGCGCCGCCTGGCGGCGGACCAGGCCGAGTACGACCGGCTGCGCAGCGAGCGCCAGTCGCTGGCCACGCTGCTGGCCGAAGTGACGGCCGCGGCGCGCGCCGGGGTGAGCAACGGGACCTCGGGGACGTCGCCGTACCGGCGGCTGGCCTCGTTCCCCGTGTTCCTGGTGAACCGCGCCGTGCAGGACATGCTGCAGTCGCTGACCGCGCTGGAAACGCGGCGCTCCGAGGTGCTGGTGCAGCGCACCGAGGTGGACAACGACGTGCAGTCCATCAACGAGCGCATCGGGCAGATCGAGGAGCAGCTGCTGCAGCTGGCGCGCAGCTACCTGGCCAGCCTGGACAGCCAGATCGCCTCCAAGCAGTCGTCGCTGAACCGCTTTGGCGGCGAGCTGGCGCGCATCCCCTCGCGCGAAGTAGGATTCGCCCGGCTTTCGCGCGAGCAGGACCTGCTGACGCAGATCTACAACCTGCTGCAGACCCGCCTGAAGGAGGCCGAGATCCAGGCCGCGGCGGAGCCCAGCGACGTGGAGATCATCGACTCGGCGCTGGTGCCCATCACTCCCATTTCGCCCAACCCGGTCAAGAACGTGGGGCTGGGGCTGATTCTGGGCTTGGGCCTGGGCGTGGCGCTGGCGTTCGTGCGGCAGGCGGTGGACACCAAGATCCGCTCGCGCCAGGACGTGGAGCAGGCGACCTCCGGGGCGCCCGTGCTGGGCATGATTCCGCGCATCCGCATTTCGCAGCTGGCGCCGCTGTCTCCCAACGGCAACGGCAAGGGCAAGGCGGCGCAGGGCGGACGGGGCAAGCACGTGGACGACGTGCGCGAGTACGGCCCCGTTACGCGGCGCAATCCGCAGAGCCCGGTGGCGGAGTCGTACCGCGCGCTGCGCACCAACATCATGTTCGCGGGGGCTGACAGCAGCCCGCGCGTGCTGGTGGTGACCAGCGCCTTCCCCGGCGACGGCAAGAGCACCAGCGCCAGCAACCTGGCCATTACGCTGGCGCAGCAGGGCACGCGAACGCTGCTGGTGGACGCGGACCTGCGGCGCGGCGTGCTGCACTCGGTGTTCGGCATCAGCTCCGACCCGGGGCTGTCGCACGTGCTGCTGGGCAAGGTGCCGCTGGACGAGGCGATCAGCACCGTGTCGGCGGGTGAAAACGGCGTGGTGCTGGACGTGCTGCCCACGGGCGTGCTGCCGCCCAACCCCGCGGAACTGCTGGGCCACCAGCGCACCCGCGACCTGGTGGAAACGCTGCGCGAGCGCTACGAGATGATCATCTTTGACGCGCCGCCGCTGAACCTGGTGACGGACGCGGCGGTGCTGGGCACGGTGGCCGACGCCACGATCCTGGTGGCCCGCAACGGCATTACCGACCGCCGGGCGCTGGAGCACGCGGCGCTTCAGCTCAGCCACGTGGGCGCGGTGCTGGGCGGCGTGATTCTGAACGACGTGGTGGGCGACGAGAACAGCTACTACAACAGCGGCTACGGCTACACCTACGGGGCGTACCGCCGCAACTGATCCGGCGCGAACCATCGGCATGACAAACGAGAGAGGGACCGGCCCCAGGCCGGTCCCGCTCTCGTTTTCCGTCTCGGCCCGGACCTTCTCTTCCCCGCCCTGCGCGAGCGTCCGCACGGATGATCGACATCGGTAGATACTCATGATGCCGCTCGGCGCCGGGCCTGGGAGGCTCCTTCCCCGGCCCCTCCCCGCTCCCCTCCCGGCCGAAGCAGAGGCGCGAAGAGGGAAGAACGGCAACTCAATCCGATCCGGATCGTGCCGTGCGTCGGAGAGGCCCCCTCTCCCCGGCCCTCTCCCCCGCTCCGCGGGAGAAAGGGAGACCTAAGCGCGGGGGCAACTTTCCGTCCCGTTCCGCTGCTTGTGCGCGGTGAAGCCTCACAGCAGTCCCGTGAGGCTTTCCGCCGTTGCTGGGGGGCAACTTCAGCTGCTCACGCATCCCGGCTCGCACCCGCCGACGGGCCGTGGTCGACCCGCATCACGGAGACGGACGAGAGGCTGCGCATCATCATCCCCCGATGTCGTAGTTCAGATGGATTGGACGAAGATGACGTGGCGCGACGGATGGAGGCTGCCCCGGCTCGAGGCCGGCACACGCGTGGTCGCGTGGTCGCGTGGTCGCGTGGTCGCGTGGTCGCGTGGATGGGATGGATGGGTCGGGCAGAAGATCGCCGCGGGGCGCCCGGGAGGCGGGCGTGGAGGAGGATGCGGCGTTCGGAGAGGTGGGGGTCGAGCGGCAAAGGACGGAGCCGGAGACGGCCGCGGACGGGCGGGGATGCCCGTCAGCCGGCGGCGTCCATGGGGCGCACGCGCTCCGCGGCCACGTACGCCATGGTCAGCAGCACGAACCCCGCACCCAGCGCTTCCAGCAGGTAACCCCGCTGGTTGGCGCCCAGAACGGCCAGCCCCGCCAGCAGCGCGTTCAGCACCAGGAGCGTGATGCAGACGCGCGAATGCGTCCACCCGGCCTGCACCAGCCGCTGGTAGGCGTGCGAGCGGTGCGCCTCGTACGGCCGCGCGCCGCGCAGAATGCGGCGCAGCAGGGTGACGGAGGCATCAAAGACGAACACGCCCGCCAGCAGAATCCACACGAGCAGCGGCACCGCGCCGGAGCGCTCCGAGGCGAGCGCCACCACGGCAAACACGAAGCCCAGGAACCCGCTTCCCACGTCGCCCATGAAGATGCGCGCCGGCTGCCAGTTCCACGCCAGGAACCCCGCGCTGGACGCGGCCACGGCCGCCGCGCAGAGCGCCAGCCCGCCCGCCCCCGCGCTCCACAGCAGCAGCCCGCCGATGGTGCCCGCCACCAGCGCCTCGGTGCCGGCGATGCCATCGATCCCGTCCATGAAGTTGTACAGGTTGATGCACCACACCACGCCGATGACGGCCAGGACGGCGCCCGCCGTACCCATCCGCGCCACGCCGCCGCCCCAGTCCAGCGCGGGGAGCCCGCCCAGCCACGCCACCGCCCACGCCGCCGCGGCAAAGTGCACCGTCACGCGCACTCGGGCGCGCAGGTGCGACAGATCGTCGCGGAAGCCCACGCCCGCCACCATCAGTCCGCCGCCCACCAGGGCGATGGCCGCGCGCCGCTCCAGTATCCCGAACACGCCCAGCAGGGTCGCGGTGACGAGCACCACGGCGACGATGGCGAGCCCTCCGCCGCGGGGCGTGGGCACCACGTGCGAACTGCGCCCGTTGGGAATGTCCATGAGCGCGCGCGAAAGCGCCCACTGCCTCACCCAGCGCGTCAGAAGCCAGGCACCGACCGCGGTGGAAGCGATCCAGAGCGCCTCGCTCATGCGCCCCTCCGGCTTCGATAGTCAGCGGCGGTCACCGTCAGTCCTTGATCCAGCGTAAACGGCGGAACCCACCCGGCCGCCCGCCGGAGCGCGCCGTCGTCCACCTCCAGCGATGACGTCAGCCGCTCCGCCGCGCCCGACCTGCCCAGCAGCCCCGCCGCCGCGCGGATCAGCCCCGGCGGCACGGGAAGCAGCCGCGCCGGCCGTCCCAAGGCCACGCCCATGCGGCGCACCAGTTCCGCCGTGGACACGGCAGGGCCGTCGGAGACCAGAAAGGTGCCGCCCGCCGCGCCCGGCGCATCCACGCAGGTGACGATGGCGTGCGCCAGGTTGCCCACGTACACCAGGCTGCGGCGGTTGCGCACCCCGCCCAGCGGCAGCGGCAGCCCCCGCGCAACGGCGCCGAGCAGCGCGGCGAAGTTGGCGCGCACCCCGGGGCCGTACACCAGCGGGGGACGGATGACGACCGTTTCCAGCCCCGTCTGCGCCCCGGTGGCGTGCACCGCGCGCTCCGCCGCCAGCTTGCTGCGGCCGTACGGGTCGCTCGGCGCCGGCGCGTCCGATTCGCGGAAGGGCGTGCCGTCCGTCGCCTCGCCGTTCACCTTGACCGTGCTGACGAAGACGAACCGGCGCACCCCAGCGGCCGCGGCGGCCCGCGCCAGCGCGGCCGTGGCGCGGTGGTTCACCCGGTCGTACTCCGCCTCGGGATCGGCGGCGGTGTCGTTCATCACGTGTACGCGGGCGGCCAGGTGCACCACCGCGTCCACACCGCGCAGCGCCGCGCTCCAGTCCGTCGCCTCCGACAGGTCGCCCACCACGGCGACGTCTCCCCCCGGCGCGTCCTCCGGCGGGGTGCGCAGGGCACGCCGCACCGGCCGGCCGGCCGCCTCCAGCGCCTGGCACACGGCGCGCCCCACGAAGCCGCGGGCGCCCGTCACCAGCACCGTTCCGCCGCCCGTCACGCGGCCTCCACGCACGTCCGTGCTCCGTTCCGCGCACGCGGCGGCTCTCCGTCCCGGCGGGCGGGACGGGGGATCGCGGAATGCGCGGCCCGCGCGCCGGGGGCGCGCGGGGACAGGGCGTGCGGCCGGGGCGAAGGCCCGGCCGGGCGCGGTGCCGTGGATGGGAGCAATGCTTCTCCGAAAGGGGGAATGGGAGGGTCCGGCGCTAGTGCAGCGCCTGAACCATCCGCTTGACGGCGGAGCGCACCGGAACGGGAAGGCGCATTCCCGTTCCCTGGTACGCACGATACGCCATGTCGTACGCGTCCTTCACCAGCAGAACGTACCGGTTGCGCAACCGTTCGGCGGCGGTGTTCTGCTCCACCTTTTCGGCCACGGTCATGGAATCCACGAAGCGCACGTTGCGGAAGCGGTGGGAACGGAACACCATCTGCTCCACCACGCGGCGCGGACCTTCTCGCCCGATGGTGTCGTGAAAAGCCATGACGCCCCCGTTGATCACCTTGGGAAACCAGAGCTCGAAGTCCATCTTCACCAAGTTGTACTCGTGCGCCCCGTCGATGAAGATCAGCTCCACCGGCTCGTTGAAGTCCGCGGCGGCGTCGCTGGAGGTGGCCACGATGGGGCGCACCATGTCCTCGACCCCGACCGATTTCAGGTTGGCGCGGAACTCGTCGAAGGTCCACACCGTGGCGGCGCGGGCCTTCTGCTCCGACGCGCCCGTGTGGGGATCGATGGCCACCACGGTGGTGCCGGCGCCCTCGCGCGAGCCCATGGCCAGCCAGCAGGTGGAGCGGCCCTTCCACGACCCGATCTCCACGATGGCGCCGCGCGCGGTGGCGGCCCGGGCGAGGCGGTACAGCGTCACGGCCTGCCCGTCGGTGAGCCAGCCCTCGACGTGGCGGGTGCGCTCCCTGAGTTCTGCGATCTGCATCATGGACCATCCGGCGGAAGGGGAACGGGCGGGGTCCGGGATTCGGGCCGCCGCCTGGGTTCCGCTGCCGCCGGAACGTCGCGGGCCGCTTGGCCGGGGAAGATGAACGACATCATCCGCTCCGCCAGCGCCTCAACCGTGTGTGCCGCCCCGGCCGCGTGGTTGGCCTGCGCCATCCGCGCGCGGTACCCGGGGTCATTCAACAGAACCTTCAGCGCCGCGGCCATCGCGGCGGGATCGTTCGGGGGAACCAGCAGCCCGTTGGCTCCCTCCTCCACCAGGTCGGGAACGCCGCCCACCCGCGTGGCCACGATGGGGAGGCCGAACATCATGGCCTCCACCAGCACCCGCGGGGTGCCTTCCGACGGCGAGGGGAGCACGAACAGGTCGGCGTCGCGAAAGCAGCCGAAGAGCTCCGGGCCGTACGCCTGCGGGCCCAGAAAGCGGACCACCTCCTCCACCCCGTGCGCGCGCACCTCGTCGCGGACGCGCTCTTCCTCACCGTGCGCGGCCCAGCCCGCAATGCGCAGTTCCACCCGCCCCGGCGCCGCCGCGTGCACGATGCCGAGCGCCGCCACGAGGGTGCCGAGCCCCTTGTCCGGCGCCAGCCGGCCCACGTACAGCAGCCGCACGGGGCCGTCGTGCTCCCGCGCGGGCACCTGCGCCGGGCGGTCTTCCGCGCGGAAGGTGGTCGATACGACGGGGAGCACGTCGCGCCGCCCGGGCGCCAGGTCGCGGGCGTAGGCGGCCAACTCCGAGCCGTTGGCGATCACCGGCCAGCGCGCCATCCAGCGGCGCTCCACGGCGTCGTTCAGGTCGCTCAATCCCAGCGCGATCCGCATCCACGCCCCGGTGCCCCGGCGTCCGGCGTGCACCTTTCGCATCTCGCGCCGGTCCGCCACCAGCCACACCACGGGGCGGAACCCCAGCAGGTTCAGCAGCGGCATGACGACAAAGTTGCCGTGCTCCGGCGCGCGGCACAGCACCGTGCGGAACTCGCGGCGCAGGCGGGTGATCTGCAGGGTGATGCGCCCGCTGATGCGGGCCACCCGGGCGTACCCCGAGGCGTTGGGGAGAGGAAAGACGCGGTCGCCGGCGCGGGGATGCCACCAGCCGCGCGGGGCCTCGTCGTCCGGGACGGGGGCCGTGGGCGCCACCAGCCCCACGGCGTCGCACGCTTCCGCCGCCGCCCGCACCCAGTTGATGATGGTGCTCTGCGACGTCAGCCCGGACCGGTGTTCAAACAGGCGTTCCAGCCGGATGATGCCCAGCCGCCTCATGCCGCACCCGCGCGGGCCACCGAACGCAGCAGATCGGCGATGCGCTGCGCGCTGGGGCCGGGGCGGTACTCGCGCTCCGCGTCCACCGCGGCCTGGCGGCGGGCGCCGTCGCGGCTTTCCTCGATCGCCGTCCGCAGCATGTCGGTCACGGACCGGGGATCGCCCGCGTCGCACACCCATCCCGCGCGGGCCACGAACTCGCCGCCGCCCGCCTGGCGGCTGATGAGCACCGGCGTCCCCATCGACATCGACTCGTTGAGCACGTTGGCCCACGGATCGTAGCGGCTGGGGAGCGCGGTGAGGTCGGCGTCGCGGTAGATCTCCCACAGCCGCTCGCGGTCGATGTGCCCCAGGAACTCGCAGCGCACCCCGGCGTCCGCCAGCCCGGGAAGCAGGTCCTCCTGCGGCCCGTCGCCCACGACGCGAAAGAGGACGCGCTCGCGCAGCCCGGCGGGGAGCGCGGTCATCGCCTCGGTGAGCAGGTCGAAGCCCTTGCGGTGCTCCAGCTTGCCCACGAAGAGCACCTGGTAGTCGGCTTCCGGCGGATTGGGCTCCACGCGCGGGGCCACGCCGCGGTCCGGCATCACCTGCGTGCCGATGGCGAAGGGGCCGCGCGCGCCGCGGGCCTCGGACCACTCGCGGCTGAGGTCCGAGTAGTACACGTACCCCGAAGCCATGCGCAGCGCGGAGGCGAAATAGCGCTCAAAGGCGCGGTCCACCAGCCGCGGCACGCCGGTAAAGAGGATGGGATCCGGCTCCACCGCGCCCACCCAGAGCACCACGGGAACGCCGGCGCGGCGCCCCCAGCGGCAGATGCGCAGCACGTCGATGGCGTTGGATCGCGTCAGCACCGCGATGACCGCGTCGGGCCGGGCGCGCTCCAGGTCGCGCACCACACCGGGGCAGACGATGAGCGGCCGGTTGAAGGCGTACATCGACCAGCCGTCCAGAAAGCGGTGCGAATAGGTGTCCGGCACCTCCAGCGACCACTTGCGGTCGCGCGTGGCGCGCACGGAAAACCACACCTGCAGATCCACCCGGCGGGCCAGCTCGGTAAAGAGCGGATGGCGGTACGGGGCGACCATGTTGTGGTACAGCACCACGCGCCCCGGCCAGGGGGCCGCCGCGCCGGGCTGCGCCGGTGCGGCGGCGCGTTGGAGGTCAGCGGCCACGCACCACCTGCCGCCAGACGAACCGGGGGAGGGTGCGCCGCTGGCGCTCCATCCGCGTGCCGGGCTCCGTCACCAGCCGGTACAGCCACTGCATCCCCAGGCGCCGCAGGATCTTGGGCGGCGTGGGGGTGGCCCCGCTCACGTAGTCCACCGCGCCGCCCACGCCCACGTACACGGCGGGCGGGCCGCCGCGCTCCAGCTGGCGGCGGATCCAGAATTCCTGCTTGGGCGATCCCATGGCCGCCACCACCAGGCCGCCGGGGGGAATCATCTCCACCGGAAGCGGGTGGCCGGTGCCGTCCGCGTTCACCATGGGGGAGATGCCCTCGCGCACGGTGATGCCGCGGGCCCGCAGCCGCGCCTCGGCCTCACGCCGCGACGCGTCCGACGCGCCGATGATGATGACTTCGCGGCCGTGCGCGGCGGCGTCGCGGGCCAGCGCGTGAAGAATGGAAACGCCCGTCACCCGGCCGGGAAAGCGGCCGTGCTGCCGAAGAACCGCGAGCGAAATCCCCACCCCGTCGATGGTGGTGAGGTGGGCCGCGTCCAGCACGTCCTTGTACGACGGGTCCGCCAGCGCCAGCTCCGCCAGTTCCGGGTTGAGCGTGCAGACGTGCACCGTCCGCCCCGCGTCCACCAGGGTGCGGCAGGCGCGCACGGCGGCGTCCACGGAAAAGTCCTGAACGCGCAGCCCCCCCGCGAGCGTGTACGCGGGGGTCTCGTTGTCGTCCATGGGCGGGGCGGCCGGGGGCGGAGCTCCCGGGGCAAGGCTTGTCTGTTCCACTCGTTCCTTCAGAGACTCCGGATCTGCTGCCATCACAGGAAGCAGAATGTAGCGTTGCGGGGGATGGGCTTCAAGCGCGGGCGATCGCCAGGTACGTTCGCACCACCGCGTCCCACCCCAGCCGCTCGCGGAGACGGAGCGCGTGCGACGGGTCCGCCGGGGGCGCCGCGGCCTCCCGCGCCAGCACGGCGGCGAGCGCGGCCCGGTCCCCCAGGGGCACCGCCGCGCCGCCGGACTCCCGCAGAATCTCCAGCGTTCCCGGAATGCCGTACGCCACCACGCGCATCCCCGCCGCAACCCCTTCCAGCAGGGAGAGCGGATACGCGTCGGCGTAGGAGGGATAGGCCAGCACACGGCAGGCGCGCATCAGCACCAGCACCTGGCGCTCGCCGAGCGGGCCGTACCATCTCACGCGGTCCCTGACGCCCAGACCGGCCGCCTGGTCACGTAGAAATTGCAGATAGGCGGGCTCCGCTGCGCCGGCCACGTGCAGCAGTTCGTCTCCTGGGAGGGCGGAAAACGCCTCCAGCAGGTCCGGAATCCCCTTTTCCGGAGACAGCCGTCCCACGAACAGAATCCCGCTCCGCTCCGCCGCCGTGTCCACCGGCTCGTTGATCCACGCGGGGAGCAGGGTGGGGACGACTTCGGCGGCGATGCCCATCCCCGCCCACATCGTCCGCTGCGCCTCCGAAAGCGCGCAGACCCGGTCCGCGCGGCGCAGCGCCCAGGCGGCGGCGCGGCGCGGGCCCGGCGAGCGCAGGTGGCGCCACTGCTCCCCCGCGTGCGCGGTCACCAGCAGCCGCCCGCGGAACCGGGCGCGCAGCCACGCCAGCAGCGCCAGGTCCGGCGCGTTGCCGTACTGCAGCCACACGGCGTCCGTCCGCGTGTCCAGCCGCGCCGCCGCGCGCCCCACCGCGGCGAACGATCCCGCCAGCCCGCGTGCGTACGCCGGCAGCGGCGCGCCCGCCACCGCGGTATCCGCCGAGGCGGATTCCACGACGACGCCGGGCACGGGGCGAAAGGCTTCCGCGAATCGCTCGCAGTACCGCTCCACCCCGCCCAGCGCCCGCGAACTTCCGCCGACCAGAAGGATCTTCACGCGTCCGCCTCCACGCCCAGTACGCGCAGGTACTGGTGGACGACGTGGTCCGGCGAAAACTCCGGGAGGTCGGGGCGGACGCGGTCGTGCGGCGCGTCCAGCGCGCGGAGGATGGCATCGGCCAGCGCCACGGAGTCCGCCGGGGGAACCAGCGCGCCGCGCTCGCCGCCGCGCAGGATCTCCGCGGGGCCGGTGGGGCAGTCGGTGGATACGACGGGAACGCCCAGCGCCAGCGCCTCGATCAGCACCGTCGGCAGCCCCTCCCACGCGGAGGAAAGGACAAAGGCGTCCGCCCGCGCCAGCGAGGGATAGGGATCGTTCGTGAAGCCGGCGAGGTCCACGTCAGCGCCCACCCCCAGCCCGTCGGCCAGGGCGCGTAGCGCATCCCGCTCCTCCCCTTCCCCCAGGATCAGCAGGCGGGCGGGGCGGAGGGCGCGCACCCGGGCAAAGGCGCGGATCAGCGTGGCGAAGTCCTTTTGCGGCGCCAGGCGCCCCATCCCCAGAAGGACGGGGACGGTGCGGTCGTCCGCCAGCCACGGATGCGCGGCGGGGCCGGCCGCGTGGCGGAACAGCTCCGGCGTCACCACGGGATTGTAGATGGCGCGCACGCGCTCCGGCGGCATCCGCAGCACCTCCGCGGCCTCAGCAGCGGCGGCGCGGGAGACGGAAACCACCGCGTCCGCGCGGCGGTACGCGGCGGGCACCACGCGGCGCAGCAGCCAGGTGCGCGGGTCCGCCGCGTTGGCGAACTGCGCCCGCAGCGCGATGTGGATGGCGACGACCAGCCGCGCGTCCGACCGGGCCGCCGCGCGCGCGAGGACGGCGAGCACGTTCAGCCGCTCCCCCGCGGACAGCAGGGCGCGGGGGCGGGATTCGCGCAGGTAGCGGACGAGCCCGGGAAGGACGTTGACCGTGCGGCGGGCGGCCAGGTTCACCAGCCGCGTGCCGGGGGGGAGCGGGGGGACGTCGCCGGGAACGCGCGCCACCACGAGGTCCACGGGAATGCCCAGGGCGGCGATCCCGGCCCCCAGGTTCATCATCACCCGCTGCACCCCGCCGCCGACCGGATTGGAAAAGAGCAGCGCGACGGGACGGGTCACCCGCGCACCCCGCCCGCGGGCGGGCCGAACAGCCGCTCCGCCACGCCGAGGCGCAGTTCATCCTGCAGCGCCCCGACCTTGCGCGCCACTTCCGCCCGGTACGCGGGCTCCGCCAGGCGGGGAAGGCGCGGCAGGACGTCCGCCGCGCGGAAGCCCTTGGTGTCGGCGCACAGGTCCGACATCCCCAGCATCTCCATGATCCCCTGCGCCTTGGGGCCGAAGTACGCGACCGCAAAGGCGGGCGTCCCCCCGGCCAGGGCAAAGATCACGGAGTGGAAGCGCGTGCCCACCATGGCCACCGCGCGTCCGTACAGCGACACCAGCTCGCCCGGGGTGAGGTCCTCGTCCACCACGGCGATGGACTCCCCGGCGAGACGCTCCGCCAGCTGCCGGGTCGCGACGCGGTCGTCTTCCGCGGGAGTGGGGCCGTTGCAGTGCGCCACCAGCGCCACCCGCTCCGCCAGCCCCTGCCGCAGCACGCCGCGCACTGTTTCCGCCATCTGGTCCAGGAACGAGGCCGACTCCGCCTCCGTCCCCCATCCGCGCACGGTGAACACCCAGAACGGCCGGTCCAGCCCGTGGCGCGCCACCACCGCCTCCACCGCGGGGGTGTGCTCCGCCCGCAGCGCGAACGCCACGTCCGGGAGCACGGCGCGGGTGCGGTCCGGAACGCCCAGCTCCGCCGCCAGCGTGTCCGACCGCGCCTCACGCAGAATGACCGCGCGGGCGTCGCGCAGCACCGGCGACGCGAAGCGCCGGCTCGTCGCGTCGGTGAACGGCCCCAGCGACTGCGCGAGGAGGACGTAGGGAACGCCGGCCGCGCGGGCGACGCGCAGCGGGTGCAGGTGCCGCTTGAGCCGGCCCCAGTCGCGCGGGTCCGCACGGCGGTTGTACAGGTAGTGGCCGCCCACGCTGATGACCAGATCCGCCCCGGCGATCGCCCGTTCCGCCTCGCCGCGGCGGGGGGGAAGCAGCGTCCACCGCAGCGCCTCGCTCATCCGCCCCACGCGCCCGGCGGGGGGGCGCAGGCCGGACACCAGCGGCAGCACGCGCACGTCCGGGTGCCGCGCCAGCAGGTGCCGGTGCGCGCGGGCGAACGCGGGATGGTCCGCGGGGAACTTGGAGACGATGGTGAAGCGCGCGTCCGGAACGTGCGGCTGCAGCAGGAGCAGCGTGGCTTCGATGATGCCGCCGTCGCCCTTGTTGTCGTCGTGCCAGGCGTTCACCAGCACGATGTTCATGGGCCCGCTCATCGCGTCCTCCACGCGGAAAGACGGCCGCGCGCGCCCGCCACGTTCATCGCCAGCGCCGCGGCGCCGTACACCGCCGCGCCCAGCGCCACCTGCCCGCCCAGCGCCCAGGGGCCCCGCCCCGACATCACCGGAACCAGCGCCGCCGCCATCACCCCGGCCGCCAGCGCGATGCGCAGCGACTCGCGGGTGGGAAAGGGAAGCGGAAACAGCCGCAGCCCGATCCACCAGGTCAGAAGGACGGAAACCCCGTATCCCGCCACCGTTGCGTACAGAGCGCCCATGACTCCCCAGCGTGGAATCCAGAGAAGGTTCAGTCCCAGATTGACGGCCGCCGCCACCCCGGTGGGCCAGATGCCCAGCCAGGTGTTCTTGCTGAGCGTAAAGGCGCGGCCGAAGTGGTACTGCTGCATCCCCAGCAGAAAGACGGCAAAGGCCACGATGGGCAGGATGGCCCCGCCCTGCGCGCGGAACTCGGGGCCCAGGAATACGTGCGCCACGCTGGGGGCCAGAATCATCAGCCCCACCGTGCCCGGAACGGAAAGCGCCAGCAGCAGCACTGCCCCGCGCTGCAGCTCCGCCTGCGCGGCGGCCAGCCCCCGCTCCGACATCGCCCGCACGGCGACGGGAAAGGTGGCCAGCGCCACGGGGAGCATGAGGATGATGATCCCCTGCTTGGCCAGCACGTAGGAGGCGGAGTACACGCCCGCCGCGTCCGCGCCCGCCATGGTGCCCAGGAGCAGCCGGTCGCTGCTGTCGACGATGAAGCTGGCCAGCAGCACCCCGGTGAGCGGCGCGCCGTAGCGGAACACGCGCCCCACCACCTCGCGGTCCACGTCCGCCAGGCGCATGCGCGGCCAGTGCTTGCGCGATCCCCATCCGCCCACCACCAGCATGCTCACGATCAGCCCCGCCAGCAGCCCGCGCGCACCCCATCCCTGGTGCGCCAGGTACACGCCCACCGCCAGGGAGATGGCGCCCTTGGCCGCGCTCAGCAGGGCGTAGCGCCCCGGCGCCAGCTGGGCCCGGGCCACCTCCAGGTTCATCTCGAACCAGGCGTGCACCACCAGCAGCCCCGTCCCCAGCGCAAACAGCGGCCGCGCGGACCGGTCCGGCCAGAAGAGCGAGGCCGCGACGCCCACGATCGTAATCACCGCGGTGATCGCGGCAAAGGCGGCCAGCGCGGAGGCCAGAAAGCGTTCGTAGGTGCCGCGCTGTTCGGGAAGAAAGCGCGCCACCCCCAGGCTGAGCCAGTTGTACAGAACGGCGTGTACCAGCGCCGAGGTGGCGATCACCATGGCGTAGGTGCCGTACTCGCCGGGCGACAGGACGCGGGTGTACACGCCCAGCGCCACCAGCCCCAGCGCGTCGGAAGCGAACCGCGCCACCAGGTAGATTCCGCCGTGGCGCGCCACCGAGGTGCGCGGCGCGGCGGGAGGGGAGGGCGCGGGTTCCGCGTGCGGAGCCCCGTCCCGTTCCCCTGCGACTGCAACTTTCATTTCGCTCGTGATCAGGGGGACGTCCGCGTCCCCGGTTGGTTCAGCCGCGACAGGCGCCCGGCTCACGGCCCGTCCGTCAGCCGCCACAGCGCGTCGTCCAGCGCCACGGGATCCACCGTGCAGTCGAACGGGCTGGGGCCGGCGGTCCCCGCGGGGCGCGTCCCCGCGCTCGGCGCGGGAAGGCAGGCGTACCGCAGCCCCGCCGCGCACGACAGGCTGTAGTAGTGCGGGTAGCGGTGGTCCGACGGCACGACCTCCAGCACCGCCGTTTCCGGCGCGCAGAACGCCAGGTTGCTGAGCGCCGCCCCGTGCGGCCCCGCCACCACCGACGCGCTCGCGAAGTCCTCCGGCTGGTCCGGGTGCGAGCCGGGCTCGTACACCTCGAATCCGTGGCGGGCCAGCACCGGCTCGATCTCCGCCTCGTTGGCGATGGTGCGCTGGCCGCCGCGCCGCGTAACCCACAGCCGGCGGCCGGAGGGGGGCGGAAGCGGCGCCATCATCCCGCGCAGAAACGCCGGCACCCAGGCCGGCACGTTGCGCCGCAGCCCGGGAAAGGCGGGGACCAGCGCGACGTCCGGCCGGTACGACACGCCCGGACGCGCCCAGACGATGCGCGCCGGGTCGATCCCCGCGCGGCCCAGGATGCGCTCCGCGTTGGCGGAGGGCGGCACCGGGCACAGCACGTGGTCCATTGCCGAAAGCGCGAACCCCGCGTCCAGGAACACCCCCAGCCGCGGCAGCGCGTCCAGCAGAAAGTGCGAGTAGTTGCGCGAGGCCGAGTCGCTGGCCAGCGACAGGCACACGCCGCGCAGCCGTTCCGTTTCTCGGCTGCGCGGCAGGCGCATGGCCGCCACGTCGCCGCCAAACCAGGTCAGCTCCGGAAGCAGGTGCCCGCCGCGGGTGAACGCCCATCCGTGCGGCCCCGCCAGCGCGGCGCCGGCAA
Source organism: Longimicrobium terrae (assembly GCF_014202995.1). Lineage (NCBI taxonomy): Bacteria > Pseudomonadati > Gemmatimonadota > Longimicrobiia > Longimicrobiales > Longimicrobiaceae > Longimicrobium > Longimicrobium terrae. The sequence goes on from NZ_JACHIA010000001.1 coordinate 221,596, forward strand.
TTTCCACCACGCCCAGGGCGGGAAAGGTGTCAGCCACCGGGCCGCTCCACTCCATCACCCCCCCGCCGTGCACCGCCGCGGGGGCGCAGACGGCCGCCTCCGCCGGGCGCGCGGGGTGCCACACGGCCTCGCCGCGGGCGACCGCGTCGGCGGTGGCGCGCCACTTTCGCGGCGGGCCGCCCCGCCCCAGCAGGGCGCGGACGGCGCCGCGCAGCCCCGCGGGGCCGTCGCCGCTCACTTCGGCGCGGCGGTCTTCCGGTACGCGAAGATGTGCAGGTCCTGAAAGTCCCGGTTCCTGCGGCCGCGCGGGAGCTTGCCCCACAGCTGGTAGCCGAACCCGGCGCGCTCCAGAATCCCCAGCATGTCCGAAAGCCGGTCCTCGTCCGGGCGGATGTGGTGATGGTATTCGATGGCCATCGCCCCGATCCGCGCCAGCGCGCCGCTCTGCTCCAGCTCCTCGACGACGTCGTGCTCGGCGCCCTCGATGTCCATCTTGAGCAGGTCCACCCGCTCCGGCAGGTAGGTGGAAAGGGCGACGGACTCCACCGGGCGCACGCCGCCGGCGATGCGCTCGGGAACCGTGCTCATCCGCAGGCTGCCCGTCTTGTCGGGGTCAAAGAACAGGTCCACCCCGGCGTCGTTGGCGCCCACCGCCTTGCAGTGCACCGTCACGTCGCGCAGCCCGTTGGCTTCCACGTTGGCGCGCAGCAGGTCGTACGCCTCGCGGAACGGCTCGAACCCCACGATGACCGCGTTGGGATACAGCGTCTTGAAGTACAGGATGGACATGCCGATGTTGCTGCCGCAGTCCACGATCACCGGCGGGCGCCCCTGCACGTCCAGCCGCGCGAAGTAGTCCTCATCCACGTACAGCTCCTCGAACAGGCACACCAGCGTGTCGAAGTCCGCGTAGTGCACCTGGTAGCCCATCACCTGCTCCGGCGAGCTCACGCTGCGCCCCATGCGGGTGTGCATGGACTGCTTGAGCTTGAGCCGCGTGTAGTTTCGCGCCACCTCGCGGCCGGGAATGGGCGAGGGCGGGGCCGCGGCCAGCGACCGGGCCTGCCGCGCGATGCGCAGCGAGTCGCGGAGTACGGAAAGTCCCTGCATGGTCATGGAATGGATGGCGGATGAAGCCGCGCGGCAAAGCCGGCGGCCGTCCCGGCCCCCGCCGGGCGGGGGAACGGGGCCGCGGCGGGGCGCGGCGCGCGGGGAATGGACCCGATGCCCACCCCCAGCAGGAACCATCCGTACGGGATGGTGACCACGTTGTCGAAGATGATCATCAGAATGAACAGAATCAGCAGCAGCAGCGACCGCACGGCGTCGCTGGCGTCGCTTCCCGGGCGGCGGAAGTAGCGGAACAGCTCGCGCCCCCACCACGCCAGGCTCAGGATCAGAAAGACGGTCACCAGCGGCCCCGACTCGATGGTGAGCCACACGAAGTCGGAGTCAGTCACGAAGGTGTACGTCCCCAGCACCTCGGCCTGCAGGTGGCGGTACGTCTGCATGGTGTAGCCGGCCAGCACCCGCGGCGCGCTTCCCGGCCCCCGCCCCAGCAGCCCCAGGTCCGGCACGGACTTGAGCGTGGCCAGGAACAGGTCCAGCCGGTACAGCGACGACGAGCGGATGCGGAAGTCCCACACGCTGCGCAGCCGCAGCGCCATGGTGCTGTCGGACGTGAGCGCAAAGGTGATGGCCGCGGCCAGCGTCACCGCCAGGATGGTGACGGCCAGCAGCGGCTTGCGGCGGTAGATGAGCAGCGCGATGCCGCCCAGGTACACCACCAGCCAGGCACCGCGCGCCAGCGTCATCAGCAGCGTGAGCCCCAGCACGCCCAGGGCAAACACCAGCAGGCGGCGGTTGCGGCGCTCGCGCTGCACGTACAGCCGGAAGATGAGCCAGGCCGTGGGGAGCGAAAGAAAGTAGCCGAACCCGGTGCGGTGTTCGTGCGAAAGCAGGTTCACCTTGTCCTGCCACCAGCGCCCCGGCGAACCCAGGAACATGAGCGCGCCCAGCACCGCGATCCCCAGCCAGATCTGAAAGAAGTGGGTGCGGTCGCGCAGCCGGACGGAAAAGAAGACGCCGAAGAAGAAGGTGACGATCCACAGCCCCAGGCGCGCCGCCAGCTCCGCCGACCCGCCGAACCGGTGCACCGTCCACGACAGGGTGATGGTGATCAGAAACGCCCACAGCGGCAGCGGAACCCGCGCCAGCGTTTCCCGCATCCACCGCCCGCCGCGGGCCAGGTCGGCCAGCACGGCGACGTAGAACACGATCAGCAGCAGCACCGACTCCGGCGCGATGGGCAGCGTGAACAGCCGGTCCGGAAGGGCAAACAGCAGCACCGGGTACAGCAGCCAGAAGTCCAGCAGCTGCCACCGCTTGGCGGGCGCCTTCCACGGCACCGCCGCGGGTGCCTGCGCCTGCGCCGCGCCGAAGCGGGGCGCGGGAAAGGGCATCTCCGTCATGCCGCGCCTCCGCCCATGCGTACAGCGCGGACGCGCCCGCCGTCCCGGAGACCGGGGCGGGGGGCGTGCGGGGGATACGGACGGATGCTGCGGTCCTGCGTCATGCCTGTGCCGGGAATCAGGGTCGCGCGGGGTGCGGCGCCTGCGACGGAGCCGCGCCCTCCATGGTGGCCACGTACCAGGCCAGCGCCTCGCCCAGCCCGTCCGCCACGGTGCGGGTGGGAACGTATCCCAGCCCCGTGCGGATGCGGGTGATGTCGGCCTGCGAGTGGCGCACGTCGCCCGGGCGGAAGTCGCCGTACTGCGGGGGCGGAAACGAAGCCCCCGGACGCAGCGCGGCCAGCCCCTCGCGGAGCAGTGCGTGCACCTCGTTGAGGGTGGTGCGCTCGCCGCACGCCACGTTGTACACCTGCCCGGTCGCCTCGGCCGGGGCCGTGGCGGCCAGCAGGTTGGCCTGCACCACGTTTTCCACGTGGCAGAAGTCGCGGCTGGTTTCGCCGTCGCCGTTGATGACGCAGGGCTCGCCGCCCAGCATCTGCCCCACCCAGCGGGGGATCACGGCGGCGTACGCGCCCTCCGGGTCCTGCCGCCGCCCGAAGACGTTGAAGTAGCGCAGCCCCACGGTGTGCATGCCGTATGTCCGCTGAAAGACGGCGGCGTACAGCTCGTTCACGTACTTGCTCACCGCGTACGGCGACAGCGGCGCCCCGATGCGCTCCTCCACCTTGGGGAGCGCGGGGTGGTCGCCGTACACGCTGGACGACGAGGCGAAGACGAAGCGCCCCACCCCCGCGTCGCGCGCGGCGGCCAGCATGTTGACGAAGCCGTCGACGTTGGCGCGGTGCGTGGCCAGCGGATCGTTGATGGAACGCGGCACCGAGCCCAGCGCGGCCTGGTGCAGCACGATGTCCACCCCCTCGCAGGCGCGGCGGCAGTCTTCCAGCTCGCGGATGTCACCGTCGATGAAGCGGAACTGCCCGTCCGCCGCCGCGGCGCCGGACTGGTCCACGTTGCGTCGGTGCCCGGTGGCGAAGTTGTCCATCGCCACCACGCGCTGGCCCAGGGACAGCAGCGTTTCCACCAGGTGCGAGGCGATGAAGCCGGCGGCGCCGGTCACCAGCCAGGCGCGCGGCGCCTGGCGCAGTTCGTCGCGAAGCTGTTCGTAGCGGCTCATGCCCGGCTCCGCGGGACGCCGGCCGGTGTTCGGTCGCGGGGCCCGGTGCACCCCGGTCGCGGGGGGCTGTCGGTCAGTGACTGTGTGGGCATCGCGAATGGGAAGCAAAGGAACGGGCGCCGCACGGCGAACGGCGGTCACCGATACAGCGGGGCGGCCAGCCCGGCCCATGGCCCGGCGGCCGCCCACCATCACTGCTCGGGGCGCGGACCTGTTCACCGGGGGCAAATGCACGCCGGGGGCCGCGGCACAAGGCGCAAAAGTTATCGGTCCGCGGGGAAGGTGTCAACGCGCACGGGGCGCGCACGGCCGGGTCCCAGCCCCACGCGTACGCCGAACTGCGCGTTCAGGTTGTGGGCGTCGCCCCCGTTGTAGCGGTTCAGGTTGGCGCTCCACGCCACCCCGCCCACCAGGTCCACCGGCCCGCGAAAGAAGACGCCCTCCGCCGACAGGGTGTGCATCACGTCGGCGGAGTCGGCGGCCAGCGTTCCCCCCATGCGGGTGCGCACCCACTGCGCCGTCCACCGGCCGCGGGGGTGGTACAGGTCCGCCGCCACGATGGACCCGCCGCCGCCGTATCCGAAGGGCGAACCCAGCACCTGGCCGCGGCTGGTGTGCCCCTGCAGCGCGTTGTCGTGGCGGTAGAAGGCCGGCTGCCGGCGCACGCGCGCCAGCGTCGAGGGCTCGGTGCTCTGGACTTCGATCCGCACGCTGGCCAGCCGCGTGGGGGAGGGGCGCCAGGCGCGGGCGGCGCCCAGGGTGTACCCGGCCTGGTGGTCCGGCTCCAGCGCGAAGTCCAGCAGATCGTAGTTGTGGTCTTCCCGCGCGAACTCGCCGTACACTTCCAGCCCGGCGCGGGGAAACACCCATCGCGCGAACACGGAGGCGAGCTGGTTGTCCGGCGACGAGCGGCCGTCCGTGCCCACGCCGGACGAATCCACCGAGGCCTTGGTGATCCCCTCGAAGATCTTGGTGAAGTACCCGGAGCTCAGCCCGTCCTCCGGCCACGCCAGGTGAAAGAAGCGCGAGCCGCCGATCTCCAGCCCGTTCAGCCCGCGCGGCATCCACACGGCCACCATCCCCGTGGCGAAGCGGCGGCTTCCCGGCCCCTGCATGGGCGAGTAGTCCGACTGCGACACGCTCCCCCACAGCACGCGGCCGTGCACCCGGCCGATGGGCGTGTTCCACGGCGACGAGGTGCCGGCGAAGACGTGGGCGAATCCCCCGGCGTTGTTGCCCAGAATCAGCGGCAGTTCGCGCGACGGGCCCCACTGCTGCGCGGCGGTGGACGCGCCCAGGGCGAACCCCGCCACGTCCAGCCGCAGCGTGCTTTCCCCCGGATCCACGCGGGCGTACGCCTCGTCGCCGAACCGCTGGGGAAGGTCGATGTTGCGCGGGCTGCGGCCGTCCGCGTACACCTGCTCCCCTGTTCGCCCGTTGGGCATGAGGGCGAATTCGCGGTTCTCCGCCCAGAACACGACGGGCTCTACCCGCAGGGAGAGCGGGCCCACCCGCGCCGTGGCCCCGGCGTGCGCCTCCACCGTAACCCCGCGGCCGCGCCACACCGGGCCGTCGTTGTAGCCGTACGCGAAGCCGGTGTTGTACGCCGCCCGCGCGGACGGGCGCAGCAGCCCGCCGCTCACCCGGGCGAACGGCCGCCGTTCCTCCGTCCGCGACGTCCACGGGTGCGCGGAGTCCGGGTGCAGGCGCGCCATCTCGCGCGGGGCGAAGCCGCGCAGCGACCACGGGTGCGAGGGAAGCTGCCCCGCCACCTGCAGTGTGCGCAGGTACGCCTCGGCCTCGCTCCCCGCCACCACCGCCTCGCGGGCCAGCACGTCGTCCTGCGCGGCCGCCGGGCGCGCGAACGCGGCCAGCGCGCCGGCCGCCAGCACGGCGCCGGCCCGCATCCATCCCGCCGCGCGGCGCGGGAACTCCGGCCGCTTCAGATCGGTCATCAGCATCATCGGTTCAGCGCGGGGGACGCGGGAGGCGGCGCGTCCGGAAGGGACGTGCGCCACGGTACCGGTCCGTCCGGCGTGGGTCCATCGATCCTCGAATCCACCGGATCCATCGATGCCATCCACTTTGTCGGAGACATCGGCGCCGGCGGATCCATCCATCCTCACGAAGCCGTCACCAGCGCGGCGACGGCGCGGCGCAGGGGCTCCGCCTCGGCGCTCCACGGATGCGCGGCCACGAACGTTTGCAGCCGCCCCGCGTACCCCGGGAGCGACCCGGCGAGTTCCCGGATGGCGGCGGCGACGCGCTCCGGCGACACGTCCTCCGTCGCCAGCGCCGTCCCCACCCCGCCCTCCCTCACCATCCCCGCCAGGTACGGCGAGCCCAGGGCCACCACCGGCACCCCGGCCTGCGCGTACTCGTACAGCTTATTGGGCGCGCACAGGCGGTTGTTGCGGTCCGGCGCCACGTAGGCGATGAGGCCGATGTGGCAGGCGCGCACCCGCGCGTCCAGCGCGTCGCGGGGGATGGGGCCGGCGAACTCCATCCGTCCCCCCACGCCCATCCGCTCCGCCCGCGCCCGCAGCGCCGCCAATCCCGGCCCGCCGCCGATGAACTCCAGGCGGAACTCCGGCGGCAGCAGGGCCAGCGCGTCGATGAACACGCCGATCCCCCGCCCCTCGTCCATGTAGCCCTGGTAGACCAGCCGCACGCCCCCCGCGTCACTTCGGTGGATGGCGGAAACGGGATGGGGCGCCTCGGGGATGTTGCGGACGACCAGCGGCTCATCCGCCAGCCCGTAGTGGCTCCGCATCACCTCGCCGCGCGCCCGGTTGGCCACGATTACGAGGCCCGCGCGGTGGATGGATCGCTTTTCCATCCGGTAGAAGAAGCGGTCCCGCCGGTCCACCGGGATGTCCGGCTCGGGAACGATCAGTTCGTGCGCGTCGTACACCAGGGCCGCGCCGGCCAGGCGGGCGGCCAGCGCGCCCACGGCGGAGAGATAATAGTCGTGCGCGTACACCACCGCCGGCCGCGTGCGCCGGGCCAGGGCGAGCACCGCGGCGCTGAAGCGGGCCAGCCGCACGGGTCCCGCGCCGCGGACGGGGATGGCGGCCGCCTCGTATCCCTCCGCCCGGTACGCCGCTCCGCTTGCTGCCGGATACGCCACGCGCACGTCGAAGTCCCCCGCCAGCGCCCGGGCCGCGCGCTGCACCCGCCCGTCGGTGGCGAGGTCGTTGTAGACGGCCATCAGCAGGGTGGGACGCACCGCGCTCACGCGTTCGGGGAAGAAGACGGGAGCCGTCACGGCACCCTGGCGCGGGGCTCAAATGGTTGCCCCGCAACGCGCAAGCCGGTAAAGTTAGAGCCGTACGCCCCCGCCGTCCACCTCGCACCCGGGTTCGCCGTGTTCGCCAGACTGGCCCTGTTCGCCGCGCTCGCGGTTCCCTGCGCGCGGCCCCTGCACGGACAGGACCCGGCCCCCGCGCCGTCGCTGGCAGGCGGACCGCCCGCCGCCGCCGACACGGTTCCCGTCGTCCCCGCCGCGACGACGCAGGCGGCCGTGGATTCCGCGCGCGCCGCCGCCTTCTTCGCGTCCAACCGCCACGTCGAACTCGTCGTTCCGCCGGAGCATGCCCGCCGGCGGGAGATGTACGGCGTGGGTGCGCTGGTGGGTGTGTCCGGCGCGGCGGACCGCGAGTGGCGGCTGTGGCAGATCACCGGGCGCGAAGAGGCGGCCGGCGGTTACCTGCTGCGCTCCCCGTCCAGCGCCATGCCGCGCGGCCGTGACGGATTCCGCGTGCTGGTGCCGGAGGTGGAGACCGTGTGGAACACGCGCATCCCCTTCTCCGTCAACGACGGCCCGCTCTGGGCCGGCCGCGGCGCGAACGGGCGCGTGATGGCGGGATTCGTCGGCACCCTCGGACCCGTGCGGTTGATCGCGGCGCCGGAAATGGTGTGGTCGGAGAACGCGCAGTTCGACAGCGTCCTTCCCACGCGGTGGACGGCGGAGCAGCGCGCCCGCTTCGTGGCGCCCTGGTTCGCGGGCCCCAACTCGGCGGACGTGCCGTGGCGGCCGGGGAACGACGAGGTACGCCGGCTGTATCCCGGCCAGTCGTCGCTCACCGTCACCGCGGGCGCGGTGGAAGTGGGCGCCGCGACGGAAAACCAGTGGTGGGGCCCCGGCATCCGCAGCGCCATCCTGTTCAGCAACAACGCGGCGGGATTTCCGCACCTGTTCCTGCGCAGCGGCCGTCCCCTGCGCACCTTTCTGGGCGACATGGAGGGGCGCTGGCTCGTGGGCGGGCTGGAGGCGTCCGACTACGCCCCCGGCCGGGATGACGAAAATGACGGCGAGCGTTCGCTCAGCGCGCTGGGAGTGACGCTGCGCCCGGCGGTGTTCCCGGCGCTGACGCTGGGGATCGCGCGTACGGTGATGTCGCCCGTGGACGACTGGGGCGGCGTGGCGGGGCGCTTTGCGGACGTGCTGGGCCACTGGGACGCCGGCCGCGACACCACCGGGCGCGCCGCGGAGCAGATGACCGCCCTGTCCGCGCGCCTGGTGGCGCCGGGCGACGGGGCGGAGGTGTACTTCGAGTGGGCACGGCGCGAGCTGCCCACCTCGTTCCGCGACCTGCTGCTGCGTCCGGAGCACACGCAGGGCTACACCATCGGCGGGCAGGTGGCGCGCCCGCTGGGGTCCGGGCTGGTGCGGCTGCAGGCGGAGCACACCTACCTGGAGCAGAGCCCCACGGAAACCACCAACCCGGCGGGAAGCTTCTACGCCAGCGAGCGGATTCCGCAGGGCTACACCAACAACGGCGAGGTTCTGGGCGCGTTCATGGGCCCGGGCGCGTCCGGCCAGTGGCTGGCGGCGGACTGGGTGACGCGCGGGGTGGAGGCGGGGTTGTTCGGCGGGCGCGTGCGCTGGGCGGATGACGCGTACTTCGCCCAGCCGGGCGGCCCCAACCGCTACCTGGCGCACGACATGACGGCGTACTTCGGCGCGCGGCTGGGGGTGGACGTGCTGGGCGCGCGGCTGTCCGCGGAGTGGACCGCCAACAAGCGGTGGAACTACCTGTTCCAGAGCACCTCGGGCACCTGGGCGGACCGCGACAAGTTCTCGGTCGATGTGATGAACCGCACGTTGCGCCTGGGGCTGTCGGCCTCGCCGCGGCTGGGACGCGCGCGCTGATCCGTCAGCGCCCCATCAACCGTCCCCAGAACGACTTCTTCGCCATCTGCAGCGGGGGAACGTCCAGCGGCGGCTGGTTGTCCAGCAGCCGCTGGGGGTTGGTCGCCGTCAGCAGTTCCAGTTGCTCTTCGCCGCCGCGGGCCAGGAGCAGCGCGCGTCCCTCCTCCGCGGAGAGCGAGCCCCGGGCGTGGTGGTCGCTGGACAGGTAGCTCACCATCCCCTGCTCCAGAAGATCCCACGCGATTCGGCGCGGCAGTTCTCCGTACCGCCCCGCCAGCGATCCCCAGTTCACCTGCAGCGCCGCGCCGGAGCGCACCCACAGGTCCGCGACGGCCAGGCTGGCCTGCGGGTTGGGATAGCGTTCCGGGTGCGCCACGATGGGCCGCAGCGCCGCCATGCGGATTTCGAACAGCACGCGTTCGGAGCCGGGCGGAACGCCGGTGAACGAAAATTCCACCAGCACCGAGCGCGTCCCCGCCAGCCGCAGCCGCGGATCGTCCAGCACGGGGTGCGGGTCGTCCAGCAGCAGTTCCACGCCGCGCTCCACCCGCATGCCGGGGAACGATTCGGCGGCCAGGGTGCGCAGCTCCTCCCATCCCCGGTCCAGCCGCGCCAGTTCGGCCGACAGACGTTCCGGGTGCGCGGTGAGGCTGGCGTTCAGGTGCGGGGTGGTGACCAGGGTGCGCACGCCCTGCGCGTACATGCGCTCCAGCGCGGTGCGCGACTCGTCCAGGTTGGCGGCACCGTCATCCACGGCGGGAATCAGGTGGGAATGCAGGTCGATCATCCGCGGCGGTCTGGATTGGAGGTGCAGGATCGGGCGTTCGCCCGCCCGGCATCCGCGCGCGGCGCCGGGCGGGAAGAAGATACGTCGTCCGCGGCCCACGTACACCCCTTTTGTGTATCAGATGGGTCCGGGGTGGGTGGATGACGGGGATGGTCGGCGGGAGGGGATCAAGGCGGTGATGAGGTCGGGCGTGGCGGCGGGCGGGGGCCCTCACCCCGCGTGCTGCGCACGACGACCCTCTCCCACGAACAGATGTGGGAGAGGGAGCACACCCCAGATCGGTGCGGGAGAGAGGTCGGAGCGGGGTGGCGACTTCCATCCGGCGGTTGAAACCGCGCCTCGAAAAACACGAAGTCCGCCTCCGCGGACTGGACGCTGTCCCCGCTCGCGTCCCCATGCAGTTGAAGCCCCGAACCGGATGCGCCAGCAGCCGGTGTCGGGGCTTCCCGCTGTTTGAGTGGCGGATTCATTCGCTCTCGCGGGGGAGGGTGGGCGAGTAGTACGAGCCCGGGTGGGGGCCTCCCTGAGGCTCGCACCCCGCGTCGACCGTCGCCTACCCGTCCGCGCCGGGGCTCGGTGCCGCCGCCGACCGGCCGAATCCCATTGCGCGCAGCGTGTCGCCGTGCACGCGAAAGATCGCCCATCCACACAGCGTGGCCGCGACGGCGAACCCCACGCGCCATCCCAGCCCGGGAAGCCAGAACGCCCCTGCCGCACCCGCCGCGGCGAACGCGCCCATCCGCGCGGCGCGGCCCAGCGCCGGCACGGCCTCCGGCACCTCGCGCCCCGCCGCGCGCAGCAGCAGCAGGGCGTCGCCCGAGGTCCGCAGCGTCCATGCGAGCGCGGCGCCGGGCACGCCCCACATCCACACCAGCAGCGCCACGAGGGGAACGTACAGCACCAGTTCCAGCAGGTGCGCGTGCGCCACGTGGTCCGGCCGCCCCGCGCCGTACAGCAGCGACGACGCCACCTTGCCGAATCCGTTCATCAGCAGCCCTACGCCCAGCACCGCCAGCGCCGCCCCGCCCTCGCGCGCAAAGTCCGCCCCCATCCACGCCCGCATCACATCCCCGCCCGCGGCCGCCAGCCCCATGGCGGCGGGCAGCACCAGCAGAAACACGCCGTCCATCCCCCGCCGCAGCAGCGCCCCCTCCGTCCGCCGCGCCGACGCGTGCGCCGCGGCGAACGCGGGAAACAGCACCGACCCGATCGCGCTCGATACCGCGCCCAGGCGAAGGGTGATCTCCTGCGGCACGCCGTAGAACGCCACCGCGGCCGTCGACACCAATCCGCCCAGGACGAAGCGGTCCAGGTACACGAGCACGGGCGATACGGCGGCACTGACCGTCGTCCATCCCCCGAAGCGCAGCAGCGGTCCGGCCGCTCCGCGCCGCAGACGCGGACGGCGCAGGGCGGGAAGCTCGCGCAGGCACAGCGTCAGGCACACCGTCCACGCCACCATGCGCACGACGGCCAGCAGCCCGGTCACGTACAGCAGGTCCGGCGAAATGGAGGCGACGAAGACCGGTCCCAGGTACGCCAGCGCCGACGCGGGCGCCGCCACCGCGTTCACCCGCCCGAAGCGGTAGCGCGCCTCCAGCACCCCCGTCAGCACGGGAAAGCTGATGACCCAGGGGAGGGTGAGGCCCAGCATGCGAAAGGCGTCCGCCGCCTCGCGCGCCAGACCCGGGGGCAGGTTCAGCCCGCGCGCCAGCCACGGCGCGGCCAGCGCGAGCCCGGCGCCCGCGGAAGCCGCCAGCGCCATCACCATCGCCAGCCCCGTCCAGAAAAGGCCGGACAGGGTGGCGTCCTCCCCTTCCCCGCCCGCGACGGCCTGGGTGAGCGCCCGCCCCACGCCCAGGTTCAGCACGCCGAAGTAGCTCAGCGTGGCCCACACGAGCGTCAGCACGCCCAGCCGCTCCGTCCCCAGCGCCGCGGCCAGCCGCGGCAGGGCGATCAGCGCCACCAGCGCCGGAAGCGCGATCCCCAGCAGGTTGTGAACGACGCCGCGCCGCAGCGGCCCCGGCGCCCTCACCGCCCGCCGTCCAGCGCGCCGCGTACGAGGGGGAGCAGCCGCGCCCGCAGCGCCGCCGCGCCCGCCTCCTCCACGAACCACGCCCGCGCCGCCCGCCCCCGCCGCGCCGCCTCCGCGGGATCCGCCGCAATGGCCGCCAGCGCCGCCGCGAGCGCCGCGTCGTCCTCCGGGGCGATCAGCCAGCCGCGCCCCTCCCCCAGGATCTCCGGCAGATCGCCGACCATGGAGGCGACGACGGGAACGCGCATCGCCATCGCTTCCAGCACCTTGGCGGGAAGCTGCGCCCGGGCGTACGCCTCGTCCCGCTGCGCGATGGGCACCGCGTCCGCCGCGGCCAGCAGGCGCGGCATCGCTTCGTTCGGCAGCATTCCCAGCGAGTGGAATCGTCCGCCGAGAAGCGCCCTCGCCCGCGCGTGCTCCGCGCCCTCCGGCCCCGCCGTCACCAGCGACCATTCCGCCGCGGCGGGGTTCCCCAGCGCGCGCAGCAGCACGTCCCACCCCTTGTGGGGCCGTGGCACGCCGGCGAACACCGCCAGCCGCCCCTCCGCCGGCAATCCCAGTTCCCGCCGCAGCCGCGCCCGGTCCGCCAGCCCGGGGAGGTCCGGATCAAAGCGCGACTCGTCCGGCCCGTGGCGCAGAAGGGTGCCGCCGTGGCGCCGCTGCAGCGCGCGCGTGGACACCGTCACCCCCGCGATCCCGAACGTCAGCGGGTGAAAGAGCCGCGCCTTGAAGCGGTGCGTGTCGCGCACCCGCTGCGCCACCCCGCGCAGCCCGGGCGCCGGCGTGTTCACCGCGCGCGCGGACCACTCGTCGTCCTCCACGTCCAGCAGCACGGGCGCGCCGGTGCGGCGCGCGGCCAGCCGGGCCGGGAGCAGGGTGGACGCGAGGGGTTTGCAGGCGTAGAGCAGGTCGCCCGTGGCCAGCGCCGCCAGCCGGGGCGCGGCGGCCAGGACGGCGGGGAGCGCGGGGGAACAGCGGATGGCGTGGACGGGAAAAAGGCCGCGGTAGGGGGCGTAGACCTCCGGGCCGCTCAGCAGCAGCCCGGCGAGTTCTACCTCGTATTCCACGGAAAGCGCCCGCGCCAGGGGAATGGCGCGGGCGAGTGCGTTGCCGGCGAGGTCGTTTACCAGGAGCGTTACGCGGCGGGGCGCGTCCCCGCGCGCGGCGGTCATGGCGCGTCGGCCACCACGTGCCCGCCGGAACGCGCGGGCGCCCCCTCCGGCGCGTCCGCCGCGGCCGGCCCGCCGAACAGGGCGCGGTTGCGGTCGCGGGGCCATCCCGCCGCGCTCCATGCCCGGGCCAGCGCCGCCGCCCCCGCGGACCATCGCCCGAACTCCTCCGCGTCCATCGCCAGGCACTGCTCCAGCACGGCGGTGAAAGCGGGGATGTCGGCCAGCGGCAGGTCCCACCCGGCGCGGCGCTGCGTCAGTTCGCGCCAGGGCGTCTGGTCGCTGATCAGCACCGGGCACCCCTCGGACAGCGCCTCCAGGATCACGTGGCCGAAGTTTTCGCCCAGCGTGGGGAGCAGAAGGAGGTGCGCGTCCCGGAAGATGGCGGCCACCGCGTCGTGCGGCACCGGGCCCATGTAGCGCACCGTCACGCTGGGCGGCAGCGCCTCCAGGATCCCCCGGCACTCTTCCCAGTAGCGCGCATCGTCCACCGGGCCGTAGATGTCGAAGCGGACCGGCCCGCGCACCCCGCGCAGCGCTTCCGCCGCGCCGCGCAGGTTCTTCATCGCGCACAGGCGGGAAAGAAAGACGACGCGCAGGTCGCCCGGCCGCTTGTCGCGCAGCAGCGCGGAGGTGGGTGCGGGCGGCGGAACCAGGTCCGGCGCCACCACCACCTCCGTACCCGCCCCCAGCGCGTGCTGGATGTGGATGCGCTCCTGCTCCGTGGATGCCTGCCAGGTGATTCCCCGGAACAGGCCGGCGGAGCGCGCGAAGCGCAGGTACGTCTGCTTCTTGAGATAGCGGGGCGTGCGGATCCCCGACACCAGCCGCGGCGGAACCAGCCGTCCCCAGTCCCCCGTTCCCAGCGCGCTGGGGTGCAGCTCGCCCCGGGGCGCCAGCACCACCCGCCGGGACGGGGCCGCGTTCAGCCGGCGCAGCAGGAGCGGCGCGGCGGAAAAGCGGGGGGAAAAGAGGCTGTTGAGGTACAGCAGGTCGTGCGGCGTCCCCGTGAGGATGTCGCGCATGGACGCCGTGTTCAGCCGGTCGGGGGACAGGTACAGCACGTCCGCCCGCCCCACGCGCTGCCAGCGGTTGGCCGGCACCCCCGGGTACGGCGCCGTGTCGCCCGCGTCGCGGTCGCGCGTCACCACGCGGAAGCGGAACTCGCCCCCCAGCTGCGTCACCAGCTGGTGCACGCTGCGCACCGGCCCCCCCGCCTTGTAGCCGGGGAGGTAGTGGTCCAGCAGGGCGAGCACCGTGGGCACGGCCTGGCTCACGGGGCCGACCGCGGGGAACGGGCGGACGAGTCGCGGAACCACCGCACGAAGGCGGCGATCCCCGCCTCGATGGAGGTGCCGGGCGCGTAGCCCAGCAGCTCGCCCGCGCGGCCGATGTCGGCCCAGGTGCGCTCCACGTCGCCGGGCTGCGCCGGAAGACGGCGCACCGCGGGGTCGATCCCCATCTCCCCCGCCAGCAGCTCCACCAGCCGGGCCAGCGTCACCGTCTGGCTCCCCCCCAGGTTCAGGATCTCCCACGCGCCGGGGCGCGCCAGGGCGAAGCGCGCGGCCGCCTCCACCCCGTGCACGATGTCGTCCACGAAGGTGTAGTCGCGCGCGGTGGAGCCGTCGCCGAACAGGGGAATGGCCTCCCCCGCCGCCATCAGCCGGGCGAACTTGTGAATGGCCAGGTCCGGGCGCTGCCGCGGGCCATAGACGGTAAAGAACCGCAGGCACACCACGCTGGTGCCGTACAGGTGGTGGTGGGCGTGGCACAGCAGCTCCCCCGCGCGCTTGGTGGCGGCGTAGGGAGAGATGGGCGACGCGGCGGGGGCGTCCTCGCGAAAGGGGACGCGGGCCTCGTTGCCGTACACGCTGGAGCTGGAGCCGAACACGTACGCGGGGATGGCCAGCCGCCGCGAAAGCTCCAGCGTGGCCGCCGTCCCCTGAACGTTGAAGCGGGCGTACCCCGCCGGGTCTTCGATGGAGGGGCGCACACCCGCCCGGGCCGCCAGGTGGATGAGCACGTCGGCGCCGCCGGGGCCCAGCCCCGCCGCTTCCAGCGCGTGCGCGGTGGCCGCCTCGTCGCACACGTCCGCCTCCACCAGGCGAAAGCGCGGACTGGCCTCCAGCTCGCGCACCGCGGCGCGCTTGATGGCCGGGTCGTAGAACGGGTCGAAGTTGTCGACGGCCCACACGGTGCCGCCGCCGTCCAGCAGCCGCTGGCAGAGGTGGCTGCCGATGAAGCCCGCGCCGCCGGTGACCACCACCCGCAGGGGCGAACCGGCCGGGCCGGAGAAGGACGGGCCGTGCGGCCCCTCCTCCCGCCGGAAAGGCGAAAGGCTCATCCCCGGCCGTAGCGGTCTTCCAGGCGCACCACGTCGTCCAGTTCCGGCGTGCTCACTTCCAGGATCACCGCGTCTTCCAGCGCTTCCACGCGGTGGATGTCCCCCGGGCGCACCGTGATGCACATCCCCGGCGTCATCTCGTAGTCCACGCCGTTGAAGTGGTACACCAGCCGGCCGCTCTGCAGGTACATGGTTTCCTGCTTGCGCTCGTGCTTCTGCAGCGACAGGGCGTGCCCCTTGGTGACTTCGAGGATCTTGCCGGCGTACCGGTCCTCGTGGGCGTACCAGACCTCGCGCCCCCACGGCTTGGGGATGATGCGGGGCGCCGCGAACGGGGAGGATGTGGGATCTTGCATGTGTACGCCGCGTAATGGTCGGGTTTCCGATGAGCCGGGAAGGACGGCCGGGGAATGGATCCCCCCCCGGACGCCCCCGGCGCGGTGCGCCGGGCTCGAAAGATAAACCGGGGCGCCCCTGCCGCGACACCCCGGAGAAGAGAGATGGTTCAGGCGGCCGGAGCGGCCATGGGTTCCGCGGCGGGCCGGCGGGCGCGCCGCCACACCTTGCGCACCGCGTCGGCCACGCGGCTCAGCTGGCCTTCGGTGAGGTTGGAGCCGGAGGGAAGGCACAGCCCGCGCTCGAACAGGTCCTCGGCCACGGCGCCGCCCCAGCAGGGCAGCCCGGCGAACACCGGCTGCAGGTGCATGGGCTTCCACACGGGGCGGGCCTCGATGTTCTGGTCCTCCAGCAGCAGCCGCAGCCGCTCGCGGTCGGTGCCGAACTCGCGCGGGTTCACCGTAAGGCAGGTGAGCCAGCGGCTGTGCCGGCCCCACGACGCCTCGGGCATCCACTCCAGCCCGGGGATGTCGGCCAGCGCCTGGCGGTAGAACTCGAAGTTGGCCCGGCGCGCCAGCACCCGCTCCTCCAGCACCTCCAGCTGCCCCCGGCCAATGGCGGCCAGGACGTTGCTGAGCCGGTAGTTGTAGCCGATCTCGGAGTGCTCGTAGTACGGGGCCGGGTCGCGCGCCTGCGTGGAAAGCTTGCGGGCGCGCGCCACCAGCGCCTCGTCGTCGCTCACCAGCATGCCGCCGCCGGAGGTGGTGATGACCTTGTTGCCGTTGAACGAGTAGATCCCCACCCGGCCCATGGTGCCCGGAATGCGGCCATGATACGTCGCGCCCAGCGCCTCGGCCGCGTCCTCCACCAGCGCCACCCCGTAGCGCGCGCACACCTCGGCCAGCGGGTCCATGTCGGCGCTCTGGCCGTACAGGTGCACCACCACCAGCGCCTTGGGAAGCCGTCCCGCGCGGGCGCGCGTTTCCAGCGCCTCCTGCACCAGCGCCGGGTCCAGGTTCCACGAGCCCCGCTCGCTGTCGATGAACGCGGGCCGCCCGCCCAGATACACGATGGGCGTAGCGCTGGCCGAAAAGGTGAGGGAGCTGACCAGCACTTCGTCCCCCGGGCCCACCCCCACCAGGCGCAGCGCCAGGTGCAGCGCGGCCGTGCCGGAGCTGAGCGCCGCCGCGTGCGCGCTGCCCACCGCGCTGGCGAACTCGCGTTCAAAGGCGTCCACCTGCGGGCCGAGCGGGGCGATCCAGTTGCTGGCGAAGGCTTCCTTTACGTAGGCCTCTTCGCGCCCGCTCATGTGCGGCGTAGAAAGATGTATGCGTTCCACGAGTCCAGTAGTCAGTTCAAGTACCATCCAGCGGCGCGCTGCCGGATGGGCCGCGCCGGCACTCCCACCGCGGTGCAGTCCGCGGGCAGGTCGCGCACCACCGCCGCGCCCGCGCCCACGATGCTCCAGGCTCCAATCCGGACGCCCTGGATGACGCTGCATCCGATCCCCAGGTCCGCGCCCTCCCCCACATGCACGGCTCCGGCCAGCAGAACTCCGGGGGCCAGCGTGGCGTACTCGCCCACCCGGCAGTCGTGCGATACGGTGCACAGCCGGTTCAGCGTGGCAAAGGCGCCGATCTCCAGATCCACCGTCACCACGCACCCGGCACACACCTGCACGCCCTCGCCCACCCGCGCGGACGGGTGCAGCGTGACGCCGGGGTGCACCAGCGCGGGAAATCCGGCCACCCGGGGGCGCAGACGCTCGGCCAGCCGCCGCTTGAGCGCGGGGCTTCCCAATCCAAGGACGACATGGGGGGCGATGGTTGAATTCAAAAGCCATTCCGCGCCGCCCAGCACCCGCGAGTCTCCCACGGCGGTGCCCGGCTCCCGGCCATCGTCCACAAAGCCCAGCAGCTCCCACCGCGGCGCCGCGGCGTTGATTTCCGCCACCAGCGCCGCCATTTCGCGCCCGTGCCCGCCCGCGCCCACGATCACCAGCGGCTGCACCATCACCCGCCTCCGCGCGCGGAGCCGCGGAACGGCTCCATGGTCACGTGGCCGGCCTGGCTGATGCCCTGGCGGCGGAACACGGAGGAAACGGTGCGCACCAGCACCCGCAGGTCCAGCGCCAGCGAGCAGTGGTCCACGTACCAGCCGTCCAGGCGAAAGCGCTCATCCCAGTCCACCGCGTTGCGGCCGTTCACCTGCGCCCACCCGGTGATTCCCGGCCGCACCTGGTGCCGGCGGGCCTGCTCCGGCGTGTACAGCGGCAGGTACTCCATCAGCAGCGGGCGAGGCCCCACCAGGCTCATTTCGCCGCGCAGCACGTTGACCAGCTCCGGAAGCTCGTCCAGGCTGGAGGCGCGCAGCAGGCGACCCACCCGGCCCAGCCGCTCGGCGTCGGGAAGCGGCCGGCCGTCCGGCCCCGCCGCGTCGCGCATCGTGCGGAACTTGAGGAGCGTAAACGGGCGCCCGTCCAGACCCGGCCGCGCCTGCCGGAAGAGCACCGGGCTCCCCAGCCACACGCGCACGGCGACGGCGGTCAGCAGCAGCAGCGGCGAAAAGACGATGAGCGCCACGAGCGCGACGACGACGTCCAGCGCGCGCTTGCCGCGGTATCCCCGCGCGTTCACGCCGCCCCGCCCGCGCCGGGCGCAGCGGGAGGCCGCATGGGGGCGCCCCGTTTCCGTCTCGTTTGTTGCATGTGAGCCGTGTACACCGCACGGGGGTGGCGGGTGCCCCTGCCGTCCGTGTTCCCCTCCCGGGCGCTCGTCGGCTTCGCGCCCGCAACCCTCGTCCGCCGACCCGTTTGCGGCCATCCGCGCGTGGCGGCGACGGTCGTTTGCGGACGGTCCGGGAGAGCGGCGCACCGGAGCGGGTCCGCGCCCGCTCCATCAACCCGCATCATCCCCATCCCTTTCAGGCCGTTTGGGAGAGGGATGAGGAGGCGCGCGCGGCCACCCCCCGCCGCGTTCCATCCTCCACGGAAACGACGCGCATCAGACACCGCCGGCCGCCATCGTCGTCACGATCCGCACGCCTTCCCTGGCCGGACGGCCGGCGTGCACGGTCCGCGAGGGGAGGCGCACGCCGTAGCCGGGGGAGTACCATCCCGCCGGATCGCCTTCCGCGGCGGCCGCCGTTTCCGCTCCGCCTTCCACCTGGACGGAGCGCGGATCGGCGTCCGGATGCAGCAGCCAGCGCACCTCGGCCTGCTCCGCCACGCCGGGCTGCACGTCATCCACCACGCGCACGGCGGAGGGGGAAACGTGCACGGTGCGGCGCATGCGGCCGGGTACCTCTGCCTCCAGGACGGCCTGCGCGCCGCGGATTTCCGCGCGGAGGACGCGCGCTTCCGGCCACAGGTACCACAGAAAGCGCGGGCCGCGCACGCCGGGCTCGCGGCCGTCCAGCACCGGGCCGTTGTGGATCCGCGCGCTCACCAGCCCGTTCTTCCACGGCGGCGGGCCGTTGTAGGCGAACGTCCCCGCATCCACCACCACTTCTCTTCCCGCCAGCCGGACGTCCAGCTGCAGCGGGTCCAGGTGGCTGGGGCGGCTGTCGTACTCGCCCGCGCGGATGAAGGCCTGCGCCTCTCCCAGACGGACGGCGGCCCAGCCGGACGGGCCGCTCCACACGCCGTCGCCCAGCGCGGGGCCGGCGGGCGGCGCGTCGAGCCCCAGCCATGCGAGCGTTTCCGCGCACGCCCGCACGTTGGCGGGAAGCGGCAGCCCCCACGTGGCGCAGACGGCGGTGAGCACGGGACGGAAGTCGCGGTACTCCGCCAGCGTCACGGGATGCACGAAGGCGCCGTCGTTGGCCCCGTGGTTGGGCACGTGCCCCGTCGCGGGGTGGATGACGGCCAGCAGCAGGCGCACCGCCGCCGCGATGCGCTCCGCCGCCGCGGGGGCGAGCCGCAGCCCCGCCGACCGCAGCGCCCGCTCGGCCAGGACGCACTGGTCCAGCGCCAGGCGCAGGTAGGTGAAGGAGTGCTGCACGTACCATCCGTCCACGGCGAACTGCTCGGTGACCAGCGTATTCATCCACCGGTGCCCGCGGCGCAGCCACTCTTCCGCCTCGGGGTGGGTGCCGCGAAAGCGCACGCCCAGTGCGACAAGGCCAGCGGCCTCGCTGATCGCGTGGTTGTTGCGCTGCGACACCGCGTAGCCCAGGGCGTCCGCGATCCGCTCGCCGGAGGCGGAAAGCGTTTCGGCGAGGCCGGGCGTGTGCGGCAGATTGGCCTCCGCGTACAGCAGGGCGAAGGCGCGGATGGCCGTCTCCTGCCCGCACGACCAGTGCGGGCCGCGGAAGGGCGGACTGCTTTCCCGCCAGACGGCGAAGCGGCGGCGGAAGTCCTCCGCGTAGCGCGCGTCGCCCGTCACCATGGAGGCGCGGACGAGGTCGTAGACCCAGGCGAAGCGGCCCGGCTCCCACAGGTCCTTGATGTCGCCCGAGGCGGCGCCCATGTGCGGCACCGTCCACCACGGCGCGGCGGAGGGAAAGGCGTGGCCGGTGGATGGATGCGTGCTCCACCCCGCAGCGTCGGCAGGGAGCGGGCGCCACGTCCACCGGTACGCCTGATGGAAGCCGCGGACGACCTGATCCCCGCGCTCCGCCGCCCCGGCGAGGTCCGTGGAGGCCTTCAATCTCCCAGTGTCCACACGGAACGGGTGCGCGCCGGCCATCTCCGCCGCGACGGCGTGCCGCGGCGCGGGACGAAAGCGGCCCGCCGCGCGACGTCCCTCGTGCACGGCGCGCAGGACGGCCCCGCGCGCGCCGTACGTACGGGCGAGCGTGCGCACGGCCCGTGGCCAGCGGTCAACGGGAAGCATGCGCCGGAAGCAGCGAGCGGAGCATGGCGTCCAGCCGGGCGGCCAGGACGGGGCGGTCGTGTTCGCGCGCCACCCAGGCGCGTCCCGCCACGCCCATCGCGCGGCGCTCGCCGGCCGGGCGCGCGGCCAGGCGCTCCACCGCGGCCACCAGCGCCGCGGCGGACGAATCCGCCGTCTGCTCGCCGGCGCCGGCGCTGCTCACCATCTCCGCCACCTCGCCGGGGACGTTGCAGACCACGGGGAGCGCCGCGCCGAAGTAGTCGAACAGCTTGTTGGGACTCACGCCGAAAGCGAAGAGCGGCGCCTCGCGCAGCACCATCAATCCGGCGTCCGCCTCCGCCAGCAGCGCGGGCATCGCCGTCTTGGAGATGGGGTCGCGGAACTCCACGTTCTTCAATCCGCGCCGCGCGGCCTCTTCCACCAGCGCCGGCTTGGCGGGGCCGTCACCGACGAGCAGAAAGCGGATCTCCGGCCGCCCGGCCAGCATTTCCGCCGCCTGGAGGACGGTGTCGAGCCCGTTGGCGGGGCCGTGCGCGCCGGTGTACACCAGCGTCATCGTCCGCCGGTCCGGCCGCTCGATGCGCGAGTAGGCGGAAACGTCCACGCCGTTGGGAACGTGCACCAGCCGCTCGGCGGGAACGCCCTTCTGCTCGCGCAGATACGTCGCCGAGCCGCCCGCCAGCACCAGCACGCGGTCCGCGCGGCGGTACAGCCCGGCGGCGATGCGGTCCAGCACGCGGTACGTCATCCCCCGGCCCTGCCCCAGCGCGGTCAGGCTTTCCGGCCACAGGTCGCGCACCTCAAAGACGAACGGCACGCCGCGCTTCTTTGCCAATCGCTCCGCCGCCAGCGCGGCGAACAGGTGCGGGGAGGAGCCGATCACCACGTCCGCCTTGGCATCCCGGTAGCCGCGCACCCGCTGGCTGAACGAGAGCCAGTTGTGCACCCGGCGCCAGTCGTTGCCCTGGTACGGCGCCGCCCACAGCCAGCGGAAGCGCACGCCGTCGATGACCTCGTCCTTGCCGGCCGTGTCGGCGGCGCTGTCGCGGCTGCCGTAGCGGCGCGAGTGCAGGTGAAAGTCCGATGCGGCGATGGTGACGTCCCATCCCAGCCGCACCAGCTCGCGCCCCAGCTCAAAGTGGCGCGTGCCGCCGCCCTGCGCGGGCGAAACGGCGAAGTGGTTTACCCAGAGCAGTGACGGCATCAGGCGGCGGCGCGCACGGGAAGGGGCGCATCGACGAACATGCGGCACCACAGTTCAATGCACATCAGCGAAAAGATGGTGTACGCGGCGTCCACCTCACCGCGGCGGTCGCGCTCCAGCAGGCGCGCGACCGCGGCGGGTTCAAACCAGCCCCGGCGGGAAAGAGACGCGGCGCTCAGGGTATCGTCACGCATGTCGCGCAGTTCGCCGTGCAGCCATCCGCGCAGCGGCGCGCCGAACCCGGTCTTGGGACGGTAGATGACGTCGTGCGGCAGAAAGGGCTCCATCGACTTCTTGAAGATGGATTTGCCCACCCGCCCGCGCTGCTTCATCTCCGGCGGAATGCGCGTGGCGAAGTCGATGAGCTCGCGGTCCAGCAGCGGCACGCGCGTCTCCACTCCGGCCGACATCCCGGTCTTGTCGGTGTAGTTCAGGTTGTGGTCGGCCAGAAAGTGCTTGGCCTCCAGGTACAGCATGCGGTTCAGCGGGTCGCGCTCGCCGGGAATGCGGGCGAGCGTTTCCACCAGCGGCGCGGCGGTGTCCAGGTGGCGCGTGGCGGCGGCGAACGCGGGGGTGTACAGCTCGCGCCGCACGGCCTCGCCGCTCCACCAGAAGTAGCTGGCCATCCGGCGGTCCGTATCCAGGTCCGCGTAGGCGAACGCCTTGGCGGCGCGGCGGGCGGCGGGGCGGTCCATCATCCCCATTCCGCCTTCCGCGGCCCAGCGCGCGCCCGCGGCCAGCCCGCCGCGCACCGGGCCGGGCAGCCAGCTCCAGGCGCGCTCCATCCGCAGGGCGTAGTGGCGCCGGTAGCCGCTGAACAGGTCGTCGCCGCCCGCGCCGGAAAGCAGGACCTTGGTGCCGTCCGCCCGGGCGCGCTCGGCGATCAGCAGGGCGTTGATGGGCGCCGGGTCCGCCTGCGGCTCATCCAGCTGGTACAGCATGCGCTCCAGATGGCCGATGGCGTCGGCCTCGATCTCCAGCACGCACAGGTCCACGTCCAGGTGCTTGGCGACGCGGCGCGCGTACGGCAGGTCCGCCGGGTTGCCCTCCACCTCGCCGTCGCCGCGAAAGCCGATGGAGTAGCAGCGGGGCCGGTAGTCCGGCCGCACGCGGCGCATCATCGCGACGACGGCGCTGCTGTCCAGCCCGCCGGAAAGGAACGCGCCCACGGGTACGTCGGCCACCATCTGCCGGTCTACCGCGGCCTCCACCTCGCGCGCCAGGTCGCGGGCGACTTCCTCCTCGGTGCCGCCCATCCGCTCGCGGCCGTACGGCAGGTCGTAGTGGCACCACTCGCGCTCGATGGCGCCGTCGCGGACGATGAGCGCAAAGCCGGGGCGCAGCTTGCGCACGCCGCTCAGGATGGTCGTCGGAGCCGGGGCCCAGAGGTAGGCGAGGTGATAGTGGATGGCGGCGGGGTCCAGGTCGCGCGAAACGAGGCCCGTGGCCAGCAGCGACTTGATCTCCGAGCCGAAGAGCAGCCCGTCCGCCACCTGCGCGTAGTACAGCGGCTTTACGCCCAGCCCGTCGCGCGCCACGAGGACGTCGCCGGGGCGCATGCCGCCGCGCTGGCCGCTGGGACGGCCGTCGTACAGGGCCAGGGCGAAGATGCCGTTGAGGCGCTCCAGCATGGCCGGGCCCTCGTCGGCGTACAGGTGCAGCAGCACCTCGCTGTCCGTGCGGCTGTGGAAGCGGTGGCCGCGGGATTCCAGGTCGCGGCGCAGCTCGGGAAAGTTGTAGATCTCGCCGTTGTAGGTGAGCCACAGCCCCGCGTGCGGATTGCCGGCGCGCGCGTCGGAGCCGCACCTGTCGCAGGTGACGCCCATGGGCTGGGCGCCATCGTCGGACAGGTCGATGATGGAAAGGCGGCGGTGCGCCAGCCCCACGCGGCGGCGCTCGCCGCCCGGCTCCAGGATGCGCCGGCCCTCGCCGTCCGGCCCGCGATGGGCCACGCAGCTGATCATTCCCCCCAGCACGTCCGGATCAAACCGGCCGCAGAACCCCGCGATCCCGCACATCAGCCCCGCCCCTTGCCCGTTTCCGGCACCCGCGCCGCCCTCCGCGCGCCGCCAGACCGGCGACTGTAACGGGAGCAGCACAATCGTGAAAAGTAAGCCCTGCATCCAGCCGGAACAAGCAAACTCCTGGCGCCCGCCCGCTCCATCCCCGCACCTGACGGCCAGCACGCGCAAACGTCAGTCCGGCAACCACCTGCATCGCTTCCGGCCGGCATCGTCCAACAGCGTTCCACCGCTCACGGACAACAGCGTCCGGTGGATGGAACCCGGTGCTCCGATCGATAACGAACCGCGCTTCGGTCGATGAAGATCGGCCGACCGTCGACATGGGGCCGCGTTTTCGGTCGATCAAGAGTGGCGGTCCGGTCGATGTTGAACCGCGTTCCGGCCGATATAGGCCGTTGGGCATCCGCCCCTCCGCCGCCCAATGGACGCCGATCCGCAACGGCATCCGGGACCCGCGACAACGCCTCGCCCTCAGTCCGCGGAGGCGGACTTCGCGTGTTTCGAGGCGCGGTTTCAACCGCCGGACGACCGCCGCCAGAGCCCGCCGCTGCTGGCCCATCACGCTGAGGTCTTCCTCCATCCACATCCCACGCTCAACAACGACGCGCGGCGGGAAAGATGACGACCATCGATCTCTCCAGCCGTCCCCCACCACCGGCATCCCCGGCGACGCGAGCGGAAAACGGGTAGCCGTCCGGGCGCGGACGCCGTCCTGCACGTCAGCGCCCGAGGGTCTCCCGCCCATCCACCGCGATCCGCAATCTGACCCCGATGCGCGATCCCGTCGGTCAGTTGCGATCTGCATCCAGCCCGAAGCGCGATTCCGTCGATCGACCGCGCGATCCGTATCCGGCCTGGCGCGCGATCACCTCGATCAGCCGCGCGATCGGTATTCAGCCCGCAACGCAGATCCCGTCGATCAGCCGCGATCCGTATCGGCCAGGCGCGCGATTCCGTCCATCAACCGCGACGTGCGTCCACCCGATGCGCAGCCTCGTCCATCAGCCCGGGTGAGCACCCGTGTCCAGCGCCCGCAGCCCGGCGACCAGCGCGCGGCGAAAGGCGGGCCACGAGTGTTCTTCCGCGCGGCGCCTGGCCAGCGTGCGCATGGCGGCCAGTTCGTCCCGGTTGGCATGGCACCAGCGCAGGCGGTCCACCAGCGCATCCGTGTCGCGAATGGGTACGACAAAGCCTTCCTGCCCGTCGCGCACCAGGTCCGCCGCGCCGGTGTTGTCCGTGCCGATGACCGGCGTTCCGCAGGCCAGCGACTCCAGGTACACCAGCCCGAACCCTTCGGCGAGCGAGGGAACGCAGCAGATGTCGCTCTCCTGATACAGTTCGCGCAGCCGGTCCGGCCCCGCGTCGCGCTCCAGGCGGAACAGGCCGGCATACTGCGCCAGCAGTTCATCATCCATCCGCCCGCGCCCCGCCAGCACCAGTTCCGCGTCCGGGAGCGCGGCCCGCTTCCACGCTTCCAGCAGGTAGCGAAGCCCCTTGCGCTGCACCATCTGCCCCACGAAGAGCACGCGAAGCGGCCCCAACGGCGGTGCCGCCGGGGGCTGAAAGCGCTCCAGATCCACGCCGTAGGGGATGACGGTGACGCGGTCGGGGTGCACCCCGTTCTCCACCAGCGTGCGCCGGGTGAACGCCGACGCCACGAAGCAGTGCTCCGCCATCCCCGGCTCTTCCGAAAGCTGCCGGAAGCGCGCGGGCGAGGCCGTCATCTCCTCCTCGTCCGCCAGCGTGGCCACCATGCCGCCCGCCAGCGCCATCTCCTCCTCGAACAGCCGGCGCAGCGACGCGGGATGCGGATGCACCTGAAACAGCACGCGCGGCCCGCTTCCCGCCGGATAGGCGGAAAACGCGGCGTGCGCGTAGTAGCTGTACGCCAGCAGCCCGGCCCCGCGGCGCGAGGCCAGCCGCCCGGCCCAGGCGCCCAGGCGCGCGTCGCCCGTCTCGTGCGAGCCGATGCCCAGCATCTGCCGCACCGCCTCGCCCCGCCGCGACCGTACACGCGACGAGGGAAGCCCCGGCGCATGGCGGCGGGCCAGGTAGCCGCGCAGCCCCGCCGGAAGCCGCGCCGCCAGCCCGCCGAACCAGCCGCGGTCCAGCGGCGAGTACCAGTCGGTGACCAGCGCCTCCAGCATTCCGGCTTCCGCCAGCGCCAGCGGCACCTGGTAGCCGTCGCGCGATCCGTTGAACATGGTGACCCAGCCCCGCCGCCCACCGCTCACGGCAGGCTTCACGGCGCCGTCCCCCGCCCCGCGGCGGCCGGAATGGCGGCCGCGTACAGCGCCTCCGCCCGCGCCATGGACCCCTCGTACTCCCCGCGCTCGCGGATGAGGGCCGCGTTGCGCTCCCCCGCCGTGCGGCGCAGTTCCGCGTCGTCCAGCGCGCGCACCGTGGCGTCCGCCAGCGCCTGCGCGTCCGCGGGGGGAAACAGGATTCCGTTCTCCCCGTCGCGCACCCACTCGCGCACCGAGGCGATGTTCCCCGCGACGGGAAAGGCGCCGCACGCCATGGATTCCAGCAGCGTGTTGGGCGTCCCGTCGAACTCCGACGGCGACACGGAAGCCGCCGCCAGCCGGAACAGTTCCGCCATCTCCGCGGGCGGCACGCGGGGAAGAAGGTGCACCGCGTCCCCGATCCCCAGTTCGCGCACCCAGCGCTGCGCCCGCGGATGCCCTTCCATCGCCACGGCGGCGAACACGGCGTCCGGCCGGCGGCGCAGAACGAGCGGGATGGAGCGGAAGAACGCGTCGTTGCGCACGTACGCGCGAAAGCCGCGCGAGTTCAGCACCACGGGGCGACCCGCGGGAATGCCGTACCGCGCGGCCACGCCCGCGTCCGGCTCGCCGGGGTGAAAGAGCGAAGTGCGGATGCCGCCGTTGCTGGGAAAGACGGCCGCCGGGCGATGGGCATCCCATCCCCAGTCCATGGCCAGCGTCAGGTCGCGCCCGCAGTCCGGGTGCAGCGCATCGGCGCGGGCCAGGGCGCGGCGGGTGAGGCGCGCCACCAGCGGATAGCGCGCGGCCCACAGCTCCAGGTCGTTGCCCCAGACGGACATCACCAGCGGGTACGGCAGGCCTTCCAGCGCCTGCGCCGCCAGGATCCCCTCGAACGGGATGCGCATGGCGTGCACCAGCACCGGGTCGATCTTCAGGATCAGTTCGCGGATGCGGTGCACGTGGCGCCCCACGTCCGCGGCCGGGGCCAGCCACCCGAACACGGCCGGGAACGCGGCGGATACGGCGCGCGCGCGAAGCTGGCGCGCAATCCGCGCCACCCCGCCCGGCGCGGGGGCATCCGCCGGCCGTCCCGCGTTGGCGCCGGCGAAACGCGCGAATGCGGCCGGCACCACGTTCAGGCTGGCCAGCCGCATCCCCGCCCCGTCAAAGGGAAAGGTGGAGATCAGGTGCACCTCATCGCCGCGCGCGATGAAGTGCTGAATGTAGTTGCGCGCGATGGGGCTGCGCCCGTCGGCCACAAAACACAGCCGGCTGCCGCGGGGCAGGCTCACGTCCGGCCTCCCCGGCCGGCGCTTCCCGCCGCGCCGTGCTTCACCTGAATCAAACTCGTTCTCCCCCAGCGAATGGCCGGCCATGGTACCGCGCGGGCGGCGCGGACGGCCACAAGGTTCCCGCAACACCGGCCCTCATGAGCCGGAAACGTACCACGCGCAAAACAGGGGCGCCAGCGGGCCGGAACCCGCGCGCTCCCCCCATCCCGTTGCGCGGCTTTGACTTCCGCTCTTCCCCGCACCGTTGGCGCGGCGGACGGGATCAGATCCCGGCCAGCGGACGGCCCGCACGGGCCGCGTCCAGCAGACGCACCAGCCGCTCCGCCGCCACCTGCGGCGCCTCGCCGCGCACCGCCTGGCGCGCCGCGGCGGACATGCGGTCGCGCGCCCCGGGCGAGGCGGACAGCGCGCGCAGTCCCGCCGCCAGCCCGGCCGCGTCGCCCACCGCGAATCGCCACCCGGACTCGCCGTGGTGCACCAGGTCCAGCGCGGCGTTCACCCGCTCCGACGCCAGCACCGGGAGCCCCGCCGCCATCGCCTCGGGCACCACCACGCCCCACCCCTCCCACTCCGAGGGGAGCACGAAGCCGTCCGCGGCGGCAAAGGCGCGCGGCAGCTCCGCCGGCTGCACGAAGCCCAGAAAGCGCACCCGGTCCTCCACCCCCAGCTCCCGCGCCAGCGCCTGCAGCGCCGCGCGGTCCGGCCCCTCTCCCGCCAGCAGCGCGACCACGTCCGGCGCCTCCGCCAGCGCGCGCAGCAGCGTATCCACCCGCTTGCGGCCGATCATCTGCCCGGCGTACAGCACCGCGCACGCCTCCGGGGACACGCCAGCGGACGCCCGCACTTCCGCGCGGGCGCTCTGCCGCGCGTCGGGAGACAGGGCGAAGTGGCCGGTGTCGGCGTAGTAGCGGAAGTCGGCGATGCGCTCCGGGGCGATCCCCACCCGCGCGTACGACGTGCACGCCCGCGAGCCGATGGCCAGCACCCCGCGCGCGGAGCGCAGCATTCCCCGCATGCGGTCGCGCAGCCAGCGCCGGGGCGCCGCCGCGGCGTCGTCGTGCGCCAGCTCCTCGCCCCAGTACACCCAGGGAATCCCGCGCATCCGCAGCACCGCCGCCGCCAGGCGCACCACGGGGAGCGTGTACGAACCCGTGAGCACCGCCACGTCCGGGCGGAATCGCGTCACCAGCCCCAGCAGCCCCCAGTTCAGGTGCAGCGAGCCGCGCACCGTCACGCCGGGAAGCACCTCGTATCCGTACGCCTTGTTCTCATCCAGCTTCCACAGCCGGTGCGACTCCACCCGCGCCCCGTACGCCACGTGCAGCTCCACCCCCGGCCGCGCGGCCAGGTGCTGGTAGAGCGAGTCGTTGTACGGCGTGGGGCTGTTGCTCACCACCAGAATCCTAGGCAACCGCCACATCCTTCCCGCCACGCGCCGCGCGCCGCGACAGCCACATGATCACCAGCACGGGCACCATGTAGAACGCCCACTCCTGAACAATCTGCGCCAGGTAGCCGCGGATGATGACCTGAAACAGAAAGGCGTTGTGCAGGGCAAAGATCACCTGCCGCCACGGATCGTCCGGGGCCGCCTTGAACCACCGCCACAGCACCTTGACGCCCATGCCGAAGAGGAAGGTGCCGATCAGCATTCCCGGCCACCCGAAGGCCATGTAGTACTCGCCGAAGTGGGGCACGGCCGCGCCCAGCGTAAGCCCCTCCTTGGTCCCGATGCTGCCGCCGATTTCCAGCAGCCAGTTGGGGTACGGCTTGCCCGGCCACAGAAAGCGGGGGATGGGAAGCACCAGCGGATACACGAAGGGCTGGATGCCGGCGTGGTCCACGAACTGGGGCACCACGTCCTGCACCGCCATGAACGTCTCGAAGATGCGCGTGTCGGTGATGGCGGAAAGCAGCGTGCCCCGGAAGTCGAAGCCCAGCTTGCCGATGGTGCCGGCGGAGCGAAAGAACAGGCGCGCCTGCCCCAGCCACCCGATGAACGCCAGCCCCGCCACCCCGAGCGGCAGCATGCGCAGGACGCTGGGCCGCCTGCCGGTTCGCAGGTAGGCGAGCATGCCCACCGCCAGCCACATCACCACGATGCGGTAGCGAAATCCGATGCTGATGTAGATGATGGTGATGAACAGCAGCATTCCCAGCTGGCGGCCGCGGCCGCGCAGCCCGCCCATGGCCATCAGGATCAACAGGACGGGGATGAACCACTCGATCGCCAGAAAGAAGTAGGCGACGTCCGTTCCCCCCTCCGAGTCCGCCGACGCGGAGCCGATGAGGCCGGGGAGAAAGAAGATCCCCACCGAGCGCCCGGCCACCCGCGCCCACAGCACCATGCACAGCAGCGCGCACCCCGCGCACGCCCACGCCAGCGTGCGCGCCCGGGCCGGGCTCCACGCGGGCCCGGGGCCCCGGCGCGCGGACGGGCCCACGGGGAGCGAGTACCCGGCCCACAGGGCGAGCACGCAGGGGAACATGGTCAGCAGCCCCTCGGCGTAGTCGTCCTGAAAGTTGCGCCCCACGAACACCATGTCGTCCATGGCGAAGCGGATGAGCGGCGCGGCCGAGAAGTACAGAAAGTACACGGCCGACACCATCACCATGGGCTCGAACAGGTCGAACTCGCCCCGGATCAGCCGTACGAAGATGGGCGCCAGAATCAGCAGCCCCAGCGCCACGGCCATCAGCGCCTCCAGCCCCATCTGCCCGTTGCCCACCACCCCCGCCACGCACCCGGCTGCGGCGGCCAGCAGCGCCAGCCACACCGCCCCCCGCAGCAGCGGCGACGGGGGATTCCCCGCGGCGGGGGGAGAAGGGGGCGAAGCGGCGGTGCCTGCGGTCATCAGCGGTGCGAACGGGTACGGTGGGCGGCGCGGTTTGGCGGCGCGGCGCGGCCCCGGACGGCGGCGTGGCTCCCGCCCGGGACAGAATCATGTGCTCCATCTTCCACCCGGGTCCGCGCTCGGCGGTTTTTCCCGGACGGGTTTTCGGTCGATCAAACGCGGCGGACAGGCGCCGCACGACGCGGCCTGACGAGCACCGCGCGGCCGCCGTCACCGTCCATCCTCCTCGAGCCGCGACAGCGGAAGACGGGGGACGCGGATTCAGGGCCGAGAAACCACTTCCGCCCCGTTCTCTCGCCCGCCACTGGCCGTCCAGAGCGCGTGTCGAGAAACGGCCCGCAGCCCCCTTCTCCCCGCTACCCCGCCGGAAAGGCGTCATCCCTGAGGGAGCGTGCGCCGGCCTCTCCGTCCCGCCGAGTCATGCGCGACCGAAGGATCTGCCATCCGCCGAGCCAACGTCGCGACCCGCACGCCCGTTCTCGCGGGGAAAGCAGATCCTTCGTCGGTGCCAGATTATGCAGCCGGTGCAGGTGCCTCCGGCGCCTCCTCAGAAGGATGCCGTGCGGCGTGGTCGTCCCGTGAGCCCATCCGGGCCAGGATGGACCGGGTCCCCCACCCCCCGTCGAGGCGGTCCGGCACGGCCGGGATAACCTACACCCCGCGCAGTCCGGGGCAAGCACGATCCACCGCGCGTCGTGGCGCCCGCGGCAGCCGATCCGCGACAGGGCGAACCCTCTCGCGCCCGCGCCTGAACGCGGAACGCCCCGGCGCGCGGAGCACCGGGGCGAACATGCCGAACCTGTATTTCCGGACAACGACGGGCCCCACGAACGACCGGAACGCGCTCACTCCTCCGCTTCGGTGCCCCACCGGGACTTGCCGATGCCGCCGGGGCGGCGGTCCCAGAAGCCCCGCCCGCGGCGCCGCCTGAGCCAGACGGTGCGGAACCACTCCCACCGCTCCCCCGCGGAGGGCGGCCGCGCCTCGGCCAGCGCCTGCGCCGTCTCAATCCGCCGGAAGCGCAGCGCGTCGTACGTCCGCAGCCCCGCGGGGGACACCGGCTTGCGCTCGCGCAGCACCCGCGGCAGCCCGGCCGCGAACGAGCCGATCGCCCACGCGCCCCACCGCAGTTCGCCGCGCCGCACGATCTCCATCCCGTACGACATCAGCTTCCAGCTGAACTCCCCCGCCGCGCGCGGAAAGGGCACGTTCAGCAGAATGGTCCACAGGTTGTTGCGCAGGTTGTACGCGGTGATCTTGCCTTCCGAGCGGTTCAGCGGCGACAGCCGGTGATGCACCACCACGTCGGGAAAGAAGAGGATACTCCACCCCTGGTCGATGACCCGCACCGCGTACTCGCCCTCCTCGCCGTAGTAGACGAAGAAGTCGCGGTACGCCCCCACGCTGCGCACCACCTCGCTGCGCATCATGTGCCCGCACCCGATGTACGAGTGCATGTACTGCTCGGCCTGCGGCTCCGCGGGGGGCGGCGGCTCCAGCCCCTCGTGAATGCGGAAGGTGAGCACCCCCAGCCGTGGCTCGCGCTCAAACCGGCGCACCGCGCGGGCGATGTCGTCCGGGTCCACCGGGGCGCTGTCGTCGTCCAGCGTAAGGATGTAGTCGCCGCCCGCCAGGGTCATCCCCAGCGAGCGGCTGCCGATCAGTCCCAGGTTCTGCGGATTGCGGTGAAAGCGCGCCTCCGGCCACTCCGCGCGCACCACCGGCTCCAGGCTTTCCGCCGAGGCGTCGTCGATCACCAGCAGTTCCAGCGACGGATACCGCTGCCGGCGAAGTTCGCGCAGCGTGGCGCGCAGCTCCTCCGGGCGGTTGTGCGCGGTGATCATCACCGTCACCCGCGGCGCGGCGGAGGCGGAGGGGAAAGGCCGGCCCGCGGCGCTCCCGGATTGTGAAGGGGCCTGCATGGTTGTACGAAAGCACTCCGCAGATGGCTCGTCCGGCACCGGCATGGCGCCCGGAGCGGCAAGGCCGCTCCTCGCTCGTTCAGCGGCCCCCACGCAAGGAACATGACGCGCGGAAGGCCGCGGCCGGATCGCGGCGGCGGGTCACCCGGCCGGCTTCTGCTCCGCATGCGTCACTGCGGGCCCGCCCTCGCCCGCTTCGCGCTGCCGCTGCTGGATCTCGATGTACTCGTTCCACTCCGGGGGAACGTCCTGGCCGGGAAACAGCGACCGGTTGGCCTGGAACCACTCGTCGCGCTCGCGCTCCAGCGCCGCGGCGCTCTGCAGCTCCGCCTCCGTGGGCGGCTTTTCGCGCTTGGAGCGCAGGATTTCGTACACCGTGAACGCCCGCATCTCCAGCTTGAGCTTGTGCTCAAAGTGGAGGTGGTAGGTCAGCAGCGACTCCGGGTGCAGCGGAACGCCGCGGCGCGCGTACTCGGCCACGTGGTCCGCCACCGACGAGTACGCGTCCATGTTGCGGGAGCTGGAAACCCCGATCTGATCGTTCATGCACATGGCGCCGGCTTCCATCCGCTCGCCGCGCTCCGCGTTCTCGAACCGCAGCACCGGCGCGGCGCCGCGGTTGGCGCGCCCTTTGGAATCGAAGCCCTCGCCCAGGGGCATGGTGATCACTTGGGGGTCCACCCGGCTCAGGTCCAGTTCCTTGTAGAACATCAGGTCCGGCCGGCAGCGGATGACGAAGTCGTACCGGAAGCCCTGGTCCGCCTCGTACTCGCACTTGAGCCGGTTGGCCTGCTGCACGTGGTGGTACATGGAAAAGATGCGGTCCGTCCACCCCGGCGGGTCCAGTTCGGCCAGCTCCTGCGTCTGCCGCCGGAACCGCTCCGCGTCGTACGTCCACAGGGTCATGCGGCGCAGCGTGGGGCCGTACGCCGCCCGCACGCTGTCGGGGTTCACCCGCGATTCGTAGTCTTCCCAGGTCCACACCTTGGACTTGGGATCGCCCAGGTTGCCCACCGCCCCCGTGACGTCGGGCGCGTACAGGAACAAGTCGCAGTCGTACGGCGCCTGCATGCACTCCATGAACGACTCGTACGTGTCGCGATAGGAACGCAGGAACCCCGAAAGGCAGATGGCCACCCGCGGCTTTCGCCGGAATCGTTTCAGGAACATCGTCACAGTCTGTTGAATCAGGGCGCGCCGCCGGATCGCGAACGCCGCGCCGGGGCCGGCCCGGGGTACCCGCCGGCCCGCGTCAGTTGCCGGACGGCGCCTGAATGCCGGCGCCGGAAAGCGGCCATGCCTCCAGCGACACCAGCCGGGCGCGGCCCCCACGGGCGTACACCGAAACCCCGTCGTTCACCCCGGTGGGAAAGATCTGGTCCGTGAGCACGGTTTCGCCCTCGCCCCCGAACACCTCCACCGACGACCAGTCCACGAACACGTGCAGCCGCACGCGGCCGTCGCGCACGGTGAGCGGCCCCGCGTGCCGGGCCGCAAAGCCGGGGTGAAAGCCGGTGCTCCCCGACCGGGTGCGGTCCACGAACAGCTGCGAGCCCGCCACGTTCACCCCCACCAGCGTTTCCTCGTTTCCGCCCTGCCGAACCTGGAGCCCCACCTCGGTGGCGGTTCCCACCTCGAACTCGGCGATGATCTCCATGGCGCGCCCGGCCACTCCACGCTCCGCCAGCGGCACGCTGCGGGACTCCAGCTCCAGCCCCTCCACCCGCACCGGCGTGCCGCGCAGCGACTGCAGCTCCGCCGCGGGCTGCTGCACCAGCCGGATACCGCCGGGGGTGGAGCCCAGCCCCAGAACGCGCGGAATGCTCATGCTTCCCCGGAACGGCGAGGTGGGGATGGCATTGGCGTACCACTGGTTGTTCATCCACCCCAGCATCACCCGCCGCCCGTCGTCGCGGGGGATGTCGGACCAGGAAAGCGAGGCGTAGAAGTCCGCGCCGTAGTCCACCCAGCGGGGCTCCGCCGATCCGTCCAGCGTAAAGGTGGTGCCGTCGAACCGGCCCAGAAAGTACTGGCCCGCCGAGCCGCCGGTGGGCCCGCCGCCGGACACGTCCACCTCCAGCACCCAGCGCACGTTCTGCGGATCGCCGTCCACCGCCAGGGGGAACAGGTCGGGGCACTCCCACACGCCCCAGACGCTCCCCAGCTGCCCGAAGTCGCTCAGGTACGTCCACTGCTTCAGGTCCGGCGACGAGTAGAAGCGCACCTTTCGCTCCTGCGAAAGGGCCACCACCATCACCCAGGTCTGGCCGGGCTCGTACCAGAACACCTTGGGATCACGGAAGTCCGTGGAGCCGATGTCGATGACCGGGTTGCCCCCGTACTTGGTCCAGGTGCGCCCGCGGTCCGTGCTGTAGGCCACCGCCTGCACCTGCCGGTTGTCGCGCGTGCGGTGGCCGGTGTACAGCGCCACCATCGGCGGCTCGCCGTCCTTGCCGAAGCCGCTGGTGTTCTGCCAGTCCACCACCACGCTCCCGGAAAACATCATCCACCCGTCTTCCTCGCGCAGCGCCACGGGCAGGTGCTCCCACCGCACCAGGTCGCGGCTCACCGCGTGTCCCCAGTTCATGTGCCCCCAGGTGCTTCCCTCGGGGTTGTACTGGTAGAAGAGGTGATATTCCCCCTGGTAGTAGACGAGCCCGTTGGGATCGTTCAGCCAGTTGGTGGGCGCGGTGAAGTGGTACTGGGGACGGTAGTCCGGCTCCACCGCCAGCGCGCGCAGCCCGTCGGATCCGGTCGCGGAATCACACCCCGAAAGCAGCAGGCACAGTGTGGCCAGCAGGTACATGGCGGCTCGATTCATTCCGTACGCGTCTGAAACGAAAGGGGGATGCGGAACGGCGGGGAGGGGGTGCCGGCCCGGCCCCGGCCGGCGAAGGCGCCCGGCGGGCTCCGTGCGGCCGGCGGGCGCGAATCACGACGGATGCGCGGAGGCCCGGGAGAGAAAGAACGCGCAAAGATGCCTGCGTACGGCCCTCCGCGCCAGTCCGGCCGGCGCGGAGCGGTTGGATGCGGGGACGTGCGTTCCGCGGGAAATCAGCCGGAAACGGCCGAACGGCTGACCCGCTTGCGCCCCGCCGTCCCGCGGGCGCTGACCGGAGGTGCGGCACGTCGCGGAGCCCGCTGCGCGCGCGCTCCGGCTTCCCGGGGAAGGCGCCGGATGCGCGGCGGGCGGGTCAGAACGGGGCGTAGAAGTTCCAGTCCGGCTCCCACTGCTCGCGTTTGCGAAAGTACTGGTCCGCGTCGTTGCGCCCCGTCACCCGGCGGGCGGCGGTCGCCAGCGGATTGCGGCCGGTAAAGGTGGCGGGGAGGCCCACGTCCACCGGATCGTACCGGCGGTGCGTCCGCACGAAGCGGAGCACACGGTGCACCGCGCGCATTCCGCAGTCGTTGAAGCCCACCACCCCGCCCGCGCGCAGCATGCGGTCCACGTACCAGAAGTCCAGCAGCGTGTAGTCGAAGGTGTGCCAGCCGTCGATGTACGCGAAGTCCAGCTCCGCGCCGCCGGCCAGCAGCTGCGGAAGAGCGATGTAGTCGAAGGTTTCCATCAGCCGGTGCTGGCCGGAAAGCCCGGCTCGTCGCACGCTCTCCACCCCCATCCCCTTCCACTGCGTGCTCTGGCCGGGGTCGATGGAGATCAGCGTGCCGCCCTCCCCCAGTTCCCGCAGCGCGGTGAGGATGGCCAGGCTGGCGATGCCGAACGCCATCCCCACCTCCACCACGGCGCGCGGACGCTCGGCCAGCACGGCGCGGTAGAGCGCGTCGGCAAAGGACTCGCGGATCTCGGAATGCACCCGCTGGGGCGTACCATCCGCCCCCACCGCCGTCGCCGTGTCAAAGATTCCCCGCGCCACCTCGCTGGCGTCGCGGAGGGAACGGCTGGTCACCGGCTTCACAGTCATGGCCGTCCCCCATCAGGAGAAACGAGATCCGGCGCGGCGCCCTCCGCGCGTCAATCCTCCGCGCCCGGGGCACGGACCGTTCCGCCGGGGAGCAGCCGGTACGCGGGCGTGGCGCCGCGGCTGGCCGCGACGAACTCGCCCAGCCGGCAGGCGTCGCGCAGTCCGGCATGCGGCGGCGCGCCGTCCAGCAGCACCCGCTGCACCAGCCGGGCGAGAAACGCGTCCCCGGCGCCCACGGTGTCCACCACGCGCACGGGGCGGCCGGCCTCCCACATCCACGCCCCGTCCCACAGCAGCCCCGCGCCGCGCGCCCCCGCCGTCACGCACACCCGCCGGCACCCGGCCCGGTCCCCCAGCGCGCGGGCGAGGGATTCCAGGCGCTCCGGCGACCCGTCCTCCTCCCCAACGCCAAGGAGGCGCCGCAGTTCGTCGTCGTTCACCTTCAGCAGCCCCGCGCCCCGCGCTGTCCCCAGCACGAAGGCGGGATCGTCGTACGGCGGGCGCAGATTGACGTCATACACCCGGCACGCGGCGGAAGCGGAGGCGAGCAGGCCGCGCAGCACCGCGCGGTTGTGCTCCTCCCGCAGCGCGAGCGTGCCGTGGATGACGGCGGCCACCCCGGCCGGCGCGTCCGCGGCGGGAATCAGGTCCCACGCCGCCACCGCGCCGAACGAGTAGCGGGCGGACCCGTCCGCCGCGAGTTCCGCCCGGGCCTCCCCCGTCGCCGCGCCGGGGACGACGGAGACCCGCGCCGTGTCGCACCCCGAAGCGCGGATGTGCTCCACCAGCGCGCGCCCGGGCTCGTCATCCCCCACCGCCGTCACCGGGAGCGCGCGGACGCCGCAGCGGGTAAGGTGGTACGCCACGTTCAGCGGCGCGCCGCCGGCGAAGCGCCCGTCCGGCAGCACGTCCCACAGCGCCTCGCCAAAGCAGAGCACCGTGCGATCGTCCGTCTCGACCCGATCGTTCGGGACGCCCGCCGCGGCCACGGTCAGCGCCGGTCCAGAAAGGCCTGCAGGGCGTCCGGCGTCCCCATGTCGTGCATCTCCGTCGCGACCGACACGTCCACCCGCCACCCGCGCTCGATGTACTTCTGGTAGACGGGGATGACGTAGTATTCGCCGCGCGTCTTTTCCTGCCGGGCGAACATCTCCCGCGCCGTGTCCATCAGCTCGCCCGCGCTGCTGAAGTAGTACAGCCCGGTGCTGGCGTGGTCGGAGATGCGCTCCTTCTCCGCCACCTGCACCACGCGCCCGGTCTCGTCCGTGCGCGCAAAGCTCCAGCGGTCGCCGGGCATGTCGGCCACGGAGATGATGCCGCGGCAGTCCTCGCGCCGCCGCGCGATCTCCCGCGCCAGCGGGGAAACGACGTAGGTGTCGCAGCTGGCCACCAGCAGGTCGTCGTCCGGGTCCAGCAGCGCCTCGGCCGCCATCACCGTGGCCAGCTGCCCCTCCGTCACCCCGTCGATCACCACCACCTCGGTGGCGGGGCCGGCCAGGCGGGGCAGCATGTCCCGCAGCCCGTAGCGCTCGTCGTGCTCGCGCAGAACGACGAAGACCACGCGGCGGGCGGAGGAAACCAGCTCCCCCAGCCCTTCCAGCGCCCACGCCACCATGGGGCGGCCGAGCACCTCGATGAGCGGCTTGGGGGTCTGCACCCCCTGGTCGGCGAAGCGCGCGCCGCGCCCCGCCATGGGGACCACGACGTTCACTGCTCCTTCGCCTCCCCGGCGATCATCTCCGGGGTGATGGCGTTCCATCCCTCGAAGCGATGGGCCCGGTCGTCGATGTAGATGTGCGCGTTGGCCTTGCCGAAGTAGATCTCGTCGTACTCGATCCCGTTGGCGTCCAGCCAGTCCAGCGTGATCTTGCCCACGTTCTTCATCACCTTGCCCAGGTTGCTTTCGCACGTCTTCATGTTGCGGGCGGTGATGATGATGATGTAGTGGCCAGCGGCGCGCAGCTCCCGCAGCCGCTCGGCGGCGCCGGGAAGGACGGCCAGGTCGGCGTACGTCTGGCCGGGGCCCTTGAGTTCGCAGATGGTTCCATCCAGGTCGACGGCCACGCGCAGCTGCGTGGTCACGGCGGAGTTTGTCATTCAGCTTCTCTGCAGAGGTTGGGTCGACAGCATCCGGCGCTCCGCGGATCCCGCCTGCGGCTGGGGCAAAGGGCCCAGCACGGGCCCGGGGCGCGGAGCGTAGCGCTTGAGTTCCAGAAACGGTTTTTCCAGCACCAGCCAGCTCACCTCGGCGGCGGCCAGCGAAACGGCCATCACGCAGGCGGCCACGCCGAACGGGTACAGCCCGCTGGCCGCGGGGATGGAGAACGCCCGCTGCACCAGGCCGGTGCCCAGCACGCCCACCACCACCAGGGTGTGCCACACGTACAGCCCGTAGCTGCGGGCGCCCAGGTGCCGCAGCCAGCGGGCGCTCAGAACGCGCTGCACCCCGTGCGACGGCGGCGCGGTGAGCACCATCACCAGCAGCGCGCCGAAGCCCCAGGCCAGCAGCAAAAAGCCCAGCGTCTGCATCCACGGGGTGTAGTTGCCCGTCGTGCCCGCGGCCACGGAAATGGCCGATACCCCGGCGGCGCAGGCCAGCGCCGTCCACGGGGCCGCCGGCTTCCACCGGGCCAGGCCGCCCGGCGCGCGGGCCGCCAGAGCCACCAGCGCGCCCACGCCCAGCGCGTCCATGCGCGCCACCGTCAGCACGTACGGCGCGTCCCCGGGCCCGTACCGCGTCACCAGCCCGATCCGCAGCAGGAGCGCGGCCGCGATCATTCCCCCCGCCGTCCACCCCAGCGCCCGCCGCGACAGCAGCCACACGGCCAGCGGCCACACCAGGTAGAACTGCTCTTCCACCGCCAGCGACCAGAAGGGAAACAGGTACAGCGGCACCACGTCGCGCCCGGCGGACAGGGCGATCTTCACGTTCAGCAGGTAGGCCCAGGCCCACGCGTTCCCCTCGTCGGGGACGGCGGAACCGTGCATCCACCCGCCAGCCAGCCATGGCAGCACCGCCAGCATCACCACCAGCGCCGCGTAGTACAGGGGAAAGATGCGCAGCGTGCGGCGCGCGTAGAAGCTTCCGAAGTAGCCCCGCTGGTCGCGGGTGTCCAGCAGGATCCCCGTGATGAGCATTCCCGACAGGACAAAGAACAGGTCCACCCCCATCCACCCGAAGGCGAACAGGTGCTGCACCCACTCCGGCCGCCCCGGCGGCCGCGCGCCCATGGACGAGTGAAGCCACATCACCATCAGAATCGCCAGCCCGCGCACCCCGTCCAGCGCGGCCACATGCCCCGGCTCGCGGCCGGCCCCCGTGTTCGTCATCGTGGTTGAACGAGTGGCCGGCCCCCGTCTCTCCCGCCAGGGAGCCCGGCCGCCGGGATTGCCTCCGCGCCCCGCGCCTCCGGACGGGGAACGTAGCGCTTCAGCTTCAGAAACGGCTGCTCCACCAGGCGCCAGCTGGCCTCCGACACGGCGAGAGAGGCGGCCAGCACCAGGCAGGCCATCAGCGCCTGGTGCACCGGGCTGGTGGGCTCCACCCCCAGCAGCCGCGGCAGCACGCGCAGGCGAAGGATGATGAACAGCGTGAGCACGTGCCACACGTACACCCCGTAGCTGCGCGCCCCCAGGTAACGCAGCTCGCGGCGCGAAAACACCCGGGTCAGCGGGTGCGACGGCCCGGCCGCCAGCACCATCACCAGCAGGGCTCCGCACGCCAGCGCCACCAGCGTGTAGCCGGCGGTCTGCATCTCGGGGGTGTGGTTGTCGGCGGAACCGGCGCGCGCCATCAGCGCCAGCACCGCCGCGGTGCACCCCGCGAGCACGGCGGGCGCGAACCGCTTCCAGCGCGCCAGACCCCCCGGCCCGCGGAGCGCGATGGCGATCAGCGCGCCCACCGCCAGGGCGTCCATCCGGGCCACCGTCAGTACGTACGGCGCGTCGCTGGTGCCCGTCGCGGCAACCAGGGCCACGCGCAGCAGCAGCGCCGCGGCGATCATCCCCCCCGCCACCCACGCCAGCGGCCGCCGGGGAACCAGCCACACCAGCAGCGGCCACACCAGGTAGAACTGCTCTTCCACCGAGAGCGACCAGAAGGGGAAGATGTAGAAGGGAACGACCTCCCGTCCCGGCGACAGGACGACCTTCACGTTCAGCAGGTACGCCCACACCCACGGCCCGCCCTCGTGCGAGCCGGACGCGGAGCCCAGCAGGCCGCTGGCGGGCAACATCACCAGCATCACCAGCAGCGCCAGGTAGTACAGCGGAAAGATGCGCAGCGTGCGGCGCGCGTAGAAGCTGCGGAAGTACCCCGCCGAGCGGCGCGTGTCCAGCAGAATGCCGGTAATCAGCATTCCGGACATGACGAAGAACAGGTCTACCCCCGCCCACCCCGCCGAGAACAGGCGCTGTACGGCCAGCCCCGCCGCCCCCTCCGGCCGCGCTCCGAACCCGGTGTGAACGCACACCACCACCAGAATGGCCAGCCCCCGCACGCCGTCCAGCGCGGGGATGTGGCCCGCCTCCTCCCCCGTGCCGCGGGTCCCCGCCGGGCCGTCCGCCCGGCGCCCGGCCGCGGTCACAGGACGTCGTTCAGCAGCGTGAGCCCCGTAAGGTACAGCAGCTGCTGGCGGCGCGGGTGGCCGTGGTGGTACGGCACCATCGACACGAAGAGAAGCCCCTCGATGAAGCGGATCTCGTTCACGTCGTAGCCCAGCGCCGCCACCATGCGGTCAAAGTCCCCGGCCAGCGAGCGCAGCCGCGCGTCGGCGTACACCTGCGACGTCCAGCTTCCGTCCGCTTCGCGCCGCACGTCGAACATGTCGGCCATGACAAAATCGTACAGCCCGCTCAGGCTGTGGCGCAGCTTGGCGATGTCGTACCGCGCGTCGCCGTAGATGCCGCTCTTGCCGAAGCTGCCGCGCGGGTCGATGAGCCGCACGATCTGGTTGTTGACGTCGAACAGGATGTTGCTGAAGCAGTAGTCGCCGTGGATGATGCTGATGGGCGCCGACCCCGCCAGCCGCTCCGCGCCGCGGTTGATGGCGTCGCGCAGCACGTCCACGTTGCGCAGCTCGCGCCCCTGGTAGGTGATGACGGGCGCGTCCAGCATCTCCTGCCACGCCGGGTCCTGCCCGCGCAGCGCGTCCAGCCGGTCCCACGTCTTGGCGCCGTACATGGCGTGCACGTGCTCCGGCTCCAGCTCGCCCGGGTGGCGGCGGAACTCCTGGTGAATGAGCAGCACCTTGCGCATCACCGAGCTCCAGATCTCCCGCGGCAGGTCGCCGTACACGTACAGTTCCGCCAGCGTGGGATACCCGTAGTACTCCTGGCTCACCGACACGTTGCCCTCGGCGTCGCGCGTGGCCAGCACGCGCGGCGTCAGCACCTTGAGCTCCTCGGGAAGCAGCTGGAACCACGCCAGCTCCTCCTCCAGCTTCTTGGTGTGCTGGCTCACCTTGGTGATGGTGTTGAGCACGGGGTTGATGGTGAGCGCGTTGAAGTAGCGCGGCTGCAGCAGCCGGCGGCGCGCCCCCACCAGGTTGTCGATGTGCCCGAAGTCGAACCACTCGCGCGCCTGCTGCGCCTGCAGCGGATGCACCGCCATGTAGCGGCGCAGCACGTCGCTCAGCTCGGTGTCGCCGGCCAGCACGCTTTCATCCACCGCGGCCCGCAGCAGCGCCCCGTCGCGCAGGTGGTAGTAGCCCGCCAGCGCCTGAAAGGGCGGCTCGTCCAGCTCCTGCTTGTCGATCAGCCGCACCACCTCGCCCACCGCGCCGGTCACCGCCACGCACCACCGCCGCGAATCCTCCACCTCGGCCGTGTACACGAAGTCGCGGTCGCCCGTGAACGAGTCGCGGATCAGCGTGTCGCCCAGCACCACGCGCACCAGCCCGGGCTCCGTCTCGCCCTCCAGCCCCGCCTGCATGGAGCGCACGATGCTCCCGGAGTCCCGCACGGTG
The DNA here is from genome assembly GCF_014202995.1 of Longimicrobium terrae. Lineage (NCBI taxonomy): Bacteria > Pseudomonadati > Gemmatimonadota > Longimicrobiia > Longimicrobiales > Longimicrobiaceae > Longimicrobium > Longimicrobium terrae. The sequence continues at coordinate 263,313 of NZ_JACHIA010000001.1, forward strand.
GCGATCCGCAGCTCCATGCGCTCGCGGTACACCCGCTCCACAAAGCCGCGCAGCTGGGTGTTTTCCTCGCGCACCACCACGGTGGCGCGGCGGATTCCCTTGAACAGCAGCTCGTCCAGGATCCACCCGATGACCGGCTTGCCGTTCACCGGCACCATGGCGTTGGACTGCCCGGCCCCCAGGGGAAGGTTGGTGGGGTTCGGCGGGCCGCCGCACAGGATCAGGGTCGTTTCAGTAGGGTTCAACACGGAACTCTTCGCGTGTGCGTATCGAAAAAAAACAGGACGGGGCAGTCAGCTCCCGGGGCGTCGCCCCAGGGCGGCCAGCCCCGACACGTATGCCCGCTTGGCGGCGCGGAACGCGCCGGGAAAGCGGGACTCGGCGCCCGCGCTCAGCGCGCGCAGCGCCGGCGACGAGCGCGGCGAAAGCAGGGCCAGGTGCGCCCCCGCCAGCCAGCGGTCGTACCCCCGCTTCCACGCCAGCCGCGCGTCGGGCGCGGGGCGGAAGGCGGGGTCGCAGCAGTCGCGGTACAGCCGCTGCCACTCGCCGTGCGTGTACAGCGCGGCCCAGTGCGCCAGCTGCATGGGGTACTTCAGAAACTCGATGTTCAGCGCCTGCACCTCGGCCACCACCAGGTTGTTGGCGATGGTCAGCTCCGAAAGGCGGCGCGCCTCCGGGCCCGCGTCCGTCTTGTGCGCGAACGGCACCGGGCCGTACCCGCGCAGAAACGCCAGCCAGTTGTGCTGCTCCACCGTGTAGCGGTGGGTGAGCCACCAGTCCGCGTCCCCCTCGGGGCGGGGGTGGTGGTCGTACCACCGCACCATCTCCTCGTCCGCCAGCGGAATGTCCCACAGCCGCAGCACGTCGCCGCGCAGGCCGAAGTGGAACCAGTCGCTGGGGTGAAAGGGGTACGCGACGCGGCGGCGCACGCTGCGCGAAAACCAGTCCGCAGTCACCACTCGCTCCTCCAGCACCCGCCACTCCGCCGCCCGCACCGGATACCGGCCGAAGAAGCGCAGAAACCCGGTGCCGGAAAGCACCATGTCGCTGCGCAGCTTCATGGCGTACGGGCGGGCCGCCTGGCGCAGCCCGTTGCGTGACGAGACGATCTGCCGGTTCGCGTTGTAGAACGCCTGAAAGCCCGGCCGCGAATCCGCGTCGCAGCGGAACGTTCCCGGATCGTCGCTTTCCACCAGGCGGTCGAACGGAAGCCCCGACACGTCGGACCCCGCCCAGGTGGAAAGGACGATTTCGGCGCCGGGCAGGTGCCGCCGCACGCTTTCCAGCGCGCGCAGCGTGTGCCTCTCCTCATGCGGGGCGTCGGGGCGCCCGGTCACCGGCCCCTGCACCACCACCGAGATGTCCTCCGGCCGGGGAGGCGGCCGCTCAGCCATGCGCGCGGGTCACCGGCTGGCGATCCGGTCCACCGCCGCCCACACCGACGAGTACAGCCGCTTGGCCACCCGGAAGCTCGCCGGCGACCGCCGCTCCCACCCGGCGCTCACCACGGCGCCCGCGCGCGACATGCGCGGGTTCAGCAGCGTGCTGTGCGCCCCGGCCAGGTAGCGGCTGTACAGCCGCTTGGACACGTGGGGAAGGTCCATCTCCACCCGGGCGTCGGGATCGCAGAAGGCGGCGTACAGGGCCTGCCACTCGCGGTGTGTGTACAGCGTCTCGGCGTGCTGCACCGAAACCGGGTACTTGGCGAAGCGGATGCCCAGCGCGCGCCGGTCCGCCACCACCAAGTTGTTGGCGAAGGCCAGGTCCGAAAGATCCAGCGCCTCCGGCGAATCGTCGCACTTGTGCTCGAACGGCACCTCGCCGTGACGGCGCAGAAAGCTGAGCCACACCCACTGCTCCACGGTGTAGCGGTACATCACCCAGGGTTCAGGGTCGTTGGGCGCGTGCGGCCGGTGCTCGTACCAGCGCGGAACCGAGGGGTCCAGCGGCGGGCTGTTCCACAGATCCAGCAGGTCTTCGCGCAGCCCGAACTGAAACCAGTCGCTGGGGTGAAACGGGTACGGCAGCCGGTTTCGCGGGTTGCGCGAAAAGTAGTTGGGCACCACCACCCGCTCGCGGAACAGGCGCCACTGCGGGCTGCGCGCGCGGTACCGCCCGAAGTAGCGCAGAAAGCCCGTTCCGGTCAGGAGCATGTCGCTGCGCAGCTTCATGGCGTACGGGCGCGAAGCCGCGCGCAGCCCCTGGTACGTGGAAACCGCCTGCCGGTCGGCGTTGTAGTACACCGGGCCCCATCCCGGGTGGGCCGGGTCGTCGCAGCGCGGCCCGCCGGGATCGTCGCTCTCCACCAGCACATCGAAATGCAGCCCCGACACGTCGGAGCCGCGCCAGGTGGACAGCACGATCTCGGCGTCGGGCAGGTGCCTGCGCACGCTCTGCAGGCAGCGCTGCGTCAGGCGCGCCGCGGGGGGGGCGTCGGGGGCCCCCATCACCGGCCCCTGCACCACTACCGAGATCTGCCCGGAGCGGACGGGTTCCCGCCGCCGGGGCGCGCGGGCCTCGCCGGGCGCTGAAGTGGACGTCATGGCCGGCTACTCCTTCCCGGAGGGAGGGGAGGCCCGCAGCAGGTCCACGCGCAGCAGCGGCGTGCGCAGAACGGTGCGCATCTCCGGAAGCGGCTCGCCCAGCTGCGCGGGCGGCGGCGGGCGCCGGGTGTGCCCCCCGATGGGCATGTCGTGCTCGCTCCCCATGGGATCCACGTGGTAGTAGGCGTAGCGCTTGGTGGCCACCCCCCACTTGAACCGCAGCTGCTTTCCAGAGGCGAGGCGGAAGGTGGTGAACTTTACGCCCAGCCCCAGCCGCTCCAGCAGCGCGCCCCCGCCCACCAGCGTCGAACGCACCAGCAGGTCGCGCAGCAGCAGCCCCGTGGCCACCACGCCCAGCGGAATCCACGTGCGCCGCAGCCGCTCCGGGTACCCCGCGGGAATCAGCCGCGTGAGCGTGGGGCCGCTGTCGCGGTCGTAGATGATCCAGTTGAACCGGTTGAAGGCCGACCGGCTGATCTGCAGGTCCTTGAACCACACCAGCCCGTACTCCCCGAAGTCCAGCACCTCGATCCAGTCGCGCAGAAACTCCAGGTGCCCCAGCATGGTCATGGGGTACGGGAGCTGGCGGCTGCGCACGAACATCCGCGCGAACTGCACCTCGGGCGAGTACAGGTCCTCGTAGTACACCTCGCGCGTGTCGTACCACGCCCGCACGTTGGCGAAGGTGGAAAACACCAGCATGTCCGAGATGTGGAACGGCTCGTAGCGGGTGAATACATTGGTCACCAGCACCCGCTCGTACCCCCGCTCCGCGCGCTCCACCAGCGCGCCCAGCAGCCGGTCGGTGAGGCCGAAGTCGCTGCGGGTCTTGAGCACGTACTCGAAGCCGCCCGGCTCGATCAGGTCCAGCGCCGCCGCGATGCCGTGGCGCTGCAGGTTGCGGTTTCCGCTTCCCCACCGCTCCGGCTGCCGCGCCAGGCTCACCTGGTCCAGGTGCGGGCGCAGCACGTTCAGCCGCTCGGGGGCCTCGGTGTCCCATGCGGCGTACACCACGTGAAAGTGGCGGCGCAGCGGCGAGGCGCTCAGAAACTCCAGGATTTCCAGCGTGGAGTGCCCGTTCAGCTGCTCGTAGATGGGCCCCTGGATCACCAGCGCGATGCGCGGCGCCGCGCCGGAAGCGGGCACCCGCCCGTCTTCGGCCGTCTGCACGCTCACCCGGATACCGCCGCGTCGGCGGCGGCGGGGAACTCCACCCGGTTTTCCCACGGAAGGTACGGAAGGAGCGCGCTTCCGCTGCGCCACCCGCTGAGCTCCCAGCGGCTTCCCACCCCGCGCACGTTGTTCACCGAGAACTGCAGCTGCTGCTCCTCGCCCGCCACCCGCCGGACCTTGGAGATCCCCACGTCGGGCACCAGGCGGAACGTTCCCTCGGGAAGGAAGTGCGCGGGGATCTCGCAGCGCAGCCGGTACACCCCGGGCTGCGGAATCCCCGGCTTGGTGGGGTCCAGGTCGTCGAAGTACGACGAAAACAGCTCCACCTGGTTTTCGTTGAACACGGCAAAGCCGATCACCAGCCCCTCGAAGCGGGGCGGGTTCCCCACCCGCACCTCCATCTCCACCTGCACGGGAAGGTGCGACTCGAAGCTCCCGGTCTCGTTGTCCTCCTGGCGCACGGCAAGCAGGCGCATGGCCAGTTCGTCGTCGCCCACCAGGGCGTCGCCGTCGTACTCGCGCCGCGTGCTTCCCACCTGGTACTGGCGGTGGTACAGGCCGATGGCGTCCAGCGTGGGCCCGTCAAACTCCACCCGCCCGCCCTGCATGAGCAGCGCGCGGGTGCACAGGTTGGCGATGGCCTGCATGTTGTGGCTCACGAACAGGATGGTGCGGCCGTGGCGCGCCACGTCGCCCATCTTGCCCAGGCACTTCTTCTGGAACGCCAGGTCGCCCACGGCCAGCACCTCGTCCACGATCATGATCTCGGGCTCCAGGTGCGCCGACACGGCGAACGCCAGCCGCATGTACATGCCGCTGGAATAGCGCTTCACGGGGGTGTCGATGAAGCGGTCCACCTCGGCGAAGGCCACGATCTCGTCGAACTTGGCGGCGATCTCGGCGCGCCTCATTCCCAGCACGGCGCCGTTCAGAAAGACGTTTTCGCGCCCGGTGAGCTCGGGGTGAAAGCCGGTGCCCACCTCCAGCAGGCTTCCCACCCGCCCGCGCAGCTCCACCCGCCCGCGGGTGGGCGCCACGATGCGCGAAAGCACCTTGAGCAGCGTGGACTTCCCCGCCCCGTTGTGGCCGATGAAGCCCACCACCTCGCCGGGCGCGATCTCGAAGTTGACGTCGTCCAGCGCCCACAGGGTGGTGGCCGGCGTCGCGCCCCCGCGGCGCAGGGCCGCGAGCGGGGCGCGCATCGTCTCTCCCAGCGCTTCGCGCAGGCTGCGTGAAACCGGGCGCGCCCCGATCTGGTAGCGCTTGGAAAGGTGCTGTACCTGTACGACAGACTGCATCAGATGTAGTCGGCGAAGTTGCGTTCCACCCGCGCGAACACGTACGCGGAAAGCGCGAGCAGAACCACCGTGGCGGCCGCGGAAATCCCCAGCGCGGGCCAGTCGAACGCGCCGCCGCTCACCGCCACGCGGAAGTTGCCGACGATGCCCACCACCGGGTTCAGGTTGTACAGCGTCCGCCACCGGGCGGGCACCATGCTGGCCGAGTACACCACCGGCGACGCGAACATCCAGAGCTGAAGCAGCACCGGCACCGCCATCCCCACGTCGCGCCAGCGCACGTTGATTCCCGCCAGCATCAGCCCGAAAGCGAAGCTCAGCAGGCTCACCAGCACCACCAGCACGGGGATCATCAGCAGGTTGCGCGTGGGCGCCACCTGGTACACCAGCATCATCCCCACCAGCACCAGAAAGGAGATGGCGAAGTCCACCAGCCGGGCCGCGATGGCCGCCGCGGGAACGATCACCCGGGGAAAGTACACCTTGGTGACCAGGTGGGCGCTCCCCACCACGCTCCCCGCCCCGCTGGTCACCGCGCTGGCGAAGAAGGTCCACGGCAGCAGCGCGGAGTACACGAACAGGGGGTACGGCACCCCGCCCGAGTCCACCCGCGCCACGTTGCCCAGAAACACGGTAAAGACGATGGCCGTGAGCAGGGGAAGGAGAACCACCCACCCCAGCCCCAGCACCGTCTGCTTGTAGCGCACCTTTACGTCGCGCAGCGTCAGAAACAGGAGCAGCTCGCGGTGCTCCCAGGTTTCGCGCAGGTGCAGCGCGCCCCACGCCCCCACCGGCTCCACCACCACGACCGGCCCCGCCGCCGCGGGCGGCGCCCCGGCCGGACGCACCGGCCGGCCCTCCGGACCTCCGGCCACCAGCACGCGCGAAACTGTCTCAGTGCTCATCCACACTCTCATGCAGTGACCGCCGGATCCCTCCGGCGCATGCCGCGCGGCACCGCCGCCCGGCAGAAAACAACGGCCCGGCGGCGGAAACAGATGACGCGCGGGCGCGTCGCTCCGTCACCGCCCCGGGGCGATCAGAAGCCCGCCGCGCCGTCCGTGCGGGCAAGGGCGTGCAGGGCATGCACGATGCGCTCCGCGGCGGCACCATCCCACCCTTCGGGGCCGGGCACGCCGTCGGGACGACGCCCGCGCGCCTGCGCCGCGCGGAAGCTGGACACCACGCCGTCCGCCGTCAGCGGCCACGGGGCCAGGCGGTTGGTTCCCTCCGTCACCGTCACCGGGCGCTCGGTCTGCTCGCGCAGCGTCACGCAGGGAACGCCCAGCGCGGTCGTTTCTTCCTGCACCCCGCCGCTGTCCGTGAGCACCACCGCGGCGCCGTCCACCAGCGACAGCATGTCGGTGTACCCCACAGGCTCCAGCACGTGCAGTCCTTCCAGCAGTCCTTCCAGGCCGAACTCGCGCGCGCGGGCCCGGGTGCGCGGGTGCAGCGGCAGCACCACGGGGGTGCTGGCCGCCACCTGGCGCAGCGCGCCCAGCACGGCGCCCAGCGCGTCCGGGCTGTCGACGTTGGACGGGCGGTGCAGCGTGGCCAGGGCGTACCCCCCGCGCGGGAGCCCCATTGCCCCCGCGGCGTCACGGGCGCGGGCGGACTCCAGCTGGGCAAACAGGGTGTCGATCATCACGTTCCCCACGAACCGGACCCGCTCCTCCGCGATTCCTTCGGCGCGCAGGTTGTGCAGCGCGTCGCGGCTGGGGGTAAGCAGCAGGTCGGCAAGCCGGTCGGTGAGCACGCGGTTCACCTCCTCGGGCATGCGCCAGTCGCCGCTGCGCAGCCCGGCTTCCACGTGCGCCACGCGGCACCCCACGGACTCGTCCTGCTTGGCGGCCACCAGGGCGCACGCCAGGGTGCTGTTCACGTCGCCCACCACCACCACCCACTCCGGGCGCACCTGCAGCAGCACCGGCTCGAACGCCACCATCACCCGCGCGGTCTGCTCCGCGTGCGAGCCGGAGCCCACCCCCAGGTGAAAGTCCGCCGGGGCCATCCCCAGGTCGCGGAAGAAGGCGTCCGACATGCGGTCGTCGTAGTGCTGGCCCGTGTGCACCAGCACCGCCTCGTCCCCCGCCGCGTGCAGCGCGCGCAGGATGGGCGCGACCTTGATGAAGTTGGGCCGCGCCCCGGCCACCACCAGAACACGCATCAGCGGGCTCCCGCGCGGGAGCGCCGCCCGCCGCGCACCTGCCGCCACGCCTCGAAGAGCGGCTCGTTCTGCGGCGCGCTGCGCACCCGGCGCATCGCCTCGGCCAGAAGCGCGGCGCCCATCCCCAGCAGAACCCCCAGCACCATCCAGGTGAGCACCAGCTTCCACAGCGGCGAACGGGCGGGCGCGCCCGGCAGCACCGGCGCGTCCAGCACCGTCAGCACCGGGAGGGTGTTGTTGGCGTCGATCTGCGTCTGCGCCAGCGCGGCGGTGAGGCTCTGGTACACCCGCTCGTTCTGCGTGTAGTCGCGCAGCAGGCGGGTGGAGGCCACGCGCACGTCGGCGCCCTGCCCCAGCGGGGTAAAGACGCGGCTCGACGAAGACCCGCCGTCCGTCAGCCGGCGCAGCTGTGCGCGGCGGGTGGCCAGTTCGGCGAGCGCGGCCTGCATCTGCGGGTTCTGCTCCGTCACCGACTGCCGCAGCTGGGCCACGACCACTTCCTGCTCGTTGATGGCCTGCTGCGCCTCGGCCGCGGCCTGCAGCGTGCGCGCCGCGCTGGCCTCGTCCACCTGGCCGGAGGGCACCGCGCGGCCAAAGCTCAGCATCCGCTCCTCGGAGCGCACCAGCGCCTCGCGCGCGCTGTCCAGCTGCATGCGCAGAAACGCCTCCTTGCGGTTGGCGCCGTCAGTGTTGACGCGCGACAGCAGGGAGTTGAGGATCACGGGATACGCACGTACGATGTCCACCGCCAGCTGCGGCGTGGTGGCGCCCACTTCGATGCGGATGGAGCCGTCGGGGGCCCGGTTCACCCGGGTGTGCTCCCAGAAGATCTCGTGGATCTCCGCCGTCCGCCCGGGGGTGGTGCCCAGGCGCGCCACCAGCGAGTCCAGCAGGGTGCGGCTCCCCAGCACCACCCCCACCATCCGGTCGTTGCCCGACTGCGGCAGGCCCAGCATGCCGCCCACCCCGGCGGGAAGCTGCGCCAGCGCCGCCCCGCCGGACTGCTGCGTGGCGGCAAAGGGCACCAGCAGCGTGTCCGCGTTGTAGCGCGCCGTCAGCAGGTAGCGCGTGGCGACGGCGGCCAAGGGCACCAGGACCGCCGCGCCCAGCACCCACTTCCACCGCCGCAGCAGCGCGGCCGCCAGGTCCACGGCGCGAAGGCCCGGCGCCGGTTCCGTCTCGTTCGCCATCGGCTCGTTCAGGGTGTCGCGCTCCGCCCGCCCGCCGCGGGCGGGCGGCTCCGCCAGGTCATGGATCACGGGGAAAGATCTGGCGGAAGGCGATGATGGTGAGTGCCACTCCCGAGATGGTGCTGATGATGCTCTGCGCGCTCTGCAGCGTCTGCAGCGGATTGCGGCGCTCCCGGAACGGCACCACGATCTGGTCGCCCGGAACGATGGCCCGCACGTCGCCCAGCTGCGTGCGGCTGCCGAACTGCGCGCCGAAGACGGTGACCTCGCCGCGGTCCGCGCGGCGGTTGTACCCGCCGGCCAGGCGGATGTAGTCCTCGGCGGTGCGCCCTTCCACGTACTGGATGAGCCCCGGCTGCCCCACCGCGCCCAGCACCGTCACCCCGGTCCGGCGCAGCGGAATCACCAGCTCGTCGCCGGCCTCCAGCACCTGGTCCAGCGCGTCGCCCCCGGCGGCGAACAGCCGCTGAAAGTCCAGCACCACCACGTTGGGGTCCCCCTGCCCGCGGGCCTGCAGCAGCCGCCGCTCATCCGAGCTCAGCAGCTCCGGCGGCACGCCCTGCAGGTCGCCCAGCACGTTTCCGCCGCTGCCGCCCACCCGCTGCCTGCGGCGCAGCGTGGCGTCCACCAGCGACGCTTCGGGCGTGAACCCGCCGGCCAGCTGCACCAGTTCGCGCACCGTGGTGACGCCCGGGCGGATGGGGTACGTCCCCTGCCGCACCACCTGGCCGATGACCAGGGCCGTCCGCTGCTCCTGGAAATTGGTCAGCTGGGCGATGTACACCGCGTCCGCGGGGCGCAGCCGGAACGCGCGCCCCGCCACGCCGATCGCCTCCGCGCGCGAAAAGGTGTGGAACTCCCGCTGCTCGGCGCCCAGGAACCGCGTGACGCGCACCGTGTCGGCCGCGTTGGCCGGAAAGTCGCCCCCGGCGTTGGCCAGCATCAGCAGGTCGGCCAGCGACTCGCCCGCGCGGAACTCGTAGCGGCCGGGAAAGTGGACCCGTCCGTAGATCTCCACCGTACGCTCGATGGTGGGAACCACCACCACGTCTCCCTCGCGCAGCGGCGGATTGGCGTCCAGGTCGCCCGCCTGGCGGAACCGCACCAGGTCGGCGATGATGGAATCGCCCGCGCTGCGCCGCACCACCACGTTGCGCCGCACCACGCCGTTCACCACGTCCACCGGCACCAGGTCGCTCACCCGGGTGGCCGCGCTGGCCACCCGCGCGCCCGGATCGGGCACCCCGCCCACCAGGAACACGCGAAAGCGCCGCGTCTCCGCAAGCGTCAGGCTCACGGTGACGCCCTGATAGTAGCGCTGCACCAGGTCGCGCACCCGCGCCTGCGCCTGGTCCAGGTTCAGGTTGAGCACGCGCGTCACGCCCAGCTCCGGCACCACCAGCGCGCCCTCGGGGCTGACGGGGACTTCCCACACCCGGTTCAGCGTTCCCGTCAGCGACACCGTCACCACATCGCCCGCGCCCAGCAGGTACTGGGCGCGGCTCACCGGGGCGTCCAGCAGCGGGGCCCCGGAGCTCACCGCCATCCCCGCCTGCCCCACCGAAGAGGGCGCGGGAGCGGCGGGCGCAGCAGGAGCGGGAGCCGGGGTGGTCACCTGCGCCGCGGCGGGCGCGGCAAGCACCAGCGCCGCCAGGCACACGGCCCACCCGCGCAGGTACCCGTCAATTCGTCTTCTCATCAACTGCACACCGTCTTCAAAAGAAAGCGTTCACACCGCGGATGGACGATCAGCGCCGCGCGGCGGCGGCGCCGTCCTCCAGAAACCGGGCGGCCTGATCGCCCTCTTCCACCAGCCGGCGAAAGTGCGGAATGGTGCGCGACAGCCCTTCCTCCAGCGGCACGCGCGGCTCCCACCCCAGCACGGACCGGGCGAGGGTGATGTCCGGCTGCCGCACCTTGGGGTCGTCTTCCGGCAGCGGCAGGCGCTGCAGTTCGGAGCGGCTCCCCGTCATCCGCAGCACCAGCTCGGCCAGTTCGCGCACGGTGAACTCGCCCGGGTTGCCGATGTTGGTGGGCTCCGCCCGGTCGCTCAGGAACAGGCGGTAGATCCCCTCCACCAGGTCGTCCACGTAGGTGAACGAGCGCGTCTGCGAGCCGTCGCCGTAGATGGAAATGGGGTCGCCGCGCAGCGCCTGCACGATGAAGTTGCTCACCACGCGGCCGTCGCCCGGGCGCATGCGCGGCCCGTAGGTGTTGAAGATGCGCACGATGCGCGTCTCCATCCCGTGAAAGCGGTGGTACGCCATGGTCATGGCCTCGGCAAAGCGCTTGGCCTCGTCGTACACGCCGCGCGGGCCCACCGGGTTCACGTGCCCCCAGTAGCTTTCCGGCTGCGGGTGCACCTGCGGGTCGCCGTACACCTCGCTGGTGGAGGCCAGCAGAAAGCGGGCGCCCTTGGCCTTGGCCAGGCCCAGCGCCTTGTGCGTCCCCAGCGACCCCACCTTCAGGGTGGGAATCGGCTGCTCCAGGTAGTCGATGGGGCTGGCCGGCGAGGCAAAGTGCAGCACGCCGTCCAGCGGCCCCTCCACGTACATGAAGTTGGTAACGTCGTGCTGCACGAACTGAAAGTCCGGGCGGCCCATCAGGTGGGCGATGTTGTCGGGGTGGCCGGTGATGAAGTTGTCCATCCCCACCACCGAGTGCCCCTCGGCCAGAAAGCGGTCGCACAGGTGCGAGCCCAGGAACCCCGCGGCCCCGGTAATCAGAATCCGCATCCGCGCCTCAGGCCGTGGCGGCCAGCCGCGCCGAACCCGCGCGCGCCTGCCGTCCGATGGACACGTAGTGGAAGCCCGCCTCGCGCATGCGCTCCGGGTCCCACAGGTTGCGGCCGTCAAAGATCACCGGCTCGCCCAACTGCGCGCGCACCCGGGCAAAGTCCGGGTTGCGGTACGGCGCCCACTCCGTCAGCACCAGCAGGGCGTCGGCGCCCTCCAGGCAGTCGTAGTTGTGCTCGCACAGCGTCAGCCCGCCGCTCGTGATCAGGTCCTCGAAGTAGCGCTCGGCCTCGTGCCCGGCCTCGGGATCGTGCGCGCGCACCCGCGCGCCGCGCTCCACCAGCCCGCGCACCACCGTCAGCGACGGCGCCTCGCGCATGTCGTCGGTCTCGGGCTTGAAGCTCAGCCCCCACACCCCGAAGGTGCGCCCCGTCAGGTCGGCGCCAAAGCGCTCCGTCACGCGCTGCACCAGCACGCTCTTCTGCGCGTCGTTCACCTGCTCCACCCCGTCCAGGATCGAGGCATCCACGCCCGTGTCGCGAAGGGTGTGGATGAGCGCCTTGACGTCCTTGGGAAAGCAGCTGCCGCCGTACCCGATCCCCGCGAACAGGAATCCCGGCCCGATGCGCTCGTCCGTGCCGATGCCCTGGCGCACGTGCGTCACGTCGGCGCCCACCGCCTCGCACAGCCCCGCGATCATGTTCATGAACGAGATGCGGGTGGCCAGCATGGCGTTGGCCGCGTACTTGGTGATCTCGGCGCTGGCGATGTCCATGAACAGGATGGGGTTGCCGGTGCGCACGAAGGGGGCGTACAGCTCGCCCAGCTTTTCGCGCGCGTACTCCGAGTCCACCCCCACCACCACGCGGTCCGGCTTCATGAAGTCCAGGACGGCCGCGCCCTCCTTGAGGAACTCCGGGTTGGAGCAGACGTGCACCGTGCGCCCGGTGTGGCGCGCCACCGCGGCGCGCACCTTGGCGGCGGTGCCCACCGGCACCGTGCTCTTGGTGATGACGATCTTTTCCGGGCCGTCGTCGGGCATGTTGCTGCCGATGGTGTCGGCCACCGCCAGCACGTGCTTGAGGTCCGCCGAGCCGTCCTCGCCCGGAGGGGTGCCCACGGCGATGAAGATGATTTCGGCCGAGGCCACCGCCGGGCCCACGTCCGTGGTGAAGCTGATGCGGCCGTCGCGCAGGTTGCGCTCCACCAGCGGCTCCAGCCCCGGCTCGTAGATGGGGATTTCGCCGGCGTTCAGGCGCGCGATCTTGCCGGCGTCCACGTCGGCGCAGACCACGTCGTTCCCCGTTTCCGCCAGGCAGGCGCCCACCACCAGTCCCACGTACCCCGTCCCGACCACCGCTATGCGCATCAACCGTTCTCCTTGACGTGATTCCGTACCGCGAAACGCAACCGCCGCGGGCCGCGAAGATAGCGGGCCCGCGGCTGGATCGAAAGCGGACCGTTCAGCCCACCAGTACCGGCACCCGCACCCGTTCGGGGCCGCGCGCCACCCCCGAAAGCCCCACGATGCGCGCGCCGCCGCGTCCCGCCGGGCGCACCACCCCGCGGGTGTCCACCACCACGCGCGCCCGCTCGGCCACGCGATCGTAGTCCACCGCCGTGTGGTCGGTCACCACCACCACCACGTCGGCCCCGGCCAGCGCCTCGTCCGTGAGCTCCTGGCTCAGCAGCGGGAGGTTGCGCAGCGGCGTGTGGCCGTCGTCGCGGATGGCGCCGCAGAACGGGTCGTGGTACTGCACGTCGGCGCCCTTTTCCTGCAGCAGGCGCAGGATTTCCAGCGCCGGGCTTTCGCGCAGGTCGTCGATGTCCTTCTTGTACGCCACGCCCAGCACCAGCACGCGGCTGCCCCGCACCGCCTTGCCGTCGTCGTTGAGCGCGTCGGCCACCTTGCCCACCACGAACCCCGGCATTTCGGCGTTGATCTCGCTGGCCAGCTCGATCATGCGCGTCTTGAAGGCCAGGGTGCGCATCTTCCAGCTCAGGTAGTGCGGATCCAGCGGAATGCAGTGCCCGCCCAGCCCCGGCCCCGGAGTGAACTTCATGAAGCCGAAGGGCTTGGTGGCGGCGGCGTCGATCACCTCCCACACGTTCACCCCCAGCCGGTCGCAGGCCTGGGCCAGTTCGTTGGCGAGGGCGATGTTGATCATGCGGAAGGTGTTCTCGTACACCTTCACCAGCTCGGCCGCTTCGGCGCTTTCCACCGGCACCAGCGTGTCGAACACGCCGCCGTACAGCGCCACCCCCGCCTCCAGGCAGCGGGGCGTGATGCCGCCGATGACCTTGGGGGTGTTGCGCGTGTGCCACACCGGGTTGCCCGGGTCCACCCGCTCGGGGCTGAAGCAGACGAACAGATTTTCGCCCACCTTGAGGCCGCCGCGCTCCAGGATGGGGAGCACCACGTCGCGGGTGGTTCCGGGATAGGTGGTGCTTTCCAGAATCACCATCTGCCCGGGACGCAGTTGCGCGGCGATCGCCTCGGCGGCGGCCGCCACGAACGACAGGTCCGGGTCCTTGATCTTGTTGAGCGGGGTGGGGACGCAGATGCAGATGGCGTCGCACTCTCCCATGCGCGTCATGTCGTCGGTGGCGGAAAGCAGCCCCTCGCCCACGAACGCGCCCAGCACCTCCGACGACACGTCCTGCACGTGGCTGCGGCCGCCGTTGATACCGCGCACCACGCCCTCGGAGATGTCGAAGCCCAGCGTGCGGTATCCGCTGCGGGCCAGTTCCACGGCCAGGGGGAGCCCCACGTACCCCAGCCCCATGATTCCGACGACGGCTTCCCGGCGTTCTATGCGCGACAGAAGTTCAGTGTACGCCATGATTCGTCCCACGGAGTAGAAAAGGAGCGGGATGCGCCGGGGGCGCATCCACCAAGATGCGCCCCCGAAAACGCAACCGAAGAATATACAGCAACTTGCGAGACGCGGGCAACCCGCTGTCTACCGTGCGAAGGCGGCGTGCAGCCCGCGTTCGCGCAGCGGCGACACGCACTCCGGGATCAGTCCGCAGATGGCCGCCACGCAGTCGTCCGAGCTTCCCACCTCCACCGCGGCGCCCAGGCGGTCCAGCCCGGAGACCAGCGCCTCGGCCTCGGTCTCGGGGGTCTGCACCACCCGGATCTTGGCCAGCGCGGTGGGAAAGGTGGTTTCCACGTCCGACATCAGCTCCTCGTGCAGCTTCTCGCCGGGGCGCAGCCCGGTAAAGAGAATGGGCACGTCGCTGTACGGCTCCAGCCCCGAAAGCCGGATCAGGTTTTCGGCCAGTTCCACGATGCGCACGGGCGAGCCCATGTCCAGCATGCAGATGCGCCCGGCCGCGTCGGGGAGCGCCGCGGCCTGCAGCACCAGCTGCACGGCCTCGGGAATGGTCATGAAGTAGCGGGTGACGTCCGGGTGCGTCACCGTGAGCGGCTTGCCCGCCGCCAGCTGCTTGCGGAACAGGGGCACCACGCTGCCGTCGGAGCCCAGCACGTTGCCAAAGCGCACGGCGCGGAAGTCGGTGCGCGAGGCCTGCAGCACCGGCCATCCCAGCACCACGCGCTCGGCCAGCCGCTTGGTGGCGCCCATGACGCTGGACGGGTGCACCGCCTTGTCGGTGCTGATCAGCACGAACTTGCGGGTGCCGAACTTGGCGGCCAGCTTGGCCACGCACAGCGTGCCCAGCGTGTTGTTGCGCACCGCCTCCACCGCGTTGTCTTCCATCAGCGGCACGTGCTTGTACGCCGCCGCGTGAAAGACGCTGTCGGGGCGGTGCTTCTTGAACACCGCCTCCATCCGCCCCTCGTTGGTGATGTCGGCCACCACGGGGACAATGTCCAGCCCGGGGAACGACGTCTCCAGCTCCATGGCGATGTAGTACAGCGGCGTTTCGCCCTGGTCCAGCACCACCAGCCGGCTGGGCTGCAGCGCCGCCACCTGCCGCGCCAGCTCCGACCCGATGGAGCCCGCGCCGCCGGTGACCATCACCACGCGTCCTTCCAGGTCCTCGCGCACGCCCTCCAGTTCCAGCGCCACCGTTTCGCGCCCCAGCAGGTCCTCCACCTGCACCTTGCGCAGCTCGCTCAGGCGGGCGCGGCCGTCCAGCACTTCGCGCATGGACGGGACGATCTTGAACTCCACCCCCGAATCCATGCACGGCTGCACGATGCGGCGCATTTCTTCGCGCGTGGCGGACGGGATGGCGATGATCACCTCCTCGATCTGCCGGGCCGCGATCAGGGCGGGAAGGTCCTCGCTGGTGCCCAGCATGGGAATGCCGTGCATGCGCATGCCGCGCTTGCCCGGATCGTCGTCCACCAGCCCCACCAGCCAGGTGCTGTCGGAGTCGTCACGCTGAATGTGGCGCAGCAGCCGCTCGGCCGAGGCGCCGGCGCCCACCACCAGGGTGCGCTTGCCGGAGCGCACGCGCCACGGGCGGAACTGGCGCTCGCGCGCGGCCCGCACCAGAAAGCGCACGCCGCCAAAGATCAGAACGGCCAGAACCCAGTCCAGCACCAGCACCGAGCGGGGCACCCCCGCCACCTGGCTGGTCATGAACAGCGCGCCCAGCAGCAGCGCGGAACTCAGCGTCACGGCGCGCACCAGGTCCACCAGGTCGCGCATCCCCACGTGGCGCCACCAGCCCTGAAACAGCCCGAAGATCAGAAACGAGGCAAGGCGGGCCCCCAGCAGGTACGGCAGGGTGGACCAGAACACGGGCGCCACGTCTTCCGGCATCCGCAGATCGAACCGCAGCGCGAAGGCGGCATAGTAGGCCAGCGGGATCAGCAGCAGGTGCAGGCCCAGAACCAGAGGCCGGCGCAGACGAAGCAACAGGGGCGGCAGCATCGATTCCAGAAACACAGGGACAGGCGGCCGGCGCGTCCTCGCCGGAAACTACCGCCAAAAGTGAGCAGACAGGCGCGCCGCTCCGGACCTGGCCGGAGCGGGATGCAGCGGACGGCGTGGACAACGCCGCCGCGCATCGCCTGCACATTCGGGTCCACCAACGTTCAACCCGGCAGAAGGTGACACCGGGCACTCCCGCGCTGCTACAAATCTGCACCGGAGACCGGGACCATCTGCTACCTGGCGCGCGACCGGGCGAACTGGCGCGCATAATAGCTCACCACCCGGTCCGCGCCCGCGCGGCGGATGGAGGTGAGCGCTTCTTCGTGGGCGCGGGGCCCGTCGATCCACCCGCGCTGGGCGGCGGCCTCGATCATGGCGTACTCGCCGGACACGTGATACGCGAACACCGGGTAGCCGGTGTCCTCCTTTACACGGTGGATGACGTCCAGGTAGGACAGCGCGGGCTTCACCATCAGCATGTCCGCGCCCTCGGCCACGTCCTGCCGGGCCTCGCGCAGCGCCTCGCGCACGTTGCCGGGATCCATCTGCGCCGAGCGCCGGTCCCCTTCTGACGGCGCGCTTTCCGCGGCGTCACGGAATGGCCCGTAGAAGGCGGACGCATACTTCACCGCGTAGGACAGGATCGCGGTCTGCTCGAACCCGCCCGCGTCCAGCGCCTTGCGCAGCGCGCCCACCCGGCCGTCCATCATGTCCGACGGGGCGACCACGTCCGCGCCCGCGGCGGCGTGCGTGGCGGCCACGCGCGCCAGCAGCGGCAGGGTGGCGTCATTGTCCACATCCCCCGCGCGCAGGATGCCGCAGTGGCCGTGGCTGGTGTACTCGCACAGGCACACGTCGGTGATCACCAGCAGTTCGGGAAGCTCGCGCTTGAGCAGGCGCACGGCCCGCTGCACGATCCCGTCCTCGTCGTATCCGCCGGTCCCCAGTTCGTCCTTGTGCTCGGGGATGCCGAAGAGAAGCACGCCGCCGATCCCCAGCCGCAGCGCCTCTTCCGCGTCGCGCAGCAGTTCATCCGCCGAGGTCTGCTCCACCCCGGCCATGGAACCCACGGGGCGGCGCACCCCCGTTCCCGGGACGGCGAACAGGGGAAGGATCAGGTCCGCCGGGCTCACCACCGTTTCGCGCGAGGCGGAGCGCAGGGCCTCCGTCCGCCGCAGCCGGCGCGGGCGGTACGTGGGAAATATGGACATCAAAAACCTCTACGTCGGTCTCAGAAGAAGGCGGCGGCGCCGGCCTGCAGGCGGCGCTGGCGCCACCCGTCGCCCGCGTCGCGGAACCAGGCGGCGGTCAGGTCCACCCGCCCGATGCGCAGCGCGGCGTCCACGCTCCCCCCGCTGCTGCGTCCCACACGGAGCGGCGCAAAGAGATTGGCGCCGCCGTACTGCTCCAGCGATTCGTTGGAGCGCGAGCGCCGGAACGCGCGCCCGTCCAGGCGCAGGCGGCCGTCCAGCAGGTCGGCCTGCGCGTAGACCAGCGCCTCGTCCCCCTCGCCGCCCAGCGGGTGGCCCAGGGGGTGGCTGCCGCGCGCCCAGTTGCCGGTCTGGCTGGAGTTGAAGTACCACGGCCCGTGGCCGCAGCACACGGTGGAAAAGCGCGTGTACTCGCCCCCCACCGCCACCTGGGGCAGCCCCGGCAGCGCGGGGATGAAGACGCCCGCCACCGTCCCGGGCACCTCATCCAGCGCGCCCGCGCCGTCGTCCGCGCCGGTTTCGGCGTACAGAGTGACGGGGAGCCAGCGCTCCGTCGGCAGGCGCAGGCGGCCGTCGAACGACAGGATCTGGTTCTCGAAGTTGCTGCTGCGGATCACTCCCGCCGTCATCCGCAGGAGCCGCGACAGGGAGATGCGCTCCCGCTCGCTGCCGAACACGGAGCCCCGGTTGACGGCCAGGGTGAGGCGCGCGTGGGGCTGAAATGCGACGCGCGCGCCCCACAGCCATGCCTCGTCCGGGTGGCGTCCCGGGTCGCTCATCCGGCTGAAGAAGGTGTGCAGGCTCACCGGGCCGGCGTATCGAAGGACGGACGGCAGCTCCAGCGGCCGCGTGGTCTGCACCTCCAGCCGGGTGAGCGGCGCGTTGGGATAAAAGACGACCGCGCCGCCCACGCCCGGGCCGTAGCCCACGGCCTGCCGCCCCACGGACGCGGAAAAGGAGCCCGCCGCGGCGACGGCTTCCCACCGCGGCAGCGCGGCGCCGTCCTGGTCCGCCCGGCCCTGCGCGTACGCGGCGCCAAACCCGCCCAGGCGCACCGCGCCCTCGGCGCGGACGCGCGCGGCGGACAGTTCCCGCACGGGCTTGGGATCGATCCGCCACGGCCCGTACGAGATGGCGGGGGTCAGCCGGCCGGCCTCGCTCTCGTACCCGGCCTGCACCCGCCCGCCCAGCAGCGCCAGGGGGCTCGCGACGGCACGGCGGTACTCACCGAACTCCTCGTAGAAGCGGGACAGCCACCCTTCCGCCAGCGGCTGCAGCCGGGTGCCGTCCGCCGCGATGGCGGCGCGCTCCAGCGCTTGGGCCAGCGCGTGGCGCGGCACGGCGCCCTGCGCGGGAAGGTAGCCCGGGATGAGCCCCAATGCGTCGGCGCGGCGCGCGGCGCGGACGGCCCAGTGCGTCTGCGGCACCAGCGGCGACGCGCCCCGGTGGTGCGGCGCATCGTCGTCCCGCCGGCCGGCGCCATCTCTCTCCGCGCCGTCCACGACATCCGCCGGCGGACGCGTGGAATCAGCGGAAATGGTCTGCGCGCAAAGCGCGGCGCCGTCCAGCAGCGCCGCGCCCATGACCGCGGTAAGAGCCCGTCCCATCCCTCCTGCCGATCGCGCCATCAACTTTCCTGAGTTCGAGACGCGAACGCGTTCCGCAGCGCCGCCACCAGACCGTCGATCGTGTGCTCGCCGGCTTCGATGTCCACCGTGAGCCCCAGTTCCCGCGCCGCGGCGGAGGTCACCGGGCCGATGCTGGCCACCCGCGCCCCGCCCAGCTCCGCACCCGCCGCCTGCACGAAGTTGCGGACGGTGGATCCGGCGGTGAACGCCACGGCATCCACCTGCCCGCCCGCCAGCAGCGCCCGCACCTCGTCCGCGCCGGTGGCGTCGGGCGCGGTGGCGTAGACCGCCACGTCCACGACCTCCGCCCCCGCGTCGCGCAGCCGCGCGGGGAGTTCCGCGCCGGCGGCTTCCGCCCGGGGAAGCAGGATTCGCACCCCGTCCACGGGGCCCTCCGCCAGCAGCGCCTCCGCCGCGGCGGTGCCCAGCGACTCGGAGGGCACCACGTCCGCGCGGATTCCACGCGCGTTCAGCGCCGCGGCCGTCCCCGGCCCCACCGCGCAGATCCTGACGCCGGAAAGTGCGCGGGCGTCACGGCCGGACGCGGCGAGCGCATCCCAGAAGCGCTCCACCGCGTTGGCGCTGGTAAAGACGATCCACCCGAACGATTCGATCTCGCCCACCGCGTCTCGCAGCGGAGCCGGATCGGCGGGCGGGACCACGCGGATGGTGGGGAACTGGACGACTTCCGCCCCCAGCGCCGTCAACTCGGCCGCGAAGCCGCTGGCCTGCGCGCGGGCGCGGGTCACCACGATCCGCTTTCCCGAGAGCGGGCGCCGGTCCCACCACGCCAGGCGCTCGCGCAGGGAGGCTACCTGCCCCACGACGATCAGCGACGGCGCACCTATGCCCGCCTCCACCGCCAGCGCCGGAAGGGTGTCCAGCGTGCCGACGACGGTGCGCTGCCGCGGGTACGTCCCCCACTCGATCACGGCGGCGGGGGTGTCGGAGGGACGGCCGGCTTCCACCAGGCGGCGGAAGTTTTCCTCCATCCGCCCCACGCCCATGTAGAACACCACCGTGCCCACGCCGCGCGCCAGGTGCGCCCAGTCCACGTCCGTCCCGGACTTTTCCGGGTCTTCGTGCCCTGTCACGAAGGCGACGCTGGCCGCCATCCCGCGCTGGGTGACGGGGATGCCCGCGTACGCCGGCGCCGCGATCCCGGCCGTGACGCCGGGGACGATCTCGAACGGGACGCCCGCGTTCGCCAGCACCAGCGCCTCTTCCCCGCCCCGCCCGAAGACGAACGGGTCGCCGCCCTTGAGGCGGACGACGCGGCGAAAGCGGCCGGCCAGCTCCACCAGAATCGCGTTCGTCTCGTCCTGCGTGCGCGCCTGAAAGCCGCGGCGCTTGCCCACGAACACGCGCTCCTCCGTCTGCACCAGCTCCAGGATCGCCGGGCTCACCAGCGCGTCGTACACCAGCACGTCGGCGGAGCGCAGAAGCTCGGCGGCGCGCAGGGTGAGCAGCCCGGGATCGCCCGGGCCGGCGCCCACCAGGTAAACCGTTCCCGTCACGAACCCGTCCCGGCAAAGGAGTCCAGAAGATCCCTGAGCGTCTGCTCAAAGGGGATCGCGGGGGCCCAGCCCAGCGCGGCCAGGCGGTCGGCGCGGCCCAGCAGCAGCGGAATGTCCACGGGGCGCACCCGCTCCGGGTCCACCTCCACCCGCGCGGGGACGCCGGAGATGGCAATCATGTCGCGCACCACGTCCTCCATGCTGCGCGCGGTGCCGGAGCAGACGTTGTACACGCCGCCGGGCTCGCCCGCTTCCATCAGCCGCACGTATCCACGGACGACGTCGCGCACGTCCAGCAGGTCGCGGCGCGCGCTCAGGTTGCCCACGCGCAGCACGGGGTCGGCGGCGCCGCGCATCCCCGCGATCTGCCGCGCGAAGCTGGCCAGGGCAAAGCGCGAGTCCTGCCCCGGGCCCGTGTGGTTGAAGGATCGGGCAATCACCACCTCCACGCCGGACGCCTGCAGCGCCGCGATCTCCGCGGCGGCCTTGCTGGCCGCGTACGGATTGCAGGGGCGCTGGGGATGATCTTCGGCGATGGGCTGCTCGTCATCCGGCACCAAGCCGTACACCTCGGCCGAGCTCACCACCAGCAGCCGCGTTCCCTGGGGGAGCGCGAGGGCGAGGCGCAGCGTTCCGGTGGCGTTCACGTCCCACGTGCCCAGGGGATCGGCGAACGCCCCGGCCACCGACGCCTGCCCGGCCAGGTGGTATACGACGTCGGGGCGCGCCCGGCCCACGGCCGCGCGCACCCCGTCATCCGACGTCACGTCCAGTTCGATCCACTCCGCGCCCTCGCCGGCCAGCGCGGCGGGAGCGAGCCCGTCCTGGCTGGCCGCGACCACCGCGTGCCCCCGGCCCCGCAGCGCCCGCACCAGCCAGCCGCCGGCAAAGCCGGCGGCCCCGGTCACCAGAACGCGCACGACGCTCAGACCGCGGAAGAAACGGCCGAACGACGATTGCCACGCAGGCGCTCGAGGTCGGCCTCCACCATCATGGTCACCAGCGACTCGAAGTTCACCTCGGGCTCCCAACCGAGCTTGCGCTTGGCCTTGCCGGGGTCGCCCACCAGCAGGTCCACCTCGGCGGGGCGCATGAAGCGCTCGTCCAGCTTCACGTGCTCGCGCCAGTCCAGCCCCACGGCGCTGAAGGCGAGCTCCACCAGCTTCTGCACGGTGTGCGTCTCGCCCGTGGCCACCACGTAGTCGTCCGGCTCGTCCTGCTGCAGCATCAGGTGCATGGCGCGCACGTAGTCGCCGGCGAAGCCCCAGTCGCGCTGCGCGTCCAGGTTGCCCAGGCGCAGCTCGCGGCTCAGCCCCAGGCTGATGCGCGCGGCGCCGTCGGTGACCTTGCGCGTCACGAACTCCAGCCCGCGGCGCGGCGACTCGTGGTTGAACAGGATGCCGCTGACCGCGTACATCCCGTAGCTTTCGCGGTAGTTCACCGTGGCCCAGTGGCCGTACACCTTGGCCACGCCATACGGCGAGCGGGGATAAAACGAGGTGTCCTCGTCCTGCGGTACCGCCTGCACCTTGCCGAACATTTCCGACGACGACGCCTGGTAGAAGCGGATGCGGCGTTCGCGGTCAAAGATGCGGATGGCTTCCAGCATGCGCGTCACGCCCAGGCCGGTGACGTCGCCGGTAAGCACCGGCTGCGTCCACGAAGTCTGCACGAACGACTGCGCGGCCAGGTTGTACACCTCGTCGGGCTGGCTGGCTTCCAGCGCGTAGAACAGGGAGTTCTGGTCCGACAGGTCGCCCGACACCAGCTCCAGCCGGTCCTGGATGTGGTCGATCCGCTCAAAGGTGACCGTGGAGCTGCGGCGGACCAGACCAAAGACGCGATAGCCCTTCTCCAGGAGCAGTTCGGCGAGGTAGCTTCCGTCCTGCCCGGTGATGCCGGTGATCAGTGCTGTTTTCATACCCGTGTGTGCGGGGGTGGGGCCCGCGGAACGGCGGGCGGGTACAGGCGGGGGAAGGTAAACCCGGGCGCACACTCCGTCAACGCAAACGGGTGCGGGGCACGGGTTGACCGCGGGGCAACAATGCCCTATCATTCCCGGCTTCGCAGGTTTTGGTATACAAAGGTACGGCTACAGGAGACTTCCGATGGCTTTTTGCGCCGTCTGCGGAAAGGGCCCGCGCAGCGGGAACAACGTCAGCCACGCGAACAACAAGACCAAGCGTGTCTGGCGTCCCAACCTCCAGCCTGCCCGGATCGTGACTGACAACGGCACGCACAAGCGCGTCCGCGTCTGCACGAGCTGCATCTCGGCTGGCAAGATCCGCAAGGCGGGCTGAGGGTTCCGGCAGGTCCCCCGCAGGACTGAACACGAAAGCGGCCGCGCATCCCCGGATGTGCGGCCGCTTTCGCGTTCTCCCCTTTTTCTGTCACGCGATCGGTCTTCGCGCGCAAGGCTTCGCTCGTCATCAGGCGGGGAGGCCCCTCCCCCGGCACCTCCCCGCTCCCCTCCCGGCCGAAGCAGAAGCGCGTGGAAGAACTCACACCGGGATCGAGGCTTCGTGCAGGTGAAGCCTCACTGCCAACGCCGCGAGGCTTTCCGCCGTTGTTGCGGCGAATCCATTCGCACCCGCACCAACCCGCCCGATCGGACCGGGACGAATCTCCCGATCAGCCGCGGCCGGAGGCCCCCAGGTACTCGGTCGGCATCGTCTCCACGCGCACGTCGCCGCCGCCGAGGGGCTCGGCCAGCCACGCACGCGCCTCTGGACGGGAGGAGACCGCGCGCACCAGGCGACCATCCGCGTAGTGCAGCCCCACGCCGTCCTCCGCGGCGATCCCCGGCTGCCCGGTGTCGCGCACGATGTCGCGGAACGCGGCGGGGCGGCGAGGGTCGCTGTCGTAGTGCGGGCAGAAGCCGCCGGGAAGCATGCCCAGCCCATCGTGCAGCGGGTTTAGGCCGGGCCCGTACGAGTCGGTGATGCCGCGCTCGAACCAGCACAGCCCGCCCGCGCTCACCCCGCACGCCACCGTTCCCCCCGCCAGCACGTCGGGCAGAACATCCGCCAGCCCCTGCGCCCGCCAGATCGCGATCAGGTTGACCGTGTTGCCCCCGCCCACGTACAGCAGGTCCATGCCCGACAGGTAGGCGTGCAGGTCCGTCACCGAGCGGCTGAAGAGCGTCAGGTGGCTCGGCTCGCAGCGCCCGTCGTCGAACGCGTCGTAGAAGCGGTCCAGCCACACCTGCGCGTCGCCGCTGGCCGTGGGGATCATGCACACGCGCGGGCGCGATCGCCGGCACAGGCTGAGCGCGTAGTCGTCCAGCAGCGGATTGGAGGGCTCCATGGCGAACCCGCCGCCGCCGAACGCGACGATCTGGCCCTTGGTGATGGGAGGCATGAGACGACGGTCAGGTTGAGAGGCGATCATCCGAGATCCAGAAAGATGCAGATTACTGTCGCAATCCGAAAGCCACGCCACGTACGATCCCCCTCATCAGTTTCCCGCGTACCTCCGCGAACCTCCGCGGCCTCCGCGTGAAACCTCACCCCTTCCGACGACCGGCACTCAGCGGAAAACGACGAACCCCGCGCCTCTCCGGAGAGAAGCGCGGGGTTCGCGGTACGTCACGGACGATCACCAGACCGCGGTCAGCGGCCGATGACCACCGCTTCCGTGGGACGATCCACCAGCTCGATCAGCGACGTCTCGCCGCCGTCACCCTGACGGAAGCCCGTCTTGAGGATGCGGGTGTAGCCACCCGCGCGCGACGCGTTCACCGGCCCGATCTGGCTGAACAGGTGCACCAGCACGTCGCGGTCCTGGATGTGCCGCGCAGCAAGGCGCTTGCTGTGCAGGTCGCCGCGCTTGGCCAGGGTGATCAGCTTTTCCGCGAACGGACGAAGCTCCTTGGCCTTGGCGGTGGTGGTCTCGATGCGGCCGTGACGGAACAGGCTGCTGGCCATGTTCCGAAGCAGCGCAAGCTTGTGCTCATTGGTGCGGCCGAGCGCGCGGCCCTTGTTTCCGTGTCTCATTGGCTTTCTACAGCTCCCCGGCGGGGCCGTTGTCGGCGCCCCCGTTCTGCTCGTTGTTGTCGGCGTCGTCGCGAACCACCCACCAGAGCGTGCCCGCGTCGTCCGACTCCAGCGAGCTGCCGAAGCGAAGTCCGTGGCCCGCCAGGAAGTCGCTGATTTCCTGCAGCGACTTCTTGCCGAAGTTGTCGATGGCCAGCATCTGCTGTTCGGTGCGCTGAACCAGGTCGCGCACCGAGTGGATGTTTTCCTTCTGCAGCGAGTTGCGGCTGCGAACCGACAGCTCGGCCAGATCCTCGATGGGACGGTTCAGCAGCTCCTGCAGACGCGGCGCGATGGGCGCGCGCCCCGCGGGAACGGCTCCGCCGGCACCGCCGGTGTCGCCCCAGCTGCGGTCGGCGCGCCACTCGGGCGTGCCGCCGGCAAGAAAGGCCAGGTGCTCAATGGCCAGCCGCGCCGCGTACTGCACGGCCGACGGAACGTCGAGGGCACCGTTGGTCTCCACTTCCAGCACCAGACGGTCGAAGTCGGTGCGCTGGCCCACGCGCGTTTCCTCGACCACGAAGTTGGCGCGGGTCACCGGGTTGTAGATCGCGTCCACCCGCACCAGGTCCGCCGGCATGCCGCGCGGAATGGGGTGAGCTTCGGCGGGCACGTACCCGCGGCCCTTGTTCACGTACAGTTCCATCCGCAGGTCGCGGTCGTCCTGCAGCTCCAGGATGTGGTGGTCCAGGTTGATGACGTCCACCGACGGATGCCCGGTGATGCTGCGCGCCGTGACGCGGCCGGCCTTGTTGGCCCGCAGTTCCAGCACCGCCTCTTCGGCGTCCTCGTCCATCCGCAGCACCAGCGACTTCAGGTTGCGGATGATCTCGTGCACGTCTTCCACCACGCCCGCCACCGTCTGGTGCTCGTGCAGCACGCCGTCGGCCCGGAACGCCCACACCGCCGAGCCGCGAAGGCTGCTCAGCAGAATGCGGCGCATGGTGTTGCCCATCGTATGTCCAAAGCCCCGCTCCAGCGGGCGCAGGACAATCTGCCCCGTGCGCGGCTGCTCGGGCAGATTCGGCATCTGCAGGCCGGTAATATCGAGTTCCAAGATGTCCCCTCCCGGATGTGGACAGGTGCGCGAAACACCCGGGCGGCGAAGCGCAACCGCGCTCCGCCGCTCAGGGTTCGTCCGTCAGCTTACTTGCTGTAGAGCTCGACGATGAGCTGCTCCTGCACCGCCAGCGGGATGTCCGCGCGGGTGGGGCGGGCTACCATCCGGCCGGTGCGCGAGCCCTCGTCCACCGCCAGCCAGCCCACGGTGCTGGGCTTGGTCTTGGAGGCGAGCGACGCCTGCACGGGCAGAATGTCCTTGCTCTTGGGCGCAATGCGCACTTCGTCGCCCGGCTTCACCTGCGCGCTGGGCACGTCGAGCTTGCGGCCGTTCACCTGCACGTGGCCGTGGCGGATGAGCTGGCGCGACTCCTTGCGGGTCGAGCCGAAGCCCATGCGGTAGATCACGTTGTCCAGACGGCTCTCGAGCGCCACCAGCAGGTTCTCACCCGTGATGCCCGTCTCGTGAGCGGCCTTCTCGAACAGGTTGCGGAACGGGCGCTCGGCCACGCCGTAGATGCGCTTCACCTTCTGCTTTTCACGCAGCTGGTGCGCGTACTCCGAGACCTTCTTGCGGCGCCCGCCGCCCGTCTGGCCGTGCTGGCCGGGGGCGTAGGGGCGGCGCTCGACGGGGCACTTCTCGGTGAAGCACTTGGTGCCCTTCAGAAACAGCTTCTGTCCCTCGCGGCGGCACAGCTTGCAGGAGGGTCCGGTGTAACGGGCCATGTTCGGGTAACCGTTTGGATGATGAGTGTGTCTCGGCTTCGTCCCCCCGACGGTCGCGAGGGTTTACGCCAATCACCAGAAAAATGCTCGGTGCCCGGTGCCGGTCCGCGTGGACCGGGGCACCAGGCACGTCCGTCCGTCAGATCAGACGCGGCGCTTCTTGGGAGGCCGGCAGCCGTTGTGCGGAATGGGCGTCACGTCGCGGATGCTGCGAATGCCCAGCCCCGAGGCGGCCAGCGCCTGGATGGCGGACTCGCGGCCCGAGCCGGGACCCTGCACGTACACGTGCACGCGCTTCACGCCCAGCTGCAGCGCTTCGCGCGCGGCCTGCTCGGCGGCCACCGTCGCGGCGAACGGGGTGCTCTTCTTGGAGCCCTTGAACCCCGCCTTGCCGGAGCTTCCCCACACGACCGAGTTGCCGGCCATGTCGGTGATGCTCACGAGGGTGTTGTTGAACGTCGCCTTCACGTGGGCAATGCCCTCGCTCTCGACGTGGCGCTTGGTCTTGGGGCGCCCCGCGGTCTTCGGCTTGGCCATCTTGATTGTCCCTGTGTATGGGTGCGCGGCCTACCGCGCCTCCGGTACGGCTCCCCGCCGGCGAAATCCGGCGGGGTGGTCATCGGCCTCGGCGCGCCGCCGGACCGATCGGAAACAGAAGTGCACAGTACCAGGTACCAGGTGCCCAGAGACTGGGAACCCGGCACTTGGGACTGGGCACTTCCGTTCTTACTTCTTGCCCGGCTTCTTCTTGCCGGCGATGGCCCGGCGCGGGCCCTTCTTGGTGCGCGCGTTGGTGTGCGTGCGCTGGCCGCGGACGGGAAGCCCGCGACGGTGGCGCAGCCCCCGGTACGAACCGATGTCCATGAGGCGCTTGATGTTGCGCGACACCTCGGAGCGCAGCGCGCCCTCGACGCGAATGCTCGCGTCGATGATGCGGCGCAGCTTGTTCACGTCGTCATCGCTCAGGGCGTGGACGCGCGTGTCGGGGTTGATCCCCGCTTCGTTCAGAATGCGGCGCGACGTGGCGCGGCCGATTCCAAAGATGTACGTGAGGCCGATCTCCGCGCGCTTTTCGCGGGGGAGGTCGACGCCGGCAATACGAGCCATCCTGCTCTTCTCCTTAAGCCGAGTCCGGGGATCAGCCCTGGCGCTGCTTGTGGCGCGGGTTCTTCTTGCAGATGATGCGGATGACGCCCTGCCGCTTGACCACTTTGCAGTGCTCGCAGATCGGCTTTACGCTCGCGCGGACCTTCATGTTCGCCTCGCCTGTATGACCTGATTGAACGGAAGCCTGAGAACCTAACTACAATCACGCGATCCCGCAAGCGCTCACCAGCCGTGCGCGCCGCGGGCCGCGGTTCCTCGCCCCTCTTCTCCGCCCTGTTCCGCGGAGCCCCGCCCCGCCGTCAGCCCGTCAGAATGCGCGGGCCGTCGGCGGTCACCGCCACGGTGTGCTCGAAGTGGGCAGACACCTTGCGGTCCGCCGTCACCACGGTCCACCGGTCGGGAAGGGTGCGCACGTTGGCCGTGCCCAGGTTGAACATGGGCTCGATCGCCAGCACCATCCCCTCCACCAGCTTGAGCCCCTTGCCCCGCTTGCCGAAGTTGGGCACCTGGGGCTCCTCGTGCGGCTGGCGGCCCACGCCGTGGCCCACCAGCTCGCGCACCACGCCGTACCCGGCCTCGTCGGCCACCTCCTGAATGGCGGCGCCCACGTCGCCCAGCCGGTGCCCGGGGCGCGCCTCGGCGATGCCGCGGGCCAGCGCCTCCTGCGTGCGGTCCAGCAGCCCCTGCGCCTCGGGGGCGATGGCCCCCACGGGACAGGTGATGGCCGCGTCGGCGTAGAAGCCCTCCAGCTTGACGCCGCAGTCCACGCTCAGCACGTCGCCTTCCTTGAGGGGGCGCCGGGTGGACGGGATCCCGTGCACCACCTCGTGGTTCACGGAAACGCAGAGCGTGGCCGGAAAGCCGTACAGCCCCTTGAACGCCGGGATCGCGCCCGGGTGCGAGCGGATGAACGCCTCGGCCCAGCGGTCCAGGTCGGCCGTGGTCACCCCGGGCCGGATCTCGCCCGGAATCTCCCGGTACAGCGCGGCCAGGATGGCGCCGGCCTGGGCGATGGTGTCGATCTCCGCCGCCGTCTTCAGGTGAATCACCGGCCCAGCGCCGCGCGCAGGTCGGCCTGCACTTCGCCGATGGGACGGCCGCCGTCCAGCGTGTGGACGGGAACGCCCGCCTGGCGGTAGTGCTCCACCAGCGGCGCCGTGCTGCGGCGGTACACCTCCAGCCGCTCGCGCACCGTGGCCTCGGCGTCGTCGGCGCGCTGCACGCAGCGGCCGGCGATCTCCGCCGGGGCGGGGTTGTGCACCACGTGGTAGACCGTCCCCGTTTCCGGGTCGGTGCGGCGCCCGCTCATGCGCTCCACGATGGCGTCGTCGTGCACGTCCAGGTACACCACCGCGTCGATGCCGCGCCCCAGCTCCGCCAGCAGCAGGTCCAGCGACGCGGCCTGCGCCACGTTGCGGGGATAGCCGTCGAAGATGGCGCCGGCGGCGGCGTCGGGACGCGACAGCCGCTCGCGCACCAGGCCGAGCACGATGTCGTCCGAGACCAGCTGGCCGGCGTCCATCACCGCCTTGGCCTGCAGCCCCAGCGGCGTGCCCTGGCGCACCGCGTCGCGCAGCATGTCGCCGGTGGCGATCTTGGGCGCACCCAGCGTTTCCGTGAGCAGGGCCCCCTGGGTGCCCTTGCCGGCGCCCGGGGCGCCGAGGAGGATCAGGTCCATGTGATTCCGTTCACCATTCAATGGGACAAGTGCCCAGCACCCGGCCGCGAACGACGGGTACTGGGCACTTGAATCGGTCTGCGTCCGGTCAGATGTACCGCTGCTGCCGTCCGCGGAACTTGATGCGGCCCTTCTTCATGAAGCCGTCGTACCGGCGCAGCAGCAGGTGCTGCTGCATCTGCTGAACCGTGTCGAGCGCCACGCCCACGGTAATCAGCAGCCCGGTGCCGCCCAGCACGCGGTTCAGTCCCTGAATGCCCATCGCTTCCAGCAGGGCCGAGGGGACCAGCGCGATCAGCGCCAGGAACAGCGCGCCGGGAAGCGAAATGCGCGACATCACCCGGTCGATGTACTCGGCCGTGCGCGCGCCCGGCTTCACGCCCGGCACGAACGCGCCCTGCTTCTTCAGGTTCTCGGCGATGTCTACGGGGTTGTAGATGATCGCCGTGTAGAAGTACGTGAAGAAGACGATCAGCACCGTGAACGCGATGAAGTACGGCACGGTGTTGATGGCGAACCACTGGCTGAAGGTGCGCAGCCAGCCGGTGTTGGTGAACTGCGCGGCCGTGGCCGGAAGGATCATGATCGACTGCGCGAAGATGATGGGCATGACGCCCGCCATGTTGATGCGCAGCGGAATGAACGACTTCTGGCCCTGCCGGATGCGGCCCCGCCCCATCACCTTCTGCGGGATCTGCACCGGGATCTTGCGCGCCGCCATGGTGACGGCGACGGTCCCCGCGATGGTCAGCAGCATCATCACGATCAGGATGACGATGCTGAACGCCCCCACCTGGCCCAGGTACACCAGCCGGCCCGTCTCGTACAGCGCCGAGGGCAGCGCCTCGACGATGCCGAAGAAGATCAGCAGGCTCATGCCGTTGCCGATGCCCCGCTCGGTGATCTGCTCGCCCAGCCACATGATGAACATGGCGCCCGTTACGAGCGTCAGCATCATCACCAGCTGGAAGGGGATCCCCGGACGGGTCACCGCCGCGGGCACCTGCGTCTCGATGAAGCGGGCGAATCCGTACGCCTGAAACAGCGCCAGCACCAGCGTGGCGTACCGCGTGTACTGCGTCAGCTTCTTGCGCCCGTCCTCGCCTTCCTTCTGCATCTTTTCGATGGAAGGCACCACCGCCGCCAGCAGCTGGAACATGATGCTGGCGGAGATGTAGGGCATGATGCCGAGGGCGAACACCGTGGCCCTGGAGAGCCCGCCCCCGACGAACATGTCATAGATCCCGAAGGCGGTGCCCTGAAGCTGCCCGGCGTACGCGCGCAGGGCCGGCACGTTGATCCAGGGCGCCGTGATGTGCGCGCCCACGCGATACACCAGCAGGCACACGAGAGTAAAGACGATCTTCTGTCTCGTCTCGGGAATGCGCCACAGAGTCGCTACGGGATTGGCCATGTCAGCCGATCTCCTGAACGGTGCCCCCCAGGGCGGCGATCTTGTCGCGCGCCGACTGGCTGAACTTGTGGGCCGAGATGTCGACCTTGCGGGTCAGATCACCCGTGCCCAGCACCTTGACCGGCCGCCCCGCGTGCCCGATCAGGCCGCTCGCCTTGAGCGACTCGGGGGTGATGGGGCCCTCGCCTTCCAGCGTTTCCAGCTGGTACAGGTTCACCACCTGGTACTCCACCCGGTTCAGCGGGGTGAAGCCGCGCTTGGGAAGCTGGCGGTGCAGCGGCATCTGGCCGCCCTCGTACCCGGGCTTGCCGCCGCCGGGGCCGTGGTGGCCGGCGCGCGCCTTGGAGCCCTTGTGGCCCTTGCCGGCCGTCTTGCCGGTGCCCGAACCCGGGCCGCGGCCCAGGCGCTTGGTGTCGCGGTGCGACCCCTCGGGCCTCTGCAGATTGCTGAGATCAGCCATTGGTCTCCTGCCCTTCCGTTGCTTCCACCTTCACCATGTGGCGCACCTGGAAGAGCATGCCGCGGATGGCCGCGTTGTCTTCCTGCTCCACCGTGCGCTGGTGCTTGAGACCCAGCGCGCGGAGGGTGCGGCGGTGCGCCTCGGGCGCGCCGCTGTAGCTCTTGGTCTGCGTGATGCGGAGCTTAGCCACGGGCTCCTCCAATCGCCTCGACGGGCACGCCGCGCTCCATGGCCAGCTGCTCGCGGGTCGTCAGACCCTGCAGCGCCGCCATGGTGGCATGCACCATGTTGAACGGGTTGTTGCTCCCCAGCGACTTGGTGAGGATGTCGTGCACGCCCACGCATTCAAGCACCGCGCGCACCGGGCCGCCGGCGATCACGCCGGTACCGGGAGCCGCGGGGCGAAGCAGCACGCGTCCCGCGCCATGCTCGCCGATGATGTCGTGCGGAACGGTGCCTTCGCGGACCGGCACGCGCACCATGGCGCGGCGGGCCGAGTCGATGGCCTTGCGCACGGCCTCGGAAACCTCGTTGGCCTTGCCGGTGCCCACACCCACCTTGCCCGCCTGGTCGCCCACGGCCACCAGCGCCGTGAACGAGAACCGCCGGCCGCCCTTCACCACCTTGGCCACGCGGTTGATGTGAACGACGTTTTCCTTCAGTTCGCTCTCGCGCCCGCCCTGGCCGCCGCCGCGGTTGTCGCGGCCGCCGCCCTGGCCGCCGCGTCCGCCGCGATCGTTGCGTCCGCCGCCTTCACCGCCGGGGCCGCCCTGTCCGGGGCCGCCGCGTCCGCGGCCGCCACCCTGGCCGCCGCCGAAGCCGCCCGGTCGTCCGCCACCCTGGCCGCCGGGGCGTCCACGCCCGCCGCCCGGGCCGCCGCCGAAGCCGCCGCCCTGTCTGCTCTCAGCCATCGCGATCTCCTTTAGAACTCGAGGCCGCCCTCGCGGGCGCCCTCGGCGAAGGCCTTGACCCGGCCGTGATAGACGTACCCGCCGCGGTCGAACACCACCTGGGTGACGCCCATGTCACGGGCCTTCTGGGCCAGCGCCTTGCCCGCGGCATGGCTGGCTTCGGTCTTGGTGAGCTCGGCCCGGCGGGCGCGCAGCTCGCTGTCCAGCGTGCTCAGCCCCACCAGCGTGCGGCCGGCGATGTCATCAACCACCTGCGCCTCCACGTGGTTGATGGAGCGGTGAATGACGAGACGCGGGCGCTCCGAGGTGCCGTGCACCTTGCCGCGGACGCGGCGGTGGCGGCGCGCACGCCGCTCCTCACGCGTCTTGACCCTTCTGGTTCCAGCCATTGGTTCCTCTGGTTGACTATGCGATGATCAGCCGTGGGGGGAGCGGGCGGCTTACTTGCCGCCCGCCTTGCCCGCCTTGCGGCGGATCACCTCGCCCTGGTACTTCACGCCCTTGCCCTTGTACGGCTCGGGCGGACGCAGCGACCGGATTTCGGCCGCCACCTGTCCGACGACTTCCTTGTTGGTCCCGGCGACCTCGACCACG
Source organism: Longimicrobium terrae (assembly GCF_014202995.1). Taxonomy (NCBI): domain Bacteria; kingdom Pseudomonadati; phylum Gemmatimonadota; class Longimicrobiia; order Longimicrobiales; family Longimicrobiaceae; genus Longimicrobium; species Longimicrobium terrae. The sequence continues at coordinate 295,611 of NZ_JACHIA010000001.1, forward strand.
GTCGGCGACACGGCCCGCAGGGTGATCCCCTCGGGGGCCTTGTACTCGATCGGGTGCGAGTAGCCCAGCGCCAGCGTGAGGCCGAACGGCTTGGTCTCGGCGCGGTAGCCCACCCCGACGATTTCCAGCGTCTTGGTGAAGCCGGTGGTCACGCCCTCGATCATGTTGGCCACCAGCGTGCGGCTCAGGCCGTGCAGCGCGCGGTAGCGCGGCTCGTCCGAGGGACGCTCGACGAGGATCTCGCCCTCTTCGCGGCGCACGATGACGTCGCTGTGCAGCGTGCGCTGCAGCTCGCCCCTGGGGCCCTTCACCCGAACCGTATTGCCGTCCAGCTGCACGTCCACGCCGGCGGGAACGGGAATCGGCCTTCTTCCGATACGCGACATCTCGTTCTCCTTACCAGACGTAGGCGATGACTTCGCCGCCCACCTTGGCCGCGCGGGCCTCGCGGTCGGTCATGACCCCGCGGGAGGTGGAAAGCACTGCCATCCCCAGGCCGTTGCGGACCCTGGGGATTTCTTCGACACCCACGTACTTGCGCAGCCCGGGCTTGCTGATGCGGCGCAGCTCGCGGATGACCGGCTTCTCCTGGTAGTATTTCAGATACAGGCGAAGCTGGCCGAAGCGGCCGTCGTCCAAGACCTTGTAGTCGTGGATGTAGTGATTTTCCTTGAGAAGGCGCGCAACTTCCACCTTCAGCTTCGAAACCGGCATGTCCACCCGGCGGTGACGCGCCATTTGCGCGTTCCGGATACGGGTGAGCAGGTCGGCGATCGGATCCGTCAACATGCTCGTACTCCTCTAGTATCCGGCGAAAGGGGTGTCGCGCCGGACTTGAAGGAAAGGGGTTGTCAAAAAGTGCGAAGCCACAAGCCTAACAGCGACCCGGCCCCTCCGTCAACCGCGCGGGGCGGTTTGATGAAGGGCCGGGGCGCCGCGAAGGACGGGCTTCGCGAGGGTGCAGCCTACCAGCTCGCCTTGCGCACGCCCGGAATCTCGCCGCGCAGCGCCTGCTCGCGGAAGCAGATGCGGCACAGTCCGAACTTGCGCAGGAACGCGCGAGGACGGCCGCAGCGATTGCACCGGTTGTAGCCGCGCACGCCGAACTTGGGCTTGCGGTTGGTCTTCTCGATCAGGGCCTTGCGTGCCATGAGCGTTGGTCTCGGGTTCGATGGTCCTGCACCGGACACCCAGTGTCCGGTGCCGCGTGCCCAGCGCCCTTCACGGCCTCACCGGGCACCGGGCACTTCCGTACTGGGCACCGCTGAGAAATCAGCCCGCGTTCACCTGAACGGGGGACTCGTTGCGGAACGGCATTCCCAGTTCGCGCAGGAGCGAAAGCGCCTGGTCGTCGCGGTTGGTCGACGAAACGATGGTGATGTCCAGACCGTGGATCTGGTCCACCTTGTCGTAGTCGATCTCCGGAAAGATCAGCTGCTCCTTGACGCCCATCGTGTAGTTGCCCCGGCCGTCGAACGAGCGGGTGCTCACGCCGCGGAAGTCGCGGATGCGCGGCATCGCCACGTTGATCAGGCGGTCCAGGAACTCCCACATCCGGTCGCGGCGCAGCGTCACCGACGCGCCCACCGGCTGGTTTTCGCGCAGGCCGAAGTTGCTGATGGCCTTCTTGGCGCGGGTCACCACCGGCTTCTGGCCGGTGATCTGCCCCAGCTCCGCCACGACGCCGTCGAGCAGCTTGGGGTTCTTGTTGGCCTCGCCCATGCCCACGTTGAGCACGATCTTCGTCAGCTTGGGAATCTGCATCGAGCTGCTGAAGCCGTACTCCTGCTGGAGCTTGGCGCGGACCTGGTCTTCGTAGAAGCGCTGAAGGCGCGGCTTCTGGTTCGCCATGTGTGTTCTCCGTTCCGTATCCCCCGCGCGGCGAAGCCCGGGAGGGCGGTCACGAGTAAAAAGTGAAAGTGCGAAGTGCTCAGTACCCGGCCTCCGGCGCCTGGTTCACGGGCACCGGAGACTGGGCACTGGGACCTCGTTTCGTCAGACCCGCGGAATGACGCGGCCCGAACGGACGGCCACGCGCTCGCGCTTGCCGTCGGTGCCCGCCGCGCGGCGAACGCGCGTGGGCTCGCCCGAGGCGGGATCCAGCAGCATCACGTTGCTGACGTGGATCGGCGCCTCGAACTCCACGATCCCACCCTCGGGGTTGGTCTGCGAGGGCTTCATGTGGCGCTTGCGGCGGTTGACGCCGTCCACCACCACGCGGCTCTTGTCGGGCTCCACGCGGATGACGGTGCCTTCCTGCCCCTTGTAGTTGCCGCTGATGACCTTGACCCGGTCACCCTTGCGGATGTTGAGCTTGGGCATCAGATGACCTCCGGGGCCAGCGACACGATCTTCATGTATCGCTTGTCGCGCAGCTCGCGGGCAACCGGCCCGAAGATGCGGGTGGCGCGGGGCTCGCCCGCGTCGTTGATGATGACGGCCGCGTTCTCGTCGAAGCGGATGTACGAGCCGTCCTTGCGGCGCACGTTGCGGGTGGTTCGCACCACGACCGCCTTGGCGACGTCGCCCTTCTTCACCGTGCCGTCGGGAAGCGCGTCCTTCACGGCCACGATGATGCGATCGCCCACCGAGGCATAGCGGCGCTTCGACCCGCCCAGCACACGGATGACCAGCGCGCGCTTGGCGCCGGAGTTGTCCGCGATCCGGACGATGGATTCCTGCTGCAGCATTGCGTCTGCTCCCTATTCTCTTCCAGAGGGCCGGCCGCGGCGCGAAGGACGTTCGTCCCCCGCCCCGCCCCTGGCCGCCGTGTTCAGCGGGCTCGCTCGATCAGTTCCGACACGCGCCAGCGCTTGAGCTTGCTCAGCGGGCGGGTTTCGGTAATGCGCACGGTGTCACCGACGTGAAACTCGTTGTTCTCGTCGTGCGCGTGGTACTTCTTGGTGCGCGTCACCTGCTTGCCGTACAGCGGGTGGGCGTACCGGCGCTCCACCTTCACCACGACCGTCTTGTCGCCCTTGTCGGAAACGACGACGCCCGTGCGGGTCTTGCGGCGGTTGCGCTCGTCCTGCTGCTCAACGGCCTGGGTGTTCTCGGCGGCCATTTAGCGACCCTCCTTCTGGTCACGCGCGCGCTGCACCGTCTTGAGACGGGCGATGTCGCGGCGAATGGTGCGGAGCAGCGTGGGATTTTCCAGCTGCTGCGTGGCGGCGCGGAAGCGCAGCCGGAAACGTTCTTCCTGAAGCTGCTGGATGCGCTCGGCGATTTCCTGCGCCGTCATCTCGCGGATCTCGGTACCCTTCACGCCTCACCTCCCTCGGTGGTTGCGGCGGCCGGGGCCGTCTTTTCGCGGACGACGAACTTGCACTTCACCGGGAGCTTGGCCGAGGCCAGCTCCATCGCGCGCTTCGCCGTTTCCAGCGTGACGCCCTCGAGCTCGAACATGATGCGGCCGGGCTTCACCACGGCGACCCACGCCTCGGGGTTGCCCTTGCCCTTGCCCATGCGGACTTCAAGGGGCTTCTTGGTGATGGACTTGGCCGGAAAGATCCGGATCCACACCTTGCCGCCGCGCTTGATGTGGCGCGTCATGGCGATACGGGCGGCCTCGATGGTCCGGTTGGTGATCCACCCGGGCTCAAGGGCCTGCAGGCCGTAGTCGCCGAACGCCACATAGTTGCCGCGGGTGGCCTTGCCACGCATGCGGCCCTTCATCTGCTTGCGGTACTTGACTCTCTTGGGAGCGAGCATGATTCCGTCTCTCCTTACGCGTCGGTCGAGTAGGTCCGGCCACGCCGGTTCTCGACGACTTCACCCTTGAACACCCACACCTTGACGCCGATGGTGCCGAAGGTGGTGCGAGCGGTGGACTGCGCGTAGTCGATGTCCGCGCGCAGCGTCTGGAGCGGAATCCGCCCCTCCTTGTATCCTTCGGTGCGCGCGATTTCGGCGCCGTTCAGGCGGCCGGCGAGCTGCACCTTGATTCCCTCGGCGCCGCTGCGCATGGCGTTCTGAACCGCGCGCTTCATGGCGCGGCGGAACGAAACGCGCTGCACGAGCTGGTGGGCGATGCTGTCGCCGATCAGCTGGGCGTTCACCTCGGGGCGCTTCACTTCTTCCACGTTGATCGCCACTTCGTTGCCGGGCGAAAGGCGCGAAAGCTCGTCGCGGAGCTTGTCGACCTCGCTGCCGCCCTTGCCGATCACCACGCCGGGACGGGCGGTGTGAAGGGTGACGATCGTCTTGCCGGGCTTGCGCTCGATCTCGACTTCGGCGATGGAGGCGTGGCCCAGGCGCTGGTGCAGGTACTTGCGCAGGGTCTCGTCTTCCATCAACAGCTTGGGAAAGTCACGCTCGGCGTACCAGCGCGACTTCCAGGTGGCCACGATCCCCAGCCGGAATCCTCTCGGATGCGTCTTCTGTCCCACGATTACTCCTTGCGGTCGACGATGATCGTGACGTGGCTGGTGCGCTTCAGGATCGGCGTCGCGCGCCCCATGGCGCGCGGGCTGAACCGCTTCAGCGTCCGGCCCTCGTTCACGTAGGCCTCCCGGACCACAAGGTCGTCCACGTCGAGGAAGCTTCCCGCGGCTTCGGCCTTCTGCGTGGCGTTGGCCACGGCGGAGCGCAGGGTCTTCTCGACGGGCGTGGTGGCCGCCTTCTTCGAGAATTTGAGGATGGAGTAGGCTTCGTTCACCCCGCGGCCGCGGATCAGGTCCACGATCAGCCGCATCTTGCGGGGGCTCATCCCGATGCTACGGGCGATGGCGCGAGCTTGCATTAGAATATCCTTTCTCGCGCTCAGCGCGCCTTGGCGCGCTTGTCGACGAGCTTGCCGCCGTGGCCCCGGAAGGTCCGCGTGGGAGCAAATTCGCCGAGCTTGTGCCCGACCATGTTCTCGGTGAGGTACACCGGAATGAACTTGTTTCCGTTGTGCACGGCCAGCGTGTGGCCGATGAACTCGGGGGTGATGGTGGAAGCGCGCGACCAGGTCTTGAGAACCCGGCGCTCGTTCCGCTCGTTCATCAGACGAACCTTCTTCAGGAGGCTTTCCTCCACGAAGGGGCCCTTCTTCAGACTCCTCGGCATTGGTGTCTTTCTCGCTCTTAGTCCCTGGTCCCCCGGCGCCGTGCCGGGGGCGGAGCCCACGTGCGGGACGTTCCCGCAGTGGTGGGCGCGCCTCGGGGTGAACTGCTGAGTGCGTCAGTGCGGGCTGCGTGAGTGCGGAAGGAGTCCTCCCGCACTCACGCACTCAGCACTTCCGCACCTTTTACTTGGTCGCCCGGCCGCGCTTGCGGCCGCGGACGATCAGGCGCGTCGACGCCTTCTTGTGACGGCGCGTCTTCACGCCTTCGGGCTTGCCCCACGGGGTCACCGGGGGACGTCCGCCCGAAGTCTTGCCCTCGCCGCCGCCCATCGGGTGGTCGACGGGGTTCATGGCCACGCCGCGCACCTTGGGACGCTTGCCGCGCCACCGGTTCGCGCCGGCCTTGCCGATGCTCTGCTTCTCATGGTCCACGTTGCCCACCTGGCCGACGGTGGCCATGCACTCGCGGCGCACCATGCGGACTTCCGTGCTGGGCATGCGCAGCGTGACGTGCTCGCCTTCCTTGGCCACCACCTGCACGCCGGCGCCGGCCGAGCGGGCCATCTGGCCGCCCTTGCCCGGACGAAGCTCCACGTTGTGCACCGTGGTGCCCAGCGGGATCTCCGAAAGCGGCATGGCGTTGCCCACGCGGATGTCGGAGCCGGAGCCCTGCTCCACGCGGTCACCCACCTTGATGCCGCGGGGCGCCAGGATGTAGCGCCGCTCGCCGTCCTCGTACACCACCAGCGCGATGTTGGCGGTGCGGTTGGGGTCGTACTCCACGCGCTCCACCTTGCCGGGCACGCCCGGCTTGTTGCGCTTGAAGTCGACGATGCGGTAGATCCGCTTGTGGCCGCCGCCGCGGCGGCGGCTGGTCACGTGGCCGTGATGGTTGCGGCCGCCCGACTTGGTAATGGCCTCGGTGAGCGCCTTTTCCGGGCGCCCGTCGTGCGTCACCTCGGCGAAATCGCTGATGGAGCGAAAGCGCGTGCCGGGCGTAATGGGCCTGAACTGCTTGGTCGGCATTGTGTTACACCCCCTCGAAGATCTCGATGGAGTCGCCCTCTGCGAGGGTGACCACGGCCTTCTTCCACGAGGCCTTCCGGCCCGCCCACTTGCCCATGCGCTTCATCTTGCCGGCGTAGCGCAGGGTGCGGACGGCCGTCACCTTGACGTTGAACTGCTTCTCGATCGCGTAGGCGATCTCGATCTTGTTGGCGTCGTTGGCCACCACGAAGGTGTAGGCGCCGTGCTGGTCCAGCTGGACGTGACTCTTTTCAGTCACCATCGGGCGGACCAGGATCTCGCTGACGTTACGCATGGACGGCCTCCTCGGTGCGCCCGACGGCCTCGAGGGCCGACTGCTCGATGATGACCTGGCGCGCCTTGAGGACGACGTAGGCCGACGCCTGCGAGAACGGGAGCACTTCCACGTTCGGCAGGTTGCGGAACGAGCGGAGCACCGTGTTCTTGCTGCCGTCCGTGAGCACCAGGACGCGCTTGGCGTCGGCGACTCCCATGCGGCCCAGCAGCGACAGTGCAACCTTGGTCTTGGGGGTGTCGAACGCCAGGCGCTCCACCACCACGATTTCGCCGTTGTTCGCCCGCTGGTTGAACGCCGAGCGGCGGGCCAGGGCCTTCACCTTGCGCGGCACGTCCTGGTGGTACGAACGCGGGTGCGGGCCGAACACGATGCCGCCGCCGCGCCAGTGCGGCGCACGGATGGAGCCCTGCCGCGCGCGGCCGGTGCCCTTCTGGCGCCACGGCTTGCGGGCGCCGCCCGAAACGTTGGCGCGGGTCTTGGTGGCGTGCGTGCCCTGGCGCTGGTTGGCCAGGTACGCCTTGATCACCTGGTGCAGCACCGGCTCGTTGATGATGCCGTCAAAGAGCTCCGCGGGGAGCTCGAACGCATCGCCGGGCTCGCCGGCGGCGTTGAAGAAACGTGCAGTTGCCATTTTTCAGGATCCCCTTACTGCCGCGTGACGAAGACGTAGCCGTTCACGGGACCCGGCACGGCTCCGCGCACGTACAGCAGGTTCCGCTCGGCGTCGACCTTGGCCACCAGCAGGTTGCGCACGGTCTGCTGCGCGTCGCCCATGTGGCCGGGCATGCGCTTGCCCTTGATGACGCGCGACGGGTTGGTGCCGGCGCCGATGGAGCCCGGAGCGCGGTGCACGCGGGTGGCGCCGTGCGAGGCGCGTCCGCCGCCGAATCCGTGGCGCTTCATGACGCCCTGGAAGCCGCGGCCCTTGGTGACGCCCGTCACCTTGACGCGCAGTCCGCGCTCGAAGCCGTCCACCGTCACGCTCTCGCCCAGGGCGGGAGCGGCGTCGAAGCGGAACTCCTTGAGCACCGCGGGCGCGGCCTCGAGGCCGGCCTTGGTGGCGTGGCCCTTTTCCGCGCTGGTGGCGCGGGTGGCCTTCTTGGCGCCGAATCCGAGCTGAACGGCCGCGTAGCCGTCCTTCTCGTCGGTGCGAACCTGTACCACGGGGCAGGGCCCCGCTTCAATGACGGTCACGGGCACGACGGCTCCGGACTCGTCGAAGATCTGGGTCATCCCCAGCTTCCGTCCGATGATTCCCGACATCGAGGTCTCCTCAGTCCACCTTGATCTCGACGTCGACACCGGCCGGAAGATCCAGCTTGGTCAGAGCGTCGACGGTCTGCGGGCGCGAGTCCAGGATATCGATGACGCGCTTGTGCGTCTTCAGCTCGAACTGCTCGCGGCTCTTCTTGTCCACGTGCGGAGACCGCAGAACGGTCCACCGCTGAATCCGCGTGGGCAGCGGAATGGGGCCGCTGACGCGGGCTCCCGTCTTTTCCGCCGTGCGGACGATGTCGGCCGTGGTCTGATCGATCACCGCGTGATCGAAGCCCTTCAGCCGAATGCGAATCTTGCCTGCCATGTATGTAAGTCCGGTTGACGTTGTTCAGAAGCTCAGGTGCGAACAGAGGCGCGGGGCGGCACCAGGCCGTCCCGCGCTCCTTACGCCAACCGTCTTCAGTCCAGGATTTCGGTGACGACGCCGGCGCCGACGGTGCGGCCGCCCTCGCGGATGGCGAAGCGCAGTTCCTTCTCCATGGCGATGGGCGTGATCAGCTCCACCGTCATCTGCACGTTGTCGCCCGGCATCACCATCTCCACACCTTCGGGGAGGTCGGCGGTGCCCGTCACGTCCGTCGTGCGGAAGTAGAACTGCGGGCGGTACCCGGTGAAGAACGGCGTGTGACGGCCGCCTTCTTCCTTGGTCAGCACGTACACCTCGGCCTTGAACTTCGTGTGCGGCGTGATGGTCTTGGGCTTCGCCAGCACCATGCCGCGCTCGATGTCGTCCTTGGCCACGCCGCGGAGCAGCAGTCCGACGTTGTCGCCGGCCTGGCCCTCGTCCAGCAGCTTGCGGAACATCTCGACGCCGGTGACCGTCGTGCTCTTTTCGGCACCGAAGCCCACCAGCTCCACCGTCTCGCCCACCTTGATGATGCCGCGCTCGATGCGGCCCGTGGCCACCGTGCCGCGGCCGGTGATCGAGAACACGTCCTCGACCGGCATCAGGAACGGCTTGTCCACCTGGCGCTCCGGCTGCGGAATCCAGGTGTCGATCGCGTTCATGAGCTCGCCGATCTTGGAGCCCCACTCGCTGTTCGGATCACCCGACTCCAGCGCCTTGAGCGCAGAGCCCTTCACGATCGGCGTATCGTCGCCCGGGAAGTCGTACTCGCTCAGCAGCTCGCGGACTTCCAGCTCCACCAGCTCCAGCAGTTCCGGGTCGTCGACCATGTCGACCTTGTTCATGAACACCACCACGTACGGCACGTTCACCTGGCGCGCCAGGAGGATGTGCTCGCGCGTCTGCGGCATCGGGCCGTCGGCCGCCGACACCACCAGGATCGCTCCGTCCATCTGCGCCGCGCCCGTGATCATGTTCTTCACGTAGTCGGCGTGGCCCGGGCAGTCCACGTGCGCGTAGTGACGGTTCGCCGTCTGGTACTCCACGTGCGCCGTCGAGATCGTGATCCCGCGCGCCCGCTCTTCCGGAGCCTTGTCGATGTTGTCGAAGCTGATGAAGTCCGCGAACCCCTGCGCAGCCTGAATGCGCGTGATCGCGGCCGTCAGCGTGGTCTTGCCGTGGTCGACGTGGCCGATGGTGCCCACGTTTACGTGCGGCTTGTTGCGCTCAAACTTGGCCTTGGCCATTGGTTTGAATCCTCAGTCCCGAGGGTGGTGGAGAAAAGATGGCTGAATGGATTCCGCCCGGCGGCGCACTGCGCCCCGGGCCGGCGAACCGCCTCAGCCGCGGAATCGGGTGGTCCGGCGTCTCCTCGCCGGGCCCAACAAACAACACACCCTGCCGCCCTCGTCCGCTGCGGCAAGGTGTTCACGCGCCGGGGACCGCGATGTTCCGCGGTCCAAAACCGGGGCAAGACGCGAAGGATAGCGACATTCACACTCCCCGTCAACCCCTGCGGCGGCGTAACTGCTTGTCCGGTGGGGTGGATGGAGCGGCCGCGGCCCGCGAAAACGAACAGCCGTTTCACACGGAGGACACGGAGGCGGCACGGAGGGCACGGAGGAACAGCAACAGACCGGAATCTCACGCAGAGCAGCAGAGAAGCAGAGAAGCAGAGAAAAGATCAATAACAGGATGGATCAACGCAGTGCCTGCCCCGTCTTTCTCTGCGTCTCGGCGGCTCTGTGTGAGGCTGTTCCTGTTGGCCTGCGGGGACATGATCCGCCGGAAACAGAAAGGGCGGCCACGAGGGCCGCCCTTTCATTCATCAACCGCGTGGAACGATCAGCCGCGGACCTTGGCGACGATCTCTTCCGACTTGGCCTTGGGCACTTCCTCGTACGTCGAGAACTGCATGCTGTACACCGCCCGGCCCTGGCTCATGGAGCGCAGGTTGGTGGAGTAGCCGAACATTTCGGACAGCGGCACGAAGGCGTTGATCACCTGCGCTTCGCCGCGCTGGTCCATGCCCTGGATCTTGCCGCGGCGGCTGCTCAGGTCGCCGATGACGTCGCCCATGTAGTCCGACGGCGTCACGACTTCCACGCTCATCACCGGCTCCAGAATCACCGGCTTGGCGCGGCGGGCGGCCTCCTTGAAGGCCATCGAAGCCGCGATCTTGAAGGCGATTTCCGACGAGTCCACGTCGTGGTACGAGCCGAAGATCAGCTCCACCTTGACGTCCACCATCGGATAGCCCGCCAGCACGCCCGTGTCCATGGACTCGCGCAGGCCCTGCTCGCTCGGCTTGATGAACTCGCGGGGAATCACGCCGCCCACGATCTTGTCTTCGAACACGAAGCCCTGGCCCGGCTCGGCCGGCATCATGTTGATGACCACGTGCCCGTACTGGCCGGAACCGCCGGTCTGGCGAACGAACTTGCCCTCGACCTTTTCCACCCGGTTGCGGATGGTTTCGCGGTAGGCCACCTGCGGACGGCCCACGTTGGCTTCGACCTTGAACTCGCGCAGCATGCGGTCCACCAGGATTTCCAGGTGGAGTTCGCCCATGCCCGAGATGATGGTCTGCCCCGTCTCGGTGTCGGTGTGCACCTTGAACGTCGGGTCTTCGTCGGCCAGGCGGCGCAGCGCCTCGCCCATCTTGTCCTGGTCAACCTTGGTCTTGGGCTCGATGGCCACCGAGATCACCGGCTCGGGGAAGGTCATCGACTCCAGCACCACGATGTTTTCCGGATCGCACAGCGTGTTGCCGGTGGTGGTGTCCTTGAGGCCGATCGCCGCGGCGATGTCGCCCGCGCGCACCTCGGGGATCTCTTCACGCTTGTTGGCGTGCATCTGAAGGATGCGGCCCAGGCGCTCGCGCTTGTTCTTGGTGCTGTTCAGCACGTGGCTGCCCGAGGCGATGACGCCCGAGTAGACGCGGAAGAACGTGAGCTTACCCACGAACGGGTCGGTGGCGATCTTGAACGCCAGCGCCGAGAACGGCTCGTCGTCGGTGGCGTGCCGCTCGATGGGCGCGTCGTTGTTCTCCGGGTCCGTGCCCTTGATGGCCGGAATGTCGACCGGGGCCGGCAGGTAGTCGATCACGGAGTCCAGCAGCTGCTGCACGCCCTTGTTCTTGAACGCCGAGCCGGTGAGCACCGGAACGATGGCGCCCGCGATGGTGGCGTTGCGGATGGCGCGGCGCAGCTCGGGCTCGCTGATCTCTTCTCCTTCCAGATAGCGCTCCATGAGCGCCTCGTCGTGCTCCACCGCGCCCTCGACCAGGGCGAAGCGGGCGGCGGCGGCGGATTCCTTGAGCGAGTCGCGGACGGGCTGCTCCGTCCAGTTCTTGCCCGCCGTGTTGTCGTCGTAGATCAGCTCCACCTGGCGAAGCACGTCGACGATGCCGACGAAGTTTTCGCCGTCGCCGATGGGCAGGTGAATGGGCATGGGGTTGGCGCCCAGCCGGTCCACGATCATGCTCACGCAGCGCTCGAAGTTGGCGCCGGTGCGGTCCATCTTGTTGACAAAGCAGATGCGCGGCACGCCGTACTTGTCGGCCTGGCGCCACACCGTTTCGGACTGCGGCTCAACACCGGCCACCGCGTCGAACACGCAGACGGCGCCGTCGAGCACGCGGAGCGAGCGCTCCACCTCGACGGTGAAGTCCACGTGCCCCGGGGTGTCGATGATGTTGATGCGGTAGTCCTGGTCGAAGCGGGTCCACTGGCACGTCGTGGCGGCCGACGTGATGGTGATTCCGCGCTCCTGCTCCTGCTCCATCCAGTCCATGGTCGCCGCACCGTCATGCACTTCGCCGATCTTGTGCGTACGGCCGGTATAGTACAGGATGCGCTCGGTGGTGGTCGTCTTGCCGGCATCGATGTGCGCCATGATGCCGATGTTGCGGTATTTCTCGAGCGGTGTGGTGCGGGCCATTGGTTGTCGTCTATCGTTAGTGGAAAACGCGGGGCACAAAGGGCGGTGACTCCGCCCTTCGCACCTCCGCGCGTCCAGTTGTTCGGTTCAGCCGGAACGGTGTCCGAGCGGAATTACCAGCGATAGTGGGCGAACGCCTTGTTGGCTTCAGCCATGCGGTGCGTGTCGTCCTTCTTCTTGATGGTCGCTCCCTCGTTGCGGGAGGCGGCCAGCAGTTCGGCGGCCAGGCGGTCGGCCATGGTCTTTTCGCCGCGGGCGCGGGCATAGCCCACCAGCCAGCGCATGGCGAGAGCCTGGCGGCGCTCCGGACGCACTTCGACGGGCACCTGGTACGTGGCGCCGCCGACACGGCGGCTCTTGACCTCGAGCACCGGCTTGGCGTTGTTGAGCGCCGTCTTGAAGACGGTTTCGGCCGGCTGGCCGGTGCGCTCTTCCATCACCTTCATGGCGTCGTAGAAGATGCTTTCGGCGGTGGACTTCTTGCCGTCCAGCATCAGCGTATTGACGAACTTGGTGATCGTCTCCGACCCGTAGACGGGATCCGGGATGATCGGGCGCTTGACGGCGCGTGTGCGACGGCTCATGACTTACCTCTTCCCCTTTCCGCCCTTGCCGGCGGGAGCTCCCTTGCCGGCGGCCTGCCCGGGCTTGGGACGCTTGGCGCCATACTTGGAACGGCTCTGGCGGCGGTCGTTGACCCCGGACGCGTCGAGCGTGCCGCGGATGATGTGGTAGCGGACGCCCGGAAGGTCCTTCACGCGGCCGCCGCGAATGAGCACGATGCTGTGCTCCTGCAGATTGTGCCCCTCGCCCGGGATGTACGCCGTAACCTCAACCCCGTGGGTCAGCCGCACACGCGCGACCTTCCGGAGTGCCGAGTTGGGCTTCTTCGGGGTCGTGGTGTACACGCGGGTGCACACGCCACGCTTCTGCGGATTGTTCCGCATGGCGGGGGACTTGCTCTTCTTTTCGAGCGTCTCCCGACCCTTGCGGACCAGCTGGTTGATCGTCGGCATACTAGGGAAAGCCTGGACAGTAGACGAAAAAAGCAGGCGAGGACCAATGGGTCCCCGCCGCCGCCAACACGCCGGTTGTGCGACAGACGGGGAAAGGTAAGGGCCCCGCCGGTATCGGTCAACCCCCCCGCGCCGGGCTTCTCTTCATCTCCGTGCTCCGCCCCCGCCCCGCCCGCCGTCCTCCCGCGCCGCGCACCCCGTCCCGCCCGCACAATTCCCCGCCGCCCGCCTCGCATTCCGGGCTCCCGGGCCGCGCCGAGAACCCTCGACAAACGCTCCCGACCATCCCGTAATCCCGTATCCGCCCATTTGCGGCATTCGCGTCCTCCGGTCTGTATCCGGACGTGCCGTATCCAACCGCGGACTGCCCGCGCCGCTGGCGGGAACCGGTTGTTCTCATCCGCCCCATCCCGCGCGCGTACGGTTCCCTCCCCTCCACCACGGGATGCCGCTGCGGCGCTGGCCCCGCCCCGCACAGTCTCCGCCGCTTCGTCCGCGCAGACCGCTGCAGGAGCGCTCCGGACGGGTCTTTTGACCTGTTGCACATGGCGGGAAATGTAGTCATCTTTCCCCGCACTTCATCCTCCGGCCCGGCCATTCATGCCACACCCCGCGGCGGTCCCGACTCCCGGCGAATCCATCGCCGCGGGCCGGGACTTTGTCCACCTGCTGACCGAGTTCGCCGTCGCCATCCAGCACCACGGCACCTATCCGCCGGGGCACCCGTTTCTGTCGCGTTCGGCGGATGCGGTGGTCACGCGCCTGGACGCGGTGCTGGACGGCCGCGCCGCGCTGTCGTTCGGCGTGGCGCGCGCGCAGCTGGTGATCGAGGGCGTGGCTACCGATCCCGCCAACCCCGTGCTGGCCGGTCTCGCCGGGCGCCTGCACCGCGGCCGGATCGGCGCGGTGACGCTGCGGCGCGGGCTGGACCGCGACGAAGCCGGCTCGCTGCTCACCTTTCTGGCGCGCGAAACGGAGGCCGGCCGTCCCCCCGCGGAGCTGTCCGCGGCGGAATGGAGGCACGCAGCGCTGCATTCCGTCTCCTTTGCGCAGCTGGAATTCACGGGAGACGAGCCGGAATCGGAGGGCGCCGCCTCCGTGCGCGCCGCGCGGCTGTGGGTGGGGCTGGCGCGCGCGGCGCTGGCCCGCGACGACGCGCCGGAAGAGGAAACGCGCCAGCCGGCCGCCGTGGCGAGGGCCATCGACCAGCACCCCCGCGCCGCCGCGTACGACCAAGTGATCGTGGGCTACCTGCTGCAGATGGCGGAGGAACTGCGCGCGGAAGCGGGCCCCGGCGCGGCGGAAGTTCGGCGGCGCGTCAGCGACCTGCTGCAGCGGCTGGATCCCGCCACGCTGCGCCGGCTGGTGCGAATGGGGGGAGACGAGCCGCAGCGCCGCCGCTTTCTTCTGCACGCCAGCCAGTCGTTCGCCGCCGAAGCGGTGGTCCGCCTGGTGCGCGCCGCTGCGGAGGCGGAGGGGCAGACCATCTCCCACTCCCTCATGCGCCTGCTGACCAAGCTTTCCGCGCACGCAGACGGCAGCGCCGGCGCGCTCCGTTCGGCGGCGGACGCGGCGCTGCGCGAGCAGGTGGAGCGGCTGGTGGAAGGGTGGGCGCTCCCCGATCCCAATCCCGAAACGTACACCCGCGCGCTGGACCTGCTCGCCGGGTCGGTGGCGGGAGAGGTGGGCGTGCTTCCCGGCCCCAACGAGCCGGACGCGGAGCGGGTGGTGCAGACGGCGCTGGAGGTGGGCGCGGACGGCCCGGCGGTGCGGCGCGCGGTCACCCTCATGCTTTCCGGCGCGGCGCTCCCCCGGCTGGTGTCGCTGCTGGCGGACGCGCCCGCGGGTTCCGCGCTGGCGGGGAGCGTGTGGCCGGCCGTGCTGCAGCCCGGCTCCGTCCGCGCGCTGCTGCGGGCGGGTTCCGCCGGCGCGGCGGCGCTGGACGTGGTCGCCGCGCGGATCGGGGCGGACGCCATGGCCGCGCCCGTGCTGGAGGAATTGGCCGAGTCGCCGTCGCGCACGGTGCGGCGGGCGGCGCTGGACCGGGCGGCGGCGCTGGGGCGCGCGGCGGTGCGGGAGATCGGGGATCGGCTGGCGGACGAGCGGTGGTACGTGGTGCGCAACCTCCTGGGGCTGCTGGCGGACCTGGGGGCGCTTCCCCCGGGCGTGCCGATGGCGCCCTGGCTGCGCCACGCGGATGCGCGGGTGCGGCGGGAAGCGTTCCGCGCCGCGTTTCGCGCCGGGGCGGAGCGCGAGCGCGCGCTGGGGCTGGCGCTTACGGACACGGACCCGCAGGTGCAGCGGCAGGCGCTGGCGGAGTGCGCGGCGGACTGCCCGCCCGCGGTGCTCCCCCTGGTGCTGCGTCGCACGGACGACGCGGCGACGGACCCGGAGCTGCGCCTGCTGGCCATCCGCGTCCTGGGCGCCTCCGCCGACGCGCGCGCCCTGCATACGCTGCTGCGGCTGGCGGGCGCCGGCCGCACCCTGCTGGGCCGCGTGCGCCTGGCGCCGCAGTCTCCGGAAATGGTGGCCGCCGTCGCCGCGCTGCGCGCCGGGTGGAGCACCGATCCCGCCGCCGCGCCTCTCCTGGCCGCCGCGCGCAGATCCGCCGATCCCGTCCTTTCCCGCGCCCTCCTTCTCGATCCATCGTGAGCGATCCCGTCCGTTTTCTGACGGCCATGGCGCAGGCGATTGCCACCATGTCCCTGTACGCCGACCTGCATCCCGCGCGCAAGCGTGCCCTGGACGCGGCGTATGGGCCGCTGGCAGAGCTGCAGTCCTCCATCCCCCGCCAGTCCTTCACCTTTCTGGGGGATGAGGTGCTGCATGGCGCGCAGCCGCTGCACGAGCTTCGCCGGTGGGAGTGGAGCGCGCGGCTGGTGGCGGCCGGGGTGCAGCGGCTGGAGTTCGACGAGCCGGTGTCGCGAGAGGAATTGGAAGGGCTGCTGGATGAACTGCTGGCGCGCCTCACCCTTTCCGCCGTGGACTCGCCGGAGATGCGGCAGATGCGCCGGACGCGCATCCGCATCGGCATGGTGGGGGTGCGCGACGACACGCGGGCGGAGCCGGAGCCGGATGCCGCGCCGCTGCACTACTCGCTGATGGACGAGGTTCAGGCGGTACGCTGGATGAACGCGGACGTGGAGCAGATGCGCCCCGTTCCCGTGGCCGAGGCGGAGGCCGTCGTCCGCTCGCTTTCCGTGGCCATGCACGGCGACCAGCAGATGATTCTGCCCCTGCTGCGCCTGCGCGATCACGACGAGTACACGACGACGCATTCGATGAACGTCGCCGTGCTGACGATGGCGCTTTCCGAGTATCTGGGCTTTCCGCAGACGGACGTGCGGGCATTCGGCGTGGCGGGGCTGCTGCACGACATCGGCAAGGTGCGCATTCCGCGCGATATCCTGAACAAGCCGGGCAAGCTGACGGAGGCGGAGCGCGCCGTCATCAACCAGCACCCGGTGGACGGGGCGCGGCTGCTGCTGGACACGGAGCGCAACCTGGAAACGGCGGCGGTGGTGGCGTACGAGCATCACCTGATGCACGACGGGGGCGGCTACCCTTCCCTGTACTACTGCCGTTCCTGCCACTCCGCCAGCCGACTCGCGCACGTGTGCGACGTGTACGACGCGCTGCGCACGCACCGCCCCTACCGCGACGCGTGGACCTCCGCCCGGGTGCTGCAGTACATCACCGACCGCGCGGGAACGGAGTTCGATCCGGACGTGGCCACCGCGTTCGTGAGCATGATGGGAAAGTGGGAGCACCGCATCGCCGTGCTGGAGGATGAACGGCAGCCCGTCCGCGCGCCCGCGTCCCCGCCCGCGATGGACCCGCCGCCAGCCATCGTCCCGGAGATGGAGACCGCCGCGCCGGCCGCGTAGCTGGGGGATCGCAGATCGTGGAGAGCCTTTCCGCACGCGGGGAGGCTCTTCGTCGTTTCTGTCCCGCCGTGGCGCGGCACGAGCGTCCAGCCTTTGTTCAGGCCGGATTCGTGCGTTCGCCAGCCGTTTTCTCCCGGCCCGCCCCGCGTGGCCCGGCCGGGACCGACACGGATTCGGCGCCTGTCTGATGAACGCTCCTGGTCGACCCCGCAAGCTTCCGCCGCTGGACGTGCATTCTTCTCCGGCGATGGCGGGAAACCGCATCCGTCCATCGTACACGACTTATCGCGAACGGGACGGTGCGCGATGACGGGGCGGCGTTCCCGCTGGCTGCGGCCTCCCGCTCTGCGCAACGCCGAGGACACGGGGGAGCGCCACGCCACGTGGATGGAGCTGTTCTATGACCTGGTTTTCGTCGCGGCGGTGTCGCAGATCGGGAGGATGCTGCACCACCACACCGGCGCCGCCAGCGTCCTGGCCACGGCGGCGCTGTTCGTCCCCATCTGGTGGTCGTGGATCGGTACGACGTTCTATTCGGACCGGTTCGACACGGACGACCTGAGCGACCGGCTGCTGGTGCTGGCGCAGATGGTGGCGGCGGTGACGATGGCCATCCACGTTCACGGCGCGCTGGACGGCGGCGGGCGGGCGTTCGCGCTGGCGTACGCGTCGGGACGATGCTTTCTGGTGGTGCAGTACTTTCTGGCCATGCGGCACGTCCCCGATGCGCGCGGGCTGGCGCGGCGGTTCGCGGGCGGGTTCGCGCTGGCCGCGGGGATCTGGGCCGCATCCGCGCTGGTGGAGCCGCCGCTGCGCTTCTGGCTGTGGGGACTGGCGCTGATGGTGGACATCGGCACGCCCATCACCAGCGGACGGCTGCACGCGGACGTCCCCACCAGCCGCACGCACCTGCCGGAGCGCTTCGGGCTCTTCATGCTCATCGTGCTGGGCGAATCCATCGTGGGCGTGGTGTCGGCGCTGGCGACGGACGCGCCGAGCGCCACCGCGGTGCGCACCGGGGTGATGGGGATGCTGATGGCGTTCGGGCTCTGGTGGATCTACTTCGAGAACCTGGACGGCGCGGCGGTGCACGCCGTGCGCGAAGAAGGGCGCACCGGGCGATACCACCTGTGGCTGTACGCGCACCTGCCGCTGGCCGCCGGGCTCACGGCGACCGCCGCGGGGATCCGCCTCGCTGTCACCACGCGATCCACCGCCGCGGTGGACCCGGCGGACCGATGGATTCTGTGCGGCGGCTACGCGCTTTGTCTGCTGGGGATCGGCCTGGTGAACCTGGGCGAGCCCGGCGCGGAAGGGCAGCGGCGCTCGCGGCGCAAGCTGATGTGGCGGCTGGCGGGTGCCGGTGGGGCGCTGGCCGTGGGCGCGCTCACGACGGGCGAGCGGCCGGGGATCGTGGCGGGCGCGCTGGCGGTGATCGGGATCGCGCAGATCATCACCGATCCGCCCAACTGGCGGCACCACGAGCAGGCGCTGGAGATCGGGGGCGAGTAGGATTTCGGCATGAGGATGGATGAGGATGGATGAGGGATGAGGGTGGGGGATGGCGGTCTATCCGTGGCGCTACCTCCTGAGCGGATGAATCCGCCGCTCGAACAGCGCAAAGCCCCGACACCGGCCGCTGGCGCGTCCGGTTCGGGGCTTCAACTGCATTGGGGATTACGTCGCGGCCACGGTCCGCGGAGGCGGACATCGTGTGTTTCGAGGCGCGGTTTCAACCGCCGGACGGAACTCCGCCGCCCCGCGGGAACCCGGCCCGCATCGGATCGCCTTCCGCACGAACCTCATCCCGCATCGGAACCTGCGGGCGAATCTGATTCCGCATGGGATCGCCCTCTACCTGTGCCTCACCTCAGACGTTCATCGGACGTTCATCGGCGATGAGGCGAGCGATCAGGCGTCAGGTGAAGCCGGCACCCGGTGCGATGATCACCGGATGGGGATCCAGTACGACATCTTGAGCGCGAGCACGTTGTCGCCACGGGCGCCAAAGGTATCGCCCAGCGCGCCGAATCCCACGTTGTTCCCGCCCAGTTCGCTCGCCGAGCGGTCCTGCTGCCAGACGAGAAAGAACGTGCTTCCCGGCCGCCACTCCCACCGCATCACCGCGTTGCTGCGGAACGAGCGGATGGTGAAATCGCTGGCGATCTGCTGGCGGTCCAGCTCCCCGTCCCCATCCTCGTCCGCATCGCCGACAAAGAAGTGCTCGCCGCGCTCGCTCACCACGCGGCCGCCGGTTCCGTCCAGCCGCAGCGCGCCCGGCGCGCGCAGCTGGCCGAAGCTCTCGTACCGTCCGTTGGCGGCAAACGGCTCCATGTAGAACTCCAGCGACAGGTCCGGCGTGAACAGGTAGTTCAGCCGCGTCGCCGCGGAGACGATGGTTTGATCGACCGAAGCAAAGGTGTAGCGCCGCCCGTAGGTGGCGTCCGGCCCACCGGGGAGGGAGGCGACGTACTGCCGCGGGTCCGTCATCCGCCTCCACAGCGGCTCTACCGAAAGCTGCCACCGCGGTCCCGGGCGCGCCGACAGCGCGGTGGTGAACAGCAGGTACTTCGATCCTTCTTCGCCGCGCCCGACCGTCACCTGCCCCGACGCGCGCGTCATCCAACTTTCCGGCATTCCTACCGCCGCAATCGCCCGCCACGAAGCCGGCGTTCCCGCCAGCGGCCCGCCGCGCGTGTAGGAATCGCTCAACGCGCGCATGTCCTTCCACGCGATCAGCGTCGTCGTCCAGAAGCTCTTCCACGTGAAGCGCATGTCCGTGCGCAGCGCGCTGAAGGTGCGCGTCCGCCCGAAGTTCCACGTGTTCTCCGACGTCAGGCCGATGTCGTAGCGGCGAAACAGCTTGCCGGGCTGCGTTTCGCGGTAGCGCAGGTTGCCGTAGCCGAACACCTCGTCCGCGCGCCCCATGAATCCGGCGTCGTTCAGCTCCAGCCCCGGCGACTGGCCGCTGGCCTGCGCCACCCACAGCCAATGCCTGCCGCTTTCCCGCGCCACCTGCAGCTGCGCCGTGTATCCGCCCAGCGACGTGCGCGACGGGTCCACGCGCACGTAGTCCTGGTCCGGCCGTTGAAAGAAGCGCACGCTGGAACGCTGGTTCCGCAGTAGCGCCAGCGAATCGCCCGCGACGTAGCTGAACCCCGCGTAGCCGCTGACCGAATATTCCCCGCCACGAAAGCGCAGATTCCAGTCGCCGCCGCCGGCCAGCGCGTCTCGGTTCAGCAGCTGCGCCAGGGGCTCGTCATCCTCCATGTCGCGATGCACGGCGGTAAGCAGCACCCCCGCGGTGGACTGGCTGGCGCCGAACTCCTGCTGCGCGCGCGCCACGCCGTACCCGGTGCGCGGCGCGACGCGGACGCGGTCGAACCCGTCTCCCGCCACGTCGAAGCCGCGGGCGTACGCATCGTCCGTCACCGCCGCCAGCGCGCCGACGGAGGTGCCGGTCGATAGCCGCCCCGTCAGCTTTGCCGCGCCCAGAATGGCGCTGTTGCGCGGCCACTGCTGAAAGTCGCCCGCCACTTCCAGCCTGGAGAGCGCCACATCCGGAATGCCGCCGATGCGGCGCGAGTAGAAATACTCCGGACCGCTTCCCGCCAGCAGCTGCTTTCCTTCGATGAAGAACGGCCGCCGCTCGTCGAAGTAGGCCTCGTACGCGGACAGGTTCACCTGCGCGGGGTCCAGCTCCACCTGGCCGAAGTCGGGATTCACCGTTCCCTCCAGCGTCAGATTGGGGCCCACGCCCATCTTGAGGTCCGCACCGACCCGCGCTTCCAGCGTGCTGCCGTCGTCAAAGGGATTGCCTGCGCCCGGCGCGCCCGTGAACGTGCCGGAACTCGCCACGTACGGCAGGATCTCCGCGCGCCGTGCCGGGCGGATGCCGCGAATGCCCGTCAGCGTGCCGAAGCGCGACGCCCAGCCGGTCTCCTGCGTGGGAACGGCGATCCAGAACACGTCTTCCTGCGTACCGGGATTCCACCGGTCCACGTTCAATCCCCACGTCTGCTCGTCGCGCGCGTTGAAGCGAAGCTGGCTGAAAGGGATGCGCATTTCCGCCGTCCATCCCAGCGAATCGCGGCTGACCTCGGCCTGCCACACCGGATCGAACGACAGGTCCAGGTCGTACTCGTCGTCGCGCGCGTGGTACCAGTCCATCCGCGTTCCCGCGGCGGTCACGCCAAAGCTGTACGCGGTGCGGCGGTCCAGGTACGTGTCCAGCGAAATCCACACGTGCTCGGCCGCGGCGCCGTTGTCGCGCCGGCTGACGGGCGCGCGGATGGCGGCGGGATCGCGGGAGAACATGCGCGCCGCCACGTACAGCGCGTGATCGTCATACACGAAGCGCAGTTCCGTGCGATCCGTCGGCGCGGCACCCTCGTTGGGCTGCTTCTGCACGAAATCCGACATCACGGGTGCGGCCGCCCAGGCCGCGTCGTCCAGCACGCCGTCCACAGTGGGCACGCGGCCCTGCAGCCGGACGGCGCGGATCTCCTTGCGCGGCGCCGTCGTGCGTGCCGAGTCAGGCGTCTGCGCCCATCCGCTGGCGGCAAACAGCAAGGCGGGGAGGACGACGAGCAGTGTGCGAATCACGATCGCCTCCAGGGCGGATGAGGAGCGTTGCATGCTAAACAGTTAGCACTCTCCCGCGGAACACGGGTCAGATTGCCTGGTTGATGTGCCGCGCGATGGATTCGCGGGCGGATGGATCGATCTGGAGGCCGGACCGCGCGGGGTCGAACCCGCGCGGTCCGGATCAGCGGCGGCGCGAAGCGCGGATCAGCCGGTCAGCGGCGGCTTCCGGCGCGCGACTGCCGCTGCCCGTCATCACCGCGGATCTACGCGGTCACGCGCAGGGCCATGGGCACGCCGCCGCGCGACGGGATGTAGCTGACGCGCCGCTCCACGCCCAGCCCGGCTTCGCCGGCCGCGCGCATCACCATATCGCGCGCCCAGTTGCGCGCCACCGCGTCCATCTCCTGCTCGCGCCCGTCCACGGAGTACGTGACGCGCACGCCCCCATCCTCCCCGCGAGTGAACTCGACGTGGCGGGTGGAGAGGAGTCCGGATTCGTCGATCAGCAGCCGCCCGCCCGGCCCGACGGCTTCCACCCAGTCACCCGTCGCGTTGACCGCCACGGAGCCGCGGACAGCCACTTCCAGCCGCTGGTCATCCGTCGTCTCTACCATCCGTGTTTCCTGGATCGCTGCCCGCTGGCTGTAAACGGGGGAGCAGGCCAGCAGGGCGCCCAGCAGCGGGGCGGCGAGAGAAAGCATTCGGTTCATCTGGACGATCTCCCTCAAAGGTTGAAAAATCAGCACTTGCACGCGAAAGAACGCCGGGCGCACGGGCCCGGCGGGTACATCAGGAGGTGGTGAACTCGCGGATCAGCGCGTTCATCCACCCGCGGCTCGCCTGGTTGAACGGCCGCGACTGCCCATCGACGGTGTAGGTGAACGCGGGACGGCCATCCGTTCCGGCCACGGCGCGCACACGGCGCAGCTGCCCGTCCACACGCTCCTCCACCACCAGCCGCCCGCCCGCGCCGATGCGCTGGATGTCCCACCGCTCGGCGCCGAAGAACACCTTCTCGGCCGTGATGCGGACGACGCGCGGAAGGCTGTCCCCGCTCAATTCCAGGTGCATTTCGCCGTCCCACTGCGCCAGCCCGCCACTCCTGCGGGTTTCCGTCACCGGCTCCGGCGCGCGGGGCGCGGGAGTGGAGCGCGGCGGATTGGCGGCCACGGCGGGAACGCGCTGCACGGTCAGTTCGTTCAACGCCAGCCGGCGCTCGGTTTGGGAGCGGATCCCGCCCGCGGCGGCGATGTAGGCCGCGCGCGCCTGCTCATCCATCCGTTGGTGCTGCGCCGCGGCGGTGAGCATGATCCGCCGCTCCGTGTCGGATTCCGTCCGCCCCACGGCCCGCAGCAGCGCCACCTGCGACGCCGGGCTCCACGGGCGGGCCGCGAACGCGGAGGTCGCCACCAGCCGCGCTTCCAGCGGTGCGCGCATCCATCCCAGCGCATCCACGAACGCGGGCAGCACGGTGGACGACGCGCGGAACACCGGATGGCGCACCGCCGCGGCGAGCACCAGGCGCCGCTCCGCATCGGAATCCATCGTGCGCGTGGCCTGGATGATGGCGCCCAGGTTGTCGCGCGACAGGTCCGGCCGCTCCAGCACGGCGGCAAGCACCAGCCGCCGGTCCGTGGCGGACGAGATTCCCGCCGCGGCGCGGATGATGTCGGCGTACTGGCCCGGATCACCGCGCCTGGCCGACGCGACCAGCCGGTCGCGCTCGCCGATCTCATCCATCGCGGCCGGCCCGGCCTCGTCGACGCTCTGCTCCGTGATCGTCGTCGTCTCCACGATGGTCACGCTGTCTGACGCGGGCGCGGGCACGGAGGGCAACTGGGCGACCTCCGTCGCGGCGGCGGCGGGACGGAGCGCGGCCAAGGGGAGCAGGCAGGCCAGCGCCGCGGCGGCGGTGGCCAGCGCGGCGGCGCGGCTGGCCGCGTTGCGGCGGACGGCGCCGTCCAGGATGGCGAGAAGGCGGCCCTCGAACTGGCTGCGCCGCGCCATCGCCAGGCCGGCCGCCGCAGAGGGCCCGGAGCCGAGCGAGCGGACGATGTCCAGCAGATGACTCGCGTAATCCGCCGCGCGCGTGCCGATCTCGAGCACGGCGTCGTCGCAGGCGTGCTCGCGCTCCTGCCGCAGGCGCCGCACGGCGATCCACACCAGCGGATTGAACCAGAACAGCGCCAGCGCCAGGTGCGCCACCCACTGCGTAAGCGCGTCCCAGCGGCGGACGTGGGCCAGTTCGTGCGCCAGCACCACGCGGCGCCGCTCGTCGGGCCACTGCTCGGACTCCGCTGGCAGCAGCACCACGGGATGAAAGACGCCCCACGTCATCGGCACCGTGGCGGCGGGCTCGCGCAGCAGGCGAACGATGCGCCCCAGCCGCAGCCGGCGCGAAAGCCCGTCCGTCAGCCGCACCCACTCGTCGTCCGTCAGCTCCGTGGCGCGCCGCTCGATCCACAGCAGCCGCGCAACTCCCGCCAGCAGCCGCACGAGCACCAGCGCCGATCCCACGGCCCACAACAGCACCGCCGCGCGCGACCAGTCCACGTCCGCCAGCCGCTCCGCCATCGTCGGCGCGGGCGTGGGGACGGCTGCGTTCACCGGCTCCGCCCCGGGAGCAGTCGCAGTCGAGAGATCACGCCGCGTCCCGGGAGCGGCGGATTCCACTCCGGGCATCACCGTGGCGGCGGCGGGCAGCGGCAGCACGCGCCACTCGGGAACGATGGATCGCGCGATGGGGAGCAGCAGCACGGCGGTCAGCGCCGCCAGCCACACCATGTGCCGTGCGGAGGCGGAGGACCGGCGCATCAGCGCGGTCGCGGCCAGCGCGGCCAGCAGAATGACGGTGCCTCGGACCGCCGCGTCGGCAACGGCGGCGAACAGGGCGGGATTCAGGATCGTGCTCATTTGCCTTCCTCGTTCCGCCGTGCGTCGTCGATCAGCTTGGCCAGCCGGTCCAGTTCCGCGGCGGAAGGGCGCGCGTCCTCGATCAGCGCGTTCACCACCTGCTCGGGGCTGCCGTTGAAGAACGTGCGAACCAGGTGCTTGAGCGCGCTGCTGCGTGCCTGCCCTTGGGGCGTGGTGGGCAGATAGACGAACCGCTTGCCGTCCATCTCGTGCGCAAGCAGGCCCTTTTCCTCCAGCAGGCGCAGCGCGGCGCGCACGGCGGAATACGTGGGCGGATCCGGAAGATCGTCCAGCACGTCCGCGGCGGTCGCCCGCCCCCGGCGGAACACGATGTCCATGATCTGGCGCTCGCGGCGGCTCAGTTCGGATCGGTTCAGAACAACCTTGCCAGCGGAAGGGACGGGAGAGCGGGTGTCGGCGTGATCAACTGCTGAATAATCAGCACTTGATGATCCGATGTCAAGGAGGACGACCATCACGGCATCCAGCAGTGCTCTCCCGCCGTTCATTCCGGCACGGCATTCGCGCCCGCCCGCGCTCCGGCTGCACTCACGCGCAACGGGAGACGGGCATGGCGGCGGTGGTTTCCGTGATCAACCTCAAGGGGGGCGTGGGCAAGACCACCACGACCGTCGCGGTGGCGCAGATGCTTGCCGGCCCGTTCGGCCGGCGGGTGCTGGTGGTGGACCTGGACCCGCAGACCAACGCCACCGTCATGCTGATGGGCGAACGGGCATGGGCGGCGCAGAACGCGGCCGGGCTCACCGTCGCGCACCTGTTTCGCGACGCGCTCTCCGGCGGCGGCCGCTTCGATCTGCGGCGCGCCATTCTGCCGGGCGTGGGCGGCGTGGGCGAGGTGGACGGGCTGGCGTTGCTCCCCAGTAGCCTGGAGCTGATCGAGATCCAGGAACAGCTTTCCAGCATGCCGCGCGGCGAGTTCTACGCGGCCAACCCGGTGGAGATTCTGCGCCACGCCTTGCAGCCCGTGCTGCACGAGTTCGACTGGGTGCTGGTGGACTGCCCGCCCAGCCTGGGGATCGTGACCTTCAACGGCCTGCGCATGTCGCGCGGATACGTGATGCCCACCATCCCCGACGTGCTCTCCACCTACGGCGTGCCCCAGATCATGCGGCGGGTGCGGATGTTCGGCGACGCGTTCGACACGCGCATCGAGCCGCTGGGCATCGTGGTGAACAAGTACCGCGCGCAATCCACCGTGCACAACGCGCAGCTGCATGCGCTGGTGGCGGCCTCCCCCGCCCCGATCTTCCGCACCATCGTCCCCGAAAGCAACGATGTCGCGGGCGCGGCGGAGTTCCGCCCCGTCAGCACGCTCCGGCAGAAGTGGGGCGCGCGGACGTACGAGGCGTACCGCGATCTCACGGCGGAAATCCTTCAGCGCGTGGAGTACGGCGCATGAGCGACCTGATCGCGGGCCTCCGCACCCTGTTCGGCGCCGTCATCGCCGAGGCGGAACAGAACCCTGCGTTCGCCGCCCGGCTGGAGCAGGCGCTGCGGACGATGATCCCCGCCCCGTCCGCGGCCGTCGGCGCCGCTCCCGCGGCGGCTTCCATCGCCTCGTCCCCTGCTCCGGCCAGGAAGCGGACGGGACGGCGCGCGGCCGGCGTGCTGGACCCGTTCGCGGTGGACCAGGAGGGCGACGGCGTGCTGCGCGCCCGGCTGGCCGCGCTGAGCCTGGACGAGCTCAAGGACATCGTCGCCGAGCACGGGATGGATCCGAGCAAGCTGGCAATGAAGTGGAAGAAGCCCGACCGCCTGGTGGATCTGATCGCCACCACCGTCCGCGAGCGGCTGCACAAGGGCGACGCCTTCCGCTGATCAGCCCCGGCGCGCCCGGGGGAGCGCGGCCAGCGGCTCGCGGCTGGGATCGAACGTCCGCAGTCCGCACTCCTCCGCCAGCGCCGCCAGATCGCGGTCCGAGGTGACCATCACCACGGCCCCGCCGAACGACTCGAAATCTCGCTGAAGCCGCAGCGCCGTCGCGACGTGCAGTACGTCCATGCTGCGAGCACGCGCACTACGCTTTCTGGTCGTGAGCTCCAATGCACTTTCGGAAATCTCTCTGCTCCCCCGAAGCAGCGTGAAGCGGGTCGCGTAGTCACTGCGGAACCGCTTTACCGAGGCTTCGTACTTCTCGGCCGACGCGTCGCGCAGCCGAATCCGAATGCTGGTCAATACCTCCAGAGCTACGAACTCGCTCAGGTACAGCGATTCCTTCCGGCGCTCCATCACGCCGAGAACACTGCTCGTGCCTTCCTCGTCCAGATACGCCTTGGCCAGCGCACTCGCATCGAGAAATATCATCGTCATCCACCCAGCCACGTGCGCAGCCGGTCCCGCCAGTCCGGGATGCGGATCGGCTTGCGCACCGGCCAGTTCCAGACCTTCGCGGGACGGTGGCCCAGCGCACGCAGTCGCGCTTCCAGTTCCAGCCGCCAGGGATCGTCTGGAGGGACAACCTCGGGCAGGTTGCGCTCGGCCTCGCGTTCCGCGGCGATCTGCGCCCGGAACTCCTCGTCCGTCTGCAGGCCCAGGATGCGGCTGAGGAGCCGGTGCCGGCGGCTCGTGTTCACCTTGTGCTCGACCCGGCCCCAATCGGGCAGCAGTTCCACGATCGGCTCTGCTTCCATTTCCATTCTGCTCGCCATCTCTTTCGCTCCGGTTCGGAAAGACAGACCTGATCCACTCGGAAGACGGCACCCGGCCCACGTACCTGAATCGTGCGAGTGGAGATCGCGATCAGCCCCTGCGCGCGCGGGGAAGCGTCGCCAGCGGCTCGCGGCTGGGATCGAACGTGCGCAGCCCGCATCCCTCCGCCAGCACGGCCAGATCGCGGTCGGAGGTACCCACCGTCACCGACTCACCGGGAAGAGCGATCTTCCGTTGCAGCCAGAGCGCGGTCGCAACGTGCAGCACATCCATGCTGCGCGCACGCGCGGTGCGGAACGCGGAAGTCATCTCAATCGCGGTCTTCCGGATCTCCGGCGCGACATCCACCAGGCTGAACCTCTGGTAATCCGTCTGAAAACAGTCCAGCACGCTGTTGTAGCGGGTCGCCGGCACGGTCCGGAGCGCGTTGCGAATGCTGGTCAGAACCTCCAGAACGACGAAGTCACTCACGAACAGCGTATCGCCGCACCGGTCCAGCACACCACGCATGCTCCCCGTCCCCGGCTCATCCAGGTAGACCTTGGCCAGCGCGCTCGCATCCAGAAAGACCATGTTCATCCCCCCAGTCGGTTGCGGAGCCAGTCGCGCCAGTCGGGTTTCCGGATCGGCTTTCGCACGGGCCAGTTCCAGACCGTTGCGGGCCTGATGCCGACGGCCCGCATCCTCGCCTCCAGGGCCAGCCGCCAGGGATCATCCGGCGCAACCCACTCCGGCAGGCTGCGCTCCGCCTCGCGCTCGGCGATCCGCTCCGCCTCGACCTCCTCGTCCGACTGCAGGCCGAGAATGCGGCTCAGGAGCCGGTGCCTGCGGCTCGTGTTCACCTCGTAATCCGGCAGATCCCAGTTGATCAGCGGATCAATGCTCATGTCCGCGCGGGCTTCCGCCTCGATTCTGCTCGCCATCTCACGCGCTCCGGTTGAGAGGACACGTACAGGCCCAATCTACACGGAACCCAGTGGACAGTCCAGACACCAATCGGATCGCACCGTTGGGGTCCGCGGTGCGACAGCTTTTTCTCGCGCCCAGAGGATCAGACTGCCCACCCGGGACGGGAAACGATGGGCATACAAACGAAAAAGCGGCCCCGGACATCGCTGTCCGGGGCCGCTTCCTATCCAACCATCACATCACCGTCCCGAGGCTCACGCCTCGATGGTCGCCGTCTCGCTGGCGGCCACCGGGGCCGGCGCCGGCGCGGATGCCGCCGCGGGGGCCTCACCCTCGGGCCCGAACGCCACGTCCTCGTACCGGTAGATGCCGGTACCGGCCGGGATCAGGTGGCCGATGATGATGTTTTCCTTGAGCCCCTGCAGATCGTCGCGCGCGCCGCGGATGGCGGCGTCGGTCAGAACCCGCGTGGTCTCCTGGAACGAGGCCGCCGAGATGAACGACTGCGTCGTCAGCGAGGCCTTGGTGATGCCGAGCAGCAGCGGCTCCGACGTGGCCGGAGAGCCCCCGTTCGTCATCTCCTTGGTGTTGGTGTCCTGGAACTCCGTCCGGTCCACCGTCTCGCCTTCCAGGAACTCGGTGCTGCCGGGCTCCAGGATGCGCACCTTCTGCAGCATCTGGCGCACGATCACGCCGATGTGCTTGTCGTTGATCTTCACGCCCTGCAGGCGGTACACCTCCTGAACTTCGTTCAGCAGGTACTCCTGCACGGCCTGGGGACCCTTGATCCGCAGAATGTCGTGCGGGTTCACCGGGCCCTCCGACAGACGGTCGCCGGCGCGCACCGAGTCGCCCTCGTGCACGCGCAGGTGCTTGCCCACCGGCACCTCGTACACCCGCTCGTTCCCCGTCTCCGGGATCACGATCACCTCGCGCTTGCCGCGCTTGATGTCGCCGAAGCGAACGGTGCCGTCCACCTCGGTGATCACCGCCGGGTCCTTGGGCTTGCGCGCCTCGAACAGTTCGGCGATGCGGGGCAGACCGCCCGTGATGTCGCGGGTCTTGTAGGCTTCGCGGGCCAGCTTGGCGAGCGCTCCGCCCGGCTGGATCACTTCGCCGTCGCGCACCGTGAGCTGCGCGCCCACGGGAACGATGAACTCGCGCACCTTCACGCCGTTGGCGTCGATGATCTCGATCATGGGGTGCAGCTTCTTGCTGCGGTCCTCGATGATCACCATCTGCCGGCGGCCGGTGGACTCGTCCAGCTCCTCGCGCACCGACTCGTCCTCGACGATGTCGATGAAGCGCAGGGTGCCGCCGAAGTCCGCCACGATGGGCTCGGAGTACGGGTCCCACGCGAACAGCGTGTCGCCCACGGCCACCCGCTGGCCGTCCTCCACCGAGATGGTGGCGCCGTACGGCACCGCCAGCCGGCTGCGGACCATGCCTTCGGGCGTCCGCATGATGATTTCGCCTTCGCGGCTGGTCACGATGCGCGCCCCTTCGGGCGTGGTGACCGTCACGATGCGCTCGAACTGGGCCACGCCCTCCACCTTGCTCTTGCGCCCCGTCGTCGCCGCGATGCGCGCCGCCGTGCCGCCGATGTGGAAGGTGCGCAGCGTCAGCTGCGTGCCCGGCTCGCCGATGCTCTGCGCGGCGAGAATGCCGACGGCTTCGCCCGGGTCCACGATGCCCATCGTGGCCAGGTTGCGGCCGTAGCACTTCACGCACAGCCCGCGGCGGCTTTCGCAGGTAAGCACGCTGCGGATCTTGACCGACTGGATCCCGGCGTCCTCGATCTCGTCCGCCGTTTCTTCGTCGATCAGCTCGCCGGCAGCCACCAGCAGGTCGCCGTCCATGGGGTCGTACACGTCGTCCGAAGCCACGGAACCGACGATGCGGTCCTTGAGCGGCTCCACCACGTCCTCGCCCTCCTTGAGCGCGGCGATCTCCAGCCCCAGCACCGTGCCGCAGTCGTCCTCGCTGATCGTGACGTCCTGCGCCACGTCCACCAGGCGGCGGGTCAGGTATCCGGCGTCGGCCGTCTTCAGCGCCGTGTCCGCGAGGCCCTTGCGGGCGCCGTGGGTGGAGATGAAGTACTCCAGCACCGTGAGGCCTTCACGGAAGTTGGACTTGATCGGCGATTCGATGATTTCGCCGATGCCGCCCGTGAGCTTCTTCTGGGGCTTGGCCATCAGGCCGCGCATTCCGGCCAGCTGCCGCATCTGGTCGCGGCTGCCGCGGGCGCCGGAGTTCATCATCATGAACACCGGGTTGAAGCCGCCGCGGTCCGCGCCCAGACGGTTCACCATGGCGTCCGCCACGTCGTTGTTGGCGTGCGTCCAGGTGTCGATGACCTTGTTGTACCGCTCGCCGTTGCTGATGACGCCGTTGTTGTACGCGCGGGTAAAGCGCGACACGTCGTCATCGGCCTCCTTGAGGATGGCGTCCTTCTCGGCCGGGATCTTCATGTCCTCGATCCCCACCGACACGCCGGCCAGCGTGGCGTAGCGGAACCCGAAGCTCTTGAGCGAGTCCAGGAACACGGTCGTCGTCCCCAGCCCCACCGTGCGGTAGGCACTGAAGATGATGTCGCCGAGTTCCTTCTTGCCCATGGTCTTGTTCCAGAACCCCATCTCGGGGGGGACCACGGAGTTGAAGATGATGCGCCCCGGCGTGGTGGCCACCCACACCTTGGCGTCGGCCTCACCCTCGTCCTTTTCGTCCGCGCGGCGCGGATCGGTCAGGTAGTACACGGTGGAGTGGTACCCCACCCGCCCGTGCGCCAGCGCCATCTCCACCTCGGCCACCGTGCCGAAGCGCGGAAGCACCTTGGTCAGGTCGCGCTCGGACGGCGACTGCGCCCCCGCGGCCTGGTCCGCCGCCGCTTCGTCGCGGAAGCTGGCCTTGTCCTTGGTGAGCCAGTAGCAGCCGATGACGATGTCCTGCGACGGCGCGGCGATGGGCCGCCCGTTGCTGGGAAGCAGGATGTTGTTGCTGGACAGCATCAGCACCCGGGCCTCGAGCTGCGCCTCGAACGAGAGCGGCACGTGCACCGCCATCTGGTCGCCGTCGAAGTCGGCGTTGAACGCCGCGCACACCAGCGGGTGCACGCGGATGGCCTTGCCCTCCACCAGCACCGGCTCGAACGCCTGAATGCCCAGGCGGTGCAGCGTCGGCGCGCGGTTCAGCAGCACGGGGTGGTCGCGGATGATGTCCTCGAGCACCTCGTACACGCGCGGGTCGTCGCGCTCCACGATCTTCTTGGCGCGCTTTACCGTCTCGGCCTCGCCGCGCTTTTCAAGCTCATGGATGATGAACGGCTTGAACAGTTCGACCGCCATCGCCTTGGGCAGGCCGCACTGGTGCAGCTTGAGCTCGGGGCCCACCACGATGACCGAACGGCCCGAGTAGTCCACGCGCTTGCCCAGCAGGTTCTGCCGGAAGCGGCCCTGCTTGCCCTTGAGCATGTCGCTCAGCGACTTGAGCGGGCGCTTGCCGCGGCCGCGGATCGCCTTGGAACGGCGGCCGTTGTCGAACAGCGCGTCGACGGCTTCCTGCAGCATGCGCTTCTCGTTCCGGAGAATCACTTCCGGAGCGCGCATTTCCATCAGCTTCTTCAACCGGTTGTTGCGGTTGATGACGCGGCGGTACAGGTCGTTCAGGTCCGACGTGGCGAAGCGGCCGCCGTCCAGCGGCACCAGCGGGCGCAGGTCCGGCGGAATGACCGGCACCACGTCCAGGATCATCCACTGCGGCTTGTTGCGCTCGGCCGGGGTCGCGCCCGATCCGCGGATCGCGTCGATGACCTTGAGCCGCTTGAGCACCATCTTCTTGCGGTGCTGGCTGGTCTCGTTGGCCACCTGCGTGCGCAGCGTCTCGGCCAGCGAGTCCACGTCCAGCTGCCCCAGAAGGTTGCGGATGGCCGGCGCGCCGATGTCGGCGGCGAACACCTCGTCACCTTCTTCACGGGCCTTTTCGCGCAGGGCCAGGTACTCGTCCTCGTCCAGCACCTGGCTGTGCTTCACGTCCTGGCCGCCGATGGCCGTCACGGCGTAGGCGGCGTAGTAGATCACCTTTTCCAGGTCGCGCAGCGTCATTCCCAGCAGATAGCCCATCTGCGAGGGAAGCGTCTTGAACATCCAGATGTGGGCGACCGGCACGGCCAGTTCGATGTGGCCCATGCGCTCGCGCCGCACCTTGCTGAGCGTCACTTCGACGCCGCACTTGTCGCAAACGTGCCCGCGGTAGCGGATGCGCTTGAACTTGCCGCAGTGGCACTCCCAGTCCTTGACGGGACCGAAGATGCGCTCGCAGAACAGGCCGTCGCGCTCGGGCTTGAACGAGCGGTAGTTGATGGTCTCCGGCTTGGTGACCTCGCCGAAGCTCCAGCCCCGGATCTCCTCGGGAGAGGCGATCTTGACCTGGATGTAGTTGAAGTCCTGCGAGCGTGTCTCGCGGGCGCGGGGGAAGTCGATCATCGGGATCCCCTTACTCTATCATGGTGTCCCCGGGCATTTCTCCCGGGAGGCGTATGGGCGTTTTCAAAAGCCTGAAAGTGCCCAGTTCCCAGTGCCCAGTGCTCCGGAAAACGTTCCCGGGCACTGGGCACCTGGCACTTGGGACTTGCTCTAGCTTCCGAGCGTGACGCTGATGCCCAGCGCCTGAAGTTCCTTCACCAGCACGTTGAACGACTCCGGCAGCCCCGGCTCGGGCAGGTTCTCGCCCTTGACGATGGCCTCGTACACCCGGCTGCGCCCGTTCACGTCGTCGGACTTGACGGTCAGGATCTCCTGCAGGGTGTGCGCGGCGCCGTACGCTTCCAGCGCCCACACTTCCATTTCGCCGAAGCGCTGCCCGCCGAACTGCGCCTTGCCGGCCAGCGGCTGCTGCGTCACCAGCGAGTACGGCCCGATGCTGCGCGCGTGGATCTTGTCGTCCACCAGGTGGCTCAGCTTGAGCATGTAGATCGTGCCCACCGTCACCGGCGACTCGAACTGCGCTCCGCTGCGCCCGTCGCGCAGGCTCACCTTGCCGCCGGGGGTGAGCCCGGCCGTGCGCATGTGCTCTTCCAGCGCCGCCGTCAGCCCGTCTCCGTCCGGAGCCGCCGCCAGGGCGGCGGCGAACGGGAACGCCGCCTCCACCGTCGTTTCGCGGCGCTCGGCCAGTTCGCGCGCCGCGGCCACCAGGTAGTCGCGCAGCGAACGCAGCTTGTCGTTCAGGTGCTCCGGGGTGTTGGCCCCGCCCAGCATCCAGTCAAAGTGCCGGCCGATGCCCATCTCGGGACGCGCTTCCACCGCGGCGCGCGCCTCGTGGTGCTGCACCGTCGCCGTCACCATCGACGCGTCGTCCACGTCAAAGGTGGGCGGAATCGCCTGCACGCCCAGCGCCTGCCGCGCCCAGGTCACGCCGGCCAGACGGATCAGCGCGCCGATCTCGTCTTCCGAAGCGCCCTGGAACACCGGCGTCTTGCTTTCGAACCCGAGAACCCGCGACGCCCAGCCCAGGTGCGTCTCCAGGATCTGCCCCACGTTCATGCGGCTGGGCACGCCCAGCGGGTTCAGGCACACGTCCACCGGCGTGCCGTCCGGAAGGAACGGCATGTCTTCTTCCGGCACGATGCGGGCGATGATGCCCTTGTTGCCGTGGCGGCCGGCCATCTTGTCGCCCACCGAGATCTTGCGCTTCTCGGCCAGGTACACCTTCACCAGCTGCACGACGCCCGGAGGCAGCTCGTCTGGCTGGAAGATCTTGTCGATCTGGTTCTCGGTCCGCTGGCGCACGCGCTCGATGCGGCGCTTGCTTTCGTCGATCACCCGGCGCAGCTGCTCGTTCACCCCGCGGTCGGTGACCTTGAGGGTGGTGAGGTCCACGTCGTTGAAGTCCAGCCCGCCCACCACCTCGTCCGTAAGCTGCGTCCCCTCGTTGAAGAACGGCTCCACCGTTCCCTTCTTGAGGAAGAGCGCCACTTCGCGGCCGCGGATCAGCTCGCGGATCTCCTCGTCGCGCGCGTCGCCGATGCGGTGGATCTCCGACCGCTCGTACGCCCGCAGCTCGCCGATCTTCTGGCCCCGCTCCTTTTCCAGGATCGGGTCGTCGATGCGGCGGCTGAAGATCTTGACGTCGATCACGGTGCCTTCCACGCCGGGCGGCACCTTGAGCGAGCTGTCCTTCACGTCCTTGGCCTTTTCGCCGAAGATCGCCGTCAGCAGCTTTTCTTCGGGGCTCAGCTCGGTCTCGCCCTTGGGCGTGATCTTGCCGACCAGGATGTCGCCGGCCTTGACCCGGGCACCGATGCGCACGACGCCGCGCTCGTCCAGGTCCACCAGCGACTCTTCCGCGACGTTCGGGATTTCACGCGTGATTTCTTCCATCCCGCGCTTGGTGTCGCGCACCTGGAGCTCCAGCTCCTGGATGTGGATGGAGGTGTACACGTCGTCCTTCACCAGCCGCTCCGAAAGGACGATGGCGTCCTCGAAGTTGTGGCCGTACCAGGGCATGAACGCCACCAGCAGGTTGCGTCCCAGCGCCAGTTCGCCGCCGTCGGTGGACGGGCCGTCGGCCAGCACGGCGCCCTTCTCCACGATCATGCCGCGGCGCACCAGGGGGCGCTGGTTGAGCGCCGTGTCCTGGTTGGTGCGCCAGTACTTCTTCATCCGGTAGCGGTCGAACTGGGCCAGGCGGCGCAGCGGTTCGTCGCTCTGCCCCACCCCTTCCATTCCCGCGTCGATCAGGATGTGGTCGGCCGTGACTTCCTGCACGATGCCGCCGCGACGGGCCACCACCACCGCGCCCGAGTCGCGCGCGATCACCTCTTCCAGCCCGGTGCCCACCAGGGGGGCGTCGGGGAACAGAAGGGGCACCGCCTGCCGCTGCATGTTGGAGCCCATCAGCGCGCGATTGGCGTCGTCGTGCTCCAGGAACGGAATCAGCGCCGCCGCCACCGACACCAGCTGGTCGGGGGCCACGTCCATGTAGTCGATTTCTTCCGGCCGCAGCAGGGGAAAGTCGCCCTGCTCGCGGCACAGCACGAACTCGTTCTCAAAGGTGAACACCCCGGTGAGCGGCGCGTTGGCCTGCGCGATCCGGGCGCTTTCCTCTTCGTTGGCCGAAAGCCAGGCGTTGATGCGCGTAACCACCGGGGTCACGTGCGTCACCTTGCCGCTGGCGCCCAGCATCACGCGGCTGACCTCGCCCTCGGCGGGCAGGGCCGGCACGCCGCTGATGTAGTCCACCGCCACGGCGTCGGGGGTGTCGCCCCACTCCTGCACCTCAAGCCCCTCGCTCTGGCGCGTGAACAGCGCCTCGGTCACTTCGGGGGTCAGCACCGTTCCGGGCACCGCCAGCACCGCCGCCGTGGTGGGCTGGTACGCCCGCACGGGAAGCGACATGGGGTTGCGGATGGCCTCGGGGGCCACGCCGCGCGCCGCGGCGCCGGCCCGGCGCGAAACCACACGCACCAGGTTCACCGGCTGCGCCGTGAGGCGGTCGGCCAGGTCGTCCGTGATGCGCTCGCCGCGCTTGGCCAGCACCGGCAGCCGGGTCACGGCCTCGTCAAACGCCTTCTGGTCCAGCTCGCCGGCCAGCATGCGCGGGAAGAGGGTGCTCCAGTCGGCCACGTCCTCGGCCAGCTCGGCGCCCACGATCATGGAGCGGAACACCTCGCGGCCGCGCACGGCGTCGATGGTTTCGCCCTTCTTGACGAACACCTTGGCGCGGTCGCCCAGCACCAGGCGCACGGCCTCCTCGACCTTGGCGCTGTCCGGGTAGCGGATCAGCGCGCGCACCACCTTGCGGTAGGGCGTCTCGATGAAGCCCAGGTCGTTGATGCGGGCGTACGTCGTCAGCGAGTTGATCAGGCCGATGTTGGGCCCTTCCGGCGTTTCGATCGGGCACATGCGCCCGTAGTGCGAGTAGTGCACGTCGCGCACTTCGAAGCCGGCGCGCTCGCGGGTCAGGCCGCCCGGCCCCAGCGCCGACAGACGACGCTTGTGCGTCATCTCGGCCAGGGGGTTGGTCTGGTCCATGAACTGGCTCAGCTGCGACGATCCAAAGAACTGCTGGATCACCGCGCTCACCGTGCGGGCGTTCACCAGGTCGTCGATGTTGATCTTGTCGGGGTCCGACACGATCGACATGCGCTCGCGCACCAGGCGCGCCATGCGGCTCAGGCCCACGCTGAACTGGTTGGCGATCAGTTCGCCCACCGAACGCACCCGGCGGTTGCCCAGGTGGTCGATGTCGTCGGTGTCGCCGCGCCCCTCGTGCAGCTCGATGAGCTGCCAGAGGATGGCCATCACGTCCTGCGCGGTCAGCGCGGTCATGCCGGCCGGCGGCACCGTGTAGTGCAGCGCGTCAAAGGCCGGGGCCAGGCGCTGGTTGATCTTGTAGCGGCCCACGCGGCCCAGGTCGTACCGCTTGTTCAGCGACTCTTCGGTGTACTCCGAGTAGTCGGCGCTGGCCGCGGCAGACGCGCCCGCCTGCACCGACAGGTCGCCCGAAACCACGAGCGAGGTCCGGGGCTGGAACAGCAGGCGCCAGACGGCGACATACACCTGCACCACGCGGTTGAGCTCGTAGACGAGCACGCGGCTGGGCTTGGCCGTCTTTTCCGTGCGGTCTTCGCGGAAGCTTTCCCACACGTAGCGGATGCCGCGCTCCTGGGCAAAGCGCAGCATGCGCTCTTCCACCGAGCGCTGCGCCTCGCGGCTCATGGGGTCCACCGCCTGCGCGCCCCGCTCGGCCCACTGGGCCAGGAAGTCGGAGATGTGCAGGATGGCGTCGCCCTCGGCCAGGTACTCTTCCTCGGTCCACACGTCGGGCGCCGGAGCCGTGCCGGGGCGCACCAGGTTGTGGATGGCGAAGAGCGAGTCCAGCGTGCCGCGCGTGGGATCCTTGGCCAGGGTGGCGCGCATGGCGCTGCCGCTCTGCCCGCGGGCCCGGAACAGCTGCGCCGACTCCACGCCGGCCCGCAGCATGCGGCCCAGCACGTCGCCGTTCACCTCGTCGCCGGCGCGGGCCACCAGCGCCGAGCCGATCACCGGCAGCGTGGTGAAGCCGGCCTCGCGCAGGGTGTTGTACAGCTCGCGCGTCAGGCGGCGGCCGCGCTCGAACACCTCGCCGGTGCCGGGAAGCACGATGTCGCGGTACAGCACGGGGCCCTCGGGGCCCAGCACCGTGGGATCGGGAACGTCCTCGGCCAGGAAGCCGTGAAACACCTCGCCGCGGCGGCCCTTTTCGGTGCCGCCCAGGTCCAGGGTGCCCAGCTGCACCGACTCGCGCTGCATGAAGACGCCCAGGATGTCGGCGTCGCGCGAAAAGCCCAGCGCGCGCAGCAGCGCGGTGGCCGGGAACTTCTTCTTCTTGTCGATGTGCACCGCGACCACGTCGTGGATGTCGAGGGTGAACTCGACCCACGAGCCGCGGAACGGAATGATGCGGGCGCTGAACAGCTTGCTGCCGTTGGGGTGCGTGTTCTCTTCGAACACCACGCCCGGAGACCGGTGCAGCTGGCTGACGATGACGCGCTCCGCGCCGTTGATGATGAACGTGCCCAGCGGGGTGAGCACGGGAAGGTCACCGAGGTAGACCTCCTTTTCGATGATGTCCTTGGGACGGCGCTCGTCGCCCACGTCCTCCCACACCACCAGACGCAGCGTCGCCTTCAGGGGAGCCGCGTACGTCATGTCGCGCTCCATGCACTCTTCCATGTCGTACTTCGGCTCGCCCAGCGAGTACCGAACGAACTCCAGGGAAAAGTTCCCGTTGACGTCGGAGATGGGGAAGATCTCGTTGAAGACGCGCTCCAGCCCCACGTCCTCGCGCTCGCGCGCGGCGGCGTCGGTCTGCAGGAGCGTGTCAAACGCCCTGAGCTGCACGTCCAGAAGGTTGGGATGCTCCATCCCAGACGTCAGCTTGGCGAAAGTGACGATCGGTTTGTTCAGCGTTGCCAAGTGGGTCTCCCTCTCAGCGTGCGTGGATTCGGAATAGCGCAAACGACCCCGACCGAATGGATTCGGCGGGGCGGCGTACCGTCCGTCGGAAAGAATCTTAGGGTCCTGCTCGTCATGGCCAGCCGGGCTGAAGTGACCGGGAGAGGACCCGGGCGGCAGGGCCGCCCGGTGTCCGCGGACCGGCATGCGGGCGATGCCCGCATGCCGGACCCCCGGCCGACTACTTCAGCTCGACAGTCGCGCCCTGCTCGACCAGCTTGGCCTTCATGGCTTCGGCCTCGTCCTTGGTGGCGGCTTCCTTGACGGTCTTGGGAGCGCCGTCCACCAGGTCCTTGGCTTCCTTCAGGCCCAGGCCGGTCAGCTCGCGCACGACCTTGATGACCTGGATCTTCTTTTCGCCGGCGCCCATCAGGACGACGTCGAACTCGGTCTTTTCTTCCACGGCCGGAGCAGCCGGGCCGGCCGGGCCGGCGGCCATGGCCACCGGGGCAGCCGCGGTCACGCCGAACTTCTCTTCAAAAGCCTTCACGAACTCCGACAGTTCGATCACGGTCATGTTGCCGATCGCGTCGAGCAGCTCGTCACGGGTAAGCGTCGCCATCTCAGGGCTCCTTGGTATCTAGCGGTTCGTACAAGAATCGAAAATCGGGTTCCGGCGCGGGGCCGGTCACAGTCCACACGTCGCGGCGAACCGGGGCTCGCCGCGGCGGTCAGGCCGAAGCCTCTTCCTTCTGCTGCCGGAGCTGGTCGACCGCGCGGGCGAACCCGGCGATCAGCTGGTTCATTCCGCCGGCCAGACGCGCCATGGGCTGCTGCAGCCCGCCGGCGATCTGGGACAGAAGCACTTCGCGCGACGGCAGGTTGGCCAGCTGGCGCACCTGCGCGGCGTCGAATGCCTGCGAACCCACCACGCCCACCTTGATGGCGGGACGGTCGCCGAACTCCTTGGCGAAGTCGGTGATCACCTTGGCGGCGGCCGCGGCGTCGCTGCGCCCGATCACCACCCCGGTGGGTCCGTTGAAGAACCCGGCGACGTCGGGGATTTCAAGCCCCTGGATCGCCCGCTTGGCGAGCGTGTTCTTCACCACCACGTACTCCACGCCTTCCTTGCGGAGACGCGCCCGGAACTGCGTGATCTGCTTCACGCTCAGCCCGGTGAAGTCCGTCAGGTAGAACCCGCTGGCGCCGTCCAGCCGCTGCTGGAGCTCGGCGACGACGACGTCCTTCTCGTCTTTCTTCATCGCTCAGCCCCGCCGGTAAAGGTTGGCATCGACCGTGACGCCGGGGCCCATGGTGCTGGAGACGGTGATCCCCCGCACGTAGGTTCCCTTGGCCGCGGCCGGCTTGGCCCGGATGACCGTGTCCATGAAGGCGGTCAGGTTTTCCTCGAGCTTGGTGGGCTCGAAGCTGACCTTGCCGATGGGCACGTGCACGTTGCCCGTGCGGTCCACGCGGAACTCGATCTTGCCGGCCTTGATCTCGCGAACAGCCCGGCTCACGTCCATGGTGACCGTCCCCGCCTTGGGGGTCGGCATCAGGCCGCGGGGGCCCAGGATGCGGCCGAGCTGGCCCACCTGGCCCATCATGTCGGGCGTGGCGACGCAGACGTCAAAGTCCAGCCACCCGTCCTTGATCCGCTGAACGTACTCGGCGCCCACGAAATCGGCGCCTGCTTCCTCGGCCTCACGCGCGCGGTCGCCCTGGGCGATCACGAGCACGCGGGCGGTCTTCCCCGTACCATGGGGAAGGACGACGGCTCCGCGAACGATCTGGTCCGCGTGCCTGGGGTCCACACCGAGCCGGACGGCGACCTCGACGGTCTCGTCAAACTTGGCGAAGCTCAGCTCCTTGACGAGGCTTACGGCCTCGGTGGGCTGAAACGTGGTACCCTCGGGCACACGGGCCTGCGCGTCGCGGAACTTCTTCCCGTGCTTTGGCATGTACCCCCTCGGGCGAAGTTGAACTGGAGTCCTCCCACCGGGCCTTCGCCGGGCGCCCCGGTGGTTCAATGGACGGGAATCAGGCCGCGTCCCCGAAGGGACGAAAGGGCGGGAGACCGCTTTCTGGGCTCCGGCCGGATTCCGCTTCTCCCGCCTCCGGCAGACACCGGGCTTTCACGCGGCGGCTGTCGTAGTGAAAGAAGTGCCCAGTGCTCAGTGCCCGGTGCCCAGCAACTGGGCACCTGGTACTGGGCACCTGGTACTTCTGTTATCCCTTGACTTCGACGCCCATCGAGCGGGCCGTTCCGGCGATCTGGCGCATGGCGCCCTCGACGTCGGCCGCGTTCAGGTCGGGCATCTTGGTTTCGGCGATCGTGCGCAGCTGCTCCTGCGTGATCGTGCCCACCTTGGTCTTCTTGGACGAGGCGCTTCCCTTGTCCAGGCCCACGGCCTTCTTGATCAGCACCGCCGCCGGAGGCGTCTTGGTGATGAACGTGAAGCTGCGGTCGGCGTACACCGTGATCTCGACGGGAATGATCATTCCCGGCTGTCCCTGGGTGCGCGCGTTGAACTGCTTGCAGAACTCCATGATGTTCACGCCGTGCTGGCCCAGCGCGGGGCCGACGGGGGGCGCGGGGTTGGCCGCGCCCGCGGGAACCTGGAGCTTGATGAATCCGGTGACTTTCTTCGCCATCTCAGCCTCTGATCAACGTCCGCTCAGAATCCGCGGAGCTGCGTGTAGTCCAGTTCGATGGAGGTGGGCCGCCCGAAGAGGGAAACCTCGACCTTCACCTTGCCCTTTTCGTGGTCGATGCCCTGAACGGTGCCGCTGAATTCCTTGAACGGTCCGTCCGTTACCTCCACCACCTGTCCGATGGTGAAGGGAATCAGCACCACCGGCGCTTCCGCCGCGGCGGGGGCCTCGACTTCCTGGCCCAGCACCTTGGCCAGCTCCTCATCCGTCAGGGGCTGGGGTTCGGAACCGGTGCCCAGGAACTTGATCACGCCCTGAATGCCGTTGATCAGGTGCGAGTTGCGCTGGTTGTACACCATCTTCACCAGCACGTACCCCGGGTACAGCTTGCGGGTGACGGTCACGCGCTTGCCGTTGCGAAGCTCCACCTCTTCACGGGTGGGGACCATCACTTCCTGGATCTGCTTGTCTTCGGGCTCGCCCAGCTCCTCGTCGATGCGGCGCTGAATGAGGCGCTGCACCTTGTTCTCGTGCCCCGAATAGCTCTGGATCGCGTACCACTTGGCGTCTGCCATGGGTTCACTCAGCCGGCGAACAGGGACGTGAGCACTTCAAGGAGATTGCGGATCCCGAAGTCGATGACAAAGGTGATGGCCGCCATGGCGAACATGAACGCCACGATGATTCCCGTGGAGTTCTGCAGCTGCGCCCGGTCGGGCCAGGTCACCTTCTTCACCTGCTCCACGACTTCGGGAAAGAAGTCGCGGGTCGAGGAACGCGTCGTCTCAGCCATGCGGAAACCGTATGCGATCTGAAAGGGTGCCGGCCGGCCCTCGGGGGACCGGCCGTCGTACTCCGCGAACCGCTTACTTGGTTTCCTTGTGCGGACGGTGCGTGTTGCACCGCGGGCAGTACTTCTTGTACTCCACCCGCTCGGGGTGCAGACGCTTGTTCTTCGTCTTGTTGTAGTTCCTCTCCTTGCACTCCGTGCA
Source organism: Longimicrobium terrae (assembly GCF_014202995.1). Lineage (NCBI taxonomy): Bacteria > Pseudomonadati > Gemmatimonadota > Longimicrobiia > Longimicrobiales > Longimicrobiaceae > Longimicrobium > Longimicrobium terrae. The sequence goes on from NZ_JACHIA010000001.1 coordinate 337,109, forward strand.
AGCGAGGATGACCTTGTCGCGCATGGCTTTCTTCTCCTAACCAGCGGAAAAGACGACGAACGGCAGGGAGGCCACGTTGCCTCCCCGCCGCTTCCGCCGTCCCAGAATCAGTCCAGGATCTCGGTAACGACGCCGGCGCCGACGGTGCGGCCGCCCTCGCGGATGGCGAAGCGCAGTTCCTTTTCCATGGCGATGGGCGTGATCAGCTCCACCGTCATCTGCACGTTGTCGCCCGGCATCACCATCTCCACGCCCTCGGGGAGGTCGGCGGTGCCCGTCACGTCCGTCGTGCGGAAGTAGAACTGCGGGCGGTACCCGGTGAAGAACGGTGTGTGGCGGCCGCCTTCTTCCTTGGTCAGCACGTACACCTCGGCCTTGAACTTCGTGTGCGGCGTGATGGTCTTGGGCTTCGCCAGCACCATGCCGCGCTCGATGTCGTCCTTGGCCACGCCGCGAAGCAGCAGTCCGACGTTGTCGCCGGCCTGGCCCTCGTCCAGCAGCTTGCGGAACATCTCGACGCCGGTGACCGTCGTGCTCTTTTCGGCACCGAAGCCCACCAGCTCCACCGTCTCGCCCACCTTGATGATGCCGCGCTCGATGCGGCCCGTGGCCACCGTGCCGCGGCCGGTGATCGAGAACACGTCCTCGACCGGCATCAGGAACGGCTTGTCCACCTGGCGCTCCGGCTGCGGAATCCAGGTGTCGATCGCGTTCATGAGCTCGCCGATCTTGGAGCCCCACTCGCTGTTCGGATCACCCGACTCCAGCGCCTTGAGCGCCGAACCCTTCACGATCGGCGTGTCGTCGCCCGGGAAGTCGTACTCGCTCAGCAGCTCGCGGACTTCCAGCTCCACCAGCTCCAGCAGTTCCGGGTCGTCGACCATGTCGACCTTGTTCATGAACACCACCACGTACGGCACGTTCACCTGGCGGGCCAGGAGGATGTGCTCGCGCGTCTGCGGCATCGGGCCGTCGGCCGCCGACACCACCAGGATCGCTCCGTCCATCTGCGCCGCGCCCGTGATCATGTTCTTCACGTAGTCGGCGTGGCCCGGGCAGTCCACGTGCGCGTAGTGACGGTTCGCCGTCTGGTACTCCACGTGCGCCGTCGAGATCGTGATCCCGCGCGCCCGCTCTTCCGGAGCCTTGTCGATGTTGTCGAAGCTGATGAAGTCCGCGAAGCCCTGCGCAGCCTGAATGCGCGTGATCGCGGCCGTCAGCGTGGTCTTGCCGTGGTCGACGTGGCCGATGGTGCCCACGTTTACGTGCGGCTTGTTGCGCTCAAACTTAGCCTTGGCCATTTCCGTTTTCGGTCCGATCCGGATGGTTGAGATCGATTGGGTGCCCGGAGCCGGCGGGGTTCTACGCCCTGGCCGTGGCCCCTTCCCTGCAAGAAGGCGCGTGCCGCCGAACCGCGCGGCGCCCACCTCCGGGTCCGGGCGCATGCCCGAACAACAAACCGCGAGTCTCCCGCCACAATGCCGTGGAGGCCCGCCCAGGTTTCCCTGCCAGAAGCGCACGGCGCGCCACCGAAGCGGCGCGCAGATACACTTCTCCCGGCAGAAAGCAAGACGGGTAAACTACCGCAACCCCGCCACTGCGTCAACCCCCGGCCACGGCGTTCGTTTCCGTCCCGCCGCGGGCCGCTTTTTCCGCGTCCACGCCCCGTGCCGCCTCATCCAGCCGTGCGACCGGAGCGCCGCGGCCGATTCCCGCCGGGTGACCCGGCGAACCGGCTCGGAAAGCCTTGAGAGACGACACCCAAAGCATGGCGGAACAATGATTTGCGTCCGTTACTGCCCCCAATGTAAACCAGCCGTCAAGGGGGTTCCGGCTGAAGCCCGCCAAAGACGAGCGCGGGCACCTCGCCGCGGCGCGCCATCACCAGTTCATCGAACCCCGCCGCGTCCAGCCCCAGCACGGCCTGCAGAAGCGGGCGCGCCACGAAGGGAAATACGGTGAGCGCCAGCACGCTGATCAGGAACTGCTCGGCGGCCACCGGGCGCATCGTCCCCGCATCAACCCGCGCGGCGATCTGCGCGTCCAGCACGGACAGCACCCGCGTGCGCAGCGCCTCGAGCCTTCCCCCCGCCGCCCCGGCCAGCAGTTGGGTCACGCGCTCGGGGCGGTACGTCAGCTCCGCGACCAGGTAGCCGGCCAGGTAGGGCTGCTCCCGCAGCCGGTCGGTGTAGCGCGCGGCCACCTCGGCGACCTTTGCCGCCAGCGGGGCGTCGGAGCCGAGCGCGGCCAGGATGCCCGGGAGAAAGTCGCCCGCGGCGCGCAGGAAGACCGCCTCGGCCAGCCCCTCCTTGGACGTGAAATAGTAGTGCAGCAGGGCGTGGTTGACCCCCGCCGCGCGCGCGATGTCCACCATGCGCGCCCCCGCGGTCCCGACGCGGAGGAACACCGTGTGGGCGGCCTCCAGAATCCTGGCCTCGGTGTCGGGCGCGGCGTCGCGCGGGCCGCCATCCGCCGCCTTCCGCCCAGCGTCACTCTCGCCGCCTCTGCGCTTCTTCATCCGCTTCTTGCGCGTGTTTAACAGTCCTGTTAATTCTGATCTTCACAAGAATGTTAACAGCCGTGCGGGCCGGGCGCATCGAGCCCCGCCGCACGTCTTCTCCCCTGACAGGCGAGGGTCGCGTGACACAGCACGACGTGTTGATCGTGGGAGCGGGCCCCACCGGCCTTGTGCTCGCGCTCTGGCTGACGAAGCAGGGGGTGAGCGTGCGGATCGTGGACCGGGCCGCGGGACCGGGGACCACGTCGCGCGCCATGGCGGTGCAGGCGCGCACGCTGGAACTCTACCGCCAACTCGGCATGGCGGACGAGGTGGCCGCGGCCGGGCGTCCGAATCCCGCCATCAACCTGTGGGTGCGCGGCGATCGCAAGGCGCGCCTTTCCTTTGGCGACGCGGGTGAGAAGGTCACGCCGTATCCGTTTCTGCTCATCTACCCGCAGGACCAGCACGAGCGCCTGCTCATCTCCCGCCTGGAACAGCTCGGCGTGACGGTGGAGCGGGAGACGGAACTCGCCGGCCTGGAGGATCGCGGCGACCACGTCGTGGGCCGCCTCCGATCATCCGGCGGGTTCGAAGAGTCGTGCACCGCGCGCTACGTGGCCGGGTGCGACGGGGCGCGGTCGCCGGTGCGCCACCTGATCGGCTCCGGCTTCGACGGCGGGACGTACGACAAGACGTTCTACGTCGCCGACGTGGAGGCGCGCGGCGCGGCGGCGGACGGCGAAGGTCACATCGCGCTGGACCAGGCCGACTTCGTGGTCGTGCTTGGCTACGGCGCGGCCGGGCAGGCGCGGCTGATCGGAACGGTGCGCGACGAGCGGCCGGACGGGACGGCGACCGCCCTGCGCTTTGAGGACGTGGGGCATCGCGCGCTGGACCGCCTGGGGCTGGAGGTGACGCGGGTGCACTGGTTCTCCACGTATCGCGTGCACCACCGCGTGACGGACCGCTACCGCCGGGGGAACGTGTTTCTGCTGGGCGATGCCGCGCACGTGCACAGCCCGGCGGGCGGACAGGGGATGAACACCGGCATCGGCGACGCCGTCAACCTGGCCTGGAAGCTGGAGGCCGTGCTGCGGGGGCGGGCGCCCGACGCGCTGCTGGACAGCTATCAGACCGAGCGGCGCGCGTTTGCGGAACGCCTGGTGGACACGACCGACCGGGCGTTCACCCTGGCCACGGCGCAGGGCACGCTCGCGGATTTCGTGCGCACGCGCTTGGTGCCGCTCGTGGTACCCGCCGCCTCCCGGATCGACGCGGTGCGCGAAACCGCCTTTCGCGTGCTGTCGCAGACGATGATCCACTACCGCGAAAGCCCGCTGAGCGCGGGAGAGGCGGGAGAGGTGCGCGGCGGAGACCGTCTGCCCTGGGTCCGCACGTCATCGTCCGACAACTACGACAGCCTTGCGGCCATCGCGTGGCAGGCCCACGCCTACGGCACGGTCCCGGAGGATGTGGAGCGGTGGTGCGCGGACCACGGCGTTCCGCTGCACCGGTTCGGCTGGGATGAGGCGCATGGCCGGGCGGGATTCGCACGGGACGCGCTGTACCTGCTGCGTCCGGATACGTACGTAGGGCTCGCGCTGCCGCGGCCCGGCGCGATGGCGCTCGATGCGTACGCGGCGGAGCGCGGGCTCAAGCTGGGGCCGCTGGCGCGCTGAGATGCGATGGAGGAGGGGCCGTGGCGCCGGAACCGTCCGCCTGCGCGGGCGGGCTGGGGGCTGAGCGGCGTCAGGGGGCGCCGGCCAGATCTGCGGGGGCGGTGTCGTGAATGGGGTCGGCGCCGTTGCCGTAGGCGATGGCGAACGAGGGACCGAGCGCGATCAAGCCGTGCCCCGTGCCCGGGGCAAAGACCGCCAGATCGCCGGCGGAAAGATCCACCTCCACCTCAGCCTGGCCGGCGCGGGCCAGCAGCCGCAGCGCGCCGGAAAAGAGGTAGAAGTGCTCCGTGTGGTCGGAATGGGCGTGAAACCCGCGCCGGTCGCCCGCGGCGGCGAACTCCACCGCGTGCAGGTACGAGAACGGCGTTCCGCGCACCAGCCACGCCACCGCGCCCCGCGCATCTCCGGCGCGAAAGGGTTTTGCGCCATCGTTCGCGCCCAGCCGCTCCACCGTCAGCGCCCCGTCCAGGTAGCTGCGCATTCCTTCTCCTTGCTCTTGATCGCTCATGGCGCCATGCTCCACCCGGAGGAGCGACGGCAAGGTGCGGCCTCGCGATCCCGCCGTCAAACATCCCTCCGCCCGCCGGCGGCATCCAACCTCCCGCTCTCCACCTCTTTTTCCCTGCATCCGCGTTCCATGAACCTTCGGCAACGGACCGGGCGGGGCCCGCTGCGAGCCCTGCTGCGCGCCCCCGGCTACGCGCTTCCCGCGTTCACGGCGATGGCGCTGGGCATCATGCACGGCGGCCCGCTGCTGTCGCTGGCCCGCGCGCGGCTGGGGCTGGCCGCGCCGCACGCCGCGGGACCCGCGTTCGACCGCGCACCCGGCGGCGGATGGACGACGCGGCTGGTGGCGCCGGAGACCGTGCAGGCGCTGGGCGTGGACGCGCTGGTGCGGGCCGCGCTGGCCGCCGTGCTCCTGCTGATGGCCGCCGCGGCGGTGAACCTGGCCACGCTGGTGCTGGCCCGCGCCACGGCGCGGCGGGCGGATACGGCCGTGCGCGCGGCGCTGGGCGCCACGCCGGGACGGCTGGTGCGCGCCGCGGTGGCGGAGGCGGGTGCGCTGGGGATGGCGGGAATCGTGGCGGGCGCGCTGCTCGGCGCGGCGGTGTCCCTGCTGGTGCGGGCAAGCTGGCCCGCGTCCGCGGGGAGCATGGGCGCGTACCGGCCGGCGCTGGGCATCGGCGCGGCGGCGGCCGCGCTGCTCATCCCCACCCTCCTGCTGGCGGTGATTCCCGCATGGACGGGGGCCCGCGGGCGGCTGCACGGGTGGCTGGCGGCCGGCGCGCGCGCCACCGCCGGCCCGGGCGAGGTGCTTCTGCGGAAAGGGCTTACGATTCTGCAGTTCGGCGCGGCGCTCATGCTGCTGTGCGGGGCGCTGGTGCTGGTGCGCGGCTCCCTGCCCCGCTCCGACCCCCAGGCGCTGGGCTTTGATCCGCGCGACACGCTCACCTTTCGCATGCACCTTCCCCCCGGGGCGGCGGACGCCGCGCACGAGCAGTCCCGGCTTCTGGCGGCCGTACGCGCGGTGCCGGGCGTGGTTTCCGCTTCGGCGGCCAGCCCCGGTGCATGGCTGGCGCAGGGGGAAACGGACTGGGTGCACTCCCGCTGCCGGGGGTGCGGCGACGCGGGGGTCCTCACGCCGCTGCTGGCGGGCGGCGCCGTTCACCACGCCGTGGCGCCCGGGTACTTTCGCGCGCTGGGAATCCGCGTGCTGGCCGGCCGCGAGTTCGGCGCGGATGAAGGCGCCGGCGGGCGGCCCGCGGTACTCGTGAACCGCGCGTTCGCCACGTTCATGCTGCCGCGCGCGAACCCCGTGGGGCAGCGCGTGTCCTTTACCGGGCCGTTCGGGCGGATGTACGACGTGGTGGGCGTGGTGGATGACGTGCACGCGCGGAGCGCCGGATCGACGGGGGTACCGGTGCCCGCCGTCTACCTTTCCGCGCTGCAGCACCCGCCGCGCACGCTGGACGTGGCGGTGCGCACGCGCGGCGAGCCGATGGACGTGGCCGAGGCGGTCCGCGCGGCGGCGGCCGCGAGCGTGCCCGGCGCGCGCATCCGCGACGTGCGGACGATGGACGAACTGCTGCGGCGCCACGCCGCGCCGCTGCGCTGGTTCGGCTGGCTGATGGCCGCGGTGGCGGCGGGATCGCTGGCGCTGTCCGCGGGCGGCCTTTTCGCGGTGATGAACTTCGCGGTGGCGCGGCGCAGGCGGGAGATCGGCGTGCGGATGGCGCTCGGGGCTTCGCAGCGGGACGTGGTGAGGCAGATGCTGAAGGAGGCCGCGCGCGTGGCCTGCTTTGGCGCGGTGCTGGGCGGGGCGGGCGCGCTCACGCTGGCGCGCGGGCTGGAACTGGGCTTTGCGGGGATGCACGCGCTGGACTGGCCCGTGTACGCGGGCGTCGCCGCCCTGCTCGCGGCCGTCTGCCTGGCGGCGGCGTGGTTCCCCGCGCGGCAGGCGGCAGGCGTGCAGCCGATGGAGGCGCTGCGGGCGGACTGACCCGGGACGGTCGACGCCGGTCCACACGCACGGGCGGGCGGTCACGGATCCGGCGGGCGGCACGCGGTCCGGAGAGGAACCGTGCTTCAGACGGCAGATGCCCCGCTGATTGCTACGGACAGTCTCGTCCAGCGCCGGACTGTGAGGCCCCTCCCCTGCCCCTCCCCGTGCAAACAGACGCACGGAGAGGGGTGGAATCACGCCGGGGATCAAGCCTCCGCGTGGGAGCAACTCTCCATCGCCGGGACGTGGCCGTCATCGCCGCGGCGAAGTCATATCATTCACCGTGGCGCGGAGCGGTCCCAATTGCGCGAAACACGCTCACGGGATGCAGAACGCCCGCCGCGGAAACTCGCGGCGGGCGTTCTTTCATCCATCCAGCCCGCGGCGGATCAGCGGCTGGGAGGAGCGGCGGGCGCGGGCGGCGCGGCCTGAGGCGGACGGGCCTGCCCCGGGGGCGGACGCAGCATCTGCATCACCTCCGCCTCGTGCTCGGCAATGAAGCGCACGTTGGCCTCGTTGGCCTGGATGGGCGCGGTCTGCCCCGCCTTGCTGATCTGGTGCACCACCATTGCCTGCACCAGCGCGGTCATGGCGTTGGCGTAGTCGCGCGGCGCCATGCCGGCCCGCTGCACCGCCTCGCGCGCGGCCGGAATGGAGTTGAGGCGCTCGTACACCTCGTCCGGGTTGAACTGCTGCATGCGCAGCGAACTGGCGAGTTCGGGGTTCGTGCGCTGCAGATCCGCCAGGTTCAGGGCGGCCTGCCGCATCTTGGCCAGCCCCTCCATGCTGAGCCGGTAGTCCGAAACCGGCATCTGCTTGATCAGGTCCGTCACCACGGGGGGCGGCGGGCGCTGCGTGCCGGGCCGGCGCGACGCGCTGTCACGCCGCGCGGGAGCGGCGGAGGGCGACGGCGGGGCCGAGGGCATCTGGCCGGCCACCGGCGGCGCGGCGGCCACGGGGCCCGCCATGGGTGCGGCGGCCGTGCCCGGAGCCGGCCCGCCGAGCGTTCCCGGCGCGGTGCCGAACGGGTCCGACGGGTTCATCGCCCCCGTCGCGGCCGCGGGGGCGGCGGCCGTCCCGGTCGAGGCCGCCGCGGGAACGTCCGGCTCCGGCTCGTTGGGGCCGCAGGCAGACAGGACAAGCGCGCAGGCGGACAGCGCCGCCGCGGGGCGAAAGCTCAGCATCAACGGATCGCTCGGATGTCGGGGAAGAATGGGCAGCCGCCCGCGGCGCACCGCGGACGGACCGGGCCGAACGATAACGACGGAAGGGCGCCGCAGAAAGATTCCGCCTCAGCGCATGTGGCGGTACATCATGTCCACCAGTTCGTCGTACATCTGCTCCGCCTCGTCTTCGCCGGAGCGGATGGCGTTGGCCGCGCAGTGCTTGAGGTGGTTGCGCACCAGCTCGCGCCCCACGGAGCGCAGCGCCTCGTGCACGGAAGAGATCTGGGTGAGGATGTCGGCGCAGTAGCGGTCCTCCTCCACCATGCGCTGCAGGCCGCGCACCTGGCCCTCGATCCTGCGCAGCCGCTTGAGGTTGCGGTCGCGGATGGCGGGATCGACCCCCACCGCCATGCGCCCGTGCCCGTCTCCCTCGCCCGCGGGCATCCCGCATCCGCAGCCGCACACCGCCGGCGCCGCCGCCGTTTCCGTTTCGTCCGTCATCAATGTTCCGCCTGTGCCGTACACCTGTCCGATGCTTCCGCGATGAATACCCCCGGGGGATATGTCGGCGTTCCCGCTTTCCCCGTCAACCCCTTGGACGGCCATCCCCGGTCGTTTTCGCGCGATCCACTGATTTCGCGGACAGGCGGGGCGGTCTGCCCGGTTCAGAGATACAGGAATCCGACCGGGATGGAATCCACCCGCAGAAGCCGGGTGCGGGAGCGCGGCTCGCCCGGGTCGCGGAAAAGGCACCGCTGCTGGATGGTGCGCCCCGAGGTAATCCACCAGACCGTGGCCGTCCAGGACCGGCCGGCCCCCCGCGCCGACTCTGCCGCCCTGGGGAGGGGCGAGCCGGGCGGCAGAATGTCATAGGGCAGGTACAGCAGGGCCGAATCGTTGTAGATCCGTCCCCAGCTTCCCCGCACCGGGATGTTGTCCACGAGTTCCGCGCAGGCGGCCGCCGCGGTGGCCGAGTCCCGCGGCGCGAACCGCGCAACGCTGTCCCAGTCCGCCGGGCCGGACAGGACGCGGGCGGCCCCCGGGCGGGAAACCACCGCCGCCGTGAACGGGCCTACGTGAGAGGTGCGGGGCGGCGCGAAGGATCCGTGGGAGTACACCAGCCCCGGAACCACCCGCGACGCCACCCGCCGCACGTGCATGGAATCCGCCGCCATCCCGGCCAGGTGCGCCCAGTACGAGTTCTGCCGCATGCGATCGCTCAGGGCGGCACGGAGCAGGCTGTCCACCGCGGCGGGGGCACGATCCCGGGCCGCCGGCTGCCGCGGAGCGCATCCGAGGACGGCGGCCAGCAGCGCGGCGGCGGCGGCGAACCGCGATCCTGACCGCATCATGCAAATCCGTCGTTCAGGTTGATCAGCCGCGAGCCGCACTGGTGGGCGGTCGTGCCCCGTCACCCGGGAACGGCGCGGGGCGGAAGCGCCTCGGCGGGCGCATGGGGATCGGCGACGCCGGAGTCGGCGGTGCCGAGGCCGTCGTGGCGGGACGCGGGCTCGCGCAGCAGCTGGTAGATGATGATGGCGCCGAATGTCGCGGTGCCGATTCCGCCGACGGAAAAGTCGCCCAGCTTGAGGATCAGGTCGCCCGCGCCCATCGTCAGCGTAACGGCGGCGGTGATCAGGTTTCGGCTGTTGGAAAAGTCCACCTGGTTCTGCACCCAGATGCGCCCGCCGGTGGCCGCGATCAATCCAAACAGCACCACCGAAAGCCCGCCCAGCACCGGCCCCGGAATGGTGCCGATCAGCGCGCCGAACTTGGGCGACATCCCCATTACGATCGCCGCCAGCGCCGCGATCACAAAGACCAGCGTGGAGTAGATGCGCGTCACCGCCATCACCCCGATGTTCTCGGCGTACGTGGTCACCCCGGTTCCGCCCCCGGCCGCGGCCAGCATGGTCGCCAGCCCGTCGCCCACAAAAGCGCGGCCCAGGTAGCGGTCCAGCGACTGCCCCGTCATGGCGCCCACGGCCTTTACGTGGCCCAGGTTTTCCGCGACCAGGATCAGCGCCGCGGGGGCGAACAGGAGCGCCACGTCCCAGCGGAACACCGGGCGGGAGAAGTGCGGAAAGCCGATCCACGCCGCCTCACGCAGCGGCGCGAAGTTCACCGCGGGTCCCAGCCCCATTCCGTTGGCCAGCACCAGGTACAGCAGGTAGCCTATGATGCCGCCCAGCAGAATGGGCACCCGCTTCAGCAGCCCCGGCGCGTAGACCGCCACGGCGCCCGTCGCCAGAATCGTCAGAAGCCCGATGGAGGTGTCGAACCCGTTGGCGCTGATCGCCTTTACCGCCACCGGCGCCAGGTTCAGCCCGATGACGGCGACGACGGAGCCGGTGACCACGGGCGGCATCAGGCGCTCGATCCACCGGTACCCGGTCGCCATCACGATCAGCCCGATCAGGGCGTACAGCGCGCCCGCCGCAATGATGCCCCCCAGCGCCACGCCGATGTTGGGATTGGGGCCCGTTCCCGCGTATCCGGTGGCGGCAAGGCTGATGGCCACGAACGAGAAGCTGGACCCCAGGTAGCTGGGCACGCGCCCGCCCACGATCACAAAGAACAGGAGCGTGCCAATCCCCGAAAAAAACACGGAGGTGTTGGGGTCGAACCCCATGAGGATGGGCACCAGCACCGTGGCGCCGAACATGGCGAAAACGTGCTGAAGCCCTACCACCACGGTCTGCCCCCACGGCAGGCGCTCTTCGGGGCCGATCACGCCGTCCGCCTTGACGGTCCAGCGGGGAAAGAAGCCTTGCGGTGCGGAGTCGCGCATGGACGGGTCCGTTGGGGAGGGGAGAGCGTGGCGGGAACGACGGGGAACGCACAAGCAAGCGCCGGGGCCGCAGATCCGCAACCCCGCCGCGGCGCGTATCTGTGGGGGGACCGGCCGCGCGGCGGAGCGGCGCGCCGGGAAGACCGCCCGCGTTCGTCCTATCTCTGCGGATCAAACGTTCCCTTTGCGCGCGGGTGTGCTGGCGCGGCGGGTTGGAGCAGCACAGAATGATCGAGATTGAGCTGTGGCACCGCGGGCACGCGGGCCGCAGGAGACGAATCCACCCAGACCATCGTAGCCGTTTCCGCCACGCCGCGTGCAATGATCTGCGCGCGGGCGGACGCCGGGGCCACTCCGGCGGCGAACCCGGGGGATGTCGGCCCCCGCCGCGCAGGCGTCGTCATGCCCTCGCGGGACGTTCCTTCAACATCAGTTTGACGTGAAGCCTTCGATTTTCAGGCTGCGGGGCGTGGGCTCCGGCCGGGTGTGTCCGCGGTGCGGCGGCGACTCCATGCGCACCGAGGGTGGGATGATGAACCGCATGCTGCGCCGCATGGGGCTGCGGATTCGATGGTGCCGCGCCTGCCGCGCGGAGTTCGTCGCGCCGCTCAAGGTTCCGCCGCTGGAGTAGACGGCCGGACCGCGGCGGATTGCCGGAACGCTCGGTTTCCGCCCGCGCGGAGCCATCTCCACGGGCACCGGCGGTCCGCGCGGGTGACACGCGGATCCGCCTTCCGGTCGTGGCGACCCGGGGCGGCGCGCGTGATTCGGCGGAGTTCCTCGACAGAAAAAGGCCCCCGGCATGATCGTGCCGGGGGCCTTTTTCCATCCGCGCGCGGATCAGCGGCCGAAGACCGGGCTGCTGATCAGGTAGATCTGGTTGGTGTCGACAAACGCCAGACCGTTGTCGCCCCAGCGCACCATCCGGCTGACGGCGAGGGCGGGATGGTCCGACGAGACGCCGGCGACCGTCACGGTGGCGAGCGACTGGAACGTGTTCAGGTCGTAGACGATGATGGCCGAGCCGCTCAAGACGAACGCCCTGCCCAGCCCCGCGTCCACCGCCATGGCTTCGCCCCCGCCCAGCGTTCCCATCCGCACGCGGCGCGCGGCGTCCACCACCGAGCCGTCCGTGCCGTAGATGCGCCCGGACTCGCCCAGGATGTCCGTGTAGAACCCGCCGATCACCCCGCGGGTCTCGTTGGTGTGGCGCACGCCGGCCGCGTCCACGCCCATGGTAAAGAACTCGAACCCGGTGTGGGCGTTGTTGAAGCCGTACAGCACCGACGACGATTCCAGGAACTCGATGCGGTTTCCGCCCGTGTGCCCCGGCGACGACTGCGGGCGCGCCACCCCGTCGTCGTAGATGGTGACCCCGTCCAGCGGCGGGCTGTAGCCCCGGTTGTGCCGCGACACCGCCACCGAGCGGGGGCGGCCGGGAAGCACTTCCAGGTCGCCGGCCACCTGCCCGCCGGTGAGCGACCACTGGATTCCGGGGGTGAGCGAGGGCAGGTCCACGCGGCGGATGGCGCTGGCGCCGTCCAGGCCCACGTACAGGAACTGGCCGTCGTCAGACCGGGCCACGCGCCCCGGTTCGCTCCCCACGAACACCGAGCCGGCAACGGTGCCCGCCGACGGGTCGATGGCCACGATGCTGTTGGCGTAGGCCGAGGTGCTCCGCGCGCTGGCGTACACGCGGTCCGATCCCGGATCGTACACGAGGTCGCGCGCGGAAATGGCCACCGTGCGCCGGACCGCGGCCGCGGAGCCCAGCGTGCGCACCGTGAACGAGACGCCCGACGAAGTGCCGCCGCCCGGCGCCGGGTTGCTCACCGTGATCTCCGCCGTCCGCGCGCCCGCCACGTCCTCGGCGGCGATGGTGGCGGCCAGGCGGGTGCCGCCCAAGTACTGCGTGGGCCGGCTCTGGCCGTTCCACCGCACCACGGAGTTCTCCACAAAGGAGGTTCCATGGACGTAGAGCGTAAACCCGCCGCGTCCCGCCGTCGCGCCCCGCGAGGGGAGGATGGTGATGACCGGCGCGCCGTTGACCACCTGCAGCGGAAGCGGGCCCGACACGCCGCCGCCCGGGGCCGCGTTCACCACGGTGATGGTCAGGGTGCCGGCCGCGCGCAGCATTCCCTCGCTCAGCGTCGCGTTCAGCACGCCCCCGTTCACGAAGGTGGTGGGGACGGCCGTTCCATTCACCTGCACGATGGAGTTGGCCAGGAACCCGGTGCCGTTCACCGTCAGCGTCAGCGGCTCGCGCCCGGCCGTGGTCTGCGTGGTGCCCAGCGACGAAATCGCGGGCTGCGGGGCGCGCACCTCGAAGGGGAACGGGGACGAAACGCCGCCGCCGGGCTGCGGGTTCACCACGGAAAGCGTGCGCGCCCCGGACGTCGCCAGGATCGTGTCGCTCACCTGCACCCGCAGCTGCGTGGCGGAAACAAAGGTGGTGGGCCGCACCGCGTTGCCCACGTACGCGCGCGACCCGGCCACGAAGCCGGTGCCCGTCACGGTGACGTCGGTGGAGGCGCCTCCGGCCGTGAGCGCGGCAGGCGCCAGCGCCGAAACCACGGGCAGCGGGTTCTGGACGGGGGATACGGTGAGCGGGGCCGCGTTCGACACGCCGCCGCCCGGCTCGGGGTTGAACACGAGGACCTGGATCTGTCCCGCGGCTTCCACGTCCGCGGCGGTCAGGGTGGCCCGCAGTTCTGTCCCGCTTACGAACTGCGTGGGCCGGTCGGTGCCCTTGACGCGCACCACCGACTGGCGGACGAAGTCGTTTCCGATCACGCGGAGGGCGGTTTCGCCGCTCCGCTGCTGCACGCTGTTGGGTTCCAGCGTGACGATGGCCGGGATGGGATTGCTGCTTTCGGTTCCTCCGTCGCCGCACGCGGCGAGCAGAAGGCCGAGCATGGCCAGCGCGGCCCCGGAAAGGCGGCGCGGGGACAAGAATTTCGGGTACATCCGGGACGGGGTTGAGACGGAGGAACAACCTGGAACGTGGCGCTGCCGCGTGCGCGGCAGGGACGGCAGGGGAGCGGAACGGGCTCCGGGGGGAAACATCGTGCGCCGCCACCCAACCCGCAACCCGGCCCCGGGCCGGAAATCGAGCCGCGACCCGCCACAACCAGCCGCACCGAAGGCCTCGTCCGCCGTACGCGGCCAGAGCGGCGGATGCAGTCCGTCCCTCCACGCGGGACACCTATCACCGTGCGGCGGCTTGCGTCGCGGTCCGGCGTGCGTGTTCCGGACGCGCAAAGCCCCGGACACCTGAGCAGGTGCCGGGGCTTTGCGTTTCCATCAGAGCGGGAGACCGGGCTCGAACCGGCGACATTCAGCTTGGAAGGCTGACGCTCTACCAACTGAGCTACTCCCGCAGACCGCGCACCAGCCGTGCGCGGGACCACATTATATCCAGAATCCTCGAATCGCGCAATCCGTCCGCGGAGCAGCCGGAACGCGGCAGAGCCACCTGTCGGGATCGAACCGACGCCTATGCAACCTGCTTTACATCTTTAAAGAGTAGGAGATGGATCTTCGGGGATGGGGAGAGCAGGCATCCGACGGGTGCGCGGTGGCCTGTCCTGGGGATCGTCTGCCATGAACGGGGTCCTGCTCTGATGAGAACGGCGACCGGCTCAGGGCGCCGCGGGGCACTCCCGTGCGAACGGGCGACGCCTTAGTGAACCGTACTTAGCTTCTGCCGCTCGCAGGTCGAGGGAGGAACTGAATCAATGCGGCTGTGACTACTCCCCGAGCCCCTCACCCTCACGCGCGGCAGGCAGGGCGAGAGGCTCGCCTCCGTCCACCCTGATCTCAATCCGCAGTCCGTACCTCCAAGCCAGTTCCTCCAACTTGGCCGCCAGTTTCCGCGCCGCGGCTGCAATCTCTTCCGACGAGGCGGGCACGATCGGCGTTTCAGCGATCTTCTTCGCCTCTGCGTCGCGAGCCATGCCGACCGCTTTTAACGCCTCCTGATCGGCCTGCGCGTTCGCGAGGCGCGCCTGCGCTCGGGTCAACTCCGCGTCCGCGGAAAGCTTATCCAACTGCGCGTCCGCAGCCCGATCCGCCAGTTCCCACTTGTGGGCAAACCACGGTAGCACCGTTTCGAGGAAACGTTGCCAGCGGCCCTTCTCCGCCGGTGTGCGCGGCGGGTTGGGGATCCCGGTGTAGCGCTGCAGCGGGACGGGCTCATCTTCGTTGCTGTCGTAAGGCTGCCTCATTCTCCTCCCCCTGCGAGCATCCTCACGCCCTCCGGTGTGAAATCGATCCCGCTCCCACCGATCCGGCGGTAGAGAACGGAGAGATCGGAGAGGATGTCCGCGATTTCCTCCGCAGGGGCAGAGCCTGGATCGATCAAGATGGAGATCGAGGACATCGGCGATTGATCGCTCTCCATGGATGGTTCAGGGATCGTCTCGAACAGGGCGTGTGTAGCATCCGCCAAGTCTTGCAGCGCTGTTGAGATTGGATCGAACTGAAGGTGTTCCGTGGGCTGTGGCCCAGCCGTCCGCAATCTACCGAGACTTGCTAAGAGGATTTCGACCTGCTCCGGAGGCATACCCGGAGGGATTTCCGCAAGAGCGCTTCGAAGCTCCTCAAGAAGGGCGGGATACGTGAGTTCTGCCCGAGCGCTCAAGATGTTGTTTGACCGGATCAACCAACCTTGGAGTCCCCCTACAGCCTCCCGCAAACGGGCAAGGAAAGCCTCGCGTTCCCGGCCGTCGCTGAGAAACCCTCCTCCCATAATTACCTCCTCATCGCAGGTGTGGCGTGTTGGATGCGAACCAGGCGTTGCGGCCGGCATCCCCCGTCTGCCCTTTCCGTCAGACGGGCGCGTTGCGCGCCGTCTGCATTGCCGCGTATGCGGCTCCCGCCTCACGGACTGCAGAAATGAAGGACCCGCTGAGGTCCGACCTCCGCAACGGCGATCCGCAAGGCGGCGAGCGACGCGCGCGCTAGTGCAGCTGGGGATCGGAACCTACGATCACGAGGCCGGGAGAATGAGCGACCACGGGCATCGTAAATCCAAGATCGGCACCACCAACCGCCACCAGAACCGCCACCGAGCATCGAGGGCCGGTGGCGGTTCGGCTTGCGACCACGCCGCAAGGACCATCAGGATGAGCACTTACAGCAGAGCCACCTGTCGGGATCGAACCGACGACCTTTCGATTACAAATCGAGTGCTCTACCAGCTGAGCTAAGGTGGCGAAATCGCGGCCGAAAAGTAAAACCCCGCGCCGCATCGCACCACCCCCGCCCGTTCTACGCCACGCGCGCGAGCACATCCACCACCGCGCCCATCCCCGCCGCCGCCTCCGCGCGGGCCAGCGGCGCCGCCAGCGCGTCCACCACCCGCCGCGCCAGGCGAGGGCGCCGCACGGGCATCGCGTTCTGCGCGGACGGATCCACCGGCATGGCGGACCGCCTGGATGCGCGACCGTCCTCCGCGCCGCCGTCCACCAAGTCGTTGCCCGGAAGCGCGTCGGTCCACGGGATGCGGCCGGTGCGCAGGCGGTGCACGGCGTTCAGCGCGGAGCCGGCCACCGTTCCCGGGCCGTGCCACGGGTCCCACGTTGTGGCGGATTCAACGGCGAACCCTTCGCGCCGCAGAAGCTCCGCCAGCGTGCGCGGCGTGTAGAAGTACACATGCTGCGGAAACATAAGCGACGCCCACGCCGCGCCGGTCAGCCGCCGGGTGAGCGAGGCGTGGTTGGGCACCTGCAGGTGCAGCACGCCGCCCACATCCAGCAGCCGACGCACCGCGCGCAGCCACTGCGCGGGATGGTAGACGTGCTCCAGCACGTGATACGCGGCGATCACGGGAAACGGAGCTCCGTCCGGCGTCTCTCCGCCCGAAATGTCGCCGGTGAACAGGCGGATGCCGTGCCGGCGCAGCACCATTTCCGCCGTTCGCGCGTCGAACTCCGATCCGCCCACCGCCCATCCCGCGCGGCGGAGGAACGCGAGAAAGTTTCCGTCCCCGCAGCCGATCTCAAAGATCCGCCGCCGCCCCGCATTCACCGACGCCTCCAGCCGGGCGAGGCGATGCGCGAACGTGGGATTGGCGAGCTGCCGGTCCAGTTCCGCCGGAGACGGGTCCGCGCCGGGATAGTAGCCGGCGTACAGGAGATGGAGCCGGTTCTCCGCCACGCGGTCGTACAGGCGCACCACGCCGCACCGCGAACACGCGGCAAAGCGGCGCCCGCACACCGCGCCGGCGGCGCGCCACGCGGTGGAACGGCAGACGCCGCACTCCGGGACGGTCTCCCAGAGCGCGGCGTCGTCCATTCGCACGGCGTTCACGCGGGTCAGGCGCCCAGCTTCCAGCGCGGGCCCTGCGCGGTGTCTTCAATCACCACGCCGCGGGCGGCGATCTCGTCGCGGATGGCGTCCGCCTGGGCGAAGTCGCGCGCCTTGCGGGCCGCCTGCCGCGCCGCGATCCGCTCCTCTACCCAGCCGGCCAGATCGTCGTCCACCACGTTTTCGCGGTCCGCCAGCATCACGAAGCCGAACACCTCGTCGATGCGCTCGAACGCCCGCAGCGCCGCCGCCTGCTCCGCCTGCCCGATGGGGCGCCCGGCCAGGTCGTGAAGGCGCGCGTTCACCCGGCCCACCAGTTCGTGCAGGGCGGCGAGCGCCACACTGCTGTTGAGGTCCTGGTCCATCGCGGCGGCGAACGCGGCCAGCGACTCGTCCGCCGCCAGGTGCAGCGACGGCGTGTCCATGGGATCGGGATCGCGCGCCGCCGGAGAGTCGCGCAGCCGGTCGCGCGTGTCGCGCACGCGGCGCACGGCCTCAGCCGCGGCGCCCAATCCTTCGAAGGTGAAGTTGAGCTTGCTGCGGTAGTGCGCCGTCAGGAACAGGTAGCGGATGGCGGACGGCTTGACCCCGCGGTCGATCAGGTCCTGAAGGTTGAAGATGTTGCCGGTGCTCTTGGCCATCTTGTCGCCTTCCAGCAGCAGGAACTCGCCGTGCAGCCAGTAGCGCACGAACGTCTTTCCCGTCGCCCCCTCGCTCTGCGCGATCTCATCCTCGTGGTGCGGAAAGGTGAGGTCCACCCCGCCGCAGTGGATGTCGAACGTTTCCCCCAGTTCCTGCATGCTCATGGCCGAGCACTCGATGTGCCACCCCGGCCGCCCGCGCCCCCACGGCGTGTCCCACACGGCGCCCACCTGCTCGTCCTCGGGCTTTACGCCCTTCCAGAGCACGAAGTCGCGCACGTCGTCCTTGTCGTACTCGTCCGCCGCCACGCGTTCGCCGCGGCGGCCGGCGCTCACGTCCACCTTGGACAGGGCGCCGTAGTTGGGGAACTCGCTGATGTCGTAGTAGACGCTCCCCTCGCTCTCGTACGCCAGCCCGCGCTCCTGCAGGCGGCGGATGATGTCGATCATCTGCGGCACGTAGTGCGTGGCCCGCGGATGCACCGTGGCGCGGCGGATGCCCAGCGTGTCCAGGTTCCAGTACAGGTTGTCGATGAACGGCTCCGTGTAGTCGTTCAGCGACACGCCCTCCCGCAGGGCGCCACGGATGGTCTTGTCGTCCACGTCGGTCAGGTTCATCACGAACCGCACGTCGTAGCCCCGGTACTCCAGGTAGCGCCGCAGCACGTCCGTAAAGAAGAACGTGCGCATGTTGCCGATGTGCGGCGGCGCGTACACCGTGGGCCCGCAGGTGTACAGCCCCACCTTTCCGTCCACCAGGGGGACGAACTCTTCTTCGCGGCGGGTGAGCGTGTTGTAAAAAGTCAGCGGCATCTGATTTCGATGGATGAGAAGCGGTCGGAGGGCGCGCGGAAGGTCATCCGCCGCGCCGGAACTGGGATCAGCCCGCGGCTCTCCTACATCGCCTGTGGTGCCTCATGTTCTCGCTCCCGGAACGCCGTCCGCCGCGTGGTCGCCGCCGCCGGCCGGGACCACCGCCGACACCACCGGCGGCTCGGCCCAGGTGACCGTCTGGTGCGGAAAGGGAATCTCGATTTCTTCGCGGTCAAACCTGTACTTGATGCGGCGGCGAAGCTCGCGCGCCACGTCCCACTGCTTCAGCGGCAGCGTCTTGGCCATCACCCGCACGGTGATGGCGCTTTCGCCGAACGCCTCGATCCCCGGCACTTCCACCGGGTCCAGAAGCAGCGGCTTCCACTGCGGATCCTCGTACAGTTCCCGCCCCAGGTCGCGCAGCACGCCGATGACGCGGTCCGGGTCCTCGCGGTATCCCACGCCCACGTCCAGCACCACGCGCGCCCAGGTGCGGGTAAGGTTGCTGACCTTCTTGATCTCGCCGTTGGGAACGATGTGCAGCACGCCGTGCACATCGCGCAGCACCACCACGCGCAGCGTCATCTTTTCCACCGTGCCGCTCACCCCCTCGATGCGGATCACGTCGCCCACGCCGAACTGGTTCTCGAACAGGATGAACAGCCCGGAGATGATGTCCTTGACCAGCGACTGCGCTCCGAACGAGACGGCCAGGCCCAGGACGCCGGCGCCGGCCAGCAGCGGGCCCAGGTTCACCCCCAGCGAGCCCAGCACCATGAAGACGCCCAGGATGGCCACCAGTACCATTCCCATGCTGCGCAGCAGGCTCAGCAGGGTGCGCGCGCGCTGCGTCTGGGCACTCAGCACGCCGGGCGTAGGATCGCCCAGGGCGCGCTCCACGCGGCGCAGCACCAGGCGCAGCGCCCAGTACAGCAGCAGGGTGACGAACAGCGCGCCGGCCACCCGCAGGCCGGTGATGGCCAGCGCCTCCCACGTGAACTTGTCGGTCCACTTGTCGCGCAGCTGCGCCAGCTGCACCAGCGTCAGCGTGTCTGCCTGAATCATCAGTGAACGGGCGGCGGATCGGGGCCGCGGCACGGCGCTGCGGACGGTCCGCGAACGTAAGCGCGCGCTCGCGCGGCGGTCAACCCTGATCGGGAAGTGCGTGAGTGCGTGAGTGCGGGGTGCGGGGTGCGTGAGTGCGCGCGGCGGCGGCTTCCGGGCGTCGTGCCGGCGTATCCGCGCGCGGGAACTTCCGTTGGACTACGCCGTGTCCGCGCGGGCGGCCTCCGGTCCATGGCGTCCGCGGGGGAGCGCCGCCCGATCGGCGGGAATCCGCGGAGGCATCGTCCGGGGGACGGCGGTGGGGCGAGAAAAAGGCGCGCGGGTGCTGGCGCAAACTGGGGCCGGCGCGGGTACAAGGCGGTCGGCACGCATGGTGCCTTCCGCAATCCAGAGCAGGATCGGGTTCGTCGCCGGCGCCCGCCGGAGGGCGCGCGACTTTCCCGGGCGTCAGGAGCCGGTTCTCATGGACACGCAAGGTTCAAAGGGCCCCGCCGGGGGACAGTCGTGGACGCTGCGCATCTCCGCGCCCACGCTGGCGCTGGGCTTCGTCATGATCTCGCTCTTCGCCCTGGCGCTCACCCCCAACTACATGATCCGGCGGCTGGACATTCTGCGCCGCGACACCGAAGGCACGGTGGGCAGCGCCAGCCCCATCGTGGCGGAACTGCGCCTGCTGATGGAGCAGGAAGAGGTGGATCACGCCCACCTGCGCATCACCGGCACGCGCGAGGCGCTGGCGCACTACCGCGCCACGCAGCAGCGCGAAGACAGCATCTTTCAACGCCTGCTTCCCCTGGCGGAAAGCATCGGGCCCGGCGTGGCGGCGCGCGCGCGGGAGATGCAGCGCCTTGCCGGACGCATGCAGGTGCTTCCCGACGCCCGCGCGTACGGCGAGATCGACGAAGCGGAGTTCACGCGCAGGCTGCCGGAACAGGCGCCGCTGCGCGACTCGCTGGAGGCATCGCGCGTGGCGCTGGAGGGCGCCATCACCCAGGCGCTGGAAACGGACATCGACCGCGGCGGCGAGGTGGTCAGGCGCCAGCGCACCATCTCGTTCTGGATGGGAGCGATGGCGCTGCTGGCGGCGGTGGCGGTGGGGTGGTTCGCCCGGCGAGAACGCCACCTGGGGCGGGAACTGACCCGCGCGCTGGGCGCGGAACGCAGGCTGCGCGAAGAATCGGAGCAGCGGCGCGAGGAGCTCAAGCGCATCAGCGAAAGCAAGGCGCGGCTGATGCGCGGCTTCAGCCACGACGTCAAGAACCCGCTGGGCACGGCGGACGGCTTTCTGCAGCTTCTGGAGGAGGGGATCATCGATCCCGTCACCGAGCGGCAGAAGGCCAGCCTGGGCCGCGCCCGCCACTCACTGAACGCGGCCGTCAACCTGATCGAGGACCTGCTGGAGATCGCCCGGGCCGAAACGGGCGCCATCCACATCGCGCGGGTGCCCACGGACATCGCCGCCGTGGTCCGCGAGGCGGTGGACGAGTTCCACGGCCAGGCGCGCGCCAAGGGCCTGGTGATGACCACGGAGGTCGCGGACGGCCTTCCCGCCATCCACAGCGACCCCGTGCGCGTGCGGCAGGTGCTGGGAAACCTGATTTCCAACGCGGTCAAGTACACTCCCGCGGGACGCGTGCAGGTGCGCGCGATGCCGCGCGCCGCCAGGGACGGCCGGCCCGGCGTGGCGATGGAGGTGGTGGATACCGGCTCCGGAATTCCCGCGGACAAGCGGCCGCTGCTCTTTCAGGAGTTCACCCGCTTTGAGCCGGGCGCGGCGCGCGGATCCGGCGTGGGGCTGGCGATCAGCGCGCGCATCGTGGAGGCGCTGGGCGGCGAGATCGGCGTGGAAAGCGAGGTGGGCAGGGGCAGCACCTTTGTTCTCTGGCTCCCGGTCGGCAGCCGCGCGGACGAGCAGCCCGCCCCGCCCGCGACCCCGACGCGCTGATCCGCCACGCAACAACATTCTCACACAGAGACACGGAGACGCAGAGAGGAGATGATCCGTCGTCTTTCTCTGCGCCTCCGCGGCTCTGCGCGAGGCTCTTCCCTGCTCCGCCGCCGCGCGGAATCCCGTCGCTTGACACCGTTGCCCCGAACAGGTACTCTGATTGAGAATGATTCTCATTCAGAGCTACAACACTGATCCGCTTCCCGCGCGCACCTGACTGCGCGCATTCACGGCCGACCTGCGCCGGCCCACGACTCATCCGGACTGTCCGTGCTGCGTAAAATCGTTTTCTGGAGCCACCTTGGGGCGGGGTTCATCGCCGGGGTGGTTGTGTTCGTGATGTCGGTAACCGGTGTGCTGCTGACCTACCAGCGCCAGATGACGGCCTGGGCCGACATGCGTGGCCTGAATGGGGCGCCCCCCGCGGCCAACGCGGCGCGCATGGCCCCCGAGGCGCTGCTGGGACGCGTGCTGCAGACGGAAAAGGGTGCGCCCACCTCCGTGGTGTGGCGCGGCGCGGCGGACGCGCCCGTGGCCGTCAGCTTCGGGCGCGAACGCACGGTGTTCGTCAACGCGTACACGGGCGAGACGCTGGGCACGGGCGCCACGGGAATGCGCACGTTCTTTCGCAAGATCACCGAGTGGCACCGCTGGATGGGCGCCACGGGCGAAAACCGCGAGCGCGGCGGCGCCCTTACCGGCGCGTGCAACCTGCTCTTCTTCTTTCTGCTGCTGAGCGGCGCCATTCTGTGGATTCCCAAGCAGTGGAGGCGCGCCAACCTGCGCAACATCATGTGGTTCCGCCGCGGACTGCGCCCCAAGGCGCGGGACTTCAACTGGCACCACGTGTTCGGCTTCTGGATGTTCATCCCGCTCGCCATCATCATCGCGTCGGGCGTGGTGATCTCGTACTCGTGGGCCAGCGAACTCGTGTTCCGCGTCGTGGGCGAGTCGCCTCCGCCGCGCCAGGGTGAGGGCGGTGGCGGCGCGGGTGGGGCGCCCAAGGGCCGCGCGGAAGGCGGTCGCGGCGCGGCCGAAGGCGGTCGTGCGGAGGGCGGACGCGGCGGAGCCGGCGAGGGCCGGGGCGCGGCGGAAGGCGGGCGCGGCGAGGGTGGCCGTGGCGGAAACGGTGAGGGCCGCGGCGCGCCCAAGCTGGCCGGGCTGGACCCGCTGTGGGCGCAAGCCGTTGCGCGCGCGCCGGGGTGGAAGATCCTGACGATGCAGGTTCCCCCGAAGCCGGACGCGCCCGTGTCGTTCACGCTGGACCGCGGCACCGGCGGGCAGCCGCAGACGCGCGCCACGCTGGCGTTCGATCGCGAGACCGGCCGTGTCACCAAGTGGGAGCCGTTCGCCGCCACGTCAACCGGGCGCCAGCTTCGCGGCATCCTTCGCTTCGCGCACACGGGCGAGGTGCTGGGGATCGTGGGGCAGACCGTCGCCGGGATCGCGTCGCTGGCCGCCGCGCTGCTGGTGTGGACCGGCATCTCGCTGTCGCTGCGCCGCTTTGCCGCATGGCGCAGCCGCCGCAAATCGCCGCGCGCCGCCACGCCGGCATGAACACCGCGGACCCGCGGTTTGGAGGATGAGAGAAAGAGCGCCGCCGCGGACCTCCGCGGCGGCGCTCCTCATTTCCTGCCACGGGTTCTCCCGAGCGTTGCACGCCGGACGATCCCGATTTCTATTGAGGGAAACGCCCCCGATCCCCGTTCCGAAGAGCCGCATGCCCGCACGCCGCGCTTTCCGTCCCCGCCGCATTGCCGTCGTGGTCGCCGCCGTTCTCGCATTCGCCAGGATCGCGACCGCGCAGACGCCAACGGTTCCCGACACCGCGCGGGTGCGGATCGTCTCCATCCCCGGATCGCTTCCGCAGCCGCGCAACGCCGTCGTGGTTCTGCCGCGCGGCTACCACCAATCCGTGCGGCGCTACCCCGTTCTCTACCTGCTGCACGGGCATGACGGCGGGTACCGCAACTGGATGGAGCGCACCAACCTGCTCGCCTACACCGAGCGGATGCCGCTGATCATCGTGCTGCCTGACGGCGCGAACTCGTGGTACACCAACAGCGCAGCGCGGCCTGACGAGAAGTTCGAGGACTACGTCGCCACGGACATCCCCGCGTACGTCGACCAGAACTTCCGCACGCTCACGTTTCGCGAGGCGCGGTACGTGGCGGGGCTCAGCATGGGCGGATATGGTGCGTTGAAAATGGGATTGAAGTACCCCGCGCGCTTTTCGCTCTCGGGCAGCTTCTCCGGCGCGCTGGCGGCGCCAACGAGCACGACCTCCACCACGGTCGGGGAGGCATTCGGCCCCGCGGGAAGCGCGGCGCGGGCGGAAAACGATCTGGTCGCGCTGGCGGGAAGCGCGCGGATCCCGGAAGGCACGTACTTCTACCTCGACTGCGGGACCGCCGACCGGCTGCTGGAAGCCAACCGCACGTTCGCCCAGGCCCTGTCCGCCCGGCCGCTGGCGTACGAGTACCACGAGGTCGCCGGTGTGCACAGCTGGGAGTTCTGGGACCGGCGCCTCCCCGTCTTCATGCGCCTGGTCGAGGAGCGCATCGCGCGCCTGCCCGCGCTGGACTGAGCACCGGATCCGGGTCGCGGGCTCTCCCCAGAGCCCATGTTGACTTTTAATATGACAATCATCATATCTAAACCAGTGATGATGATCGTCATCATGCAAACGGACTCACGCGGCTCTCCCGATGGAGCCGTCTGACCGAAAAGGGGAGAGATGCGCTACAGGATTCTGGGCGAGCACACGGGACTCCGGGTGTCGGAAATCGTACTGGGCACCGCTATGTTCGGCACTGGCTGGGGATACGGAACGGACCGGGACGAGTCGCGGCGCATTCTGGACGGCTACGTGGACGCGGGGGGCAACTTTCTGGACACGGCGGATACGTACCAGTTCGGCGACTCGGAAACGTTTCTGGGGGAGATGATCGCCGGCCGGCGCGACGAATTCGTCGTCGCCACCAAGTACACCCTGGGCGCCGCCGCGCAGGGCACGGTTTCCACGACGGGCAACAGCCGCAAGAACATGCGGCAGTCGGTGGAAGCCAGCTTGCGGCGGCTGCGGACGGACCACATCGACCTGCTCTGGGTGCACATGCCCGACGGCGTCACGCCCATGGACGAGATCGTACGCGGCCTGGACGACCTGGTGCGCGCCGGCAAGATCGTGTACGGCGGGCTCTCCGACTTTCCCGCGTGGCGCGTGGCGCGCGGGGCCACGATGGCGGAACTGCGCGGCTGGGCACCCATCGCGGCGCTGCAGACAGAATACAGCCTCGTGGAGCGCACGTCGGACCGCGAACTGCTGCCGATGTCGTCCGCGCTGGGGCTGGGCGTGGTGGGATGGTCGCCGCTGGGCGGCGGCGTGCTCACCGGCAAGTACCGCCGCGGCGAGCGCGGCCGGGTAACGGAGATGAAGCGCGTGATTCAGGTGGAAGACACGCCCCAGCGCACCGCCGTCATCGATACGCTCGAGGCCGTCGCGCGGGAGGCCGGGTCCAATCCGGGGCGGGTCGCGATCTCGTGGGTGGCGTCAAAGGGAGTCATTCCGATCATCGGCCCCCGCACGCGCGCGCAGTTGGACGACAACCTGGCCGCCACGGAGCTGCGGCTGACGCCGGACCAGTTGCGGCGGCTGGACGAGGCGAGCGCGATTCCGCTCGGCTTTCCGCACGACCTGCTGGCGGCGGAGGCGAACCGGTCCCGGCTCGCCGCCGGCCGCCACGATCTCGTGGACGCTCCGGCGCGCGTGGTTGCCTGACGGCGGACACCGATCCACCCCGCCCCGCACACCCCGCGCGCGGGGTCGTGCCCACACTGTGTGATCACCGGCGGCGACGCGACCGGAGCCGGTTCGTCCGTCGCCGCGCCACCGGGCCGCGGTTCGTCAACGCCTCAAACTGAGACACGACAAGCGCTTGGGCGCGGCGGTCGGGAAAGGAGCCGATCCGCCGCTGGCGCTGAACGAGCGCCGGGCGACACTCACACGCCAGCTCGGGACCGAAGCGTCTGGTGGCGGCTTCTGAAAGTTGACGGAGAGAACGGGACGCGGGTACCATTCGGCCGTGTCCCAGGACCGTTTTCGCCCCCGTCCTCCCGGAGCCGCCTTGCTCGCACGAGTCCTGTCCGGCGCAGTGCTCGGCATCGACGCCTATCTGGTCACCGTCGAAGCGGACGTGGCCAGCGGGCTACCCGCGTTCTACACCGTCGGCCTGCCACAGGGCGCGGTAAAGGAAGGCCGCGAGCGGGTGATCGCCGCCGTGCAGAACAGCGGCTATCTCATTCCTCCAAAGCGCCTTACGATCAACCTGGCGCCGGCGGACATCGTGAAGAGCGGGAGCGCGTTCGACCTGCCGATCGCGGTGGGCATCCTGGCCGGGACGGGGCAGATGCATTCCCTGGCGCGGCTCGAACGCTACCTGCTGATGGGCGAACTGGCGCTGGACGGTGCGCTCCGCCCGGTTCGCGGCGCGCTCCCCATCGCCATCGCGGCGCGCGCGGCGGGGCTCAACGGCGTCATTCTCCCGCCGCAGAACGTGGCTGAGGCGGCCGTCGTGGACGGCGTGGAGGTGCGCGGCGCGGCCACCCTCACGGAGGTCATCAAGTTCCTGGAAGGCACAGGCGATCTGCCGCTGGCCCAGGTGGACCGCGAGGCGCTCTTTCGATCGTCGTCCACGTACGAGGCGGACTTCGCGGACGTAAAGGGGCAGGAGCACGTGAAGCGCGCGCTGGAGGTGGCCGCGGCGGGCGCGCACAACATCCTGATGGTGGGCCCGCCGGGATCGGGCAAGACCATGCTGGCCCAGCGGATCCCCGGAATCCTGCCACCCCTCACCTTTGAGGAGGCGCTGGAAACGACCAAGATCCACTCCGTCGCCGGCCTGCTGGGCGACGGACGGGCCCTGATCTGCGCGCGCCCGTTCCGGAACCCGCACACCACCATCTCCGACGCGGGGCTCATCGGCGGCGGCTCCAACCCGCGGCCGGGTGAAGCTTCGCTCGCCCACAACGGCGTGCTGTTTCTGGATGAACTCCCGGAGTTTCGCCGCAACGTACTGGAGCAGCTTCGGCAGCCGCTGGAGGACGCGCGCGTCACGCTGTCCCGCGCGGCCATCTCGCTTACCTATCCCTCCCGTTTCATGCTGGTCGCGGCGATGAATCCGTGCCCCTGCGGGTGGCACGGGGACAGCCAGCGCCGCTGCTCGTGCAACCCGCTCGCCGTGCAGAAGTACATGGGCCGCGTGTCCGGCCCGCTGCTGGACCGCATCGACCTGCACGTGGAGGTGCCCGCCGTGCGCTATCGCGACCTGGCGGATACGCGCATGGGCGAGCCCTCGGAGTCCATCCGCGCCCGCGTGGCCGCCGCGCGCGAAATCCAGCGGGCGCGCTTTGACGGACGGCCGGAGGTGCACGCCAACGCGCACATGACCTCGCGCGACATCCGCACCTTCTGCAGCATCGGCGAGGCGAGCGAGTCGCTGCTGCGCACGGCCCTCGCGCGGCTGGGCCTGTCCGCCCGCGCGTATTACCGCATCAAGAAGATCGCGCGGACGATCGCTGATCTCGAAGGAGTGGAGGAGATCACCACCGCGCACGTCAGCGAGGCCGTGCAGTACCGCTCACTGGACCGGGCCGCCGGCGGAGCACCCACCGCCGCGGCCCCGGCCGGCCGATGAGACGAGATCGATCGGCCGGAGGAGAATTCCGCGCTCCGCGTCAGCTCGCCGTCCGCTTCGGGAGGGCCGCGACGGGCACACCGTCACTCCCGTTCCGCGGACGAGCTGAGGCCCCCGGCGCACTCGGTGACGGCATCGAGCCCCAGCTGAATATCCCGTTGGATGTCCGCGGCCGACTCCACCCCGATCGACAGGCGGACCAGCCCCGGCGGCAGGGCGAACGAGCTGGCGCGCTCGCCGATTTCCTCCACGGCGAAGTCCAGTTCTTCCGGCACTTCCAGCGTGGTGTAGACGCTTCCCAGGCTGCTGGCCAGCGGAATCCAGCGCAGTGCGTCCACGAAGCGGCGGGTGCTCGCCAGTCCGCCGTGAAGCGCAAACGACAGCATGCCGCCCCCGAGCGCCATCTGCCGGCGGGCCACCTCGTGCCCGGGATGCGAGGGGAGAAAGGGGTAGCGGATGTGCGACACCGCCAGGCTCGCCTCCAACTGCCGCGCCACCCGTTCCGCCGTGTCGGACTGCGCGCGCACCCGCAGCGGAAGCGTCTGCATGCTGCGGAGCAGGAGCCAGGCTGCGTGCGGATCCAGCGTCGCGCCCGTGAGCACACGCATGCGCCGGATGTCGGCGATGAGCGGCGCCGCGCCGGCCGCGCCTCCCCCCAGGACGTCCGCGTGGCCCGCCAGCGACTTGCTGGCCGAGTGCAGGACCAGGTCCGCGCCCAGGGACAGCGGATGCTGGATCATCGGGCCCGCGAAGGTGGAATCCACGAACACCCGCGCGCCGTGCGCCCGCGCGATCGCGGCAAGCCCCTCGATGTCCACGATGTCGATGGCGGGATTGGAGGGCGTCTCCAAATATAGCAGCCGGGTGCGCGGGCCCATCGCCGCCGCCACCTGGTCCGGCTCCGCCGCGTTCACGAAGTCCACGGTGACGCCGGCGGCGGCGGCAAGGTGCTCCAGGAACTGGATCGTCTGGGCAAAGATGGACTGGTGCGCCACCACGTGGTCGCCCGCCCGCAGCACGGCCAGAAGCGAGGTGCTGATCGCCCCCATTCCGGAGGAAAAGAGCAGCGCGTCCGCGGCGCCTTCCAGCACCGCGAGCCGTTCTTCCGCAAGACGGATGGTGGGATGGCCGAAGCGGGTGTAGAAGCCGCGGTCCTGATCGCGCGCGAACAGTTCCGCCAACTGCGGCAGGTCCGCGCCCTCCCACTGCGTGCTGAGGTGGAGCGGCGCGTTGAGCGTGCGATGCGCGCGCGGCCGCCCCGTCGCGGTTGCCCACGGGTGCACGGCCAGCGTCTCCGGCGCGAGGGGCGGATCAATCGCGAGGTCCTGTCGTGTGGTGCTCATGCTTCACCTTCGTGGATGGGAGTCGGGAGTTGTCAGGAAAGCCGTTCCGGTGCCGATGCCGTCACCGCACGCCGGCGCCACCGGCCAGCCGCTGGCGAAAGAACTCGATGATCTCGTCCCGGGCCTCGCGCGTAGGCTCGCCCTGGCGGTCGGCCAGGTGCACCGTTACCACGCTGTGCGGCGTGCTCACGTGCCGGGCAAAGAACGGGGGTGCGTCTTCCAGGTGGGCCGCCGCGTCGTGGAGGACGCGCGCGACGAACCGGTCACCCAGCGCGGCCGCGTACGCCGCGAACCGCTCCGCGGTGCAGTAGCGGTCTCCCGCGAAGCGATACGCGCGGACCGTGAGGTCTTCCCGGTCCAGCCGCTCGCGGACGACCCGCAGTTCCGGCGCGGAGATCTCGAGCCCGGCGGGGTTGTCCAGCGGCAGCGAGGGCTGCGAAAGCACCGGGGCCAGCACCGACGGCTCCAGCATCATCGCGAGGGCGAAGTTGCCGGTGAAGCACATGCCGATGGCTCCCACGCCGGGTCCGCCCCGCTCGGCATGGGCCAGGCGGGCCAGCTCCCGCAGCCACGCGGCCACCGGGCTGGACGCGCCGCCGCCCCCCAAGGCGCGGAACTCCGCGCTCACGCACGCCCGGCGAAAGACCGCCTCGCCCTCCTCCGCGGACGGCACGGCACCATCCTCCCCGAACAGGGAGGGCAGGTAGACGGCGAAGCCCGCGTCGCGCACCCACCGGGCGAACCGGGCGACGTGGGGGCTGATCCCCGGCATCTCGTGCATCACGACCACGGCGGGGCCCTCGCCCGCCACGTACACGGTTTTCCGGCGGTCCCGCAACGTCACCTCACGCCGGGCGAAATCATGGAGCGCATCGGGATCGAGACGGTGGTGGGGCATGGCTCTGCTCGCGGAAATGCGGGTGGCGGTGGCACTCGTCCCCGCGGCGGCATTCGCGCGCCGCGGGTTGCGGACACGTTCGTTCCGCGCCATCCTGCCCGCCAGCGTCACAATCGCCATCTTTCGGGGAATTCCTGCCATGCGGATCGTGGACGTGATGGCTCTGGCGGGGGCGATGCCGTCGAGCGTCGCGATCACCGCCGACGTGATCGCGACAGCCAACCGCCTGGCCGCGATGGAAGGACGCTCCCCCGTGTTCGGACCCCGGTTTTCCGGCTCCGGGCGCAGGATGGCCGGCCAGCTGTGCACCGGCGTTCCGGCGCCAAAGGGCACGCCGGGAGACGCGGAGATCGTCATCGTCCCCGGCCTCGGCGCCACGACGGAGCCCGGGGTGCTCGAGCGGATCGGGCGCGGCGACGCGCGTACGGCGATCCGCGCGCTGAAACAGGCGGCGGCCCGCGGCGGCGAAATCGCGGCTTCGTGCTCCTCCGTGTTCCTGCTGGCCGAAGCGGGGCTGCTGGACGGACGGCGGGCTACGACGACGTGGTGGCTCGCGCCGCTGTTCGGGCGGATGTATCCCGCTGTGCAGCTGGACGCGGACGCGATGGTGGTGGCCGAGGGGCCGGTCACCACCGCCGGTGCGGCGATGGCGCAACTGGACCTGATGCTCGCGCTGGTCACACGCCACGGAGGTCCCGAACTGGCCGAGCGGTGCGCGCGGTACCTGCTGCTGGACGGGCGGCGAAGCCAGGCGCGGTACATGGCGCTCGGTTACCTCAGCGAGGCGGATCCGGACGTGGTACGCGCGGAGCGCTGGGCGCGCGCGCACCTGCACACGGGGATCAGCGCCGCGGAACTGGCGGCCGCCGCCGGCCTGTCCACGCGCACCTTTGCGCGGCGGGTGGAGCGTGCCACGGGCCTTTCTCCCGTGCGCTTTCTGCAGCGCCTTCGCGTGGAGCGCGCGGTGGAACTGCTGGAAACCACGAGTTGCACGGTGGAGGAAATCGCGCGGCGGGTGGGCTACGCGGAGCCCACCACGCTGCGGCGCATCCTCCGCCGCAACGCGGGCGTGCGGCCGCGTGACGTGCGTGGATAGCGGGGAGTGAGTGCGTGAGTGCGGGGTGCGTGAGTGCGGTAGTCGCTCGCCGGGGTCCGGCCCGTCCGGCGTTCCCTCTCCTCAATGGAGGAAGCCGGAGAGGGCGCATCGGCGGTTGCGCCGGAGGTGAAGCGAGTCGCGCATGATCCGCGGATCACAACGGCGATCCGCATCCGGATGCGGACCGTGTCCATCACTCGGGCGGCATGGCGCCCATGTAGCGGGCCCGCGGCCGCAGCACCTCGCGGGAGCCGTACTGCTCCACCGCGTGCGCAACCAGTCCCAGTGAGCGGCCCAGGACGAACAGCATCAGCGGGGCGCCCTCCGGCAGTTCCATCGCCCGGGCGAGGGCCACCAGGCCGATCTCGAACGTGGGCCGGTCATCCAGGAGCGGCTCGGCGGCGGCCTCGATCGCGTCGGCGAGCGCCAGGCCGGGGCTGTGCGGATCCACCTCCCGCAGCTGGCGCAGCAGTTCCGTCGCGCGCGGATCGCCGGAGGGGTGCAGGCGGTGCCCGAACCCCGGAACGCGCTCGCCCCGCCGCAGCCGCGCCTCCAGCACCTGCCCCGCGCGCTCCGGACGCTCCACTTCGGCAAAGAGCGCCTCCACGCGCTCCACGTGCCGCGCATGCCGCACGCCGTGCATGGCCCCGATCCCGGCGGAAACCGCCGCATAGGGCGTGGACCCGGCGGAGGCGACGCACCGCGCCGTGAACGAGGCCACGTTCAGCTCGTGGTCCGCCAGCAGGATCAGCGCGGCACGCAGCAGCGGCTCGGCCTCCGGGCGGTGCGGAGCCCAGGCGCGCTGGAGCAGTTCGGAGATGTTTCCCTCCGCGCTTCCGCCGCCGCCGGCCACGCGCGCAAGCCGCCGCAGCACGCGCATACCGGTGGCCGCCACCCGCTCCGGCCGTACGTCGTGGGCGGAGGGATCTTTGGCCTCCGCCAGCGCGAGTTCTATCTGCAGCGCGGCGAGCGGACCCACGTTCTCCCGGACGCGCACCTCCGCCGCGGGCTCGTCGAACCATCCGTCCGGTACGTCCCGGCTCCCGGTCCACAGCAGCGCCGCCACTTCCTCCACCGTGCAGGACCGGGCGAGCTGCACCGCGTCTTCGCCCCGATAGTAGAGGCGCCCGTCGGTGATCCAGGTCAGCGCCGACTCCAGCAGCGGGGCGCCCCAACGGAGTGCATCGCGCGCCGCGGTGTCGGGATCGCGCCGCGCGCGCTTGCGCTCCTTCAGGCGCAGCACGTCTTCCGCCCGGTAGCGATGGCCCCGCGATCCGTCCACGCCGGGCTCGGAGCGGATCAGGCCGCGGCTGACGTACGCGTACAGCGTCTGCGCGGCCACGCCGAGTTCCGCGCACGCTTCCTCCGCGGTCAGATACGGTCGTCTCGCCACGGTCATCCCCCGTACGTGTTGATTGCGGATTCAAGATTGACGGCATTCAGCCCCGGCGGAAACTTCAATCCAGGCAACACGATTTCCCCCGGCGGAGGTGAAAGCATGGATGCACGAGTTCTGGAGTTGGGCACGCTCGCGGCGTACGTGGAGCACGAGACCGAGCGGTGGCGGCAATGGTTCGAAGCCGCACCGGCGGAGGTGCTGGACCTCCCCCTGGGCCGCGGTGCGGACGGGACGATCCGCACGCTGGTAAAGCACATCTTTGCCGTGGAACTGCGGTATGCGCAGCGCCTGGCCGGCAGCCCGGTGAGCGGGTACGAGCAGCTTGCGGACGACACGGTGGAGCAGCTGTGGCGCATCCACCGCACCGCCAGCTCGGTGCGCGGCCGATACCTGGAGGGGGCGACCGCCGAGGCGCTGAACCGGGTTCTGGTTTCCGAAACCCGCAAGCTGGGCCGGATCGAGTCGCGCGCGCACACGGTGCTGGTGCACTCGCTCATCCACGGAATCCGCCACTGGGCGCAGATCGCCATGGTGCTGCGCGAGCACGGACATGGCGGGTTATGGGAGCACGACTGGCTGCTGAATCCCGCGGTGCAGTAGCGGCCTCCACGAGCGCCGGATTTGAGGGTCGATCCGGCGCCGGGGCGACGCACGCGATCCGGCCCGGCGCTTCGGTGCGGACGACCCCGGCCCGGCGCTCCCACGCATGGCGGCTACCGGATCGCCGCCGCCGCGGAGCCCGGTCCAATCACCCGGGCCTCCAGCCGGCTCGCCGCGCCGGGGCTCATCCACACGCGGTGCGTCGCGCGGATGAAGTCGCTTTCCCGAGCCTGGTAGATGCTGGGCACGTACCGCTGCGGATTGCGGTCGAACAGGGGAAACCAGCTGCTCTGCACCTGCACCATCACGCGGTGCCCCTTCCGAAAGGTGTGGAACACGTCCGGAAGCGGCACCGCCACCTCCGTCGTCCGGTTCGGTTGGAAAGCGACCGGCGCGCTGAACGACTGGCGAAAGCGCCCGCGCATGATCTCGCCGCGAACGAGCTGCTGGTAGCCAGTTAGCCGGACAGCGGCGGAGTCGTCCTGAACCGCGTCGTCCGCACTGGCGGGCGGGTACACGTCAATCAGCTTGACCACGAAGTCGGCGTCGGTGCCCGTGGTGCTCACCCACAGCCGCGCGGTCAGCGGGCCGCCGAACGTCACGTCCTCCCGCAGCGGTTCCGTGCGAAAGACGACAACGTCCGGACGCGTGGTGAAGCAGCGCTGGTCGTCGCTCATGTAGCGGACCAGCACCCCGTCCTCGATGGTGGGGCCGGAGCACCGGGACGGCACCGGCCTGCGCGGGTCGCTCGTGTACTCCACGAACGCGGGCCCGGCGGCCTGGGGCGACGACGCCAGCGAACCGTCCGCGCGGAGAAAGAAGTCCTGGCGCGCGGCGGGCGGCGCGGGCCAGGCGGCGAACCGCTCCCACGCCCTGCGCCCGGTGTCGAACACCAGCGCGCCCGCGGGTTCCCGGACCGGCTCGCCCGTGAGGTGCGCGCGAAACCAGGGCGCCTCCACGTCGCGCTGATAGGCGGTCTGCAGCGAATCGCCAAAGTACAGGTCGCCGTGGGTCGTGCGGGCCACGCCGCGCTCGGCCCATCCCCGGTGCGCAAAGGGGCCCATCACCAGAGACACGTTCTCGCGGCCCGGGCCCACGCGCAGCGCACGATACGCCTCCAGCGTTCCGTACAGGTTTTCGGCGTCGAACCAGCCGCCGGTCACCAGTACGGGGTGCCGCACCCGCGACAGCCGCGGCGCCATGGCACGCGCCCGCCAGAACGCATCGTAATCGGGATGCGCCACCATCTCCCGCCACCAGCGGTTCTGCGCGTACACGCCTTCGGTGACGTTGCGCAGCGGACCCAGCGCGAGCAGGTCGGCGTAGTCGTCGCCCGTGTCGATCCCGGCCGCGCGCTGGAACTCGGACAGCCACCAGTGGGATTCGCCCGGCTGCGGGCGGGCGACGCCGAAGACAGGGTAGCTGTAGAAGTGTCCCAGCAGCAGGGCGCCGTTGTGATGGAAATCCTCAAAAAAGAAGTCCATCACCGGTGCCTGGAGAGACGTCGCGGCGATGGCGGGGTGGCCCGACTGCGCGGCCGCGGCGGCGTAGTATCCGCCGTAGCTGATCCCCAGCAGTCCCACGCGCCCGTTCTGTTCGGGGAGATGATGGACGAGCCATTCGATGGTGTCGAACGCGTCCGTGGCCTCATCCACCGCGCCCGGATCGCGCGCCCGCACCGAATCCGCCAGCAGCGGACGGACGTTCTCGAACTCACCTTCGGACAGGTAGCGGCCGCGCACCTCCTGCATGACGTAGATGTACCCGTCCCGGAGCATGAACGGTGACGGGCCCAGTGTCCGCGGATGAGCGGCGGGACCATACGGCCCGGCCGGAAACGGCGTGCGCTGCAGCAGAATGGGATAGCGGCGTTCCGCGGATGCGTCTTTGGGCACGTAGACGGCCGTAAACAGCCGCGCTCCGTCCCGCATGGGGATGCGTTCCTCGCGCTTGACGTAGTGCTCCGCGATGAACGCCGATTCAGCGTCGTCGTCGCCGGCCTGCGCCGCGAGCGTCGGATGCGCGGCGAGCAGGGCGGCCGTCGCGGCGAGAACGACGGCAAGACGAAACCGCGTCGCGTGCGCCGGCATCAGCGGTCCAGGATGGGGAGAAAGGCGCGCCACGGCCCCACTTCGTCGCGGTACTGCCTCGCCATCACCCGCGACACCTGGGCGATGTGGGCCAGGTCGTGCGCGACCCACGCAGCCAGCATCTGCCGCAGCGTCACCGTCCCGAAGCGGGGATGCTCCGCGGTGGCGGCGAACTCCGCTTCATCCAGCCCCCACCCCGCGATCGTGGCGAGGCTCTCGGCGCGCAGGCGTGCGAACGTGTCGAGCAGCGCCTCGATCTGGGCACCGGCGAACTCCTCCACCGGCGCCGCCTGGTCGAACGGCGAAAAGGTGCGCGGGCCGTCTTTGCGCAGGAACACGCGCGCGCGGGGAATCCAGTTGTTGCGCTCCGCGTGGATCAGGTGCGCGACGACCATCCGCGGGCTCCAGCTTTCCGGCCCCTCGTCACCCTCCGTCCACGCGGGCGACAGGCCGCCGAGCAGCGCACCCAGCACGGCCGGGGTGCGTTCCAGAACCTGCGTCGCGGACACGAGATCAACGTTCATGGAGCCAACGCCTGGTGAGGGGAGGGTAGCGACGCCGGCCGCCGTTTCGCATGCGATTCAACGAGTGCTACGGTGGATTACATGTCAATCATAATACAATTTCGCGCGGGGAGCCGGAATTCGCAATGGAATGTCGACAATTCTGACCTACGCTGATTCCTCGCGCCCTTGGCGCGAGCCGCGGTTCAGCGCCCGCGCAGTCAGCGCCCGTCCGGGAGCGCCCAGATCTCCATGCGGTTTTCCAGGAACAAGGGGATCGCCACGGTGGTGGCTGGGGTTTCGGGGGGTTCGCGACCGCCGGACCGGCTCACCCCACCACGGAACCACCTCGCCGGAAACGCCGCGGAAGCCAGCCGCGCTCCCGTCCTCCCGGATGCGCGGGTCCGCACCCGCGGGTGGGTATTCGAGCCGGACGGAAGTTCACCTATCCCGACATCACCAGCAGACTGGACGTGGCCGACGCGTACAGCGTTCCGGACGCGTCCGTCAGCCGTCCCTCGGCGAATGCGGCGCGGCGGCCGCAGGTGACGATCCGCCCTTCCGCGCGCACCACACCGGTGTCGCGGGTGATGGCCCGGTGGTACGCCACCTTGAGCTCCAGCGTGGTAAAGCGCTGCCCCGGCGCCATCTGGGAGAGGACGGCGTACCCGCAGCAGGAATCCAGGATGGCGGCGGCGAATCCGCCGTGCGCCACCCCCGCCGGGTTGTAGACGTAAAGGTCGGGGGTGGCCTCCATCACGATGCGCCCGTCATCCACCTCCACCAGCCGGATGTCCAGCGTGTCGGTCAGCCCGGCGCGGCGGCCCGTGGACAGCATGATCCGCAGCTGCTCGATCCCGCTCAGGTGCCTGCCGATCTGGTCGATCAGCGTCATGGCGGGACTCCCACCCCGGGTTCCGCGCGCGGCATCAGACGGTGCGGAGCCTGGCTTCCAGCGCCTGTTTCACCGCCGGCCACTCCGCCGCCACGATGCTGAAGACCACGGAATCGCGGATGCGGCCGTCGCGCATGATCATGTGCGAGCGCAGCACGCCCTCCTCGCGGGCACCGATCCGCGCGATGGCGGTCCGCGACCTGGTGTTGAGCGCGTCCGTCAGCAGTTCCACCCGGTTGACGCGCCACTGCTCAAAGGCGTGCCGCAGCATCAGGTACTTGGCCTCGGTGTTCACGTACGTTCGCTGCCACGACCGCGCAATGAAGGTGAAGCCGATCTCCACCCGCAGGTGCCGCGCTTCCATGGAACGGAACCGGGTGCTGCCCACCACCGCGCCGGAAGCGCGATCGATGGTGGCAAAGGCGAGTTCCCTTCCCGCGCGAAACTGCGTCTCCGCATCGCGCAGGAAATCGGGCAGATCGCGCGGATGCGGAACCATGGTGACAGGCACTTCCCAGAGCGCCCCGTCCTCGATCGCCCCCGCAAGGCCGGCAAGGTGCGCCTCGCCCAGCGGCTCCAGCGTGATCCGCGGGCCCCGCAGTTCGGTCTTTTCGATGATCATGGACGGAAACTCGGGTGGCGGCCGGACACGGCGGATCGATCAGTGGATGAGGAACGGCCCGGCGCCCACACGATGCAATCAGGGGCGGGCGGCGGTCAATCTTGATTCCGGAATCAACCGCCATCATCCACCCGCGAGGAAACTCCCCACGCGTCAAATCCACCGAAATCGGCTGCGTGGATGGACGCGGCGGAACCACGGCCGGTGTCGTGTCCCGGGAGCGGGAAAGCGGCGTTGGAGAGCGTGACGGCGGAAAGTGTGCGGTGCGTTTCCCTGCGGTCCCGCCCGGCCCGCATCTTGTAATCTTCCGCCGCGGAAATCCGGAAACGTATGAACCGGGCGGCGGCACGATGCAGCGAGTTGTTTATCGGATGATGGGGGAGCGGCGCGCCACCCCCCGCGACGGCGCCAACCGCGGACGGCGCGCGAGCGATGTGGAGCCCATGCGCGGCTGGAGGCCGGCGCTGTGGATCGCGCTGGGCGTGGCGCTGGCGGACTGGGCGGTCAAATTCGCCATCACCCGGACGATGGCGCAGGAGGAGTTCCGCGAGGTCATTCCCAACGCGGTCGCGCTCTGGCACGTGCGCAACCACGCCATGATCCTGGGGCTGTGGGACAACCTGCCCCTGGGCGGGCGCAAGGTGCTGGCGCTGGTGGCCTCCATGCTGGGCGTGCTGGTGCTGATGCAGATCATGGGTCGCGCCCACCGCCTGTCAAACACGCAGCGGCGCTGGGCGTGGCTGTTCGTGGGGATGATCTGCGGCGGCATGCTGGGCAACCTGGGCGAACGCGTCATTCACTGGGGCGTCACCGACTACCTCTCGTTCCGCTGGGGGCCGTACTGGCTGCCGCCCGGCAACGTGGCCGACATCGCGCTTTTTCTTTCCATCCCCCTGGCGCTCCCCATCATCGGCTTCGAGCTGATGGGTCGCGCGCGCCGCGGCCGGACGGTAAAGCTGACCGCCGCCGCGCCCCCGCTCGCCACGCCCGCCGCGGCGGACTGAACGCATCCGCTGGCGGTGCACCGGAGGGCGCGCCTATCTTTCGCGCGCCCTTTGTGTTTCCCGCATCCCGTGGTTCGCGCCTGATGGTTCCCGAGTCCAAGCGTCAGCACCTTCAATCCCTGCTCCGCGACTGCGGCTCCGTTGTCGTGGGCTACAGCGGCGGGGTGGATTCCGTCTTTCTGGCCCGCGTCGCCGTGCAGGTGCTGGGGCCCGAACGCGTGCTCGCGGTGACGGGAAAGAGCGACAGCATCGCCTCGTGGATGGAAGACACGGCGCGCGGCGTCGCGGAGGAATTCGGCATTCCGTGGCTGGAACTGGAAACGCGGGAAATGGATGACCCGCGCTACGCGGCCAATCCCAGCAACCGCTGCTACTTCTGCAAGTCGGAGCTGTGGGGCCGCCTTTCCGCCCTGGCGCGGGAGCGCGGATACAATACCGTGCTGGACGGCGCCAACGCGGACGACGTGGGCGACCACCGCCCGGGCGCCGTGGCCGCGACGGAAAACGACGTGCGCTCGCCGCTGCTGGAAGCCGGGCTCACCAAGGCGGAGATCCGCGCCTGGTCGCACGAGCTGGGGCTCCCCACGTGGGACCAGCCCGCCGCGCCCTGCCTGGCCTCGCGCATCCCCTACGGCCTGTCGGTCACGCCGGAGCGGCTGAAGCAGATCGAGCGCGCGGAACTGGGGCTGCGGGCCCTCGGCTTCCGCGACTTCCGCGTCCGCCATCACGGCTCCGTCGCGCGGCTTGAGGTGCATCCGGACGAGCTTCACCGCGTGACCGCGCACCGTGCGGAGATGCTGCGCGCGGTGCGGTCCGCCGGGTTCGGGCGCGTGCTCATCGACCTGCAGGGCTACCGCCGCGGCGCGCTGAACGAGGGCCTCGCGGGCGTGCAGCTCGTGCAACTGGGCGCGGCGCTGTGACGGCCGATCCGCGCGTGCCGCTCGCCCTGGCCGCGCTCGCGGAGCACGGAATCGCCGGCGCCGACGTGTCGGTGGAAGGGCACGAGCGCGAAATGGCCGCCGTGCGCGTCCCCGCGGACGCGTGGGAACGCATGATAGGCGACGAGGGCGCGCGGATCGCGGCCGCGGTCAAGGTAGCCGGCTTTCGCTACGTCGCGCTGGATCTGGCGGACGACGACGAGCCGGATTCCGCCACCGCATGAACGCGGACGCGCCGGTCTACCTGGACTACGCGGCCACCTCCGCCATCCGCCCGGACGCGGTCATCGACGCGGTGGGCGACTACCTGCGCGGCATCGGCGCCACACCGGGGCGCGCGGGGCACCGGCGCGCGGTGGAGGCCGGCCGCGTCGTCTTCCGCTGCCGGCGGGCGCTGGCGGAGCTCTTCAACCTTCCCGGCGATCCCGGCCGCCTCACCTTTCAGCTGAACGCCACGCACGCGCTCAACGTGGCGCTGCTGGGGCTGCTGCGCTCCGGCGATCGCGTAGTGCGCACCGCGTACGACCACAACGCCGTCCGCCGTCCCGTAAACGCGTTGATGGCGCGCGGCGTTCGCCAGACCGTGCTGCGCGGCGCGCCGGACGGCTCGGTGGATCTGGACGAAGCCGCGCGTGCGCTGGCGGGAAACGGCGAACCGGCGCGCCTGCTCGTCATCACCCACGCCAACAACGTGCTGGGGACGGCGCTCCCTGTGGCGGAACTCGCGGCGCTGGCGCACGATGTGGGCGCGCTGGTGCTGGTGGATGCGGCGCAGTCCGCCGGCCACCTGCCGATCGACGTGCAGGCGATGGGCATCGACCTGCTGGCCTTTACCGGGCACAAGGGGCTGCTGGGGCCGCAGGGCACGGGCGGGCTCTGGGCGCGCGAGGGTGTGGAGGTAGGACCGACGTTCTTTGGCGGAACGGGCGGCGATTCCGATTCGCCGGACATGCCGGAACTGCTGCCGGACCGGCTGGAGGCGGGGTCGCAGAACGGGCCGGGGATCGCGGGTCTGCTGGCCGGCGTGCAATGGGTGATGGAGCGCGGCGTTCCCGCCCTTCACGCGCGCGAATCGCTGCTCAAGCTGCGGCTGTGGTACGCGCTGGACTGCATCGCCGGAATCACGGTGCTCAGCCCGCCCGCTCCGGACGGCGTGGGGATCGTGACCATCGCGGCGGCGGCGATGGACGCGGCGGAACTGGCGACGCGGCTTGACCGCGAGGCGGGGGTGCTGGTGCGCGCCGGGCTTCACTGCGCGCCGGAGCAGCACGACCTGTTGGGCACGGGCCGCACGGGTGCGGTGCGCTTCAGCATCGGCTGGGCGACCACGGAGGATGAGGTGGACTGGGCGGCGGCCGCCGTGGCGCGCATCGCGGGCGCGGCGGAACCGGGGCCGGAGCCGGCGGGTAGCTGAGAGCCGGAAATGCGGCAACTCGATGAAGGAGAAGCGGATGGCGCGTGGTGCGGGGGGAAAGGTGTTGCTGCTGGTGCTGCTGGCCCTGGTGGCCGCGGGACTGTGGACGTTCCGCGGGCTGATTCCCGGGCCGTGGCAGCGAAGCCGCGTGGTGACCGAGGTGTCGGAAGCGGGCGCCGTTTCGGCGGATGAAAAGCTGAAGCGCCTGCGCGAAGACGGCGACACGGTGCGGCTGAGCGGAATCGAGTTCACCAGCTATGTCCGCTACCGGATGGCGCAGCGCTTTGCGCAGGATCTGGAGACGCCCATCATCTCCTTTGAAGGCGAGAAGATCCGCGTGGACGGCCGCGTTCCCAAGGACAAGCTCCCGCTGGAGAAGTTCGGCGCGGCGGCGCAGTTCGTCCCGGACACGGCGGACGTGATGGTGGATGGAACGATGCGGATGGTGGCGGAGGGACGTGCCGCGCTGCGCGTGCAGGATGCGCGCTTCGCCAAGGTCGCCGTCCCGCGCGACCGTTACCTGCCACTGCTCAAGAACCTGCGCCTCCCCACGGACACGCAGCTGGCCGAAGACGAAGTCGGCGTCCAACTGCCCCCGGGCGTCGGCTCCGCGCGCGTCGAAAACGGCGAACTGGTCCTTGCGAAATAGCGACACCGCCACGAGCCGTCCCCAAGGCAGAAACCCGCAGGAGCGTGCCGAAGCCCGCCCTCGTGCTGAGGTCTCCCCCTCTCCCGCTTGCGGGAGAGGGGGCCGGGGGGTGAGGGCTGCCTGCCGCCGCGCCCCACTGTCCGGACCGCACCCATCGTTACCGCCACACCGTTTCCGTCACATCCGTCCCATCCATCGCTTCGCCTCCGCGGCGCGATCACCGAACGCACACCGCTTCAGCAGATAGATTCCGACCATGGCACGCATTCTGGTCGTCGACGACGAAGAAGGCATCCGCCGGGTGCTGCACCAGCTGTTCGAGTACGAGGACCACGAGGTCCGCTCGGCCGGCGGCGGCGCGGAGGCCATCAGCATCTACGCGGAATTCCAGCCGGACGTCACCTTTCTGGACGTCAAGATGGCGCGCATGGACGGCCTGGAGGCGCTGACCAAGATCCGCGAGCACGATCCCGCCGCCGTCATCATCATGATCAGCGGGCATGGGACCATCGATACGGCCGTGGAAGCCACCCGCCGCGGCGCCTACGACTTTCTCGAAAAGCCGCTGGATACCGACCGGCTTCTGCTCGTCCTGCGCAACGCGCTGCAGCAGCAGGG
Organism: Longimicrobium terrae; assembly: GCF_014202995.1. Classification (NCBI taxonomy): domain Bacteria; kingdom Pseudomonadati; phylum Gemmatimonadota; class Longimicrobiia; order Longimicrobiales; family Longimicrobiaceae; genus Longimicrobium; species Longimicrobium terrae. The sequence goes on from NZ_JACHIA010000001.1 coordinate 378,289, forward strand.
GCTGGTGCAGGAAAACCAGCGGCTGCGCGGCGAGATCGAGAGCCGGCACCAGATTGTGGGCCGCAGCTTCGCGCTGAGGCAGGTGCTGGACCGGGTGGAAAAGGTGGCGCCGACGGACGCGCGCGTGCTCATCACCGGCGAGAACGGTACGGGCAAGGAGCTGGTCGCCCGTGCCATCCACCGCCTGTCGCCCCGCGCGGACAAGGCGTTCATCGAGCTGAACTGCGCCGCCATTCCGTCGGAACTGATTGAATCCGAGCTGTTCGGCCACATGAAGGGCTCGTTCACCGGCGCGCACGAGGACCGTGCCGGCAAGTTCGAGCTGGCGGACGGCGGCACGCTGTTTCTGGACGAAATCGGCGACATGAGCCTGGCCGCGCAGGCCAAGGTGCTGCGCGCGCTGCAGGAGGGGATCGTGACGCGGGTGGGCGGCGCCAAGCCCATTCAGGTGGACGTGCGCGTGCTGGCGGCCACCAACAAGGACGTCGAGGACGAGATCGCCGCTGGCCGCTTTCGTGAGGACCTGTACTACCGGCTGAACGTCATTCCGCTCATCGTCCCTTCCCTGCGCGAGCGGCGGGAAGACATCAGCATGCTCGTGCGCCACTTCGTGGAGGCGAACGCGCGGCAGTCCAACATGCGTCCCAAGCAGTTCACCGACGAGGCGCTGGACCGGCTGCAGCGTATGGACTGGCCCGGCAACGTGCGCGAACTGCGCAACACGGTGGAGCGCCTGCTGATCCTTGCGTCCGGCGCGTCCGTGACGGGAGAGGATGTGGACCTGCTGGTGGGCGGCAAGATGAAGGGCGGCGGGCTGTCCGGCGACCTGCTGGGGTGCGCGACGTTCGCGGAGTTCAAGGAGGCGGCGGAGCGCGCGTTCATCCTGCAGAAGCTGCGCGAAAACGACTGGAACGTGTCGGAAACGGCGCGCATCATCGACATGCCGCGCAGCAACCTGTACAAGAAGATCGAGCGCTACGACCTGGTGCGCGAAGGGTGACGCGGGGCGGCGCGGGCGCCTGGGCGCTCATCAGCCTGGCGTGGATGGTGGGGACGTTCGGCGGGGGGTGGTTGATGGCCTGGCTGTACAAGCGGCTGCACCCGTCGCTGGCGTTCTACAAGCTGTGGGCGTTCTGGTCGATGATCCTGATGGGCATCGCCACGCTCATGTTCGCGTTCGGCGTGGTGAAACTGTAGCACGCTGGCGTTCTTTTTCGGACGATGACGGGCCTCTTCGGCGGACGCCGGGATGGCCCGTTTCTTTGTCGGATGGTACTCAGCGCCGGGGCTGGTGCGGTGTGACCATCACGGTTGGCTCGCCCGGAAAGTAGATCCTTCGTCGGCGCCAGAATCCGGTCCGACGGAGGGCTCGGCCGGCGCCTCCTCAGGATGACATGGTTTTGGGCGCTGACTGAAGTTGCGTCCGAATCCGTCGTCCAAAGGACGACACGCGTGGACCCGCCGCTGGACACCCGCCGCTGGCGGCGTCCGAAGGGCGACGACGGCGGTTGCGCAGGCACTCAGTCGCAGTGCAGATCGTCGTCTGCCAGTGCCATGCATGAGGCGCGGCATCCGCGGACGCCCTACTTCCATGTCATCCTGAGGGAGCGCGCACCGCGCCATCCCCGGCGCCGAATCATGCGCGACCGAAGGATCTGGCCTGCGACAAGCCAACTCTCCCGCCCCGCACGGACTCGCCCACGCCTTGTTTCAGTCCATCCATCCCACCTATCACCTTGCCCGCGTTTGCCCCACTTGCCGCGCGGGTTAGATTAACCGGCTTCATCCGGACCGGCTCAAGGGAGAGCCCGCCCAGCACCCTCCACGCGAAACGAGCATGGCGGACCAGTTCAAGAATTTCATCGGGGGCGAGTGGGTTGCGCCGTCGACCGGCAACTACTTTGAGAACCGCAATCCGGCCAAGCAGTCGGACCTGATCGGCCTGTTCCCCCGCAGCGGCCGCGAAGACGTGGACCGTGCCGTGGCGGCGGCCAAGAAGGGCTTCGCGGAGTGGCGCCTGACGCCCGCCCCGGCCCGCGGCGACGTGCTGCGCAAGGTGGGCGACCTGCTGACCGCCCGTAAGGACGAGATCGCCAAGGCCGCCACGCGCGAAATGGGCAAGACGCTGCAGGAAACGCGCGGCGACCTGCAGGAAGGCATCGACACGGCCTACTACGCCGGCGTCGAGGGCCGCCGCCTGTTCGGCAAGACGGTGCCGTCGGAACTGCGCAACAAGTGGGCGATGAGCGTGCGCCGCCCCATCGGCGTGACGGGCCTCATCACCCCGTTCAACTTCCCGCTGGCCATTCCCACGTGGAAGATGTTCCCCGCCCTGGTGTGCGGAAACAGCGTCATCATCAAGCCGGCGGAAGACACGCCGCACACGGTGGCCCTGCTGGTGGAGATCCTTGAGGAAGCGGGAATCCCGGCCGGCGTCGTGAACCTCGTCCACGGCTTGGGCGAAGAAGTGGGCGCGGCCATCGTGGAGCATCCCGAAATCCCGGTCATCTCCTTTACCGGATCGACCGAGACGGGTTCGCACATCGGCCAGGTGTGCGGGCGCATGCACAAGCGTCTGTCCCTGGAGATGGGCGGCAAGAACGCGCAGATCGTGATGCCGGACGCCGACCTGGACCTGGCGATCGACGGCGTGCTGTGGGGCGCGTTCGGCACCACGGGCCAGCGCTGCACCGCGACGAGCCGCCTGCTGCTGCACACCGACATCCACGACGAGTTCGTGGAGCGCCTGATTGAGCGCGCCAAGAAGCTCAAGCTGGGCTACGGGCTGGAAAAGGACGTGGACGTCGGCCCGCTGATTCACGAGGCGTCGCGCACCAAGGTCGAGGAATACTTCGAGATCGGAAAGCAGGAGGCCACGCTCGTCCTGGGCGGCGAGCGCGCCACCGGCGAGGGGCTGGACGACGGCTTCTTCGTGCAGCCGACCATCTTCGTGGACGTGAAGCCCGGTTCTCGCCTGGCCACGGAAGAAATCTTCGGCCCGGTGCTGAGCGTGATCCGCTTCAACGATCTGGACGAGGCGATCCGCATCAACAACGAAGTGAAGTACGGGCTCAGCAGCTCGGTCTATACGCGTGACGCCGTGGCCTCGTTCCGCGCGTTCCAGGACCTGGACAACGGCATCACCTACGTCAACGCGCCGACGATCGGCGCCGAGGCGCACCTGCCGTTCGGCGGCGTGAAGCAGACCGGAAACGGCCACCGCGAGGGCGGCTGGGAAGTGTACGAGTTCTACTCGGAAACCAAGGTCTGCTACCTGGACTACTCCGGGAAGCTGCAGCGCGCGCAGATCGACAACTACGAGGCGTCGCCGTACTGAGGGAACCGCAGGGAAGCAGGGAATAGGGAAGTAGGGAATAGGGAATAGGGACCGCCGGGAACGGCGGTTTCGTTCCTCAGCTCTCGGGTCCCGCTCCGAATCTGGAGCGGGACCCTGTTGTCTCCGCAGGACTCCCCATCGTTAGCCCCCTCCGCCACCGCTCCACAAATGAATGGCAGCGCTGCTGTCGATGACGGCCGCCGGTTCTTTGCCGGCTTTGCCGTGCTCTCGTTTCTTGCCGTCGCCGCGGGGTGCGTGATCGCCTCGGCGCACGGCGTGTCCACTGGCTCGTGGGCGCGCAACCTCGTTTCCTGGGTCGTGGGCGCGGGCTTGGCCTGGGTCGTGGCGAGGCAGCCCGGGTCGCTCCCCGGGTTTCTGCTCGCCGCACCCGTCGCGCTCGCCGGTACGCTGCTGAACGCCCCGCAGGACGGCGTGCACCGGTGGATCGACGCAGGCCCGCTGCACATCAACGCCGCGGCGGTGCTGCTACCCGCGGCGGTCGTGGCCCTCGCCGCGCGCAGCGAGTGGCGGTGGGGATGGCTGGCGGCGGCCGCCATCCTCGGCCTGCTGGTCCTCCAGCCGGACGCCTCGCAGGCCACGGCCTTTGGCGCGGCGATGATCGTCATCCTGATGGCGATGCGCGGGCCGGCGGTGGTGAGGGCGGGCGGGATGGTCGCCGTCGTGGCGGCGATCGCGGCGGCGTGGCTGCGGCCCGATCCGCTCCTCCCGGTGCCGGAGGTGGAGGAGATCATCCAGCTCGCGTGGCGCTGGTCGCCGTTGATGGCGATTGTGGCCGCCGGGCTGCTCGGCGCGACGGTCCTGGTCCCGCTGCGGGTATCGGGACGGGCGCGGACGGCGGGGATCGCGCTGGCCGTGTTCGGCGCCGCGGTCGCGCTGGCGCCGGCGTTCGGCGCGTTTCCCGTACCGATGGTGGGCGTGGGGATGAGCGCGGTGCTCGGGTTCGGGCTGGGCGCGGGAGCGCTGGCCGCCGCCGCCCGCACGGAACCGGCCGATCGAACGGACTGACGGGAGGATGGAGGGCGGCGGTCCGGAGCCGCCGTCCATCGACAAGGCTTCTGCACACAACAGAGCTTCTGTCCCGGCGGTGGCGGGGAGTGGATGGGGTGAGGGGAAAGCGGCGGCGGAATTTGGGGAAAGCCCCGCGGCGCGTGGCCTGTCGCTTGCCCGCCCCCCGTCAGGCACGTACAATTCATCGCGAGTTCCACGCTTTTCATCCCCCACCTTCCGGTCGCCGGATGCCCCCACGCCATCCCGCTCACGACCAGCCTCATCCGCCGGAGGAATCCTCGTATCCCTCCGTACCGGAGGTGCCCTCCACCGTCACCAGCTCCGCCGCGGACACGGTTGACCAGCTGCTGGAGGACCTGAACGAGGAAACCCAGTCGCAGTCCCTGAACTACGGGATGAGCCTGCGGGGCCGCGTCGCCATCATCACCGGCGGCGCGTCGGGGATCGGGCGGGCCGTGGCGCTGGAGTTTGCGCGGCACGGCGTGCACGTGGCCTTCAACTACTTTTCGTACGACGGCACCGACGACGCGGAGGAAGAAGCCGCGGAGACCGAGCGGCTGATCCGCCAGCTGGAGGTGCGCGTGCGCTGCGAAAAGTGCGACGTGCGCGACCCCGAGGCGGTGGAGCGCTTCATCAAGAACACGCGGACGGAGTTCGGGCGCGTCCACATCCTGGTCAACAACGCCGGCATCGGCCGCGACCGCGCCCTGTGGCGGCTTACGGATGAGCAATGGCGCACGGTGCTGGACACCAACCTCACCGGCGCCTTTCACATGATCCGCGCGCTGGCCCCCACCTTCCGCCGCCAGCACGACGGCAAGATCGTCAACGTCTCGTCGGTGCACGCCATCCGCAGCGAGTTCGGCCTGGCCAACTACAGCGCCAGCAAGGCCGGGCTGCTGGGGCTTACACGGAGCGCGGCGCTGGAGCTGGGGCCCAGCAACATCAACGTCAACGCGGTGGCGCCGGGGTACATCCGCACCAACCGGCTCACCAGCGGCGTCCCGGCGGAGATCCTGGACACCGCCCGCGAGCGCTCCGTGCTGGGCCGCCTGGGCGACCCGCAGGACGTGGCCAACGTGGTCGTGTTTCTGTGCTCGGAATACGCCCGCCACATTACCGGAACCGTCGTTCCCGTCGACGGCGGACACCTGCTCTGAGAATGCGCATGCCCCATCCGTCCCGCCGCGGCCCCGCCCGGCGGTGGACCGCGCTCGCCTGCGCGCTGGCGCTGGCTGCCTGCGGAGGGCGCCCCGCCGCGCCCGCCGCCACGCCCCCACCCGTTTCCGTACCCACGGCCATCGCGCCGATGGACCTGGGCGGGCAGCGCGTGCTGATCCTTCCTGTACAGGCCTCGGCGGGGCTCAGCTTCAACCGCGAGCGGATCACCACCGAGATCGTGACCGCGCTCACCGGGCGCGACACGCGGACGCAGTGGATCGCGCCGGAGCGGCTGCGCCACCTGCTGCGCCAGTCGCCCACGCTGGCGGGGGACCCGGCCGGGCTGCCGCCGGGGCCGTGGATGGTGGATGGCGTGCGGCGCATCGGCGGGCCGCTGGCGGACGTGGTGCGCCGCTACATGGCGCTCACCGAGGCGCGGCTGGTGGTCATCCCCCGCAGCGCGACGATGGTGACGGACAGCACCGGGTCGCGGCTGCGGCTGAACGCGTCGGTGGTGGACGCGCGCTCGGGGATGATCGTGTGGTTCGGCGAGGCGGACGGCCGTGCCGCGGAGGCGGAGGACCCGGCGCTGATCACCTCGGCCGCGGCGTCGCTGGCGGCGCGGATGGTGGTGCCGGACTCGCGCTGAACCGGCGCGCCCTCTAGCTTGAATGCCGCGCGCGGCGCGGAACCGGCGGTGCCCGCGCGTGTGCTCGCATCCGTCTTGCACGACGGACGATCACAAGGAAAAAGACCGACCGAACGCGGGCAGGCGCCCGCCCCGACAGACAGAAGACCAGGCAGATGCCGCATACCGTTACGCTGATCCCCGGAGACGGGATCGGGCCGGAAATCACGGAAGCCGTGGTGCGCGTGATCGAGGCGACCGGCGCCGACATCCAGTGGGACCGCCGCGACGCCGGCGTGAGCGCCATCGAACGCCACAACACGCCGATTCCGCCGGAAACGCTGGAGTCCATCCGCGCCACCCGCGTGGCGCTCAAGGGGCCGCTCACCACCCCGGTGGGCGTGGGCTTCCGCTCCATCAACGTGGCGCTCCGCAAGGAGTTCGACCTGTACGCCAACGTGCGCCCGGCCAAGACGCTGGTGCCGGGCGGGCGGTACCAGGACGTGGACATCGTCCTGATCCGCGAAAACACCGAGGGGCTGTACAGCGGGGTGGAGCACTACGTGGGCATCGGCGGCGATCCGCGCGCGGCGGCCGAGTCGGTGATGCTCGTGACCCGCTTCGGCGTGGACCGCATTCTCCGCTACGCGTTCGAGTACGCCGTACAGCACGGCCGCAAGAAGGTCACGCTGGCGCACAAGGCCAACATCCTCAAGTACACGCAGGGCCTGTTTCTGGACGTGGGCCGCGAGATGGCCAAGGAGTACGCGGGCCGCGTGGAGTTCGAGGACCGCATCATCGACGCGGCGGCCATGATGCTGGTGATGGACCCCGCCAAGTTCGACGTGATTGTCTGCGAGAACATGTTCGGCGACATCCTCTCCGACCTGATCGCCGGGCTGGTGGGCGGGCTGGGGCTGGCTCCGGGCGCCAACATCGGCAAGGACGCGTCGATCTTCGAGGCGGTGCACGGCTCCGCGCCGGACATCGCGGGCAAGGGCGTCGCCAACCCGCTGGCGCTGCTGACGGCCGGCGTGATGATGCTGGAGCACCTGGGAATGCGCGACGAGGGCGCGCGCATCCGCAAGGCGTTCACCGCGACCGTGCTGGAAAAGGACAGCCTGACGCCCGACCTGGGCGGCACGGGAACCACGTCGTCCATCGCGGACGCCGTCATCCGGCGCCTCTGATGGCCGCGCCCGTCTCGGCCGTGGAGGAGCATCCGCCCTTTGACTGCTCGGCCTGTGCCGCGCGCAAGGAGGGCGAGCGCCCGGACGACGATGGGCGCTGCGCCGCCTGCCGCGGCTCGCTGATCCGCCGCAGCAGCCAGTGGGCGTGGGTGCCGGCGGCGGTGATCGCGGCGGGGTACCTGTGGCTCCTGTTCGTGTGGGGCCTGCTGGAGTCCACGGCGATGGTGTTCTTTCTGGCGCTGGGCGCGGGCATCGCCTTCGTGGCGTACAAGATCGCGCGCCGCATCGCCTTCGACCTGCTGGTCACCCGCGGCAACCGGGCACGCAATCACTGATGCGCGACGTACTTTCTTCTCCGTGGATCAACATCGTGGCCGCGGTGGTGGGCGGAATGGCGCTGGGCTACGGCCTGGGCACGCTGCCGGGCGGGATCGGGGTTCCGGGGGTGGTGTGGACGCTGTTCGGGCTCATTCTGCTCTGGTGGACGCTTTCGGACCGCCGCAAGGCGCGCCGCGGCACCTCCGAGAGCGAGGCCGACGGCTCGCACACCATCGAATAGTTCCACGCTCCGACGGACGGACCGAGCCTCCCGCGGACGCTGTCCCGGGGGGCTCGCTCGCGTTCCGGCCCGCCGCGCCTCCGCGGCTTCTTCCCGCTTCGACACACTCATCGTGACTGCACACATCTTTCTGGCGCACTTTCCCGTGGCGCTCATCCTGATCGGCGCGCTGGCGGACCTGATCGCGGTGACGGTCCGGCGTCCGGAGCTGCGCGGGTTCGCCAGTTCGCTGCTGATTCTGGGCGGCGCCTGCGTGCTGCTGTCGTTCCTGACGGGACAGAGCGCCCTGGACGCGATCGCGGCGCGCCAGCCGTCCGGGAGCATGGCGATAGAGGCGCACCAGCAGTGGGGCGCGGTGGGGGCGTGGGTAGTGGCCGCGGCTTCGGGGCTGCGTGCGATGTGGCGCAAGCAGCTGGACGGTCCGCGGGGATGGGCGCTCCTGGCCGCCGCGCAGGTCGCCGCGCTGATCGTGATCGGCATCGCGACGTCGGGCGCGGCGATCTCTCATGGGTGACGGAAGTGCGTGAGTGCTGGGTGCGTGAGTGCGTGAGTGCGAACAGCAGTCCGAAGGCGGAGACCGGTGGACGCGAATGGGCCCACGGCGGCCCCCACCCGGGCCGGCACCACCGGCCCACCCTCCCCCCAAAAAGACTGGGGGAGGGTTGGGGCGGGCTGACAGGGCGGTGCGTGCGGCGGAGTATGTCGCGGCGGCGAGTATCTGGAGCGAATGAATCCGCCGCTCCAACAGCGGGAAGCCCCGGCACGACGCCCACAGGCGCCGTTCGGGGCTTCAACTGCATTGGGGACCCGCGACACAGCCGCGGCAGTTCGCTGAGGCGGAGTTCGTGTCTTTCAAGGCGCGTTTCCAACCGCCAGGCAAAACCCGCCGATACGCGCCGAAGCCAGCCTTCGCGATGAGGTCTCCCCCTCTCCCGCTTGCGGGAGAGGGGGCCGGGGGGAGAGGGCTGCCCGCCGCCGCGCCACACCCTCCGGAACGCGATGAGTTGCAGTTCTCCTCCTCCGCGCGGCCGGTGGTGCCGGCCCGGGCGGGGGCCGCCCGCGAACCCCGCCCCGCACGCCGGCCCTTCATCCCCTGCCGTTCCCGCACTCACGCACCCCGCACTAACGCACTCACGCACTTCCTTTCTCCTTCCCTTTCCCCTAAACTCCCCGGCTGCAACGGATTCAGCATTACGGGAGAAGTCGGGTGGAGATCTTCAAGGAGTTCGGGTTCGAGTCGGCGCACCGCCTGCCCAACCTGCCGCCGGAGCACAAGTGCGCACGGCTGCACGGGCATTCCTACCGCGTGCAGATCCACGTTCAGGGGCCGCTGCATCCCACGTTCGGCTGGGTGATGGATTTCGCCGACCTCAAGGCGGCGTTCCGCCCCCTGTTTGAGCAGCTGGACCACAACTACCTGAACGACATCGAAGGGCTCGAGAACCCCACCAGCGAGGTGCTCGCCCGGTGGATCTGGACGCGCCTGCGCCCCCGCCTGCCCCTGCTGAGCCGCGTCGTCGTGCGCGAGACGTGCACCTCCGGCTGCAGCTACGCCGGCGAGGACGAGGCGTGATCCGCCCGCGATCCGCCACGTACGTCACTCCGCGCCGAGCCGCCGCGCCGTCCCTCCACCGGCTGAATCCGTGATCCAGACCGCATTCGACGCCAGCCGCGGCTGGGACGCGCTCGCCCGGCTTCGCCAGCAGGCGCCCCTGGTGCACTGCATCACCAACTACGTGGCGATGGACGTGGCGGCAAACGCGCTGCTCGCCATCGGCGCCTCGCCGGCGATGGTGCACGCCGAAGAGGAAGCCGCCGACTTCGCCGCCATCAGCGCGGCGCTCACCATCAACATCGGCACGCTGTCGCCGCCGTGGGTGCGGGGGATGGAGCTGGCGATCGGGAGCGCCGCCGCGCGCGGCACGCCGTGGGTCCTGGACCCCGTGGGCGCCGGAGCGACGCCGTACCGCACCGGCGTGGCGGCAGACCTCGCGCGCCGCCATCCGACGGTGATCCGCGGCAACGCGTCCGAGATCCTGACGCTGGCGGGCGAGGTGGGCGGCACCAAGGGCGTCGACAGCACGCGCACGCCCGAGGAGGCGCGGGAAGCCGCGTCCGCGCTCGCGGCCTCGCTGGGGTGCGTGGTTTCCGTCACCGGCGCGGTGGACCACGTGACGGACGGCACGCGCACGCTGGCCATCCACCACGGCGACCCCATGATGACGCGCGTGACGGCATTGGGATGCGCGCTCACCGTCATCACCGGCGCCTTTCTGGCGGTGGAAAAGGATCCGGTGCACGCCGCCGCGTACGCGCTCGCCTTCTTCGGCCTCGCGGGCGAGATGGCGGCGTCCGGCTCCATCGGCCCCGGAACGCTGCGCGTGCGCCTGCTGGACGCGCTGTACATTCTGGACACGCAGACGGACAAGCAGCTTCGCATTCAGCCGGTCGCCTGATCCTTTTCATTCAAGGGAACCCGAAATGAAGACCTGGGAATACTACGTCCTGACTCCGGACGAGGTGGAGCGCAGCGGCTTCTTTCAGACCGTCAGCCCCAAGGCGGTGGAAGCGCGTCTGAACGAGTTGGGCAGCACGGGTTGGGAGCTGGTGAACATCGACTTCCTCGATTCCACCGCCGACCTCCATTTCCGCGCAGTACTGAAGCGCGAACGCCCCGCCTGATCCCGTTATCCAATCACGATCCTGAACGCCCCCGCGGACCCTCGTCCCCGGGGGCGCTCCGTCCTGAAAACCACAGAATCTCACGCAGAGCAGCAGAGGAGCAGAGAACAGATAAAGACATTGTTGACGTTGTTCTTGTTTTTCCTCTGCTGCTCTGCTGCTCTGCGTGATCCAGTCTGTTGCTCTTCCTCCGTGACCTCCGTGCATCCTCCGTGGCCTCCGTGTGAAACGGCAGTTCCACAGACGGTGATACACTGGCGCGGCCGGAGTACGCCTCTTGCCCGCATTCCAACAGATCGAAACACAGGAGCGATTGGATGGATGACGATCAGTTGGACGTGGTGGTGATTGGCGCGGGGGTAAGCGGGCTGGCGGCGGCGCGCGACCTGTGCGCGGCGGGGCTGACCGTGCGTGTGCTGGAGGCGCGCGACCGCGTGGGCGGGCGCATCTACACGCTGCGCGACGGCGATCATCCGCTCCCCGTGGAGATGGGCGCCTCGTTCGTCGACATCCCCGGTCAGGCGTGGGACCTGCTGCGCGCGGGTGGAGGCGCGGCGTACCGCAGCACCGGCGGCTTCTGGCGCGTGGACCACGGCCGCGCGGAGCCCAGCGACTTCGACAAAGTAGGCGAGGTGCTGGAACGCCTGGACCCGCCGCCCGCCCGCGACGAAAGCTTCGCCCAGTTCCTGGACCGCCGCTGCCGCGACATCGACGCCGGCACGCAGGACGCCGCCGAGCGCTACGTGGAAGGCTTTCACGCCGCGCCGGTGGAACGAGTGGGCGTGCAGTGGATCGCCAAGGCGGAAGAGGACGAGGCCGGCGGCGGCGGCGACGTGCGCCATCAGCCGCTCGGCGGCTTTGACCGCGTGGCAGAGGCGCTGCGCATGGACCTGGACGCGCGCGGCGCCATCCGCCTGAACACGATCGTCCACCGCATCGACTGGAAGAAGGGCGAGGCGACCATCCATGCGCGCTCCGCGGCGGGAACGGAGATGCCGCCCCTCCGCGCCCGCGCCGTCCTCGTCACCGTGCCGCTCGGCGTGCTGCAGGCGGCCGCGGACCAGCCGGGCGCGATCGCCTTCCATCCCGAACCGGCGGACACGCTTCGCGCCGCGCGCGCGCTCGGCATTGCGCACGTCATCAAGATCACGTTCCGCTTCCGCTCGTTCCTGTGGCACAAGCTGACGGGGATCGATCCGGACGAGGAAGTGAAGTTCCTGCAGCCGGAGGGCGCGTTCCAGGCGTGGTGGACGGAATCGCCCATCCAGGTGCCCACCATCGTGGCCTGGGCCGGCGCCACCGCGGCGGAGCGGCTGATGGCTGGCGGCGCCGATCCCGTGCAGACCGCGCTGGACGACATGGCCCGCTGGCTCGGCGTCACCCGCGAGGAGGTGGACGCCGAACTGGAATCCGCGCACGTCCACGACTGGACCGCCGATCCGCTCGCGCGCGGCGCCTACAGCTACGTTCCCGTCGGCGCGCTCCCCGCGCAGGAGGCGCTCGGCCGGCCGGTGGAGGGAACGCTCTTCTTTGCCGGAGAGGCGACACAGACCGGCGGCCTCAACAGCACGGTGGAGGGCGCGCTGCTCTCCGGCCGCCGCGCCGCCGCACAGATCGCGGACGCGCTCGGCGGATCGTAAGCGCCAACGCGCGGCTCCGCGCACCGAAGCATCCGCCCCCATCAACCCTCCCCCAGTCTTTTTTGGGGAGGGTGGGCGAATAGTTGAGCCCGGGTGGGGGCCGCCGTAGACCATCGCGCCGCGCACCTGGACCGTCCTAGTCCCATCTCCTGCTCATCGAACAAACCCTCTATCCTGCCCCCCGTGCGGCACGCGGGGTGCTCAGATCCCCGCCCCGTTCTGAGCGGGACGGGCATTCTGTGCAAGGATCAGGGAGATGAACGGAATCGGACGGATCGCCTCGGCGCTGGCCGTGGGCGTGGGAATCGGCGCGGGCGCGTCGCTGGCGGCAAAGGCACCGAGCATCCCCTTCGCCTACGCGCAGTCCGCGCAGCAGAGCGAGGAAGGGCTGGTCATCCAGGCCGCGCGCACGGTGTCGCCGGCGGTGGTGAGCGTCGTCCAGCCGGAAGGCAGCGGCAGCGGCGTCATCATTCGCGCGGACGGCGTCATCATCACCAACGCGCACGTGGTGGGCAACCAGCGGCAGGTGGAGATCGGCCTGGCCAACGGGCAGGTGCTCACCGGGCGCGTGCTAGGCAGCGACCCCAGCGTGGACATCGCCATCGTGGACGTGGAGGGCTCCAACCTCCCCACGGCCGCGCTCGGCAACTCGGACGACCTGGACGTGGGGCAGACGGCCATCGCCATCGGCAACCCGCTGGCGCTGGAGCGTACCGTGACGCGCGGCATCGTGAGCGCGCTGCACCGCAGTCCGGGCGGCGTAGGGCTGGATGAACTTATTCAGACCGACGCGGCGGTGAACCCGGGCAACAGCGGCGGCCCGCTGCTGGACTCGCGCGGCCGCGTCATCGGCATCAACACGCTGGTGCTGCGCGGCAGCCCGGACGTGGCCGCGGTGGGCCTCAACTTCGCCGTGCCCATCAACCTGGCCTCCGACTTGGCCAACCAGCTGCTGACGACGGGGCGCATCCGCCGGACCTTCCTGGGCATCTCGTACGCCGACGTGGAGCCGGAGATGGCGCGGCAGTTCGGCATCCCCGTGCAGCGCGGCATCATCCTGCAGCAGGTGGTGGCCGGATCGCCCGCCGCGCGGGCCGGGCTCCGCCGCGGCGACATCATCACCCGCCTGGACAACACGGCCATCGAAGGCGGGGGCGACCTGCGCCGTGCCCTGCGCGAGCGGCAGCCGGGGACGGACGTGACGCTCAGCGGCGTGCGCCCGGACGGCCCGTTCACCGTGCGGACGCGTCTGACGCAGGTGGAACTGTAGGGTGGAGCGCGGGTCGCGGCCCGCGACGCGGAACCACGCTGGACAACGCGAGGAGAGTCCGATGGCGTACGACAGGGGATACGGACGGCACGACGGGTGGGAGTACCGGATGGAAAGCGGCGCCCGCGGCTACGACCAGGGCTACCGCGCCGAAGCGGAGTGGGACGGCGAGCGGCCCTGGGTGGGCGGTTACCGCGACGGCTACCAGGGCGGCAGCGGCGGCTATTCCATCAACACGGGACCGCGCCCGGTGGACCCCGGCCCGCTCCACGACCATCACGAGCGCGGCTACCGGCGCCCCCGCGGCCAGCGCGCCAGCGGTAGCGGATGGAACGCGGCGCGCGGCCCTGGCGCGGCGCCCGGGTACGACCGCGGCTTCAGTGGATCGCCCCCGGGCGGATCCGGCGGCGGTTCCGGTGGATCAAGGGCGTCCGGGTACAACAGTGGTTTCGGTGGATCACGGGTGTCCGGATACGACAGTGGATTCAGTGGATCACAGGCGTCCGGATACGATCGCGGATTCCGCGGTGCGGCGAGCCCGTACGATGGCGGATTCCGGGGCGGAGCCGGCGCGGGACCTCGCGGCGGGGGCCGGTATGGCCGCGAGTACGGCCCCACGCCGCGTGGCGCTGACCGCGGGGCCGGCCCGTCCGCCGGGCGGGGATACGACCGTCCTCGCGGCGGCGGATTCGGGGGCGAGCGCCCGGGGCCGCGGCAGGGCTGAAGGGACGAAGCGAGATGCGGGGGCGGGTGGATGGCGATCCACCCGCCCCCCGTTTCTGCGCGCGAAAGGCGCACGATGAGAAGAGTACAGATCGCGAAGCGCGGATCGATCTGTTTCAGAAGCCATTGTCTGGCGGGTAGCGGAAGGTGGGGCGCACGTGCCTCATCCCCGGCGCGCCGCCGCCCCGGCGGCGGGAACGAAACCTGCTAACCCGGCCGGAGTGAAGGCCGTCCCGCCCGGTTCCGGGTGGCGCCGGCCCGCGTCCACCAGGGCGCGGCGGAGCCCGCATCCCGGTGCCGCCGGCGCCCGACGCAACCCCCAGCACAGACGTGAGCGACATCCGCACCCAAACGTCCGGCCTCGTCGTGGCCGATCCCCTCGCCGTCCGGGCCAACAAGCTCGAACTGCTGGAGCGGCTCGCCGACGCCCTCGCGCACGAGATCAAGAACCCGCTGCACTCCATGGTCATCAACCTGGAAGTGCTCAAGCGGCGGCTTTCCCGCCTGGAAGGCGGCGACGAGGTGCAGCGCTACGCGGGCGTCCTGGGAGAGGAACTGGACCGCGTAAGCCGCCGCATCGACCTGCTGCTGCGCCTGTCGCGCCCCGACCGCGGAAGCGAAGAAACCACGCTCACCGAGCTGGTGGAAGAGGTGATGGAGCTGGTGCAGCTGGAAGCACGGCACCGCGAGGCGCGGGTGGAGTATCATACGAGCGGCACCATGAGCAGAGTGACGGTGGGGCGCCAGCCGGCGCGCCAGATCATTCTGAACCTGGTGCTCGATGCGCTGGATGCGCTTCCCGCCGGCCAGACCCTGCACGTCAGCGTGCGCGGTGAAACGGGCCAGTCGGTGCTGCTCATTCAGGGAGCTCCCCCGGAAACCGCGGGCGAGCGCACCTCCGTGGCCGCCGCGCTCGCCGAATCGGTGGGCGGGCGCGTGGAGGTGGAGGCCGGCGAACGGACCTTCACCCTTCCCGGCGGACGCATCTGAGCGTATCGTACGTGCTTTGATGGCATGCGGTTGACCTTTCCCTCGCCCGGTCGGTATCTTGAAACGTTCGATTCCACAGACTCCATCCCGACCAAACACGGGCATGCCTGAAAAGATCCTCGTCGCTGACGACGAGCGCCACATCGCCGAGGGGCTGCAGATGCTCCTGGCCGACGAAGGCTACGAGGTAGATACCGCCACCGAAGGAAACACCGCGTGGAAGCTGGTGCAGGCCAACGCCTACGGCGTGGTTCTGGCCGATCTGCGCATGCCCCAGGTTGATGGTCTGGAGCTGTTTTCGCGCATGCGCAAGGCCGGCATCGCCTCGGAGATGATCATCATCACCGGCGAAGGCTCGGTCGAGTCGGCCAAGGAAGCCATGCGCGAGGGCGCGTACGACTACCTGGAAAAGCCGCTCAAGATCGACCGCCTGCGGGAGCTGATTCCCAAGGCGCTGGAGAAGTTCCAGGTCAAGCAGGCCAACAAGCAGCTCGAAGAGCGGCTGGCCAACCTGACGCGCTTCGTGGACATGATCGGCCAGTCCGACGAAATGCGGGCCATCTATTCCACCATCGAGGCGGCGGCGCCCACCAGCGCCAGCATCCTCATCGTGGGCGAGAGCGGCACCGGCAAGGAACTGGTCGCGCGCGCCATCCACGAAAAGAGCAACCGCGCCAAGGGCCCGTTCGTGGCCATCAACTGCGCCGCGTTCCCCCGGGAAATCCTGGAGAACGAGCTGTTCGGCCACGAAAAGGGCGCTTTCACCGGCGCCATCAACGAAAAGCAGGGCTGCTTCGAGCTGGCGGACGGCGGCACGCTGTTCCTGGACGAAGTCGCGGAGATGGAGCCCGACATCCAGGTGAAGTTTCTGCGTGCACTGGAGCAGCGGTCGTTCCGGCGCTTGGGCGGCAAGAAGGAAATCAGCGTGGACATCCGCGTGGTTTCCGCCACCAACAAGCAGATCAACAAGGCGATCGAGGACGGGAAGCTGCGCGAGGACCTGTATCACCGCCTGGCGGTGATTCCCCTCACGCTGCCGCCCCTGCGCGAGCGCCGCGGCGACGTGCGGCTGCTGGCGGAAAGCTTTCTGCGCCGGTTCGCGGAAGAAAACAGCAAGAAGACGCTGAAGTCGTTTGCGCCGGAGACGCTGGAGTTCATCAACGCGTACCGCTGGCCGGGCAACGTGCGCGAGCTCAAGAACGCGGTGGAGCGCGCGGCCATCTTTGCCCGCGGCGAGCAGGTGACGCTGGGCGACCTGCGCGCGCACGAGCTGATTTCGTCGGAAGACCGCGAGGTGCGGGTTCCGGTGGGCACGTCGCTGCAGCAGGCGGAGCGCACGCTGGTGCTCAAGACGTTCTCGTTCACCGAGGGCGACCACACCAAGACGGCCACGCTGCTGGGCATAGACGAGGACGAGCTTCGCAACCGCCTGAACCAGGCCGTTGCCGCGGAAGCCGTTCCCGCCTGACGTTTTCGTCCGTTCTGATGGATGCCAGAGCCGCGCGCCGATGTTTCGGTGCGCGGCTCTGTCGCATTCGGTCTCCTTGCGCGGAAGCAGAACGCGCGAGAGTTTTGACAATGGAACGTCCGCCCCTGTCAGCGGGAGTGAGCACGATGAATCGACACGAGATCATCACCAAGGATCCACGGCTCCTGAGCGGCACGCCCGTGTTCGCGGGAACCCGAGTCCCCGTGGAAAGCCTGATTTCTCACCTGATCGCCGGCGATACCCTCGAGGATTTCCTCGATGGCTTTCCCGGCGTTCGTCGGGAGCAGGCGGAAGCGTTCCTTGAACTTGCCCTCGATGCGGCGCTGACCGATGCGCGTGCTGCTTGATGAGCAGTTGGATCGGAGACTTCGCCTTCTCTTCGCGCCCGAGTTCCAAGTAAGCACGGTTTCGGAGCGAGGGTGGAGCGGATTGGACGATGAGGCTCTGCTTTCGCGCTGCCCAAGCCGAGTTCGATGCGCTCATCACGATGGATCGCGGGATTCCGCACCAGCAGAATGTGCGCGCACTCTCGCTTGCCGTCGTCGTGATCCGTGCCTTCAGCAACCGCAGGCAGGACGTTGCGCCGTTGATACCGCAGGTCAACGAAGCACTTCACACGATCAAACCAGGCCAAGTCCTCGAAATCAGTTCGCCATGACCAGAGCCTCGCACCGATGTTTCGGTGCGTGGCTCCTGGTTTTGGTGCATGGGCCGGGTGTGCCAACTGCCGTTTCACACGGAGGCCACGGAGGATGCACGGAGGTCACGGAGGAAAAGCAACAGAAAGAACCTCACACAGAGCCGCAGAGACGCAGAGGAAAGAAGAAGCAAGCCAGAATCCCTGCGTTCTCTTCTCTCTTCTCTCTTCTCTCTTCTCTCTGCGGCTCTGCGTCTCTGCGTGATGCTTTTCTCCTGTCCTTCCTCCGTGACCTCCGTGCATACTCCGTGACCTCCGTGTGAAACGGCTGTTCTTCCATCTATGCGATCAACCCGAGCCTTGCGCCGCGCACGGATTGGCGTGAGCTTGCCGCGAAAGGCACGCTCTCACCCATCCAGCGGAGACGGCTCATGTCCATGGTCGACGAACTCGCCCAGCAGATCGCCACGCGCACCGGCATCCCGCAGGCCCAAGCCGCGCAGGCCGCCCACGCCGCCGTCGAATTCCTGGACGGAAGGCTCCCGGCTCCTATCGGCGGCAACCTGAAGCGCATGGTGGAAGGCGGCGGAGCCGGCGGCGCCGGCGGGCTGGGCGACGTGGCCGGCAAGCTGGGCGGACTTTTCGGCAACTGATCCGACAAATCTCACGAGCGCCGCCAGCGACGGCGGCGCTCGTCGCTCATTCCACCCTGCCCCACTCGCGATGAATCCCGAAGTCCTCGCCGCCTCGCGCGCGGCCTTTTCGCAGACCGGCGCCATCACCCTCGGCGCGCCGGTGCACGAAGGCCAGTGCGCGCCCGAGCCCGTCGTCACGCTGCCGCTCTCGCTCATGAACCGCCACGGGCTGATCGCCGGGGCCACGGGCACGGGCAAGACCAAGACGCTGCAGCTGATCGCCGAACAGCTTTCCGCGGCCGGCGTCCCCGTCTTTCTCTCCGACGTCAAGGGCGACCTCAGCGGCATCGGCGCGGCGGGCGAGGCGAGCGAACGGGTCAAGGCACGCGCGGCGGAGACGGGATACGTGTGGAATCCGTCCGCCATGCCCGTGGAGTACCTGAGCCTGAGCGGCGCGCTCGGCGCGCAGATGCGAGCGACGCTCTCCTCCTTCGGCCCGCTGCTGCTGGCGCGCGTGCTGGGGCTGAACGCCACGCAGACCAGCGTGCTGACGCTCGTCTTCAAGTATTGCGACGACAAGGGCCTGCTCCTTCTGGACCTTTCCGACCTGCGCGCGGCACTGCAGTACCTGTCGGACGACGGCGCGGACGAGCTCAAGGCGTACGGCGGAATGAGCAAGCAGACCGTCGGCGTGCTGCTGCGCGAACTGGTGGAGTTGGAGCAGCAGGACGCGGATCTGCTCTTCGGCGAGCCGGAGTTCGACGTGGATGACCTGCTGCGCACGGCGCCGGACGGCCGCGGTATCGTCAGCGTCCTGGAGCTGCAGGACGTGCAGGACCGGCCCGCGCTGTTCAGCACCTTTCTGCTGTGGATGCTGGCGACGCTGTATCACACGCTCCCCGAAGTGGGCGACGCCGACAAGCCCAAGCTCGTGTTCTTTTTTGATGAAGCGCACCTGCTGTTCGACAACGCGCCGCCCGCGCTGCTGGAGCAGGTGCAGCAGGTCGTCCGCCTGATCCGCTCCAAGGGCGTGGGCGTCTTCTTCATCACCCAGAACCCGCGCGACGTGCCGGCGGAAGTGCTGGGCCAGCTGGGGCACCGCGTGCAGCACGCCCTGCGCGCGTTCACGCCGGACGATGAGAAAGCGCTGCGCTCCGCCGCGAGAACGTATCCCAGGACGCCGTTCTACGACGTGCAGGAGACGCTCACGTCGCTCGGCATCGGCGAGGCGCTGGTCACCACGCTGTCGCCAACCGGTGTGCCCACGCCTCCGTTCGCGACGCGGATGGTTCCCCCCACGTCGCGCATGGGCCCGCTGACCGCGGAGGAGTTGCGCGCGCAACTGGCGGCTTCGGCGCAGGTGCGGCGGTACGCGCAGGCGGTGGACCGCGAGAGCGCGCGCGAACTGCTTGAGGCGCGCATGGCGGACGCGGAGGACGAGGCGGAAAAGGCGCCGTCCCGCTCCGCTTCCCGCTCGACCCGAGATGATGCGCCGAAGCGGAAGCCGAAGGAGGAGCGGAGCGCGCTGGAGCAGATCCTCCGCTCGCCGACCGCCAAGTCGTTCGCCAGCACGCTCGCGCGCGGGCTGCTGGGCGCCCTCATGGGAGGACGGCGCCGCCGCTGATCTGGCCGCCGCGCGCACGCGGAGGCGCGTGAAGTGCGGCCGGTGGCGGGATGCGTGTGATCACGCAAGTCTCTGCAAGTCATCAACATCGCCGCGCACCCCTCCGGGTGCGCGGCGATCGCTTCGGCGGCCTTTCGGGTGGCATGCCGATTGCCTTTCTCTGTCCACGGAAGGAATGGCAGGCCCGCGTCTCGCCGGGGGACGCCGCACTGGAGGTTGCAGACGATGCCGGCACAACGCATACTCGTCATCGAGGACGAGACGGGCGCCCGCGAGGCGCTCAAGAGCCTCCTGGACGAGGAAGGCTACACGGTGTGCACGGCGGAAGACGGCCGGCGCGGCCTTGAACGGCTCACCGACTTTCGCCCCGACACGGTGGTGTGCGACTTCTACCTCCCCGACATCGACGGACTGCAGGTGGTGCGCGCCATCCGCTCCGCTGGCGAGCGCGGCATCACTGTCATCGTCATCACGGCGGGGTGCGGCGGCGAAGAGGCGGAAAGCACGCTTCGGCGCGAGGCCGACTACTTTTTTCAGAAGCCGCTGGACCTGCGCCGCTTTCGCGACGTACTGGAGGCCGGTGCCTCCCCCACGGAGGCGCTCAGCCTCCACTGAACCCATCTCCATCAGGAACCCGAATGCGCAACGAGCCCACCCTGCCGCAGATCGTCATTGAAGAGCGCGGCGGGGGCGCCGGCACGTTCGTGCTGGGGATGATCGTGGGCGCGGGGATCGCGCTGGTGCTGGCCCCGCGCTCCGGACGTGAGACGCAGCGCGCCCTTCGCGGCGTGGCCGGCGGCCTGCGCGAAACCGCGGCCGGCGGCGTGGACGAGGCGCGCGCATCCGTCAGCGGATGGGTGCACCGCGGCCGCGAGCGCGTGGACGCCGTGCGCGGCGCCGTGGACACCAAGGTGGACCAGGCGCGCACCGCCGTGGAAGACGGCCGCGCCGCCGCCGCCCAGGCCCAGTCGGAACTGCGCCGCCGCGTGGCCGAGGCCAAGGCCAGCTACCGCTCCGGCCAGCGCGGCGAGGTCCCGGTTCCCTCCGGCCCGCGGCTCACTCCGCTGTCCCCTTCCGCCGGTTCGTCGGGCGCACGGGTGACCATCGAAGGAGAGCCCGCCCCGCCGGCGCTCACGCTCAGCCGGCCCGCGGCGGAACGGGCCACGGCCGATCGTCCTCCAGTCGATCGTCCGGAAGGCGGAAGCATGGTGGTGCAGGAGGTGGTGATCACCCGCGTGAGCACGGAGACGGACGCGGGCGACCTGGTGGACGGCGACGTGGCGAAGTGACGGCGCCGCTCGCGCGTTCGTCCCTGCGGCCATGAGCGAACCGGCCGTTTCCCCGTCGCGGGTGACGGTGCTGCGGAGGGCCGCCGGCGCGGCCCTTCGGCGCGTTATGGGCGGATGGTTCGATTTCATCCGCCGGGTGTACCAGAAGGCGGGCGAAGACGACATCTTCTTTCTGTCCGGCGCCATCGCCTTCAATGTGCTGGTGGCGGCGGTTCCGTTTCTGCTGATGCTGATCGGCGTGTTCGGCTACGTGCTGCAGCGCGCCGTGGACGACCCGCAGCAGGCGGCGGTGGAATACGTGGTGAGCATTCTTCCACCCTCGCAGAAGGTGGTGACGCTCACCCGCGCGCTGGTGACCGAGGTGGTGGCCGGGCGCACGCGCTTCGGCATCGTCGGTCTGGTGCTGTTCATGTGGTCGTCCACGCGGCTGGTGGGCACGCTGCGGTCGGTGCTCAAGCACATCTTTGACCTGCCGGAAGAGCGCGGCATCGTCGATGGCAAGATCTTCGACATCCAGATGGTGCTGGTGGCGGGAACGCTGTTTCTGCTCAACACCGGCACCACCGTTCTGGTGGAGGCCGCGCAGAACTACGGCGTGCAGACGCTGGGGCTGTCCGGCCGGGCGGAGGTGGTGGCGATGCAGCGGGCGCTGGCGCGGATACTGGCGTTCGGCTTCATCCTGCTGATGTTCGTGCTGATGTACCGCTTTCTGCCCAAACGAAAGACGCCGTGGCGCATCGCCATCGTGGCCGCCGTCTTCACGTCCGTGGTGTGGGAAGCGCTCAAGGGGACTTTTGCGTGGTACGTGGCCAACGTGGGCGACTGGCAGTCCACGTACGGCACGCTGGCCTCGCTGATCATCCTGGTGTTCTGGATCTATTACTCGGCCGTGGTGTTCGTGCTGGGCGGCGAGGTGGCGCAGGTGTACGACCTGATGCGCATCCGCCGACGTCAACGGGAGTTGCTGGAATGATGAAGTACGAAAGTGCGGGAGTGCGGAAGTACGAAAGTGGGTTCTTCGCGGCGCTGATAGTCGTGCTGATGGCGGTCTTCGGTGCTGCGGATGGCTCGGCGCAGACGCTGCCGGGGTCGCCGCTGGCGCTGGCGCACGGCGTGGCGCGTGAGGGCGCGGCACGGTACCGCGATCCGCCCGTCGGTGCCGAGCGCTACATCGTCATCGCGCTGGAAGAGCACCGGCTGTACATGATGGAGGAAGAGCGCGTTCTGTGGTCCACCGTCGTGGGCACGGGCACGGGCACGCGGCTGGAAGGCGCCGGGCAGAAGTGGGAGTTCAGCACGCCGCGCGGCATGTTCCGCGTGCAGCGCAAGGAAAAGAACCCGCGCTGGTACGTGCCGGACTGGGCCTACATCGAGCGCGGCACGCCCATCCCCGCCCCCGGTTCAGAAGCGCGGTGGGAAGAAGGGATGCTGGGAACCACGGCGCTCTTTCTGGGCGAGGGCATCGCGCTCCACGGCACCGACAAGCCCGAACTGCTGGGCCAGGACGTGTCGCACGGATGCATCCGTATGACCAACGAAGCCGCCCGCCAGCTGTATCACGAGGTGGAAGTCGGCACGCCCGTTTTCATCTACTGATCACCGACTGAAACGCCGCGCCGCCGTTCCGGGGGCGCGGCTCACGCACGCACGATCCGGTTCATGGCAGACCAGAAGGCTGACGCGGGAAACAAGATCATCGTCAGTAACCGCAGGGCACGGTACGAGTACCACATCCTTGATACGTGGGAGACGGGAATCGTGCTGCTGGGGACGGAAGTAAAGGCGCTGCGTCAGGCGCGCGCCAACCTGCAGGACTGCTTCGCCCGGCTGGACCGCGGCGAGCTGTGGCTGTATAACCTGCACATTTCCCCGTACGAGCAGGGCAACCGCTTCAACCACGACCCGCTGCGCCCCCGCAAGCTGCTGATGCACCGCAATCAGCTTCGCAAGCTGGTGGGACAGGTGGAGCAGAAGGGGCTTACGCTCGTTCCGCTGGACCTGCACTTCAGCGGCGGCATCGCCAAGGTGAACCTGGCGCTGGTGAAGGGAAAGCAGCTGCACGACAAGCGCGAAACGCTCAAGGAACGCGCGGATGCGCGCGACATGGAGCGCGCCTACAAGGACAACCGCTAGATGCCGTTCTGGAGCAGCCGGATGCGAGTTCTGGCGACTCTCCTCTTTCTGTTCGCCATCGCCGCGCCGTCGACGACGGCGCTTCCCGCGCAGCCCGCGCCCGCTTCGTGGCGGCTGGCGAGTGGCACGGACGCCGTTTCCGTCACGGAAGCCACGGACCGCGGCTACGCCGCCATTCCCGTCTCCTCGCTCGTCAACGTGGGCGCGCAGGTGGCGTACGAGGGCGGCGAGGTGATCGTGCGAATGGGCGGGCGACAGTTCGCGCTGCGCGTGGACTCGCCCGGCGTGCGGGTGGATGGGCAGCCGCGCATGCTGGCGTCGCCCACGTACTCGCAGGGTGGCGTGATCTACGTTCCCACCGCATTCCTGGCGATCCTTGGAGAGATGGCGGGCGGGGCGGTTTCGGTCGATGCGAACGCGCGTACGCTGCGGGTGGATCCCGCCGCGCTGGCCTCGGCCGCCACGCGCGCGCCGGTGACGGCTTCCGTGCCGAATGCGCCCGCCGCGCCGAACGCTCCGCCGCGTCGCCGGCTGATCGTGGTCGATGCGGGACACGGCGGAGTGGACCCGGGCGCGCAGGGGCCGTCGGGCACGCGCGAGAAGCACATCAACCTGCGCATCTCGCGGCGCGTGGCGGAGATTCTGTCCGCCGATCCGACGTACGAGGTGCGGATGACGCGTGACCGCGACACGCTCATCGCCCTGCGCGACCGCGGGCGCATGGCAAACGCGTGGCGCGACGAGGGGCAGCAGGCGCTGTTCATGTCCATCCACTGCAACGCGAATCCCAGCCGCGCCGAGGCGGGGTACGAGACGTACTTTCTGGCCGAGGCGCGCACGGCGGACGCCCAGCGCGTGCAGGCGATGGAAGACGCGGCGGAGCGGTACGAGGAGCGTCCGAACGGCCACACGCCGCTGGACTTCATCATGAGCGATCTGCGGCAGAACCAGCACCTGCGCGAAAGCAGCGACTGGGCGCAGATGATTCAGAACCGGCTGCGCGAGGTGCATCCCGGTCGCAGCCGTGGCGTAAAGCAGGCGGGATTCGCCGTGCTCGTCGGCGCGTTCATGCCGGCGGTGCTGGTGGAGATCGGCTTCATCAGCAACCGCACCGAAGAGGCGATGCTGAACGATCCCGAGCAGCAGGAGCGCATCGCCCAGCAGCTTGCCCAAGGCGTCCGCGACTTCTTTGCCGCCAGCGAGCGACGGCAGAGCGCCGGCGACTGATCGTCGTCCCCTAAGATGAGAATCGGCCCGCCCGGACCTTCCCGGCGGGCCGAAGTGTACTCACCCCAATCAGTTATGGAGCCCCGCCCATGCGCCCCACCGCGATCATCGCCCTGGACGTCCCCTCGCGCGCCGAAGCGGAGCGCCTGCTGGACCGCATCGGCCCGTCCGCGGACTACGTAAAGGTTGGTCTGCAGCTGTTCACGGCGGAGGGGCCGGACGTGGTGCGGGCCATGACGGCGCGTGGATGCCGGGTGTTTCTGGACCTGAAGCTGCACGACATTCCCGCCACCGTCGCCCACGCGGTGACCAGCGCGGCCGGGCTCGGCGCCGACCTGCTGACGATCCACACCTCCGGCGGCGCGGCGATGATGCGTGCGGCGGCAAAGGCGAGGGATGCAGCGGGCCCGTCCGCGCCGCGGCTGCTGGGCGTGACGCTGCTGACCTCGCTGACGGAGCGCGAGGCGGCGGAAGCGTGGGGGCGCGACTCGGTGGACGCGGGCGCGGAAGTGGCCCGCCTCGCGCGGCTGGCGGAAGAATGTGGCCTGGACGGAGTGGTATCGTCCGTACACGAGGTCACGACGGTGCGCGGTGCCACGAGTGACGGCTTCCGCGTGCTGACGCCCGGAATCCGCCTCGCCGGCGACGTCGCGGGAGACCAGGCCCGCGTGGCGACGCCTGCGGAGGCCGCGCGGCTGGGATCGGACTACATCATCCTCGGCCGATCCATCACGGCCGCGGCGGACCCGGCGGCGGCGATGGCCCGCGCGCTCGCGGAACTGAATTCACTACCGGTGACGGCATAGATGAAGATCGTACGGATCGTTTCCCTGTTTCTCCCGCTGATCATGCTGGTGCTGCTGCCGCGCGCACTCGCCGCGCAGCAGCCCGCGCCGCTGGAGAACTTCGTCGCCCGCATCGCCACGCTATGGTCGCGCGCCGACGCGGACGCCATCGTGGCGCTGGCGCCGGCGGACGGCCGCATCCTGCTGGACTTGGCTGGCGACGGCCCGGGCGAGGTGCAGGAGCGCCATGCGTCGGCCGCGCTGCGCCGGCTGTTCGGCGAGCGGGAAAACGTGTCCGTGCGGCCGCGACAGGTAACCATCAGCGGCGGCGCGCCCGTCCGCGGTTTTGGCGAGCTTACGTGGCTCTCCCGCCCGCGCGGCGTGTCTGACAACCTGTCGTCCATCATCTACGTGGGCGCGGTGTGGGAAGACGGCGCGTGGCGGCTTAGGGAACTCCGCGTGCTGCGGTAAGGGCAACTGCGATGTCACGCAGAGCAGCAGAGAAGCAGAGGAAAAAAGGGAGGAGGGCCGGAATTCGGTCCTCCTCCCTTTCTTTTGTTCTTTCTCTGCTGCTTTGCGGCTCTGTGTGAGGCCCTTCTGTCGTACGATGGACCACGGCGACCAGTCGGGGGCGGCACTCCCAACTATGTCATCCTGAGCGAGCGGCCACGGCCAACCCTCCGCCGCACCGTTGGTTGCAGCGAGTCGAAGGATCTTGCCACATCGCCGGCCACGAGCACCGCAATCCGAGTCTGATCCGTTCCCCGTCTGTCGCGCGCGCCGAATCTGCCGTGGCAAGATCCTTCGACTACGCGCCGGAGCTCGGCATGTCGACAAAAGCCGGTGCGGCGCTTCGCTCAGGATGACAGGTTTGGGGGCGTGACAAGGTTTGGGGTCAGACCCGGGATGACATCAAACGAGAACGCCGCCGCGAGAAGACTCGCGGCGGCGTTCTACAAAATCAGGAGCGGGGGCGCTTGCGTTTGGCGCCACCCTTGGGCGGGCCGGGCTTGTGCTTCTTGTTGCGCCCCTGTCCCCTGCCCCGCTGCGGCTCCTCCGATCCGCCTGCCCCGCGCGGACCGCCGCTGCCGCGCTGGCCGCCGCGGCGCGGGCCTCCGCCGCCCCCACGGCCGCCGCCCTCCGCCGGACGCTCCGCGCGCTCCGCCGCGAACGCTTCCTCCACCAGCCGCCGCGCCTCGGCGAGCGACGACGCGCGGATGGAATCGCGCTTGCCGCGCGTGACCGTAAAGTGCAGCGGACGATCCAGTTCCGGCAGGTGCGCCTCATCCAGATGGTTGAGGAACTTGGCCGGAATCTGCACCCGCACCACGGCCTCGTCACCCTCGAACGCGTAGTTGAGCGGATACTCGCGCCCATCCAGCTCAATGCTCCCCGGAAGCGCCATCCACCGCGCGCGCTCCGCCGCGGGAACGAGCTCGTCCGCGTTGATCCGCAGCGGCGTTTCCAGGAATTCCGAGT
This sequence comes from Longimicrobium terrae, assembly GCF_014202995.1. Lineage (NCBI taxonomy): Bacteria > Pseudomonadati > Gemmatimonadota > Longimicrobiia > Longimicrobiales > Longimicrobiaceae > Longimicrobium > Longimicrobium terrae. The sequence continues at coordinate 404,796 of NZ_JACHIA010000001.1, forward strand.
AACTGTTCACGCCAGCCAGGCGCGACGACAGGTAGTCCGTCAGCGCCTGCTCGTTCATCCCCGGTGTGCGGCCGGCGGAACGGCGGTAGACGTCGCGCAGCTCGTGAATGGCTTCGCGGCTGGCGGCCAGGTCGCGGTGGTACGCCTGCCCCGTGACCATCGCCTGCGCCAGCACCTTGCGGCACTCGTCCTCCTGCCCGCGCGGAAAGCGGTCGATGGCCTCGTCCTGGTTCTCCAGCACGAAGCCGTGGAACGCCCTTTCCCGCCGCAGACGCAACGGCGCGCGCCGGTGCGCGTTGTCGTACACCACCTGCGCGTCGCCTGGCGCGGCGAACTCCCAGATCAGGTCGTGCGGCAGCTGCGTGCCGCTGATGGAGCCGCGCGCGCGCCCCATCTTGTCGGCGAAGTAGACGATTTCGCCCGCGACGGCGCCGTACGCTCCCGCCACGCTCGTCTTGCTGACGGAAACCTCCTCGCCCCACGCCGTCTCCTCGTCGATCACCAGGCTGAACGGCATCAGCCGCGCGACCAGCGACTGCCAGTCACGGATCAGGCTGGCGTTCAGCTTGGGCATCTTGCGGGGCAGTTCCAGATCCATCCCGCGGTAGATGGAAGCGATGGCGAGCGCCGCGTCTTCGATCGATCGCATCATCACGCCGCGCTCCTCGGCCCACTGCTCCAGCGCCTGCGGATCAAAGATGTGGCGCGGCAGGCCGTAGACGGTGCCCAGCGTGCCGGTCTGCTCCAGCGCGTCGCGATAGATGGCGTACGCCGTCAGGTGGTCGCTGCCGGGGACGACGTACTGGCCGATGTCGTTGTCCTGCTGGCGCAGCATGCGGTGCAGCGACTCGATGGACGCGCACGTGGCCACGACGGGCACCAGGTGCTCGTCCGCCTGCACCAGCAGCTCGCCGTACGCGCGGTCGACGGGGAGCACTTCCACTTCCCGCCCGTAGCGCGTCAGCCGTCCCTCGGCGATGATGCCGCGCGTGGTCAGCAGTTCCAGCGAGCGCGCGTAGGCGATGCGGTCCAGCGGCACCGGAAGATCCAGATCGTCCGCGCGGACGCCCATGTCGGCGCAGGTCATGGCGACGCGCTCGGGGTCGCCGGCGAGTTGAAAGTGCGGCTCCGTCGGCCGGAGCGCGAAGAAGTCGATGTTGCGCTCCGACAGGATCCACACTTCGCCGTTGGGCACGCGGCCGTGCACGCGCCCCGCCATCTGCAGGATCTCGTTGGCGCCCAGGGGCATGCGCGTCAGCACGCTCTTGCCCTTCTTCACCAGTGTCGTGAACTGCGCGTCCTCGATGACGACGGTGTCCAGCCCGCGCAGGTTGAGCGCGGACTGCCCCGCGGCCGTCATCCCCAGCACGAACGGATGCGGCGCGCCCTCATCTTCCAGGAACGGGCGCAGCTTGGCGACGGGCTCGCCGCCGTGGTAGAACTCGGTGAGCACTTCGCGCCAGCGGTCAGACACTTCCTTGGCGATGCGCTCGGTTCCCGCCCGCGTGGGGACGAAGACGGCGACGCCGCGCTTGTTCTTGACCACGTGCCGCATGAAGCGGTCGCCCAGGAAGCTGACGGGGTCGCTGGTGTTGCTGATCCGCACGTCCGCCGCCATCGCGGGGTCAAACGCGCTGGACTCGATGACCGCGGCCGAGTTCAGGTAGTTGCTGTAGAACGTGGGATCGACCGTGGCCGAGAGCCAGATGAAGCGGCACCCGGCGCGCTTGGCCAGCGCCAGACACAGCTCCAGTTCCGCACTGGTCTGGTGGATTTCGTCGACGATGACGACGTCGTTGCTGTCGATGAGCGAGTCCTGCAGCCACCGCCGCGCGATGCCGGTGGTGACGATGACGACGTTCCAGCTGGGCGTCTCGGGCGTGGCCTCGCGCTCACGGTTCACGACACCGACGCGCAGTTCCTGCGTGCCCAGGATTTCCTGCGCGATGGGGCGGATGGCGAGCGTTTTTCCCGTCCCGGTGCCGGCCATGATGCCGAATCCGCGTCCGGAACGCGCCAGTTGACGGATTTCTTCGCCGTGCTCGCGCTGCATGATGGTGTCGACCCCGGTAAGCTGCACGCCGAGTTCGATGGTTTCGCACGCCGCGCGCGTGGGCGCGATGACGACGATGCGGCCTTCGTCCGGCCGCCCGGGATAACGCTCGCTGGGAGGGGTGCTGGCGACCTCGACCATGCGGCTCCGTTTCAGATTCGGTGTAGACGTGTGCAACCCGGATTCAACGCAGCAAAACGCCCGCCGCGCAACCTACGCGGCGGGCGAAAGAGCAGAAAGCAAGCCAAGCTGCCCGGGAGGAAAGGTGGAGGACAAAGATCAGTATTGCCGCTTTGGTCAGGCGACTGTAGACTGCTCGATGTGATCATAGTCTGCCATCACTCCACGGAGAAGTCAATCTATGTCCGTTCTGGTGCATTCACAGATTGAAGATCTAGTGAAGAAAGTTCGATTGATTGAGCCTTACGACCCTGCGGGCCAGCAAGGAGCTTCGTATGACATGCGTTTGGGTAGTCAGTACGCGAAAGCAGGTACGATAGCGTCGTTGAACAGTATCCACCCCACTCTCAACATTGACCCCGGTGAGTTCGCCCTTGTTTCCACGCACGAGATGCTGAGGATGCCGAATGATATGGTCGGGCATAACGGGATCATGTCGACATGGGCCAAGAAGGGTCTGACCTCGCTGTTTAGCCCTCAGATCGACCCAGGTTTTCACGGTATTCTGATCGTGCCTGTTTTCAACGCTGGTGATGTCCGTATCTGCTTGACCTATTTGGATCAGATCTTTACCGTAGAGTTCAGCACTACCGACATACCAGCTGCTTATGGATGGACTGAAAAACATCAAAAAACTCAAAAAAAAATTGATAATCAAATTCCGATTCCCACCACTTCGAGAACGCACATCTCCGAAGAGCTCCACACCGAAATCCGGCGTGTTTCCGAAGCGCTACAAAGCATCCAGCAGGAACACCGAGACTTCAAAAATGAGTTGAGATCCTACAAGGAACAGTTTACGACGGCAGTAAGTGTCATAAGTATACTCATGACCATTGCGGGAATCATTGTAGCTGTTGTGGTTGCGAGTAAAGGTTAGAAGATCGAAACTGCTGATCACACGCCACTATCTCCGACAGGCTATGAGATGTCAAAGCACTTATCAATTGCAGTAATCGGCGAAATCAACTTGGACGTAATCTCGCGACTGGAAACCGTCTCTTTACGAGAGCTAACCGAAAATCTGCTTGTCCACGCACCCGTGCAAACGCGCCTTGGTGGAGTAGGAGGTTCCTTCGCATTGGCTGCGGTTCAACGCTTCACCGACGTAAATCTCTTATCCGCAGTTGGCTGTGATATAGTAGGGGACGTAATCACGGACTTGTTGAAGGGCACATCCATCCGCACAGTCGTTCGTCGCGATCCAACAATCCCGTCTCGAACGGTGATGATCCTGCATGACAGAGCAGATGGTGTAACATCAGGAACCAGGTTGATTGTGACGAGTGCTAAGTCGCCCAGCGACAATCTTGATCCCTCTGACCTTGAGCTATTTCACTCAAACTTGTCTACGTGCCAAGCTTTGTTCGTCCCCGGGTACCAATTGTTGTGTGAACCTACGCGGTCTACATGCCTTAGTGCAATGCAGTTCTGCAGGCAAAGGGGATGCGAGGTAGCAGTAGATCTTGTTCCCCATGACCTGTACGACAGGCTTTCTCTTTCCGAGCTGCAGCAGCTCACCAATGATTCCACGATTATCATCTCCGAAGTACAAACTTTGAACGGGTTCACAACAGGTCACCAATCCGGAATTCTTAATTTAAAAGACGCACTTGCGTCCTCATCCAATATAAGGCACCTGCTTCCGAATCGCTGGTTACTGTTGAAATTCGGTATAGGCAACATGGATCAATTTCTCGTGGTCTCTCCCGCGGGAAAAGCCTGCTCCGGCTACACCGGTTTCCGGGATTTGAGCGACACTACCGGATTTGGTGATCGGGTGACCGCTAAAGAACTGTATCTGATTCTCACATCCGGAATAGAGGGATGGGCTGAACCCAAGATCGATCTGAATCGGGAACACAACATCCCGTAGTAGATCCAGTGGGTAAGAGATGATCATTCGTCATGTTCTCTCTTGCGAAGCCAACTCACACGGCAAACTTCTCACGACTGCGGGCTTTGCACACCGCGCGTGCCAAGGCGCTGAGGGTCCTGACGCGACCTTTCGTCCGGCCAGACGGGATAATGCCTCGGCCATGCAGTGCCGGTCAGATTGGTGAAGGGCGTGCAATCCGGATATAAGGCAGCAAAGCGCCCGCCGCGTCAATTCCGCGGCGGGCGTAAGCCCAGGTAGAGTCAAGAAAAGCGACAGAGAGACTCTGGCTCGGATTCAGCCATGTGGACGTTCTCGCCAGAAGAAACTTGGCGTAGACATCTTGGCCCTACCTGCAATTCTGCGAGTCTCACCGACCTATTCTACGAAGTATTGTGTCCAAAATGCATTGTTCAGCAACTTGTTCTTAGATATTACGCGGAGAGTGCTTCTAGTTATCCGCTCCACGAGCATATAGTTCTGATCGTCAATGAGGACATCAGTCTCAATTGTGTTCGTGATCAGATTCTGCATGACCCTCGCGCACATCTCTGGCGAGCGAACAACCAGAATACCGTTCAGTACGCCGGTGCTCAGGATCACCTGCAACGCAAGCGGGTGAATCTCGCGGAACGTGCGAGCACGCCTCTCAAAAAACAAAGCGATGCGGATCAGGATTTCCATCAAACCGTGCAAAACTTCATCGGACGGGATAGAGGGAGCTTCACCTCTCGTAAGTCGATCAAGGTAGCGTCGTGCATCCTCGCGGAACACATCGGGGAGTTCGTTCAACTCTCCGTACAGGTCGAAATCAGCCCAATGTGCCTCAATGATACGCACCAAATCGGTTTGGGCAACTCGTTTGAGAGATGCTCTGAGAAGCTCGGTAACCTGAGCATACCGATCAGATCCCTCCTCTTCATCAACCCCGAGCTCATTCCTCTTAGCCGCAAGAGCTCGCTCATCGAGAAGCATCAGGCTTGCCGAATCGACCCCAGCACTGCTGTCGAAAAGTCGTGGTACATACACGATCACGGGCTTACCTTGCCCCAAAGCCACGGAAGCTTCACTGTCCTTCCCGAATGTGTCTCCTTTCTGGGCCATATAGACCGTAAGGCGTGCACGTCGTAGCATGAGCGCCTCTACCAGTCCTTTCGCGACGCGATCAGCGATCGAGGACTGCGTCGGATTGAAGTACCGCAGGTTTAGGTGCGCCACCTCCGGAGCTGCAAACAATCGTTGTACAAACGAATTGACAGAAACGAAATCCGCACGCTCGCGCATGGATGTTGCGATGTAAACATCCATGTACGGTTCAGTCAGATATGTGACTAAATTGCGTAAGCCAATTTCATTCGTTGCACCAATCCGAGCTAGATCAGCGTCTTCTGGCGCGATACGACGTGCTTCTTGCTCAAGAACGTCCGCGTCAGTGACGCCAAACAGACCGGGCTCTAAATCGATCGTAGAATCGAATTTGCGAAGCAGGGTCTGAGTGCGGGCTATTCGCTTAGCCGGAATCTTCGAAAACCAAGAACTCGGCTCGGCGCGCATTCCAGCAGCTATCTCGATCAGTTTGTCCGAAAGTTCCTGTCGTTCACGGCTTTCCCGCTGCACTCTTTCGACGGAAATATACCCCAAGTCCCCGAGACGTTCGACAGGGATTTCTTGGATGGACTGGAAGCGAGTGCGACGGGTAAACTCCGCTTCATCTATCGGGTTCAAAACAGCTAGTTCATAATCAATGTCGGTTGTGTATGCTAACCGTTTGAAAGCCTGTCGAAAGCTACCGTAAATCCGTAAGGCGATCTTCTGAAACTCCACTACTTTCGTTCGGAAGGTGTCCACACTGGCGAAGGCATGCCGACCCAAGAAGCGCTCGTAGAACTGAGCAGTCGTTGACTTCTCGCCGTAGAAGGTCAATACCGCATTGAAGTGGTCATGAGCCTGATCAACAGACATGCCTGTATGCAATAGCTCGGCGATGGCTTCAACCGCCAATTCTTGTGATATGTCGTCCAATGACTCAAGCGAGACAGACTTACCCAGTAACTCGCTAAGTATGTCCTGAAACTCCATCGCTTCGAGATACCCGGGACGTGCCGCGATCGCCCATAGTCGTCGCGGCATGCCCAGCTTTCGCGCGATCTGCTCGACGCGGTCAGGGGGTGGTAGTTCGGTGCCTAGTTCTAAATGCGACAGGACCGTACGGCTGATACCTGGGAGTTGGATTGCAAGCTGCTCCTGCGACCAGCCCTTCGCTGCACGATACTCAGCGACTGCAGATCCTACCTTCTTGATCGGTGCCGTCATCGACGAAACAATGCGCGCGAGGGGGAAGGTTCGTAAGCCGAAGAGTATTTAGCGCAAGTAGATCTGATTTGCAACCCACAAACTCCGGCAGCAAAGAGATGATGCGCCCTCCCACTTACGTCATCCAAAGACATCAATCAACCGTTGCACGCATGTGAGTCTTCATCTCCGCCCATCAAACTCATCTCCGTCCATCAAACTTCGTTGGCTCTACCAGGACCAAATGCCTCAGCAACCTTATCGGGAGTGATGAACCGCCCCATCGGTTCGTAAGAGCCTCGTCCGGAGGGGACTTCGTGAGCGATTCGACCAATGGTGGAAGCCAAAATCGGCGGACAAGCACAGACTCGACGCCCACACTGAGTACAAGCATCTGGGTACGATTTTGCGAAGTTCTCGATGATCGTGTTCCCACGCAGCTTCAGCCTACGGCCGGCTTTCTCATCGATGATGTTCTGCACCTTCATAAGCCACGCGAATACGTCAGCTGCCTCGCTCAGAAAATATCCAGGTTCCGACGGGAACACCCGGACTGCCTCGGCTAGTTCAGCTAGCTCCTCGAAAAGTCGCGCAAATGTGGGCGGGTAGGTCTCACCTTGGCTGACCGGGTAAATGTCATTGAACATCCTCTGCCATGCGCCAAGTGTAGAGGGACGCGCCTTCTGGCGTCCGAGTTCAGCCAGCGCGTCCCAAGGTGGGCCAAGATTAGCAGCTTTCTTGCCCGCGCACTCCTCCTGCACGTGGATTTCCCGCTGGCAGTATGGGCATGCTGCAGGAAACTTGTCCCAGAGCATTGCTTCGACACTACGCACCCCAACTTTTCCGCATAGGGCCAGCCACCAAGCCAGCGCTTTCTGAACTTGCGCTTCGCGATCTATTCCGGGTTTGATTTTATCGCTAGCGAGCAGGCTCAACCCACCTACAACCTCAATGAGGTGTAGGCAAACGTCCGATGGGCTTCGGTCGAAATTTCTGTAGAAGAAGGTGGTGTTCAGCGACGTGTACCACTGGTCCAAGGATCTGGTTCGGGCAGTCTCAAGGAACTCCGCAGTCGCTATGGGCGGAGCAGTCCCCGCCTGCTGGAACCTGAAGAACGTGCGGTTCAGTTCCTCAAGTTCTGCGGTAAGTTGTGGAGGAAAGAATTCAACTGCTACGCCCGCCTGGCGCAATTTCAGCACTCCTCGGCCCCGAATCTCTGGATTTGGATCCAACGTTCCAATCACCACCCGCGTAACTCGCCGCTCAATTAGCCGCTCTACGCAGGGCACTTTACCTGCGCCGCGTTTTGTGCAGGGTTCCAATGTCGCAAAGACACTAGCCCCAGAAAGAGTGGAATCTTTTAGCTTACGCTCAAGCAAGGTGTATTCGGCATGATCACCCGCAGTTACTTCCCCCCGATGAGCAGAGCCAAGTAGTTCCGAACCGCGCGCTGCTACCGCACCCACATACAACTCGACACGACCGACCTCCTGTTGTGATTTCCGGGCCTCAGCGACGGCAAGAGCCGCAAAATCCACGTCGGTCAGTGGAGGCGATAAATCGCTCACAGTCTCTCCTAACGCAGTGGGTATAGATTCGTAAATGGACATCAACCTAAACCCCGTCGTCCATCTCCATTTCACGTTTCAGCCGAAGCAACTCCGCCGCTCGCTCCCCAGCCAAGCGAGCGACCGCCCCCTTCCACCCCTGTGGTGGTCGGCGATGCGATGGTGAGTTGGGATCCAGACGTGCTTGCCGGACGAGCCCGTACGATGCATTCAACTCGCGCGCGAGGTCCGCAAGGCTGACGCTTCTCGTGAGCCTGTCCGTTGCCTCGGTAAAATCCATGTTGCTAACAACAAGGTTGACGAGACGCCGGCCGCTAACTACATTGTCAGCAGCGGGGCAAAGAACAAGGCTGGCCGCTCTCCCGCCAAGAAGACACGACCAGCCTCTCACGCGAACGACCCGGAAGCCGCACGCTTTCCCAAGCTACCCCTGCTGCGCGGCCAGGGTCAAGAGGATTGGAGATCGCCATGCGTGCACGCCGTAGATCCGCCCGCTCCGCTCGCACCCGCAACGCCGCCGCGGGCACGCGGATGATGCTGCCGAGCCACGCCGCCGCCCTTCCCTCGCCCATGCGGCTGCTGGAGATGCTGTCGGACCGCTTCGGACTGTTCGAGGCGCTGGCGTACTCCACCATCAAGCTCAACCGCTGCGCCGGCGACGACGAGCTCTCGATGGACCCGCGCGTCGCCGAAGCCGTGCTGGAGTTTGCCGACGACCTGCGCACCGCACGCGCCGGCTCCGAGGCGTGGATCGCCGCGAGGGGCCTCACGCCGCGGTGGCACCAAGCCGCGAGCAAGGAAGCCGCCTGACGGTTCCGCGTCGAACGCCATCAGATAACGACAAAGCTCGGGAGCAGTGGACGGATCGTCCGCCGCTCCCGGGCGTTCATTCAGTAGTCATGCAGTGCACTCTCACAACGCGCGTCGTGAGCACGAGTCCCGTGACCACGCCGCGGCTTTGTCTGCGGGCTACGAGAGGCCGAGGACCAGCTTCAATCCGGCATCAACGGCGTTCAGCAGCCGTGGGGGCAGGCGCCCGATCTGGTCGTCCAGGAACGTGCGATCGAGCGTGATCAACTGCGATACGTTCGCGACCGAATCCTTGGGCAGCCCGGCGGCCTTGGCCGAGACGAGCACGTTTCCCGGTGCTTCGGCCAGGCGGAGGTTCGACGTGAGCACCACGCAGAGCACCGTGGAGATCCGGCTACGGTTGAACGCATCCGCCTGAACGATGAGTACGGGCCGGCGATGTCCGGGCTCCGACCCACGCGGTTCGGCCAGATCCGCCCACCAGACTTCGCCCCTCTGGACCTCCAGTGCCGGCGCGCTTACCACTCGTCAGCCGCCAACGACTGGCGCTGCGCACGGCGGAACCCCGGATCCATGCCGCTGTCCTCGGACCCGTAGACTTGATCCAGAAGCCCCGTGATCTGGCGTTCGTCATGCTTCGACAGGAATTCGGCGAGCGCCGTGGCGTACAGCTGGCTTCGGCTCACGCCAAGGCGCCCCGCGAGGGCGTCGGCGGCCGAGAACAGGTCATCCGGAAGTGAGATGGCGGTTTTCATGAATCCAGTATAACTGTGTTCATACCCCGTTACCAGTGGCTGCTTCGTAGCCAAGTCGCCGTTTGCGATCCGCACCACCCGCGCCAACGACAAAGCCCGGGAGCAGTGGACGATGTCCGCCGCTCCCGGGCTTTCATGCTGTTACGGCTCAGGCTTTGGTCGATGGCGCCGCGATCACATCCCGCTGCTCGCGAGCCGTGCGGAGTGGATGCGCGGACCGCGGGTCAGGGTGTGCGATGGACGGAGAGCCGCGTCAGGTTGCGGACCCAGCGCCCGGGCCGCTTGTCACGCGTGGACATCAGGCGAAGCGGGCCTTCCTGCGCGCTGAGCGGCTGCCCGTCACGTGCATCCGCGACGATCACGGAAGAGTCGCTGATCCCCGGATCCAGTTCCGCGACGGAAAAGATCACGCGGTACCCGTCGCTTGCCTCCGCCACCACGTAGAACCGCAGCACCTCGCCGCGCACGGCCGGGCCCGCGGGCACACCCATCCGCGTGAGCAGCGCCCGCACCGCCACGCCCGCGTACGCCCCGCGGATCGGCCCGTGGTTCGCGCCGCCGGCATCCGCGGCCTGCACGGTGTCGCGCGGCAGACGCGCCCATTCCGCGGCGCCGATGCGGATGGGCGCGCCGGAAAGCGGCACCAGTTCCAGCATCGCGGCCGTGTCGGCGGCCTGCGCGTGCACGGGCGCGTGGGCGGCGAAGACGAGCGCCGCTGCGCAAACGAGGTATCGGAGCATCAACGGAATGAGATCGGTGGAGGGAGTACGCGGTCCGCAGTCTGTGGCAAGCTGGCCAGAGGGTGTCCTGAGGGCAAGACGTCGGCGGGAGCGGCGATGCGCGGGCCATCTCTCAAAATCGGCATCGTGATCGGCACATCAGGCGAGCGTGACGACGTTCACGGGGATGCTCGGCGTCGCGGGCAGAGCGTCGCGAGCGCCGATGCCGTGTGTTTCAGGCGATGACGATGCGTGAAGCCGCGGACGGTCGATCCGCGGTTTCACGATGCAGATCACGATCCGAGCTTGGCGCGGCGCTCGAGTTCGGCGGGCGTGGGCTCCTCAAACGCGAACGAGCCGTACGGGATGTCGCCCGCCCGCGCGTACGTGGCGATCACGACGCCCGTCGTGGATACGGTGGATTGCGTGACCTTCAGATTGCCCGGCATCGTTCCATCGGCAAAGAGGCGCTTGCCGGAGCCGAGCAGCAGCGGAAACGTCCACACCCGCAGTTCATCGATCAGATCGTGCCGCAGCAGCGTCTGGATCAGGTCCGCGCTCCCGTGCACCTGCAGTTCGGGCCCGCCCCCCGCCTTGAGCGCCGCCACCTCGCCGGGCACATCGCGGATCACCGTCGACGGGCCCCAGCCGGGGTCGTGCAGCGTGCGCGAGGCCACGTACTTGTGCGCGGTGTTCAGCGGCAGCGCGGCGGGATTGTCGCCCGCGTACGGCCAATGCGCCGCGAAGATCTCGTACGTCTTGCGCCCCAGCAGCAGATCGAAGGGCTCCGACATGGCCTCGCCCATCACCTGGCTCATTGCGTCATCCCAGTAGTTGGCTGACCATCCGCCGTGCGTGAAGCCGCCCGTGGGATCCTCGTCCGGCCCGCCCGGCGCCTGCATGACCCCGTCCAGCGAGATGAACGTATTCGTGATGAGCTTGCGCATGGTGTCTCCGTGTCGTTGATGGCGCGTTGAATCCCCTTCTCACCGCAGCGACGAACGAGGCGGACGCCAATCGACACGGCTCCCTCCAATGTCGGGGTTCTCTGCGCACACGATGGCTGAAACGGCGAATCCTCCCGGCGATGCTCAGTCGCGGAAGGATTCGTCGTCTCAGGACAGTCTTCTGGTTCAGTGCTGGATCAACTCGGGCACGTCCAGCAGTCCCGGGCTCTCGCTCCCCACGCGATGTACAGCGAATCAGACGGCCGCTTCTGCGCAGACGCGGGGATGGGATAAGCGCGGAACCTGGTGGTTCCCAGCGAGCGCACGTCGTACGTTCCCAGGCGGATCACGATGGAGTAGAACGCGTCGCGCTCAATCCGAAGCGGAAAATCTACGCTCGTCGCGCTTCCCGCGGCGTGCTGTACGCGTAGACGGAAAACTGTCTGCGCACTATCGCGTACATACACCCGGTAATACGGCGTGCGTCCGAGAGCTTCTGGAAAGCCATCCTCAGAAGTTACGGCACGGTTCCGCCTGCCGTCGAAGAATTCTACGCGGGTTGAATCCCACAGGTCGAAGGAAACCGCTGCTTCCCAGTCCCGCGGCGGCGGCTCGGGTGATCGTGAAACGTCTCCAGACTCGGTGATGCCCTGCATCCCCGTGCAGCCGGCGCAGAGCATCACGGCGGCCAATGATCCACGTAAACCGAATCTCATTCGGCCTTCCCTTTCCTTAATAGCTCACAGGGCAACCAAACCGCAGAGTGCAGGTCGGATCTCTGGGAGCGGGCTCTATCGGGTCGGTGATGATCGGGTCATCGGGGATGGGCGTGGCGGTTCTGAAGATCCCGCCGGTTCTCCCCACATACGGCCGCTCGCTGTACAGGTTCACAAGCCAGAGCCGGCGAAAGTCGTCGCTGAAGTTGGCGACTGGAACGCCCCGGGCATCGTTCGCCCACGCATTGCGGCTACGGGTATTGAAGAACGTGGCGACGGTATCCACGCCATTGTTCTTCCTGAGGGTGACCTGGTAGGGGAAGCGCCGTTCCATGCACCAGATGAGGTGGTCGATTCCAGTAAAGCCGTAATAATCTACCCGGTTTGCAGAGACTTGGCAGTCCTTGATGGAGTTTGTAATCGTCTGGGCCGGCACCTGGATGCGGTCGTGCTGCTCATTCCCGTTGGCGTCGTACATGTCCCACAGCAGAGCGTGGACGGCACCTTGGACGACTGATCCATCATCGGTGCACTTTGAGCCGCAGTAAAATTCAAAGAGCCGGTTCGTTTCCAAGTCAGTCCGCCAGCCCGGGAGATCCGACTCGCGGAGTACGACGGCGTACCAGTCCGCGAACGCCTCGCCCAGAGCACATCCGAAGTTCGTGTACTCGCCGGGCGGGTGAGGGTTTGGACAGCTACCGTTGTAAAACCGCCGAAGACCATTCGTATCAGGCGATTTGAAGAGATACTGGTCCTGCCAGAGGTGGCCCCATTCGTGAGTCACAACCATAACTCCCTGCTCGCCCCAGATGTGGTTCCACCCAGGTTCGATGCGCACGTCACGGGCACCCCAATCATACCGTGATCCGTACCCGCTCTGCGGATACATTCCAGCACGCATGGTGGTGGGAACCGACCCGAAGACACGTTGGTGCGCATCGTAGTTCTTGTTCACGTTCATGAACAGGTGCGCCTGCTCGCTCTGTGCTGCAAGCGCTATGTTGCCTCCGCACGCTCCGAAGAACGTCCCAACTCGCGTTCTGTCAGGAAGCGGGCTGGTGTAGTTGATTACCTCGGTCCGCGGATTGACCGTCTGCACGATCACTTCAATCAGCCGCTCCGAAGTCGCACCCATGCAGTCGATCACGGGGCCGGTGCCGCTTGCGCCTGTGTAGCCGCTTCCCGTGGTGACGGTCGCGCCGGTGGTTGAATTTCGAACGGTCCACAGCAGTCGCGCACCACTCAGGGACCGCGTCACGCCGCCCGCGCCCATGTCGTTGTAGGTCACCGTGGCTGCGGTGGTGGCGTTCGGCGCAGGTGGCGGAGTGATTCCAATCTTGGTGCTGTCGGGCGGTAAGGGGCACCCGGATGTGGCCACGGAGTAGCTGACCTCGCCGAACTCCGGGGTTATTGAACAAGTGATTACTGCGTCACCGTCGCGGATGCGGGGTGCCTTCTTCTCCGAACCTCGAGGACCACGGACCGCGCGCGTGCCCGCCGGGAACAAGGATGGGTCGAACTGATCGGTCATGCGCCCGCCATGCTCATCGATCCATAGCCAGACGTCACGGCCCGCACCGCTGCCCACCACATGGCCACGATCATCCACCGTGCGCTCCTCTGACCGTTGAATAATGGTTGCGATGAGGTGGTAGTAGCCGGGCTCCGGTATTGTGACCGTCACTTTCCCGTGGAACCGCTCCCCGTTCTGGAAGCTCTTCCGGATGCTCATTTCGGGCTGGAGTTCCTCCCCGACAGGCACTTTAACAACTTCCCAGTTGCTGCGTTTCGCCGCCGCCACCTCCGGCAGAATCAGCCGTACTTGGACATCCTCCGTAGCATAGTGCGCCGATCCGCGGACACTGAGGTGAATCGGATGCCCGGGTTTGAGAGATCCGGCCACATCCAGATCCAGGTCGAATCGCGGTGGCACCACCAAGTCCGGTCCGGCCGGTTCGTCTGATCCTGTCGTGACGCTGGCCAGGTCGCCCGCAGGTCTGAGTGCCGGTGCTGTGGCATCGTCGACACAGCCCGACAGCAGGCCTGCAATCACAGCAGGCACATACCACCACCTGCACGCTCGCGCCGAAAGATAAACGTGGTTGCTGGTGTTCATTGTTGAATTTGAGCTTCAAAGGTGGGATGTACCGCGCGGATGATTGTATGGCCTGGGAGGCCACACTCTGATTGAGGACAGGCGGATGGACGGTGATTCGCGGGCACGGCGGCGTGAGACAAATATCGTGAGCGATCACACCGAAGTAAAGTGTCTCCTTACGATCGACTTTGGCCATCGCAGTTTGACGACGCTCAACGACGGAGCGCAGTTTACCGGCACCGCGCCATCCACCAAACGCCAGACTGAGCCGATGATTGACCAGCCACGCACTACCGTCTTCGTCAACGCCGTGCAGGTGGCGGCGTGCACCGGGCCCGTCCGCCAGACGGAGGACGCGGATCCGGCCGCGGTGTATGCGGGCGCCGCGGTGGCCGTGCACGATGGGCGAATCGCCGCGGTGGGCGCGGAAGCCGATGTGCTGCTCGAGTTTGCGGATGCGGTGCGCGTGGACTGCGCGGGTGGCGTGCTGACGCCGGGGTTCGTGGATTCGCACACGCACGCCGTCTTTGGCCGCTACCGCACGGACGAGTACGCGCTGCGCTGCACCGGCGTGCCCTACATGGAGATCGCGCGGCGCGGCGGCGGCATCAACGCCAGCGTCCGCGACCTGCGCGCGCGTTCGGAAGACGAGCTGGTGGAGATGGCCCTGCCGCGACTGAACGACATGCTGCGCTGCGGCACCACCACGGCGGAAGCCAAGAGCGGCTACGGCCTGTCTACGGCGGACGAGATCAAGACGCTTCGCGCGATCCGCCGCCTGAACGAACTGCAGCCCATCGAACTCATCCCCACGTTCCTGGGCGGGCACGAGGTTCCGCCGGAGTACAAGGAGGACCGCGGCGCGTACGTCGACCTGCTAGTGAGCGAGATGATTCCCGCCGTCGCCGAGGCCGGGCTGGCGCGCTTCTGCGACGTGTTCATGGAGCCGGGCGTGTTTGATCGGGCGGAAACCGAGCGGATTCTGCGCGCCGGGCTGGCGCACGGCCTGCGGCCCAAGCTGCACGCGGATGAACTGGAGGGGAGCGGCGGGGCGGAGCTGGGCGCGGAACTCGGAGCCGCGTCGGTCGATCACCTGGGCGACATCAGCGAGGCGGGAATCTCGGCGCTGGCGGCGTCATCCACGGTGGCGACGCTGCTGCCGGCGACGCTCTTCTTTCTGGGTCGGCCGCGGTGGGCGCCGGGGCGCGCGCTGATCGACGCGGGCGCGACGGTGGCGCTGGCGACGGACTTCAACCCGGGCAGCTCGCCGACACCCAACATGCACTTCGTGCTGACGGCCGCGTGCAGCCGCATGGGCTTCAGCCCGCACGAGGCGTTGCGCGCCGCAACGGCCGGAGGCGCCGCCGCGCTGGAGCTTTCCGACGGGCGAGGCACGCTGGCCGTCGGCACGCCCGCGGACTTGGTGCTGTGGCGCGCCCAATCCGCGGAGGAAATCCCCTACCGCCTCGCCGCGCCCATCGTCGAGGGCGTGTGGAAGGCGGGGGAGCAGGTCGCGTGACTACGATGCCGGAGTTCTCGGACTACATCGTTTTCGTCGATGAGAGCGGAGATCATGGGCTCGTTTCCATCGACCCGAGCTATCCCGTGTTCGTGCTTGCGTTCTGCGTGTTCGAGAAGGAGGCTTACGCGGCGGAAGTCGGGCCCGCCGTCACCCGGTTCAAGTTCAGGCACTTCGGCCACGATCAGGTAATCCTTCACGAGCACGAGATCCGCAAGTCGAAGGGGCCGTTCTCATTTCTGCTTGATGCCCAGAGGCGGCCCGCGTTCTACGACGGCCTCAACACATTGATGGAAGATGCACCGTTTACGCTGATCGCGAGTGTGATCGACAAGAATGCGCTACGGACCCGGTACCAGGATGCCCGCAATCCGTATCACCTTGGAATGAGTTTCGGACTGGAGCGGCTTCACGATCATCTGCGTGGGCTGGGATGCACGACCGGATTGACCCACGTGCTGTTTGAGCGGCGCGGCCCCAAGGAGGATGTGGAAGCGGAACTGGAGTTTCGCAGGATCTGTGACGGGCATAACACCGCGGGGGCGCGGTTGCCGTTCGAGATCATCATGTGCGATAAGAAGAGCAATTCGGCGGGACTGCAACTGGCCGATCTGGTGGCCCGTCCTGTTGGGCGTCGGATCATGGACCCGGCCCAGCCGAACCGGGCGTACGACATTCTGGAGCGGAAGTTCAGGCGGGCACCGGACGGGCAGGTGCAGGGGTGGGGCCTGAATGTATTTCCCTGAAAGCGAAAGGCCCCGGCATTTTGCCGAGGCCTGACGCCGACCGGGTATTCCCAATCCACTTGTATACAATTTATTCCCTGCGCCAAAAATTGTCAATCGGGATTGACCCTGTCACCGCAGGCGCAGGTTCAGCTATTCGGCACCGAACCATGCCGCCCAGACCTTAGCCAGGAAGACAGCAAGAAGGGGTTCGACTTGTAAGAAGGCGGCGCGGAGAGTTTCTCCGCGCCGCCTTCTTTGCATCATCCAGCCAAGCCGTTCATGTCACCGGGCGGACGATCCGCCGCGTGACGATGACGCCGGTGATCCTCAGCGCGCCGTCCACGTGTTGTCGGCGCGGTTGGCGTCCATCCAGATGCCGCCCTGCAGATCGATGGACTGCAGTGGCTTGGTCGTGGGGAGCGTCACCGTCGCCTGGCGCACGTTGGCCTGCCAGATGGCGGGCGTCTGGTGGCGCGTTTCGGTGGTTCCATCCGCGTAGCGCAGCACCAGGTCCACCGGCGCGGGCATACCGCCGATGTTGTTGAGTACCACCGTGTACCCGCCGCTGGCCGGCGTCACCGAGGCGACGCCCAGGTCGATGTAGCTGGGCGTGAAGAACCACGCGTTCCAGAACCAGTTCAGGTCACGGCCCGCAACGTTGTTGAACGTGTTGAACTGGTCCCACGGCAGCGGATGCTTGCCATGCCAGCGGTCCATGAACTCGTGCAGTGCGCGGCGGAACATGTCATCGCCCAGCATGTCCTTCATGGCCAGATAGCCGAGCGCCGGCTTGCCGTACGCGTTGTTGCCGTACGCGCGGCCGGTGAGCACGTCCTGCGGGGTGATGATGGGCAGATCCTGCTCCGGCGACGGGTTGTTGATCCACCCGTTCACGCGGAACCGGCGAAAGAAATCCGCCGCGCGCTGCGGGCCCATGTCGGCAATGCCCACCAGGTACTCAAAGGTGGTGGCCCACCCCTCGTCCATGAAGCCGTAGCGCGTTTCGTTGATCCCCATGTAGAACGGCATGTACGTATGGGCGATCTCGTGCTCGGCCACGAACCGGCTGAACGTGGTGTCGGGCGTGGTGTTGTCGTTCACCATCATCGGGTACTCCATGTCGGCGGTACCCAGAAATATGGTCGACTTTTCATACGGATACGGCACGCCGGGCCAGTTGCGCGAAAACCATCCCAGCGCGTGCTGCCCGAAGCGCACCATGTGATGGAAATCCTGCGCGCTGTCGTGATAGGCGGCCTGGACGCTGGCGCGGCGGCGTGCGGCGTCATCCACCACCACGCTGGCGGCGTCCCAGTTGTACTTGTCGCTCAGCCCGAACGCCATGTCGGGAATGTCGCGCGCGCGGAAATGCCAGTCGTTGGTCTTTTGCAGCGTAACCCGTCGCGCGGCAAGGTCCTGCGGCGTGGCGACGTGGATCACCGAATCCGACGTCAGCGATGTGCGATAGCGGCGCAACGCCTCGGGCTGCAGCACCGTCTCGGGGTTCAGCAGCGTGCCCGTGCCCCACACGACGTAGTTGGCGGGAACGCGGATGGTGACGTCGTAATCGTTGAAGTCGCTGTAGAATTCCTGCTGGTCGGTGAAGTCCATGGTGTCCCACCCGTTTGCATCGTCATAGACGGCCACGCGCGGATAGAAGTACGCCAGGAACCACGTCGAATCGTCCAGCATGCCCTCGCGCCCGGCCTCGCGCGCGACGTCGTAATGCCAGTCGAACGACAGGCGAACCGAATCGTGCGGCATCAGCGGCGTTGCAAGGCGCACCGGCTGCCAGGTGAAGTATCCCGGATTGTTCTGCCAGGGCGTATGCGCACCGTTCACCGCGAACCGGTCGATGGTGACACCGTCCGTCAGGTACGCCTCGCTCGCGCCGCCGTTACGCGGGGCGCCGGGGCGGTGGATGTTCATGAACAGCTTGAACACCAGGGCCGGCAGCGTGTCCGGGCTGTTGTTGACGTAGGTGATGGTCTGCGTGCCGCGCACCGTCCGGTTGGGCGGCGTGGCGGTAATGGTGATGTCGTAGCGCCCGCGGTTCTGCCAATACTTCGCGCCCGGCCGCCCGTCCGGCGAGCGGGTGCCCTCGTTGAACGCCTGCCGGATGCTGCGCGGCATGTACAGCTGCTGCTGCGCCGCGGCCGGCGCGCCGGACACCGGCACGGCGGCGAGCGCGAGCAGCGCGGCCGCGGCCGGGTTGAACAAACGTCTCATCTTCACGGATGACTCCTCTGGTGGCGCTGAGTCGGATTGGCCTGCATTCCTGTTGCCGGGACAAGGTCGCCGCCGCGCGTTGCGCTGGCAACCGCCGTTCCGGTACACGTTTTTCGGTGCGCGTTGCACCCGGCGCGCCGTGAAACGTTCCGGCATGCGATCGGCCGCCGGACCCGCTCCCGTTCGCGGGTGCGTGGTGTGGCTGAAAGCGGATGATCCAGTTCTCTGGCCAGGCGGATGAGATGACTGCTCAGAAGAGGATGAAGGCGATCGCGATCAACCGGTTCGGCGGCGTGGACACGCTGGTGCCGCGCGATCTTCCCGTCCCTGGAATCGGGCCGGGCGAGGTGCTGGTGCGCGTGGAAGTCGCCGGCGTGGGTGAATGGGACCCGTTCGAGCGCGAGGGCGGATACGCGGAGATGATGGGAATGACGCCGGAGTTTCCGTACGTGCTCGGCTCCGAGGGCGCGGGGACGATCGCCGCAGTCGGGGAGGGCGTAACCCGGTTCGCGCCGGGCGACCGGGTGTACGCGGTCGGCTTTCTGAATGCGCGCGGCGGGTTCTACGCCGAGTACACGGCCGTCAACGCGGACATGGTGTCGCCGATCCCCGGCGGACTATCGACGGAGCAGGCGGCGGTGGTGGGCGGTGTGGGGCTTACGGCGGTGCGCGGGCTGGATGACACGCTGCACATCCAGCCGGGCGAGTCGGTGATGGTCTTTGGCGCCAGCGGCGGAGTGGGCCACGTGGCCGTGCAGATCGCCAGGCGGATGGGCGCACGCGTGCTGGCGGTCGCGTCCGGAGAGGATGGCGTCGCGCTGGCCAGGCGGATCGGCGCGGATGCCGTCGCGGATGGGCGCGCGGATGACGTGCTCGTCGCGGCGCGCGCGTTCGCGCCGGACGGTCTGGATGCCGCCCTGCTCGCGACCGGCGGCGATACGGCCCAGCAGGCGCTGCTCGCGATGCGCTCCGGCGGCCGCGTCGCGTACCCCAACGGCGTGCAGCCCGAGCCCACCGCGCCGGACGGCGTGCGCATCGACGCGTACAACGGCGATCCCGATCCCGACGCCATCGCGCGCCTCAACCGGCTGATCGAGCAGGGCCCGTTCGATGTGCACGTCGCGCGGACGTTTCCGCTGGCGCAGGCGGCCGACGCCCATCGCGCGCTCGGCGAGCACTTCGTCGGCAAGCTCGCGCTGCGGACGGGCTGATCGGCCGCGGCTCGCGGGTCACGTCATCAAGCCGCCGCGCAGACCGGACTTGGCCGGAGCGCGGCGGCTTTTCATCATCCGCAGAGCTTGCAGGTAGTCCATCGACAAGCACACATCGCCCGCGCCTCTACCGGCCGCGGACGATGATGCTTGACACATACCCATATCAGCATATATCATCCGGCCATGGCTCGCACACCGACAACATCCGATGCGTTCAACGCGGTTGCCGAAGCGAGCCGGCGCGATCTCCTCGATGCATTGGGCACCGGGGAGGCAACGGTCGGCGAACTCGTGGACCGGCTGCGCCTCAGCCAACCTCAGGTTTCCAAGCACCTGGGCGTGCTGCGCGCGGTCGGCCTCGTGCTCGTGCGCGCGGACGGACGGCATCGCTGGTACCGGGTGAACGGCCCGGCGCTCAAACCCATTCACGACTGGGTGCGCACCTTCGAGCGCACCTGGAACGCCCGTCTGGACCGGCTCGACGACCTGCTCACCGAACTGCAGACCGAGGAGAACGCACCATGACCCCCATTACCGCCCCCGCCGGAAGCCGCCACGGCTCGGCCACCATCACGCTTCCGTCGGACACGGAAATGCTGATCACGCGCCGCTTTGACGCGCCCGCCGCGCTGGTCTTCAAGGCGTACACGACGCCCGAACTGGTCCGCCGCTGGTGGGCCTGCGAGACGACGAAGTGGGTGGTGTGCGAGATCGACCTGCGGGTGGGCGGATCGTGGCGATATGTGACGCTGGATCAGGGGATGGAGATCGGCTTTCACGGCGAGTACCGCGAGATCGACCGGCCGCACCGGCTGGTAACCACCGAAGTGTTTGAGGGATTTCCCGATCCGGATGCCGGCGCGCTCAACATCGTGACTATTGATGAGGCCGACGGCGTGACGACGCTCGCGGTGCTGGTGCAGCACACCTGCCGCGAGCACCGCGACGGGCACCTGGCTTCGGGGATGGAAAGCGGAATGCAGCTCGCTTACAACCGGCTCGAGGACGTGGTGCGGGAAGCAGTCTGACCCGACCTGGCTTCAGCGAAAAGGGCCACGCCGAACGCCGTGGCCCTTTTCGCTGGCGCAGGCCGACGACGTTCATCGCTCGCTCGGCGGCCGCTCTACGGACGATTAGGGAGAGTAAGACCGGAGCGCTCCGAGCTTATGGGGGTGCGAGATTCACAAGTACAGACTAGCAGAGACTGTCTGCCTGTCTACCTACTCCAACACGCATATTGATTCAGAGCCGTCGCCGAAACCTGTGTTGATGCCTAAACAACTCCGATTGGCTCACTGGCTCCCAACCCTCCTCCACCAGTAGTTGCGTGAGCGCGTCGAAAGCAGCTTCTCGCTGCGGCGCGTACTGCACACCTCGGCTGAAATCAGCTTGTGGTGCTTCGTCCGACCGGCAAGGGAATGAGCAGGTAAGAAACAACTGAGACTCGGCGGCCGTGTAGTTCCCTTTCTTGGGGCATACGGCCAGAGCAACGAATACAGCCTCGGCGGGTCGAAAGAACGACGATCGTTTTTTAATTTGATAGCTCGTTTGGCATATCTCATAGATCTCCGTTGCTGCGCGTACCACCCCCACCTTCTGCGGCCTTCCGCAGCTTGGGCAGTAGTTGGCCTCGTCCGAAACCTCTGTACCGCATTCTTGGCAATACATAATGGCCTTTCCAATAGTAATCGTTCCACGAACGAGCAGTCATCATAGGACCAGCATGAGCCGATATATCAGTTCACCCAGCGGCGTCCCAGGCGCGGCGGATGACGGCGAGAAGCTCGGCGTCGATGTCGTCCGGCGAGGTGAGGGCGACGGCGTACTGGCACATGCCGCCGGGTTTCTGCGCCACGATGCGCCCGCTCGCCACGTCGTCCTTGAGGTTGAGGCCCATCTCGGCGCGGTCAGCCGTCTTGGGGCCGAGCGTGGCGAACTGCTTCTTTCGCCGCAGCGCCACGTAGCCCTTCTTGGGCGCGACCTCGAACTCGCCCCACGACGTGATCGCCGCCATGACGGCATCGTGAATGGGCCGCAGGTGCGCCTTCTTTCCCGTGTAGATCTCATCCAGCGGATCGGCACCGCCCTCCCCGGGCTGCGCCGCACCCATGGTTCCGGACGTGAAGTGCGCGAGCGTGTTGGCGTCGCCGTACCCAAGCCTGTACGTCTCCATCAGCCAGGTGCGCACCTCGCCGTGCTTCGCCTTGCCGGACACGGCCACGGCCGCGCGGATCGTGGCGAGATCCTGACCCGTTTTTGCTTCGATGTTTCGCAACTGCGAAGCGCGCGCCTGTTCGGGACTGCTCATCGGCACCTCTTTGCGATGGGCGTGGCGGAAGGAAACGCGGGATCGTGCCTGAAGGAACGCCCTGGACCAGCCATCCGCCGGGCGAGCGGGCGGGTGTCGCCCCATGAACCGGCGCGAAAACCACCCGCCCGACCAAGCTACTCCCGCCGCGCCCAAGGTCAAGAAGATTCTGAGCGCCATCCATCCGGTTCGCGGATGAAAGAGAACGCACGCCGCGCGGAAGGATTGCTACGTGATCGATAACGATCGTGCTGGCACCCGCTGGTTCGTTCCGGCGAAGTCCCCCATCTGTTCGGGGGCTTTCCGCCTTTGTCGCGGCGAATCCATTCGCTCCAGCACCCGATCGGCCAGGCCGCGAACGGCTCCCGTCGCCGGATCAGCAGAACGGGCCGCGCGCCACCCGATCGGTGGTGCGCGGCCCGTTTTCCATCATCGACCGAAGATCGTCATCGATCGAGAGCTGTGATCGCCATCGACCGAAAACGACTACGCGTCGGCCCAGCGGCGCAGCAGGTTGTGGTACACGCCCGTCAGCTGCACGGCGGCCGGGTGGTCCGGCACGTCGCGGCTGAGGCCCTGGATGGTGGTATCCAGATCGAACAGCAGCGTGCGCTGGCCATCGTCGCGAACCATGCTCTGGATCCAGAAGAACGAGGACACGCGCGCGCCGCGCGTCACCGGCCGCACGTGGTGCAGGCTCGTGGCCGGATACAGAATCATGTGCCCAGCGGGGAGCTTTACGCTCTGCACGCCGTACGTGTCCTCCACCGAAAGCTCGCCGCCGTCGTAGTCCTCCGGATCGGTCAGGAAGAGCGTGGCGCTCAGGTCCGTGCGGATGCGGTGCCCCGTCCCCTTTACCTGGCGGATGGCGTTGTCCACGTGCGTGCCGAACGACTGCCCGCCCGCGTAGCTGTTGAACAGCGGCGGAAACACGCGCAGCGGAAGCGCCGCCGCGATGAAGAGCGGGTTCTGCTGCAGCTGGCGCAGGATCAGGTCGCCCACCTCGCGCGCCGCCGGATGATCTTCCGGGATCTGCATGTTGTTCTTGGCCTGCGCCGACTGCGCGCCCGCGGTGACGTTGCCGTCCACCCACTGCGCGGCGTTCAGCTTCTGGCGCGCCTCAACCACCTGCCCGGGGGTCAGGACGTCGGGAATGTGCAGCAGCATTCGATGTTGATGGTCAGAGCGTGAAGGCGGCCCGGAACGCGGATGCGCTCCGGGCCGCCGTGTTGTCGGATCAGAAGTTGACGGCGGCGGTCAGCCTCGCGGAGCGCCCGGCCGCGGGCACCCAGTAGCGGCTGCTGTCGTAGTACGTTTCGTCCGTCAGGTTGTACAGGTTCAGCCGAAGCGTCAGGCTGCCGTTGACGGTGTAGCCCGCCTCGGCGTCCACCGTGGTGTACGAGGGATTGTAGAACTCCCCGCGCACGAAGCGCTCGCCCATGTAGCGCACGCCCGCGCCCACCTCGGCGCCCATGGGAAGCGACACGCTGCTCCAGATGGATCCCGAGTGGCGCGGCGTGTTGGCGATGGGCTTGCCCACGTCCGCCGCGGCGCCTTCCACGATCTCGCTGTCCATGTACGTGTAGCCGCCGAACAGGCTCCAGCTGGGGAGCACGCGCCCCGACACGCCCAGTTCCACGCCGTCCACCCGCTGGTCGCCCGCCAGAATCTGCGGGCCCGAGGGGTCGTCGGGGTTGGCGATGCGCGCGTTGGTCTTTTCCGTCCGGAACGCGGCCAGCGACAGCAGCAGGCGCGAGCGGAAGAAGTCCCACTTGGTGCCCAGCTCGATGCTGCGGCTGCGCTCCGGGTCCAGGTCCGCGTTGCCGCGGCTGTCCAGCGCCAGTGTTTCGCCGGAGGGATTGAAGGACGTGCCGTACGCGCCGTAGATGCTTCCCGACTCCACCGGCTTGACCACCGCACCCGCGCGCCAGGTAAAGGCGCGCGTCGTGGTCCCCGCCGGATCCAGCGGCTTGCCCAGCGAGTCCTGGTACTCCGCGCGGAAGTAGTCCCAGCGCCCGCCCGCGTTCAGTTCCAGGTTGGAGCCGATCTTCATGGTCTCGAACGCGTACACGCCGGCGGTGTTGGCCGTGGCGTCGCGCGTGGGGCGGCGGCGGGTGATGGTGCCGGTGTACGGCACGTCCGGATCGGGATCGTTCAGGTCGGGAATGACCGGGGCGGCGCCGGCAAAGGTGTAGCCCGCAAACGTGCCGTGCTCGCGCGCCACGTCCAGCCCCGCCACCACGTCGTGCCGCACCGCGCCGGTGTTGAGCCCGCCGCGCGCCACCGTCTGGCTGGTCAGGTTTTCGTCGTGCGTGATGTGCGAGCGGCTGGTGCGCGCGCCGTTGGCCGCGTTGGCCGAGGTCACCACGCGGTCCACGTCCGAGCGCCGCCAGGTGAACTGCTGCCGCAGCGACAGGTTTTCCGACACCTTGTGGTCCACCCGGCCGTTCGCTTCGTCCGCCTTGACGCGCTCGTGGTCCAGCGCGCTCAGGCCAAAGAAGTTGTGCGTGTCCACCCGGGGCAGGCTGTCCTGGCTGGCCAGCCCGTAGCTGGGCACGTTGTCCTGCTCGGCGTGAAAGTACTGCAGCGTCAGCTGGGTGTCGCCGCCCAGCCCCAGCGCGGCGGAGGGCGCCACGCCCCAGCTCTGCCGCTCCACGCGGTCCAGCTGCTCGATCCCCGCGTCCTGCCACGCCGCGTTCAGCCGCACCGCCGCGCCGGAAAGACCCGCGTCGCCCAGCGGCTGGTTGATGTCCACCGTGCCTCGGCGGAAGTCGGCCGTGCCCACGCCCGCGGTGCCGGAGTAGCGCCGCACCGGAAGCGGCGACTTGGTGACCAGGTTGATGCTGCCGCCGGTGGAGCCGCGGCCGGTGTACGTCGATCCCGGGCCTTTGGCGACTTCCACCTGTTCGATGTTGAACGTTTCGCGCGAGTAGCCACCTACGTCGCGCACGCCGTCCACGAACACGTCGCTGCGCGCGCTGAAGCCGCGGACGTTGAAGTTGTCTCCCGGGGTGGCGCCGCCCTCGCCCGCGTTCACCGTCAGGCCGGACACGTTGCGCAGCACATCGCGCAGCGTGGTGGCGCCCTGCTGCTGAATGATCTCCTGCGGCACCACCGTCACCGTCTGCGGGACGTCGCGCAGCGGCTCGGTGTACTTGGGCGACGAAATGGACTGCCGCCCCAGCGCGGTGACCGGGTCCAGCACGGTGGTGCGATCGGCCACCGAAACCGGAAGCTCGCCGCGCTCCAGCCGCAGCGAGCGGGATGTCACGTAGCGGTAGGTCACCCCGGTCGTGCCCAGAATGCGGCGCAGCGCCTGCTCGTCCGTCATCACGCCGCGCACGCCCGCGGAGCGGATGCCCGTCACCACGTCCGCCGGATCGTTGATGACCAGGCCCGTGGTGCGGACGTACTGCGCCAGAACCTCGGAAAGCGGCCCGGCTTCGATGTCGAAGCGGCGGGTGGCCTCGCGGGTGTTTCCGGGCTGCGGAACGTCCTGCGCAAAGGCGGGAGCGGCCACGCCGCCCAGCGCGGCGGACGCCACGAGCACGCCGGTGAGCGCCCAGTGCGGGCGGCCCTTGGGGGCGGGCGCCTGCGGGGCGGGAGCGCTCTTGTTCTTGCGATTCTTCTTCTTCACGGGCCCGAGTTGTTGGGTTTGAGAATCATTCTCAAAGAACTCTGGAGAGAATACCTCGCTTTCCGGCGGCCCGCAAGAGAGATGTTGCAGTCCGGCCCATCGGATACAATCCTGAGACACACCACCCGGCCGGCCCCATGTTTCCACCGGTTTCGCCAAGTCGATGAGCGAAAACAGGATGGACGGCGCGCGCGAAACATCCGTCGTGCCCCCCTGACGCGGAACGGCACCCGGGGCGACGAATCGCTCCGGGTGCCGTGTGCTGTCGAGAGATGGCGGAGGGGGGCCGGACGGTCCGATGAACCCGGCCGGAACGCGAAGGAGCTGCTGGCGCGCGCCGGCGGCTCCCCTGGTTCAGCTACTTCGACCGGCGCTTGTCCGGTTCCCGGGCGACACCCTTGAACGGCTCCTTGTCCGACGTCTTCACGTCCATGATCTGGCCGGTGTCGGTGTCGCGCTTGGCGTTGTGGCCGCTCGGCGTCTCAAACTGCGTGCGGCCGTTGACCGAGCCGACGCGGCTTCCATTCCCCGTGTTCTTCGCCATTTGTGTTTCCCTGGTGTGAAGGGATTCCAACGGGAGCGGGTGCTCCAAGGCGGGCACTTTTCCCCCCGGCTGCGTCGTTGATGTTCGGCAAAACTTCGGCCAGATTCACTCGCCATCCAGCTCGAACGGCGGGACGAGGCGGCCGTCCGTGTCGGTAAAGCCGTACTCCGCGGCGAGGTCGGCCACGCGGTGAATGCCACCGCTCTTCCGCAGCACCTCCACGTCCCCGGCGAGGGCGGCCACGGCGCGGCCCAGGTAGCGCGGCGACTCGGTTCGCGCCAGCGACGGGTGTTCGCGCCAGGTCTCCTCCGTGGCCTTCTGCGACGCCAGCACCAGTTCCGTCCGCATCCACCCCGGTGACACGGCGAGGGACGCAACCCCGTGCGGCCGCAGTTCTTCCGCCATGGCAAAGGCGAGGCGGTTCATCGACGCCTTCGCGACGTCGTAGAACAGATTGCCCTTCAGATAGTGGCCGCGGTCCCAATACGTCGTAGTGACGATCAATCCACGCTTCTGGCGGATGAGGATGGGCGCGGCGATGCGGCTAGCGAGCAGGTGGTTGCGCACGCCCCGGTCGAACATGGCGTCCCACTGGTCCATGTCCTGTTCCCAGAACGGCGCCCCGAACGACGTGACGCTGAACGCCTCGTGCCCGCCCCACGCGTTGTTGACGAGCAGGTCCAGCCCGCCGTGCTCCGCCTCCACGCGGCCGAACAGCGCACGCACCTCGTCGTCGCGCGTGTGGTCTACGCGGACGGCGATACCGGTGCCGCCCAGCCGCGCGACCTCCTCCGCGGTCTCGTCAATGCTCCCCGGCGGCGCGGCCAACCCGTTCTCGCGCAGGATGTTGTCGTAGCCGCGCGCCGGCTCGGCGCGGGTGCTGCGGCCGGTGACGTACACCGTCGCCCCCGCCGCGCCCAGTTCCAGCGCGATCCCCCGCCCCGCCCCGCGGCTGGCGCCCGTCACCACGGCCACGCGGCCCCAGAGCGGCCGGTCGTCCCCACGCATCTCGTCTTCCGCCATCCGCTTTCCCCTCGTTCGTGTCGATGAACTGCGTCTTGATCGATGGAGGAAAGCTACGCGGCCGCGGCGGATGCGTCTTGGAAAAATCCGCAGCCCCGGTCGCGAAAGTCGCCCGGCGCCAATCCCGCGAGCGCCTGGAACTCGTTGACCAGGTGCGATTGATCGTAGAAGCCGCACTCCAGCGCCACGTCGGTCCACGCGCGCTCCGGCTGGTGCTGCAGCAGATTGACCGTCGCGCGGAATCGGGCGATGCGGCAGACGGCCTTGGGCGCGAGCCCCACGTGGCGGGTGAAGATCTGTCCCAGCCGCCGTTCTCCCACGCCCAGCGCCGCCGCCAGTTCCCGCACGCGAATGCGCCCGCGCGTCCGGGTGATGATGCGCACCGCCTCCGCCGCGGCGGGATCCGTGCGGTCCGCGCGTCCGCCGGCCATCCCCAGAAGCACGGCTTCCATCGCCAGCGCACGCGGACGGCCGGGCGCGGCGGCGGCCACCTGCTCCAGCACCCGCGCCGCGCGTGCGCCCCAGAGCGCGTCCAGCGCGACGGTCTGCCCGGCGAGCTCCCCCGCGGGAAGGCCGAGCAGCGACGCCATTCCGCCGGGCCGCAGCGTGACCGTCACCTGCTCCACGCGCCCCGCCATGCGGACCAGCGTCGGCTCGCAGCGCGCGCCCAGCGCCTCGTACGCGTGCCCGCCCGAGCCGGGCTCCGTCGGCGCGTCACCCAGGTTGAAGATGAGATGCACGCCGCCGTCCGGCAGCACGCGCTCCGTCAGCGGAGTCGCAGGATCGATCCACTCGTGGCCGAAATGGATGCGCTCCACCATGCCGCGCAACGGCGGCGCGGGCACGATGGACCCGAACACGCCACCGGCCGCGTCCGGCGCGTGCCAGAACAGCGGGTCATCGCCCGTGTTGAGGTACATCCGTTCCGTATCACGACTCATCCCCATCCCGCCGCGGAAGCGCAGAAAAAGCGAACCCGGATCAAGGTAATCCTCAACCCGCTCATCGCAAACAACGACAGCCCCGGCCTGGATCGGACGAGGCTGGAGAAGCGGATACGGGCACGGCTACGGCGCCAGTTGATCCACCGTCTGGACGAGGTACCCGTACCCGGCGGCGTCCGGAATGCCGGCCAGCATCCCGCGGATCGTGTGCAGGCTTTCGCGCAGGATGGTCAGCTTGGGCCGGGGCGAGCCGAGCTGCGCCTGCACCGTGCGCAGTTCCGCCCGCGCTTCAGCCCTGTCCGTGTCGCGAAGTGGCATCTCCGGCAGCATCACCGCCACCTGCCACAGCAGGCGCTGAAGCTCCTGGACGCGCAGTTCCCCCGCCGGCGGATTGACGCTTGCGGTGAAAATCAGGCCGGCGGAAACCATGCTCCGGTGAACGTCATCCCCATCCGTCCGCTGTGCTTCCATCAGGCCTGCGCTCCGGCCAGCACGTTGCTTATGGCGCCGCTCGCCACGCCGCTGACGATGATCGGCGAGCCCGCGACGCCTTCCAGCCTCACGTTCTGGTCGATGTTGTAGGCGGCGTGGGAGGGAATGCCGAGTTCAATGACGCCGTACAGTTCGGCGGCGATGGAACTCAGAAACTCCTGCTCGTCGCTGAAGATGCTTGCGCTGCCGCCGCTGTTCATGGAAACGACGATTTTGAAGTCGGCGGCGCTTTTCTCCAGCCAGTGCTTGATGAACACGGCGAGCGCGCAGTACAGCGCGGGTACCGCCGCAAAGCTTGCCCGTCCGCCGTACATCACGGCCAACGCGGCCACCCCGAGCAGAAGCCAGAAGATCCACGGAACCGGCGTGCGAAGATCCAGCACGCTGATGGAAGCGATGTTCGCGATCGAGTAGACGTTGTCGCCCAGCTTGATGGTCTTGTCGCGGATTTCCAGAAGTCCGCTCTTGAAGTCGCGTTTTTCGGGATCGGGCTGCGGAATCAGCTTTTCCAGCGGGCCAAGGAGGCTCATGGCGTTCTCCGGGACGGGAAGGGAGAGGGTGCGGCATTTCGACGCGGGAATTCGCGGGACCGGGTTGAGTAGTCGGCTCCACCCGGACGGTTTCCCCACTCGCCATCTTCCTCCCCCGCCGGTTCGCCGCGGCCGGTTGATGGCCGAAAACGGACGCGGGGCCGGCCTCCCCATGGAAGCCGGCCCGCGTCACATCCTCCCCCCGGGCGGCGCTCAGAGCCGCAGGGCGCGCAGAAATCACCCGAACAGCGCGTCAGGCACCAACAATCTCGTTCAGCCCCTCCACCACCCGGGCGAGTTCTTCGGGGCTGGTGACGCCCAGAAAGTCGCCGATGCGCTCGACCGCAAGCGTGCGAATCTGGCTGATCTTGATCCACGATTTCTTGGGCAGATTCGCGGTGGCAAGCTCCAGCACAAGCGGAAACCCGGCGCGCTGGGGCTGGCTGGTGACCGCGACGGCGATCACCGTGCCTGACCTGTCGTTGAACACGTCTGCGCTCAGGATCAGCACCGGCCGCCGCCCCGCCTGCTCACGCCCGCGCACCGGGTCCAGGTCGGCCCAGCGGATCTCTCCCCGGCGAATCCGCATGGCTAGTACTCCGGCCAGGCATCCAGGTCGGCGCCAAGCCCTTCTTCGGCCAGCTGGCGCTCCTCCAGCGGATCGAGCATGGCGCAGGCTTCCGCCAGCCGGGTGCGGCGCAGACGGGTAAGCTGCTCGGACACCGCGGATTCGATCGCCTGGCTGCGGTTGGCGAACCGGTGCTGCCTTACGAGCAGATCGAGTTCATCCAGCAGTCCGGCCTCAATCGTGACCGCCACTTTCGTTTTTGGCATGGTATGATGATATATCCTACCACGCCGGCGGTCAACCCAGGACGCCTCCCCCGCCGAGCAAACCTGCCCGTATTCCGACCGCAGAGCACTGGAGGCGCAGGTGCCTTGAGCTTCGCTCAGGATTAGGGACGCGGTTCCTCGACAGGCACTCAGAGCCGCAGGCCGACGAGCACGCGGTTCAGGTCGAACAGATCCACGCCCTGGTGCTCGACAAAGAAGCGCCCGCGGTCGCCGGGAAGGGCGGTGCTGACGCCGTAGCCCGCGTTCAGCACGGCCTCGGCCTTGGCGCGGCCGCGCGGCGGATCGCCAAAGAACAGCGCCCCCGGACCCGCGTACACGTACGGCTCCACTACGCGCCCGCCCAGGTTCAGCGGGAACACGTCGTACTGCGCGTGCGCCGCGATCATCACCGCCGCCGTGCCGTGGCCGATTCCGATGGACGCGTCCGGCACCAGCCGCAGCCGCGGCCGGGCGGCGTCAAACGGGCCCATGTCCAGCCGCACCCCGGCGATGAACTGCGTGGGATCATCCACATTGCCGCCCAGGTATGGCCGTACCTCGCGAATCCCCGGCTGAAAGCGGCGCGCCCCGTCCGCCGGGCGGACGGCGACCACCCGGCCCGCCGTGTCCACCACCAGCGGGCGGCCGAGTTCGTCGCGCATCCGCAGCGCCAGGCGCGCCTCCAGGTTCTCCAGCAGCCGCTGCTCCGCGTCCGCGCTCAGCCCGGCGCTGGGCATGCGGTCCAGTTCCTGGCGGATCATCTCGCGGATCTGGGCCCGCTCGCTTTCCAGCATCTGCCGCAGCACGGGCTGCAGATCGGCCACCAGCCGCGCGCGCACCGCTTCCAGATCGCCCTGCGTGGGCGCGCCGGCCTGCACCCGCGGCGCGCGGCTGACGCCGGTGGAATCCGCCGGGCCGTAGCGCAGGTAGATCTCGCCCTCTTTCGGCACGGGGATAGTGACGAAGTTCTGCGCCTCCTCCGTGTGCACGCGGCCGGTGGCGTCGCGCGACACGTACACGGTGTCCGGCGTCTGGCGGATAACGCGCGGCAGCGTGGCCATCACCGGCTCGCGCCGCCCGCGTCCGCCCAGGCGAAAGGCCAAGCCCGCGCTGTACTGGATGTTGGAGATGAGGTCGTCGCCCGATTCGGCGTCGCGTTCGAACAGGTAGTCGCGCGCGGCGGCCACGATCCCCAGCCGTCCCACGTCCAGGCGCAGCCCGCCGCCGGCGATGAAGGCATCGCGGTCGTCCGGCTGCACGAGCGCCGAGTCCGCGTAGCCATCCATGAAGTCGATGCGCCCCGCCCCGCCGATCAGGAACGGCGTCAATCCGTTGCCCGCGTTCAGGTTGAGCTGCGCTTCGGCGCCGTACGACTGCAACGGCGCCCATCCGTCGCGGTCACCGTTGAGCCCGCGCCAGTAATAGCCGCGGACGCCGATGTACGAGGCCAGGTCCAGCCCCAGCCGCACGCCGGCCAGTTCCTGGTCGGGCAGGTCCAGATCGGAGTTGAAGTCCAGCCGTCCGGCAAAGACCTCCACCGGGATGGAGGGGGCAAGCCCCTGCGCCGCCGCGGGAAGGGCGGACAGGACGGAAAGGGCGAGAACGGCGGACAGGGTGTGTCGGGGCATGGGCCGGTGGGTCTGGGAAGCATACAGGCAGCGCCGCTGCGGGGCGCACATGATCGCTCGCGTGCACGGGCACGGCAAGCGGCCGGGCCGCACAATGCGGCCCGGCCGGCACATACGCGTGAATCGCTCCGCAAGTTGCAGCGGCGAAAGAAGTTGTGCTTCAGCGATCCGGCGGCGCCGAGTTCACGCCGGGCCCGGGGCTACCAGTATTCGCGCGGCCGGCGCCGCGGCGGGTCCAGGGAGACGGTCCAGCCGGGCCCATCTCCCAGCAGATCGCCATCGCGTCGGTAGACGCTGAACGTGTAGCGCTTTCCGGAGATGAACCGGACCGTTCCCCCGTACGACATGGGCGTGACGAACCGGTCCGGGAAGTGATTTCCCGCCACGCGCGGGTCGACCTGGACGGTGTAGCCGCTCGCGGGGATCACATCGACCATCTCGTCGCCGACCCAGTCGTACATCCTGAACTCCACCCCCGCCGGAAGCCGGGGGCTGGAAGCGGCGGCGTCCATTGTGGTCCGGAACACCCGCTCCGCATCCGCCAGCCACGCGCGCCGCGCCCGCGCTCCGGCGGCCAAGCCCGCCGCCAACAGCACGCCCGCGAGCAGGAGCATGTGCGCGGCCCGCACCGCGCCCGCCGGCGCAAGACCGATCCAGCGACCCCTCGCGTCGTCACGCCGCGCGCGGACGCGGATCCTCGCAACGAACGCCATCACGTTGAGCAGCGCCAGAATCATCACGAACCACACCGCCGCGCCGACGATGAGGATGATGTCGGCGCCCGGTCCGTTCGTGACGAGCCCGGCGGGAAACACGGCGAATTCCAGGAACCGGATCATGTACGGCGGCGGAACCGGCGGCTCGGGAACCCCGCAGATCGCGCAGAAGCACCAGTCCGTGATGATGCCGTAAACCACGATCGCCGCGCCGTTAATTGCCAGCGCGAGGATGAACGCGATCCATCGAAGCCACCGTTGGGTCATCGCGAGTCAAAAGAGGATGGAGGGCGGACCGTTGCGATCGGCGCTCGCTGCATGCGCGGTGCGGACGGGAGCCGCGCCGTCACGCGGGCTGGGGCGGACGTGCTACCACCGTGCGGGCGGCCTGGGCGGCGACTCCAGCCACACCGTCCACCCGGTGGCATCCCGGGGTGCGCTGGTATGGCCGCGAAAGACGCTGAACTCGTAGCGCTTCCCTGACTGGAACTGGATGATTCCGCCGTAGGAGAACGGCCTTACGAACCGGTCCAGAACGTGGTCGCCTGCTTCCGCCGGATCGACCTCCACCACAAACGCGCCCTCCGGTCGCCGATCCACGAGATTATCGCCCACCCACTCGTACATCGTGAACTCCACTCCGTCCGGTGCTTGGCGCCCGGCCGAGACGGCGCTGAGCGTGGCCGCGAGCACCCGTTCGGCTTCCGCCAGCCACGCATCGCGGGCCCGCGCGCCGGAGATGGCGGCGGGGACGATCATCAGGAGCGCGAGCACCGCCATGTGGCTGGCGCGCACGTCCTTCCACCGCGCGAGCCGGATGCGGCGATCTGTCGGCGTAGCGCCGGCGACCAGCCGCACCCTGAGCCGCGCGACCAGCGCCATCGCATGAAGCAGAACCAGGATCGCCACGAACCAGAACAGCAGGTTCAACCGGTAGATGAGCGTCAGGGGCGCATCGCGGAACAGATCCGAGGGGCTGGCGGCGAACTGGATGAAGTGGATGACGAACGGCGGCGGAATCGCGGGCTGGTTGCGCGTGCAGGGCTGGGAGAAATTCCAGTCCGTCATTGCGCCGTAGAGCAGCACCATCGCGAGGTGGATGGAAACCGCGGTGACGATGGCCATCCACGCGATCCGGCGCGGCGTGATCATGCCGGGTGGTCCAGCCGGGGGCGCCGGATGCGGAAGCGGTGGACGTCCGGCTCAGGCTCCATCACGCCCCCGATCCGCCGCGCAACGGCGCCCGCCATCAGCGCCCAGCACACGGACAGGAGCGTGTAGATGCCGATCCCGGTGCACAGGGAGAGCAGCGACGGCCCTTCTTCCACCCACAGCTTCTGAATCTGCATGCCGCCCGGCTCACCGGGAATTTCCTGAGGCACCCGGTCCAGAATCGCCGCGCAGATGAGGACGCCCACCCCGCCGAACGAGTGGGCGCGGGCCGCGTGCGCCGCCATCCATCCCGCCCACGGCTCGGGCGCACGGCGCGCGAATCGCGCCGCGGGCATGGTGTGGACGAACAGGACGGCGCACGCCATCACGCCGTACACAAGGACGTCCTGCCACGCCAGCGGAACATGGCAGAATGCGGCGGCGACACCCGGCAGCAGGAGCAGGACATAGCGGCTGGCGACGGCAAACGTGTACTCGTTCCCCATGTCGTGCTCCTCCGCAATCGGTGAGCGGCGCGCTTCCCGGCGGCGAGCACGCGGAAGATCGCGTCCTTACCGCCGGTATGGCTGTCTCGTGGATGCGGAGAACGCGGGCGCCGGGCGTTTTCTGTCCGGCGAGCGCGGCTGACGCTCAGAGGGATCGCGATGCGGGGGTGCGGCGAAGTAGAACCAGCGCCCACGCGCTGAGCCCGCCCGTCACCAGGGTGATGAGGAGGTAGACCGGATCGCGTGCAAGCGCCGCGGACTCCGCGACCATCCGCGACACGTGCGCCGCCACAATCAGCGCAAAGATGATCCCGGTGGTCAACACGTAGGTGCGCATGGTCAGGCCGTGGCTGGAGAGGAGGATGAAGGCGCGGATACAGAGAGGACGCGGCCGAGTCGGGCGGGCGGGAGTGGCTGCGGCGCCATCGTCCCGCCCGAAGCTCAGCCGCCGCGGACGGAGCACAGAGGAGACGAAAGGAGCGCGCGCGCGGCGAGGACCAAGGCGGCATTATCCGCAGCCGGGCTGCCGTCCATCAGATCGCGCGTATCCTCGAACCCGATGCGCATTCCCCACCCGCGCCCGCCCGCGTAGTTCAGCAACGGCCAGGCAGTCGCGTCTACGCCGTGAACCACCCGCGGCGCGGCTGCGCCGGCCCCGCTCAGAATCCCGTCGATGGCGGAAACCGTCGCGCGTGCGGCGTCCACGTCTTCCTCGCGCGGCTCGATCAGAATCCGCAGACAATGCGCGGACAGCCCGCTGGCGAGCAGCGCACGGGCGGCGTCCGCATCGGCCAGCCCCGCCTCCACGCCCACGCCGCGCGCCAGCAGAAGCTCCGCCAGTTCCGGCGAGCCCTCCTCATCAAAATTGACCGAGACAAAGTCCGGCAGCGCCGTCCACCCACGCGCCAGCCGCAGCCGCTCCGCCGGCGAGCCGACGATGGGCAGCCGCGACGTGACGCCCACCGGCGTTCCGGGGATGGATGCGCGCACCGCGGCCAGCGTACGGGCAAGTTCATCGCCCGCAAGCGTTTCCATGCCATCCTCGCCACGAACGTGCAGGTGGATGGCATCCGCGCCGGCCTGCACCGCGGCGCGCGCGTCCGCCGCGAGCTGCTGGGCGGTGATGGGCACGCGCGGGTGATACGCGGTGGATCGTGCGCCGTTCAGCGCCGCTTTCAGGAACATGATGGATCGAAGAGCGAGGTCAATCCGCCGACACACCGCGTCAAGCTGGCCCGCGCGGGTCCCGCGTGCAACGGTTCGGTCCGCCGGAGTCCGCCTACTCCGGCCACGCCGCCGGGGAGTCCGGCCCCGCGGCGGACGGCGTGTAGCGCAGTTCCAAGTCGCGCGCCTGCGTTTCCGGCCCGCCATCCAGCCGTACGATCTGCACCCGCGTGGAAGGGACGCCGCGGTATCCGCAGGCATGGGTCGGCGGACAGCGGGCCATCTCGCTTCCCCACGAAACGCTCGCCGGATGGCTGAGGACGGCGAGATCATCGAATCCCGCCAGCGTCCGCACATCCAGCACCATGCGCAACGTGCCGTACGGCGCGCGCCCGCCGCCCGCCGCGAGCGGGAAACGGTAGGCCATCACCCCGCCGCGCGGCGCGAGCGGCTGGTGGTAGCGGACCTGGACGCGCCGCTCACCACCGGCGGGAATGGGCGCGACCGGCACGTGGATGAGCGTCATCCCGCGATAGCCGGGGAGCCGAAGGCCGGGCCTCGCGCGGGCGAGACTGTCCAGCCGGTGCCGTGACGCCTCCGGCGCGGAGAACTCGTCGTACTGAACCGTCCGCACGCCGTCGAACACGGAGACGTGCAGGACGGTGGCGTCAGCCGGCAGGGGAACGAAGAGGTCCGCGCCAAGCATTTCGCCTGCTACATTGCGAAACACATGATCCACCGACGTCTGCGCCAGCGTGTCCCGCAGCGTGGCGAACACGCGGACGGAGTCGATAG
This sequence comes from Longimicrobium terrae, assembly GCF_014202995.1. Classification (NCBI taxonomy): domain Bacteria; kingdom Pseudomonadati; phylum Gemmatimonadota; class Longimicrobiia; order Longimicrobiales; family Longimicrobiaceae; genus Longimicrobium; species Longimicrobium terrae. Next base: position 440,773 of record NZ_JACHIA010000001.1, read on the forward strand.
GCACCCGCGCAGGGGCGCTCCGGCCGCCGGGGCAGGCGCGCTCGCACCCGGCGGAGATCAGGACGCCCTGGGCCGCCACCGGAGCGGCGGCCAGTGCCAGGGACACGAGCAGAAACGGGATGCGCATGGGGCGTCAGGCTGGAGGGACGCGGAACAGCACGGCCGTCGTACCGCCGTGGGCGCCGGGAGGTCCAGACCGGATTGCGACAGAAGTGGGACACGTTCCGGCCGCGACCGGCGACACCGGATCCGTCATCCACCGTTCCGTTCATCCGCAAATCACTGGCATGGGCGGCCCGCGGCGCCTGTGCCGCGCATGGCGCCCCGTTTGCACCTGATCTCTGTCTGATAAGGACAGCGTCGTTGGGATGGGAGCCCCGCCGTGAGGCCGCCGGGCGGACGCTGAGTCACACCGCTGGAGGGAGGACGCGATGGAAAAGCTCCGATTGGATGCCGATCTGCTGAGCGTGCAGTCGTTTCCCACGGCCGCCGCGCTCGCCGCCCACCGGGCAGCCGCGCCGGCCCGCGAGGCCGCCCCGCGCCGCAAGCCCGCGCACGCCGCCGAAGCCGCGTGTACCTGCTGGCCGTGCACCGGAGCCGCATAGAACGCCGGCCCATCTGCTACGAACGATCAAGGCCGCCCGGAACCATCCCGGGCGGCCTTGATCGTTCCCGTCCGGTTCGCGTCAGCGGAAGAACGCACCCGCGTCCGCGCTGGCCACCGCGGCCTCCGGCACGCCCGCCGCCACCGGCGACACGCGCCAGAACGTGCGCGAGACCATCCGCCAGTCATTCAACAGTGCGCCGGCGTGGCGGCTTCCGGTCAGCTCCTCGTGCTCGCGCACCCAGGCACGCAGCCGGTCCAGCTCCGCGCGCGACGGCCGCCGCAGCGTCACGGTGCCGGTGTTCACGCGGTCGGCGAACAGGGCGCGCGGGTCCAGCACGTACGCCGCGCCGCCCGTCATCCCCGCCGCGAAGTTCCACCCCGTGCGGCCCAGGACCACGACGGTGCCGCCCGTCATGTACTCGCAGCCGTGGTCGCCCACCCCCTCCACCACGGCCAGCGCGCCGGAGTTGCGCACCGCGAAGCGCTCCCCCGCCCGCCCCGCCGCGAACAGCCGCCCCGCCGTGGCCCCGTACAGCGCCACGTTGCCCAGGATGACGCTGCGCGACGGATCCCGCGCGGCCAGCCCGTCCGGGCGCAGCACCAGTTCGCCCCCGCACAGCCCCTTGCCGACATAGTCGTTCGCTTCGCCGATGAGCGTGAGCCGCGTTCCGTGCACGGCAAAGGCGCCAAACGACTGTCCCGCCGATCCCGTGAACGCCAGGTCGATGGACGGCGGCACCGGCAGGTCCAGGTCGCCCGCCAGCGCGCCAGCCAGCCCGGCGCCTACCGTCAGGTCGCCGTTGCGGATGCGGTACGAGGCGCGAAACGGATTGCCCGCGCGGATCGCCGCGAGCGCGTCCGCCGTGAAGCGCTCGTCCAGCGCGGGACGCGCATGCGGCCGCGGGTTGCGGGGCTGCGTGCAGCGGAGCTCATCCCCCTTGGGGACGGCGAGCATGCGCGACAGATCGATTCCCGCCGGCGCGCGCACCTGCCGCACCACGTCCACCCGCCCCACCGCGTCCTCCAGGCGGCGGAAACCGAGCCGTCCCAGCAGCGCCCGCACGTCTTCCGCCAAGTGAAGGAAGAAGGCGACCACCTGCTCCGGCGTCCCCCGAAAGCGCTCCCGCAGCTCCGGCGACTGCGTGGCGATTCCCGCCGGGCAGCTGTCCCGGTGGCACTGCCGCGCCATGTCGCACCCGATGGCCACCAGCGGCGCCGTGCCGAACCCGAACTCCTCCGCGCCCAGCAGCGCGGCCGCCACCACGTCGCGCGCCGTGCGCAGCCCGCCGTCCACACGCAGGCGGACACGGCCGCGCAATCCGTTGCGCACCAGAACCTGCTGCGCCTCCGCCAGCCCCAGCTCCCACGGCACGCCCGTGTACTTGATGCTGCTGATGGGCGACGCACCCGTGCCCCCCGCGTGCCCCGCGATGGCGATGTACTCCGCGTACGCTTTGGCCACCCCGGCCGCCACCGTGCCCACACCCGCCTGCGCGACGAGCTTGACGCCCACCGCCGCGCGCGGGTTGACGGCCTTGAGATCGTGAATGAGCTGCGCCAAGTCCTCGATGCTGTAGATGTCGTGGTGCGGCGGCGGGCTGATGAGCGGCACGCCGGGCTGCGCGTGGCGCAGGCGCGCGATCAGCTCCGTCACCTTCTGCCCGGGAAGCTGCCCGCCTTCGCCCGGCTTGGCGCCCTGCGCGATCTTGATTTCCAGCTCCTCCGCGCGGGCCAGGTACTGCGTCGTCACCCCGAAGCGGCCCGACGCTACCTGCTTTACGCGGCTGTCCAGCCGGTCGCCGCCCCCGGCGCGGTACCACGCCGGATCTTCGCCGCCCTCGCCGGAGTTGGAGCGCGCGCCCAGGCGGTTCATCCCCACGGTGATGGCCTGGTGCGCCTCCGGGGAAAGCGCGCCCAGCGACATGGCGCTGCTCACGAAGCGCCGGACGATTTCCGTCGCGGGCTCCACCTCGTCCAGCGGCACCTCCGGCCCCGCGGGGAGAAAATCCAGCAGATCGCGAAGCTGACGCGGCGCGCCGTCCGTGGCCAGCCGCTGCAGTTCCTCCCACGCGCCGCGGTCCGGCGTGCCCTGCCCGGCGCCGCGGGCGCTCCCGGAAGCGCGCTGCAGGGCGCGGACGGCGGGCGGGCTCCACGCGTGGTGCTCCGCGTCGTCGCCGCGGCGAAAGCGGACGCGGCCGGGATCGCCCAGGTCCGGCTCATCCTCCGCGAAAGCCGCCACCGCGCGCGCCGCCGCATCCGCCCCGAACGCACCGAAGCCGACACCCGCGATGCGCGACGGCATCCCGCGGAAGCACGCGTCCACCACCTCGTCCGCCAGGCCCAGCGCCTCGAACATCTGCCCGCCGCGGTAGCTGGCCACGGTGGATATGCCCATGCGCGACATCACCTTGCGCAGCCCGGTCTCCAGCGCGTCGATCACCCGCCCCTCCGCACCGGGGACGCCCGTCGCCAGCGCGCACTCCAGCGCCATCCACGGATGCACCACCGTCGCGCCGCAGCCGATGAGCACGGCCACCGCGTGCACGTCCCAGCAGTCGCCCGCCTCCGCCACGATGCCGGCGCGCGTCCGCAGCCCCGTCCGCACCAGCCGGTGGTGCGCGGCTCCGACGGCGAGGGCCAGCGGGACCGCCGGACGCTCCGCCCCCACGCCGCGGTCCGTCATCACCAGCAGCCCCGCGCCGCCACGCACCGCACGTTCCGCCTCGTCCGCGAGGGCGGCGACGCGCGTCTGAAGCCCGTCACGGACGGAAAAGGTGCAGTCGATTTCCGCCACGCGGACGAGGTCCTGCGCACGCAGCGCCGCCATCGTTCCGCGGTCCAGAAGGGGCGAGGCGAGCTCGAACAGGCGCGTGCGCTCCGCCTCGTCAAAGAGCGAGGGGCGCGGGCCGAGCCAGGTGCGCAGCGACATCACCCGCTTTTCGCGCAGCGGGTCGATGGGCGGATTGGTGACCTGCGCAAACCGCTGCCGCAGAAAGGCATGCACGGGGCGGGGCACGCGCGAGAGCGGCGGTACGGGCGTGTCGTCGCCCATGGACCAGATCGCCTCGGCGCCCGCGTCCCACATGGGCATCAGGATGAACTGCAGGTCCTCGCGCGTGATGCCGAACGCGCGCTGCATCCGGCTCAGCGCGTCCAGCCCGAGCGGCGGCGCACCCTCCGAAGCCGCCAGCGGAACGGCGGACCAGCGCGGGGCGGCGTGGTCGCGCGCCAGCCCGTGCTTGATCTCGTCGTCGCGCAGAATGCGGCCGGCGTCCACGTCCACCAGGAGCATCTGCCCCGGTCCGAGCCGGCCTTTTTCCACGACGTGGTGAGGGTCCAGCGGCACGGCGCCCGCCTCGGAACCGGCGATCACCAGCCCGTCGTCGGTGATGTGGTAGCGGCAGGGGCGCAGGCCGTTGCGGTCCAGCGCGGCACCGACGCGTCCGCCATCACAGAAGACGACAGCGGCGGGCCCATCCCACGGCTCCAGCAGCGGCGCGTGGGCGTGAAAGAAGGCGCGCACTTCTGGCGGCAACTCATCCCCCGTCTCCTCCCACGCGGGAGTGACGAGCATGCTGAGCGAATGCGCCGCGCCGCGGCCATTGCGGGCGAGCAGTTCCAGCGCGGCGTCCAGCGCGGCGGAGTCGGACCCGTCCGCGGGGAGCAGCGGATGCAGTTCCGCCGGCAGTTCCGCCTGGCGTACGTCCATCCACGCGCGGTTGGACCACAGCGTATTGATTTCACCGTTATGCGCCAGCATGCGGAAAGGCTGCGCCAGGTTCCACGACGGCAGCGAGTTGGTGGCGTAGCGCTGGTGATAGACGGCGACGGCCGTCTGGTACAGCGGATCGGCGAGATCGGGATAGAAATCGGCGAGCGCGTGCGCGGCGGAAAGCGCCTTGTAGACCACGGTCCGCGACGAAAGCGAGCAGACGTATCCCGGAGCGCCGGAGCGCTCGAACGCCTTGCGGGCCAGGTACAGCCGCCGCTCCAGATCCGCCACGTCCGGCCCATCCACCACGACCAGCGCCTGCACGATGCGCGGCAGTTCCGTCCGCGCGCGTTCCCCCAGCGCGCCGGGATCGACCGGCACGGCGCGCCACGCGGCGGCGCGCAGCCCCTGCTTGGCGAGCGCGGTCTCCAGCGCCCGTTCCGCGAGCCCGTCCGCGTCGGCGAACAGCATCCCAAGCGCGATCTCGTCCGTGTCGTCAAGGGAAAGCCCGAGCGCCGCCGCCTCGCGGGCCAGGAGCGCGCGGGGAATCTGCGTCATCACCCCCGCGCCGTCGCCGCTGCTGCCGTCCGCGGAGGTCGCGCCGCGGTGCTCCAGCGAGGCGAGCGCGCCCAGCGCCATGCGCAGAATGTCGTGCCCCGGGTGGCCGGAAACGCGGGCCACGAACCCCACGCCGCAGGCGTCGTGCTCAAACCGCGGCTCGTACAGCGATGTATGCATGGGCCTTCTCCCAGGTACGTCGGGCGCCGCGCCGACCGCGCCGCGCATCCGTGCTCCCCCGCCCCCTCCGCCGGCCCGATCCGCATCCACGCTCGCGGACAGCCAGCCCTGTTGCATATTTATTCACGCGATCACCATCCGTCAACCATCACGAACCCTCATCTCTCATCCACCGCAATCCTGCTACAAATTCGCGACATCACACGTGAGCCTCACCGCCTGATCCACCCGGCCGATTACAATCATCTCCAGCCGTTTTGAATCGTATGGGGACAGGTCACCTGAATCATTATGCACTAAGGTAGAACAAATCCCTAGAACGTTGCCGAAATCGCAGATTTCCGCGATTGATCATCTTACAATGTTGCGCCAGGAACGCTGATTGCTTAATAATCCAATGCATACTTGCGAATAGCCAATCCCACTCCGCACCCGAACAGCCAGTACGATGATTCTTCAGGTGGACGCGGCCGCGCCGGGAGCCATCAGCGCCGGCGACACCGCGTGGCTGCTGGTGTCGACGGCGCTGGTGCTGCTGATGACGCCGGCGCTGGGGTTCTTTTACGGCGGGCTGGTGCGCAGCAAGAACATGCTCAACACGCTGATGATGAGCTTCGCCTCGCTGGGCGTGGTGACGGTGGCGTGGGCGGCGGTCGGCTTTTCCCTCGCGTTCGCGCCGGGAAATGAGTGGATCGGTGGGCTGGGGCACGCGTTCCTGATGGGCGTGGGCGTGGAGGGCGGCGCGTGGGGGCCCACGCCGCACCTGCTGTACGCGGCGTACCAGGGAAGCTTCGCCATCATCACCGCGGCGCTCATTTCCGGCGCGGTGGTGGAGCGGATGCGCTTTGGCCCCTACCTGTCGTTCATCTTTCTGTGGAGCATCGCCGTGTACGCACCCGTGGCGCGATGGGTGTGGGGCGGCGGCTGGCTGGGGACGCTGGGCGCGCTGGACTTCGCGGGAGGAACGGTGGTGCACATCAACGCGGCGGTCGCCGCCGTGGTGGCGGCACTGGTGGTGGGAAGCCGGCGCGACTACGGCCGCGCGGCGCTGCTGCCGCACAACGTGAGCTTCGTGCTGCTGGGGACGGGGCTGCTGTGGTTCGGCTGGTTCGGCTTCAACGGCGGGAGCGCGCTGGCGGCAAACGGCACGGCCGCGCTCGCCTTCGTCAACACGCTGCTGGCGCCGGCGGCCACGCTGGTGTGCTGGATGCTGCTGGACGCGTTCCGCGAGCGGAAGATCACCGCCGTCGGCGCCGCGACGGGGATTGTGGTGGGCCTCGTGGGCATCACGCCCGCGGCGGGATTCGTGAGTCCGGCGAGCGCGATGGCCCTGGGCGCGCTCGTCGCTTTTCCCAGCTACTTCGCCATCCTGCACCGCCCGCGCACCCGGCTTGACGACTCGCTGGACGTGTTCGCCGCGCACGGGCTGGGCGGAATTACCGGCGCGCTGCTGGTGGGCGTGTTTGCGCAGAAGGCGTGGGGCGGCAAGGAAGGGCTGCTCTTTGGCAACCCGGGCCAGCTGTGGACGCAGGTGGTGGCCGTGGTGGCGTCGGCCGCGTACAGCGCGCTGGCGACGTGGATTCTGCTCAAGCTGATCGGGCTGGTGACGCCGCTGCGCCGTCCGGACCACGAGGAGGCGCGCGGGATGGACCTGATGCAGCACGGAGAAGAGGCGTACAGCCGCGGCGAGGGCGCCGTGCTGGTGCAGCCGCGATGATCACCCGCACGACGATCTGAGGGAACGACCATGAAGCTGATCATCGCCATCATCCGCTCCGAGCGGCTGAGCGAGGTGCTGGAGGCGCTGTATCGCGCGGACGTGCGCGGACTTACCGTTTCGCCCGTGCGCGGCCACGGCGGCGAGGTGGAGCAGGTGGAGACGTATCGCGGAACGCGCGTGAAGGTGGATCTGCAGGACAAGATGCGGCTGGAGATCGGCGTGTCCGAGCCGTTCGTGGAGGCGACCGTGCACGCGATTCTGGAGAGCGCGCGCACGGGGCAGGTGGGGGATGGAAAGGTGTTCGTGCTGCCGGTGGAAGCCGTGTACCGCATCCGCACCGGCGAGCGCGACGAGGCCGCCGTCACGCCGCAGCCGTTGGACGGGCACCTCTGAACGGGCACCTCTGAACGGACGAGGGTGGAGGGATTGAGGCGCGGGTTGCGGAGTTCACGGGCGGCCCCCACCCGGGCCGGCACCACCGGCCCACCCTCCCCCAAAAAAGACTGGGGGAGGGTTGGGGCGGGCGGGTTCGGTGCGGGTAGCGGAGATTGTCGGATGAGCGAGGTGGGTTGAGCGAATGAATCGGCCGCTCAAAAAGCGGAAAGCCCCGACACCGGCCGCTGGCGCGTCCGGTTCGGGGCTTCAACTGCATTCGAGGGCCGGGACGAACCCGCCGCCGCAGTCCGCGCAGGCGGACTTCGTGTTTTTCGAGGCGCGGTTTCAATCGCCGGACGGAACCCCGCCGCGCACCTCGATTCTTTCCTCCAGGCCGATCTGGGGTGTGCTCCCTCTCCCACATCCGTTCGTGGGAGAGGGTCGTCGTGCGGAGCACGCGGGGTGAGGGCCACAGCCGGCGTGACGAGCAGGGCTGCCCCCATGGCACGACGACTACAACCGCCTTCTCCAGCGGCGAGGGCTCCGTCGCATGTGATTACAGGCTACAACATCGATGAACGCTGGTTCCGTCACGTAAAAGATCGCGTACGGGAATCGTCGGAGCAGCACCCGGCGAGCCCGCCGGTACTGCTCCGGATACAGTTCCGGGTTGTCCCCTACCGCAGTCAGCGCTTCTACCAGCGCTTCTAGAAACCGCCGTCCAAGACCGGGAAGTTGCCGCTCGTACCAGACGAACGCGGCAGCTACGTCGTCCTCCGCCTCGGGCCGGAGGAGCACCAGCCGTTTCACTCCGCGGCGAGAAGACGAGCGACGACCTCTTGCCACGGACGGCCGACACCAGGATTCGCAGCTTGCGCATCAAGTCGGCGATCCAACTCTTCCCGCTGCTCACCAGTCAAGGACAGGTTGTCCGCATCGGCGGCGATGCTGTCCCAGATCTCTTCCACCAACTGGATTCGCTCTGCCATACTCAGCTCCAGGATGCCAGGAAACTTGTTCATATGGACACCATAACTGGACTGAGAGTTCGCGTCAAGAGTGTAAGCAGAGAAGAAAAACACCCAGCTATTCCGCGCCGATTGGCAAGCTCACGTATTCCGTCATCGGCGCGACCGCGGGCACCGGCGCGGCGGGCTGCGGACGGGCGGGACCGCGCAGCGCGGCAAACACGCCGGGAATCCGCGACGCCAGCACGCCGATCAGCTCCCGCCCCGCGTTGCCCACCACGCGCGTCACGTCACGCGCCAGCAGGCCCAGGACGAACGCCATGTCCTCCGACTCGCCCTCCGCCGGGCCCAGGGCGCGCAGCAGCGCCGAGCGGTGCCGCATCAGCATGGGCGTCACGTAGCGCACGGGGTTGAAGTTGGGCACGTGCCGCGCCCCCAGCCCCTCGATCAGCGCCACCGCCCGCCCGAAGTACGTCATCTCCCCCGTCAGCACCACGGGCCAGTCGTACAGCAGCTGCATCACCTCATCCGCCAGCGCGCGCTGCATCTCCGCCAGCTCGGCGCCGCGCTGCGTCATCTCCAGAATCACGCTGACCAGGCGGCGGATCGTCTCGCGGTCCGTGTCCGGCTCCACGATGCCGAGGTTGAAGAAGCCCTCCACCACCCGGTCCGCGTCCCCGCGCACGGCGGCCAGCGCGGTGTGGACGAGGTGGCGGCGCATCTCCGGATCCACCTCGATCACCATCCCGAAATCCAGCAGCACCAGCGCGCCGTCGTCGCGCACCAGCAGGTTGCCGGGGTGCGGATCCGCGTGAAAGATCCCGTCCACCAGCATCATCTGGATGTACGCCTCGACTACGGCGGATACGACGCCCTCGGGATTCACCGTTCCCGCGCGCACCAGCGGCTCGATGGCGTCCACCCGCGTCCCCTGCACGAACTCCAGCACCAGCGCGCGGCGGTGCACCATTCCGTCGATGACCCGCGGCACGATGACGCGCGGATTGCGCGCGAACCGCTCGCCGATGGAGCGCGCGTACGCCGCTTCCTTGCGAAAGTCCATCTCGTCCGCGATGCGCCGCTCGAACTCGTCCAGCGCCACGTGAATGCCGCGCACCTGCGGATGCGTCCAGAAGCGCTCGACGATGGACAGCACCCGGCGCACGAAGCGCGTGTCGTGCTCCACGACGGCCTCCACGCCCGGCCGCAGCACCTTGACCACGACGTCCTCGCCGCCGAAGCGGGCGCGGTACACCTGGCCCAGCGAACCGGCGGCCAGCGGCACCCGGTCGAAGTCCTGAAACACCTCGTCCACCGGCGCGCCATACGCGGCGATCAGCTCGCGCTCGATCTCCGCGAAGGGGACGAAGGGGACGCGGTCCGTGAGCGCGCTCAGCGCGTCCAGGTACGGCTCGGGCACCACGTCCGGCCGCGCGGCGAACACCTGGCCGATCTTGACGAAGGTGGGGCCCAGCTTGGGAATGGTGCGCGCCAGCCGCTCCGCGCGGCGAAGGTGGTACGCCGCGCTCCGGCGCACGGGGCGCCCCCAGAACAGAAACCGCCGCCGGTCCACGCCAAAGGAAAGCGCGAAGGGCAGCAGCCGGAAGATCAGAAAAAGCGTGCGCATGGCTCGCGGAAAGTGCCGGAAAAGCGGGGCAGGCGCAGGGCGTTCGCCCGCGCCTGCCTGTGCCGCCGTCCCATACCCTGCTGCCGGGGCGGAGTTCGGAATCCGCCCGTCTGCCACGGCTCATGCCCGCAGCAAACAGGGCCATCCGCCGGGCACGCAATCACGCATGCACAGTCGTGTCCGCATCCGGTTTGGGATGGATGACGAGACGCCCGTACGATGTTCGGCGTAAGTCCGCGCCCCGCCGAACGATGGGCGAAAACCACGCGTCCCGGCGGATTGCGGGCGCGGGGGCGTGCAGCCCCAAGCCTTGTACGCACTTAGGGCGCGGGCTATCTTCTTTGCTCCCCAGCCTGACCGTCTCCACGCGATTTCATGGCGAACGCAGCAGCATCAAAGCTTCGGGACCAGGCCCGCGCCGCGGAGAACAAGGACAACTGGCGCGAGGCGGCCAACCTGTATCGCCAGGTTCTGGAGGAGTCGCCCGCCGAAGAGGTGGACATCGCCCTCTGGAACCGCGTGGGCGACCTGCACCTGCGCGTCAACGAGACGGACCGCGCGGTGGAGGCGTACGAGCACGCCGTGAACGCGTACACGGACTCGGGGCTCTACAACAACGCCATCGCGCTCTGCCGCAAGATCCTGCGCGCCGTTCCCGGCCGCGCGGCCATCTACCACCGCCTGGGCCAGATCAGCGCCGCCGCCGGCTTCGTGGCCGACGCGCGCCAGAACTTTCTGGAATACGCCGAGCGGATGAAGCGCGCCGGCCGCCCCGACGATTCGTTCGAGGCGCTGCGCGAGTTCGCCGACCTGTCGCAGGACGTGGAAGTCCGCCGCCTGCTGGCAGACCAGCTGCTGAGCCACGGCAAGAGCGCCGAGGCGGTGGAGCAGATGCGCATCCTCCTGGGCGCCGCCGAGCAGCGTGGGGACGAGGATTCGGCCGCGCACATCCGCGACCAGATCCGCGCCATCGATCCCGAGGCGGACGTTTCGCCGCTGCTGCGCGACCGCACCACCGCCGTGGACGAGTTCCGCCACGCGCTGCACGACGGCACCCGGCTGGAGCCGCTGGTGGCCGGCCTGTCGCACGGGGCCGGGGTGGCCGCCGTGGCCGGCCTGGAGCCGACGTCGGTGGTGGACGCGCCGCTGGCCGGGCTGGAATCCACCGCGCTCGACACGGCGGATTCCGCGCGCGGCGGCGTGGACACGGGCGGGCTGCAGATCGAGCACACCTCGCTGGATCTGCCGGAGTTCGCCGGCGGGATGGACGCGGACGACCTGGGCAGCGACCTGCTGGACGCCGAGGACCGCGCCAGCCGGCTGGACGCGGGGGAGACAGGCGAGGCCCCGCGCTTCGGTCACGAGGAGGACGAAAGCCTGTACGACCTCCCCGCGATGGACGGGGATGACGGGCTGCTGGACGAGGATGAGGACGGCGGCGAGCTGCCGCTGATGGACTTTGGCGAGGGCTCCGCCGGCACGGACCTGCCGCTCCTGAGCTTCGGCGACGAGCCGCCCGCGCCCCGCGCGCCGGAGCCGGTGGACCCGCTGCCGCAGCTGCGCGAGCAGGTGGCCGCCGCCCCGGCGGACGCGGATGCCCGCGACGCGCTGGTGCGCGAACTGCGCGCCCGCGGACTGGGGCACGAGGTGGACGAGGTGCTGGAGAACGCCCACCGTGCGCTGGCCGCGCAGGGGATGTACCTGGAGGCGGTGGCGCCCATCACCGCGCTCATCGGCCTGCGCCCGGGCGATCCGCTGCTGCTGCAGAAGCGGGTGGAGTACGCCTTCCGCAGCGGCCGCCCGGAGCCGCAGGTGGAAGCCTACCTGGGCCTCGCCCGGCACATGGCCGCGACGGGAAGCGCCATCAAGGCTGCGGCCGTCTTTCGCCGCGTGCTGGAACTGGACCCGCACAACGTGGAGGCCCGCCAGGGCGCCGCGGCGGCCGGTCCTCCGCTCGCCGCGCCCGCCGCCATCCCCGCCCCGCCGCCTCCCGCGCCCGTGGCCCCGCCCCGGCCCGCAGCCCCGCCCGCGCCGGAGTACGTGGACCTGGGCGCCCTCATCATGGACGAGGAAGAGGGCGAGCCCACCACGCGCTTCATCGTGGAGGAGCGGGAGCCCAGCGGCGACGAGGACCGCGACTTCAGCGAGATGCTGGCGAGCTTCCGGCAGAAGGTGGCCGAGAACATCGAGGTGGAGGACAGCGCCAGCCACTACGACCTGGGCGTGGCCTTCATGGAGATGGGGCTGGTGGACGAGGCCATCGCCGAGTTCCAGGTGGCGCTGCGCGGCGGCAGCAACCCGCTGGCCACTCTGGAGGTGCTGGGCCAGTGCTTCGTGGACAAGCAGCAGTACGCCGTGGCCGGCCGCGTGCTGGACCGGGCGCTCAAGCTGCCCACCTCCGCGGACGGCGACCTGGTAGGCGTGCTGTACCTGCTGGGCCGCATCCAGGAGTCCACCGGGCGCCCCGAGCACGCGCTGGAGTACTACGAGCGCGTGGTGTCGGTCGACATCCGCTTTCGCGACACCTCGGCGCGAGTAGAGCGCCTGCGCCGCGAGCGGGGCGCGGCGTGAGTTTGACGCCGCCGCGCCGGGCGGGTACGTTTCCGCCAAATCACACACGCAACCGTCCCAGCCGGACCGCATGAGCGCGCGCACCGCCGTCCCCCACCTTGCCGACATCCAGGGTCCCATTCAGGGGCGCCTGGATGCCGTCGTCGACGAAATCCGGCGCATCGTGGTGTCGGACTTCGCCCCGGTGGAAACGGTCAACGAGTACCTGATGAAGATCCGGGGCAAGCTGTTCCGCCCCGGGCTGATGCTGCTGTGCGACGAGCTGAACGGCGCGCCCACGCCGCACGCCGAAACGCTTGCCGCCATCATCGAGCTCGTTCACCTGGCCACGCTGGTGCACGACGACGCGGTGGACCACTCGGTGCTGCGCCGCGGCATGCCCACGGTGAACGCGCTGTGGAGCCACCAGGTCGCCATCATCATGGGCGACTACCTGTACTCGCGCTCCATCAGCGAAATCACGCGGCTGGGCAACATCGAGTACATCCAGGTCATTGCCGAAGCCGCCACCGCCATGACGGTGGGCGAGATGCGCCAGCTTTCGTCGCACGACGCGCTGGACTTCAGCGAGGCGGACTACAACCGGCTGATCGAGGCCAAGACCGCGTCGCTGATGGCCGCGGCGTGCGAGCTGGGCGCGCTTACGGGCGCGCCGGAGCACCGCGACCGGCTGCGCACCTTCGGGCACGAGCTGGGGATGGCGTTTCAGGTGGCGGACGACCTGCTGGACTACACGGCGGACTCGGCGGTCACGGGCAAGCCCACGGGGCTGGACCTGCGCGAGCACAAGGTGACGCTCCCGCTGATCCACGCCCTGCCGCTGTTCTCCGCGCAGGAGCGGGCGCGGGTGGATGCGCTGTTCGCCGATCCGGAGCCCAGCGACGAGTCCATCGCCGAGGTGGTGCGGGCCGTGCGCGACCGCGGCGGGCTGGATTTCGCGCACGGGCGCGCGCTGGAGTACGCGCAGCGCGCCGAGCGGGCGCTGGAAGGGCTGCCGGAAGGACCCGCGCTGGAAGCGCTTCGGGCGGGCATCGTATACGCCATTGAACGGCGTCGCTGACGCGGGGGCACTGCTCTTGCCTGCGTCCCGCGTCGATACCGCGGGGTTCCATCTGACTTAACGGGTTGGGGAGGGGAGATGAGCGTCGCCACACGCCGTCGCGCGGGCCGGGTGCTCGTGGTGGTGCTGATAGGCCTGCTGCTGGGAGCGCTGCTTTCGGAGCTGGCCGTCCGCTTCATGCCGGACAGCGCCGCGCGCCGGTTCTTTACCACTTCGGTGGCGGCGGCCTTCGGCCCGCTGGTAATCGATCTGGTCGCGGTGGGAATGACCCTGGGGCCGCTGGTGCTGCGGCTGGACTTTCTGAGCGTGCTCGGCGTTCTCGTCGTGGCGCTTGCCGTGCGCACCTGGCTCTGAGGTCCTGACCGGCCCAGGCACAACGAACGGGCCCTCCGTCGCATTCGTGCGGCGGAGGGCTTTTCGTGTACTGCCAGGGAATAGGGAATAGGGAACAGGTGGTTCGGTGCGGAGGGGCTGGTGGAGTGGTGCCCGCTGCTCCACGCGGCCCGGGTCATCCGGGCGGCAGGATGCCGTTCGAGCCTGTGCGTGCCCAACGAATGCGGAGCCGGAGCCCAAGGCGGCAGAGAGCGTATCCCGGCGAGAATTGCACGGCCCTGAAACGCACCTCGAAAGACGCGGTGTCGGCTGCGCAGACCGCTCCGGACCCGTTCAGCGCGCCCCGGATCAGCAACGCCCCGCATCCGGCGACCGGACCCGGGGCGTTCATGTTCATCAGACGCCCGGCCAACGCGCACCACAACCCGCCCGCCCCCAACCCACCTATTCCCCATTCCCCATTCCCCATTCCCCATTCCCCATTCCCTATTCCCTATTCCCCATTCCCCATTCCCTGCCCTTCACCCTTCCTGCCCCGCCGCCGACACCGCCGCCGCGCTCTCCCTCCGCTTCGCCAGCTGCCCGGCGCGGATGGCTACGGCCACCCCCGCAAAGATCAGCACCGCCGCCGGAATCATCCGCGCAGACGCGTGCTCCTTGAGGATCATGCTCGCCAGCGCCGCCGTCAGCATCGGCTGCAGGTAGACGAAGGTGCTCACCAGGCTGGCCTCGGCGCGGGCCAGCGCCCACACGTTCAGGTAGTACGCCGCCACGCTCGGAAACAGGATGATCCACCCCATCGCCAGCCACGTGTCGCGCCCGGCGCCGCCCACCTCGCGCAGCGCCGGCCCCAGCCCCCACGGCAGCATCCCGATCACGCCAAAGCCGAACACCCACGTGATCACCGTGAGCGCGTTGTAGCGGCGCAGCAGATCGCGCGAAATCACCAGGTAGATGCTGTACGCCGCCACGTTGGCCAGCGCCAACACGTTGCCCAGCGCGCGCCCCTCGCTCACCCCCACGCCCACCAGCAGCAGCGCCCCCGCCGCCGCCAGCGCGATCCCCGCCCACTTCATGGGCGTCGCCGTCTCGTGCCGCAGGACGATGGCGATCAGCAGCGTCATGGCCGGCCCCGCGGTCACCAGCGTCTGCGCGGCCGTGGCCGTCGTCATCGTGAGCGCGGTAATGTACAGCAGCTGGTTGAGGATGACGCCAAAGAGCGAATAGACGGCCAGCAGGGCGATGTCGCGCCGGCCGCGCACCTTTTCGCGCACGGTGGCCTGGTGAATGAGGATGAACAGCAGCGCGGCGCCGCTCACCCGGATGAGCGCCAGCGACGGGCTGCTGAGCTCGCGCAGCGCCACCTTCACGGCGATGGGGAGCGTGGCGAAGAACACCTGCACCAGCACCAGCGCAACGTAGACGGAAGATCGGGACGACAAGGCGGTTTAATCAGCGCGGCGGAAAGAAATCTCCGGCCCGCCGTGGTGGCGCGGGCCGGAGTCCGGGTGCATCCAGCGATCCCGATTGGAGCAGGAGAATACACCGGCGCGCCTCTCCGTTCCATCACTCCCCTTAGCCGCATGTACGCGCGGTGGCGGCTCGCGGGGCTGTCCAGACCGGGCGCCCGGGCTTATCTTTGCCGCGCGCTGTGGGACCCTCAGCAAGCCAGAAACCACGTCGGGAGGCACGGATGAGCGAGACGCACGAGCACAACCACGATCAGGAGCACGACCACGAGCACACGACCGAAGACGGCTTCGGCGTCGCCCTCGGGTTCCGCATCTTCGAGGTCGATGGCGAGCTGTACATGGCCGAGGCCGAAATTTCGTCCTACGTGGACGATCCCAACGCCTTGGGCGCCACGCTGGTTTTCCATGCCCTCTCGGCGCTGGACCCCACCTCGCCCCCGGACGAGGACGACGAGGATGATTCGGGCTGGCGCATCGACATCGACGATGAGCTGACCCGCGACGAGACGGGCGCTTCGCGCGACCAGTTCCAGGCCATCCTGCGCCAGCTGGCCAGCCTGGGCGACGCCGAATTGCGCCAGTACCTGCAGGCGGCCCGCGAGGAGCAGGACGAGGAGTAGTTTTCCGTCTTCTGCGGATGACGAAAAGCGGGGGCGAGCAGATGATGCTCGCCCCCGCTTTCGTTCATCCACCGAACGGATTGGATCACGCAGAGCAGCAGAGCGGGAATGCTGTTCTCTGCTCCTCTGCTGCTCTGCGTGAGACTCTTCTATTCCGCGCCGTCCGCGCCGGACGGGGCGGGATCGCCGCCGTAGCGCAGGCCGTCGATCAGCAGGTCCACCATGCGCTGGCTGTGGTCCACGCCCACATCGTTGCCGGACTGGCACAGGTTGCCCACCGCGCGCAGCAGGTCTCCGGGCTCAAATCCGGAGCGCACCTCGCCGGCGGCCGTGGCGGCGTTCAGCAGCGATTCCAGCGCGGGCCCCAGCCGCTGCTGAAAGTACGCGGGCAGCGCATCGAACGCCGGGTCGCCCGAGTGCAGCGACGCGGCCAGCCCGCGCTTGGTGGCGATGAAGGCGCTGTACCGCCGCAGCCAGTGCGCCAGCGCCTCGCCCGGCCCGTGCTCGGCCGCCAGGTCGGTGGCCGCCGCGGCGCACGCGTCCACCTCGCGGCGGAACACGGCGGCGACCAGGTCCGACCGCTGCGGAAAGTGCCGGTACACGGTGCCCACGCCCACCCCGGCGCGCGTGGCGATCTCCCGCACCGGCGCGTCCACGCCGGAGGTGGCGAACACCGCCTTGGCCGCCTCCAGCAGCATGTCGATGTTGCGCCGCGCGTCGGCGCGCACCGGGCGCGCGGCGTGCGGCCGCGTCTCCGGCGCGTCCCCCGCCTCAGCTGTCTTCGGATCCCCGCTCATGCTGCTCCTCACCCCGACTGCTCTAAAAATCCGGCCCGTTCCGCACCGCCCCGGTGGATAATACCCCGTCACCCCGATACCGACCACCCGCCCGTGATCGTCGTCCGTCTACCGCGAGATGGCGGAACGGCGCTCATCGGATGAACGGTTCCCGCCATCCCGCGCACGCAGAGATCAGGGACGGACGGCCAGCTCCTGCTCGAACACCGTCCGCAGCGTGCGTGCGAACCCGCCGATGAAGTCCACGTTGCCGCGCCCGCTGGCCAGAAACGGATCCATCACCGTGCAGCGGATGACGGCGACCGCGCCGGCGCGGTGGTAGTCCTCGCGGCTGAAGCCCAGCGACTCCACTGTCGGCATCGCGGAATCGCCGTACTCCGGCTGCCGCAGCTCCGTCTTGGTGACGAAGTAGTCCAGCGTGCGCGCCGACCGGGCGTCGCTCACGCTCATGGCGCCGTAGATGCGGCTGACGAAGTCGTTGGTGTCCTCCAGCGTCGCCAGCGTGGGATGGCCCACGGCGAAGCAGACGATGTTCATGTCCGGCGTGGGGAGCGGAACCACGCGGAACTCGCCCCAGTCCCCGGCGGAGAGCCGGCGGTGCAGCACCAGCGCGCCACGCGCCGTTTCGCCGATCAGCTTGCCGTAGCCGCGCGCGTCCAGCGGCAGCGCCTTGTGCGACATCCACACCGAAGCCGCCGCCGCGCCCGGCTTGCTGCCTTCGAAGATGAAGCGGCCGATGTACCCCCACTCGGAGGCGCCGCGGTGGAACAGGTACGGCGCCTCCACTGCCACCAGGTCGCGCGAACGCCCGTCCCGGAACGACACCGCGCCGGCGGGATAAGGGATGAACCCCAGCTTGTGCGGATCGATGGTGACGGAATCCGTCCGTTCCATGGCGCACAGGCCGTTGTACACGCCCTCCTCCGGCCACACCTCGGGCGAGTAGTCGCGCAGCACCTCTTCGTACACGCGCCGCGAGCCGTCGGGGTTGCGGGTGAGCGAGGCCGCGTAGCCACCCCACGCCGCGTCCGCGTGCAGGTAGAAGCCGATCCCCAGCTCGCGAGCCAAGCGGTCGCGAACGTCGGCGATCTGGTCCAGCCGGTCCACCGCGCTCTCCTCCGTCGTGCCGATGACGGACACGCAGGCGATCACCGGCTGCTTCTTTTCCGCCCGTGTGCGCAGCGTGTCTTCCAGCGCGGACGGATCCATCCGGAACCGCTTGTCCACCGGGACGTGGATGAGCTGCGCGCCGCCGATCCCCAGCGAACGGCAGATCTTTTCCCACGAATAGTGCGCGGTCGACGGAACGAGGACGACGGCGGGACCCAGCGCGTCGCCGTACACCTGCGCCAGCCGACGGCCGAACTCCTGGTAGCCCATCCCTTCCAGCGAATGCGCGGCCATGGCGTGAACCGCCTGGTACGCATCGCCCACGCGATCGCGGAAGGCGGCTGCCAGGTCCAGCGCATCCGCCGGCGCCACGTTCAGAAGCCGCCACAGGTCCAGCTCGTCCAGCCCGGCCGCGGTGCCGTCGGGGAGACGGACGGACAGGTTCTTCATCTCCATCTGCTCCGCCGCCCAGCGCACGGCGACGGGGAGGTACTTGACGTTGCGCGCGACCCACAGCGCCTCGTAGTTGGCCACCGTGCCGCCGCTGGTAAGGTGCCCCCAGTGGCGGCTGGGCTCGTAGCCGATCATGCGGGCGAGCTGGGCGGCCACCTCCAGCTCCATGCGCGTGGTGACCGGGCTGGCCTCCGACGCCACGTTGTTGGGGTTGTACAGCATGGTGGCGAAGTAGCCGATCATGCTGGCCATCGTCAGGTCCGACGTCATGTGGCCGATGTAGCGCGGGCTGAAGAACGGAACGCCCGCCTTCAGTTCGCCCAGCAGCCCCATCAGCTCCTGCGACAGCGTGGAGATGGAGTTTTCGTAGCCCGGCTGGTGCTTTTCCGATTCCACCACGCGGAAGCCGTCTTCCGGGTGGTAGTTGCGGCGCCAGAACACGTGGTCGCGAAACGCCTCCAGCAGCAGCCGTTCAAAGACGTCGGCGTTTTCGCCCTTGGGGCCCAGAAACACGGACGCGAGGTCCAGCGGGGCCTCGCGCCGGGAGTACGGCGAGTTGTCGTAGTCGCTCATTGGATGTCCATCCAGGCGTGCGTCACGCGCGGCTGCGCGTGGACGGACAAGATGCCACGCCGGAAGAACCCGCGCAAAGCCGCGCTCCAGGCGCGATGTCCATGGACGCGCAACGCGGCTTCCCTGTCGTGAGGAAGCCGCGAGGGTCGATCATCAGCCAGCACGTCTGACGTGGATCACATCAAGGTCGCAAGCAGGACATTCATCTGTGCGTCACGCACGCGGAACGGCGTGCGGTACAACGCGATTTCGTCGGGGCCGGTGACGATATAGAACACCTCGAAGTAGTAGCCCCCAAGCTCGTACATCATGTGCCGCCACGGCGCATGCGTCAGTTCTGGGGAACGCACCTCACTCCGGAATCGCTGACAGGCAACGGAATCCCGCGTATCAGTCAGCAGGCGCAGACCCGCCGGATCCAGGTGCGCCACCCCTGCTTGAGTCGCGAGTTCCGGGAGTTCCTCAAAGAAGAACCGTACCGCCTCGCGCGGCTGGTCGGCGTCGCCCGATGGGCAGACGGTCTGCCCGCGAGCGGGCGCCGTGAATCCGAGGGCAAGTGGAATCGCGATGACCAGCAACCCCGCCCGAATCCGGGAGAGCTTCTGAATGTCAGGATTCGCAGGGCCAGACGTGCGCATCGAGAAATCGCGACGAAACAGTGAAGCGTTGAAGCCGGAGATCAGATCGTGCTCCCGAAGAGCACTCTCATCTGCGAGTCGCGCACTCTGAACGGAGTCTGGTAGAGAAGAATGTCGTCAGGGTCGGCGACCATGTAGAACACCTCAAAGTAGTAGCCGCCGAGTTCGTACATCATGTGCCGCCAAGGCGGCTGGCGCAGTTCCGGGGAATAGACCTCCGCTCGAAACCGCTGGCACGCAGCCGCGTCGGTAGCGTCGACCAGCACGCGCAAACCTGACGTATCCATCTGCGGCACACCGGCTTGGAGCGCCACATCGGGCCGCTCCTCAAAGAAGAAGGCCACGGCACCACGCGCGATTTCGTGATCGTTCCCCGACGGACAGACCGACTGTGCCGCAGTAGCCTGTACCGAAACAAGGGTGAGGATCAACGCCAGACCAACTACACACCAAGGCCTCCTGGCAGCATCCCTGTGATCAATAGCCACAGCGTTCATGCCGATCATCTCTGCCTCCCGCGCGAGTGCCTTTGGAGAACTCCGAAATTCCATTCGCATCAGCAAAAAACCAATAGCCCCTCCCGGACTGCTGTCTTTCGAGTATCGTGTCGGGACGGTTGTCACACCGTGGAATGACAAAAACGGAGACGCAGAGGCGGACGGATGGAACCTGTCTCGCTCTGCGCCTCCGCGGCTCTGCGTGAAGCTTGTCCGTCCAGCCGGCGGATCAGCCGCCGGTCTTGGGGCCGTTGGGGCCGGTGTTGTCCTGCTTGGCGGTGTCGGACACCACGGGGTCCGGCTGCCCGGCGGAGGGCGGCTTTCCTTCCTCGGAACTGCCGCACGCCGCGGCGGTGCACAGAACCATCAGCACGATCAGCTTCCTCATCATTCCTCCTCGCGGTTGCCGGCGCCGGGAAGCATCTTCCGGACCTTGGCATACGTGCTGTACGCCGCCACCACGGGCGATGACACGCCGCGCGCCCCGATGCGCCCCGCCCGCAGCGCCGCCAGAAACGACTCGCGGTCGTGCGTGAACGGCGGCACCTCCACGTACGCCGTCCCGATCTCCCCCGCCGTGTGCCCGTCGCTGCCGGCGCCCAGCAGCTTGCCGCGCGCCCGCGCCCACGCCTCGCCGCGTTCGTTGACGCCCGCGGCCCAGGTGCGGGCGTTGTGCGCCTCCACCACGTCGATCAGGTCGATGACGGCGTCCAGCCGCTCCCCTGCCCCGCGGCGGCGCACATCGAACGGGTGCGGCGCGTAGACGACGCCGCCCTGCGCCAGGATCTGCTCGCACGCCTGCCGCAGCGGCGTTCCGCGCGCGATCGGCTCGGTGAGAAAGATGCCGATCAGGTCCGGCCCTTCCGCCGTGCGCACTTCCTCCCCCGCGATCACGCGGTCCGGCGCGCGGGCGGCCAGGCGCAGCGCCGCATCCAGCCGGTCGTGATCGGTAATGACGACGCGGTCGATTCCCCGCGCCGCCATGGCCTCCAGGATGGCGTCCGGCTCGGTGAGCGAATCGGACGAGGCGCGCGTGTGAACGTGCATGTCCACGCGCAGCAGGCGTTCAGACACGCGCGGCGCGGGAGCTCAGGTCCGCCCACACCTCGCGCGCGCGGCACTCCAGGTTGGCGAGCGAGCCCGTGTTCTCGATCACCATGTCGGCGCGGGCGCGCTTGAGCTCCGCCGGCATCTGCGCGCTGATCATCCGCCGCGCCTCGTCCGCGTCCATCCCGCGATCGGTCACCATCCGCGCCAGCCGCACCTCTTCCGGCGCGTCCACCAGCACCACGACGTCAAAGTCCTCCACCATCCCCGTCTCGAACAGCAGCGGGATGTCGGCGACGACGACGGATTCGCCGCGGCGCTCCGCCTCGCGGTAGTGGTCGTCGCGCAGCGCGGCGACGGCGGGATGAACGATCCCTTCCAGCCGCGCCCGCGCCTCCGGATCGGCAAAGACGATCTTGCGCAGCGCCGCGCGGTCCAATGCGCCGCCCTCTTCCAGCACCCACGCCCCCCACTCCGCGGCGATGGCCGAATGCGCGGGGGTGCCCGGCTCCACCACCATCCGCGCCAGCTGGTCCGCATCCACCACCGTGGCGCCCATCTCCCGCCACGTCTGCGCGACGGTGGATTTTCCGGCCGCGATGTTTCCCGTCAATCCTACTTTGAGCATATCATCCGTGTCGCAAAACGGTTCGGGATCGGACGCGCTTGATGCGCGCGGCCGCTCAGGGCGTGCGCGGTGCCGGCTCGGTGCGGATGTCGTCGGCGGTGTTGCGCTCGCGGTCCGGCCCGGCCGACGCGATGGTGTACGTCCGCCGGGTGAGCGTCAGAAAGTAGGGCTCGCCCCACGAGTCCAGCGAAGCGCCCGCACCCTCGCGCGAGTCGATGAACCGCTCGAATTCCGAGGGCTTGGGAATGGTGCCGGTGGTGGCCTGCTCGCGCGCCACGAGCCGCTGAATGTCCTTGACCTCGTTGCGCACCGTCCAGTTGTAGAGCGGGTTGAGGGCGATCTCAACTTCCGGGCGCACGCGTTCGCGTAGCGGCTTTACGAACACCACCGCCGCCACCAGCAGCACCAGGCACCACACCAGCTTGGACATCGCATGCTCCGGGGTTGCTTGAGCGGGCCCCGTGCGGGCCCGTAGGTCATCGCGCGGCGAACCGCGCCGCGCCGTGTTCGTCTTCCGCCACCACGGCCCGCCCCGCGGCCGCCAGCCGGTCCAGGTGCGCCAGCGTTTCGCGCACGGCCAGCATGCGGGTAGAAACGCCCATTTCCCGCCCGGGATAGCGCCGGTCCACCACCTGCCAGCAGGTCAGCCCGTCATCCCCCAGCAACCCGGCGACGGTGTCGGATTCCGCGTCCGCCGCGGCGAGCAGCTCGGCGATGCGCCCGCTTCCGTCCGCGATGGGGTCGCCGTGGCCGGGGAGGACGAGCGACGGGGCCAGCGCCAGCAGCCGGTGCAGCGCCGCCCCGTAGTCGCCCACGGGATCGGCCCGCTGCCGGTTTACGCCCAGCGTGGGGGTGATGCGGGGAAGGACGGCGTCGCCCGCGATCAGCACTCCGTCCTCGGCGCGAAAGAGCGAAAGGTGGCCGGCCGTGTGCCCCGGCGTCCACAGCCACCGCCATCCCGGCGCACCGTCCAGCTCGCCCGATTCGCCATCCAGCATCACGTCTGCCGCCACCGGCGGGGCGAGGCCTTCCGCGCCCTGGCGCGCCGCCTCCACCGCCCGCAGCACCTCGTCCGGAGCGCCCGCCCGGCGCAGCAGCGCGGCGCGGTAGTCCGCCTCGTCGTCCGGGTGCGCGGCCGCGTGCGCCATCCGCTCCACGTCCAGCCGGTGCATGACCACCGTGGCGCCGGACGCCTGCGCGGCGCGCGCGGCGAGCCCCACGTGGTCCATGTGCATGTGCGTGACCACGTGGATGCGCACCGCGTCCCATCCCCCCGCCGCGGCGTGCACGCCGGCGTCCAGCGCGGACCAGGCTTCGGGGGTGTTCAGCCCGCCATCCACCAGCATCGCCCCGCCGTCCGCCAGCTGGACGACCCAGGCGTGCACCTGCGTAGGGCGGAACGGAAGCGGGGTGGTGACGCGCCACACGCCGGGCGCAACCTGCGGAACGGCCGGCGGTTCGGAGGCGGCCCGGGCGGGATGGGAAATCGTCGCGCTCCCTGCGTGGACGCCAGCGATCAAAAGGAGTGTAGGATGAAATATGGCGCGGATGGCGGCGGAGGCAAGGAAGTTCGTGGACGGCTGCCACGGCGCGGGTGTCGCGGGCATCCGCCGGGGGATAGATTCGGCGCGGTTTTCAGCGTTTCCCCCGCCCCGCTGCCACATGCCCCACGCCGCAGATGAACGCCAGGGACGCCCGCTGGCCGCCATGCTTCTGTACCTGGCCTTCGTGTTCGCGGGCGGGGCGTTGCTGGCGCCGTGGCTGTACCACGCGGTACAGGCGCTGGCGGAGGGCAACCGCGGCCTGGAGGAAGTCGCGTCTACCCCGTTCGCCCGGTACGTGAACCGCGCGCTGCTGGGGATGGCGCTCGTGGGCCTGCCCTTCTTTCTGCGCGGCGCAGGAATCCGCCGCTGGCGCCATGTGGGAGTCGCGCCGGGATTGATCCAGTGGCGCCGGTTCGCGGCCGGCTTCGGCCTCGGCTTCACCTCGCTGGCGATGGTGTGCGCGATCGCGCTGGCGGCGGGCGGCCGCGATCTGCGCCCGCGCGGCGCGGGAGAACTGGCCGCGCAGTTCCTGGGCGCGCTGGCGACCGCGCTGGTTGTGGCGGCAATGGAGGAACTGCTCTTTCGCGGTGCGTTCTTTGGCGGATTGCGAAAGGTGGTGCCCTGGGGCGCGGCCGTGGCGGGGAGCAGCGCGGTGTACGCCATCGTCCACTTCATGGGCCGCCCCGCGAATCCGCCGGTGGTGGACTGGACCGCCGGCCTGCGCGTGCTTCCCGGAATGCTGGCGGGGATGACGGCGCTGCACACGCTCTTTCCCGCGTTTCTGAGCTTGGCGCTGGCGGGAACCATTCTGGCGCTGGCGTACCACTGGACGGGCGAACTGTCCGCATCCATCGGCATCCACGCGGGGTGGATCTTCTGGCTCAAGTACTATGGGATGATTACTCGCGGCGCGCCCGGCGCGGATCCCTGGTTCTGGGGGAGCCGCAAGCTGGTGGATGGATGGCTGGCATTCATCGCCATCGTCGTCGTGCTGGGGATCGTGCTGCTGATGGCCAGGCGCGGCAGAATCACCGCCGCGCGCTGAGCGTCCGCGGCGCTCCGGAACAAACGGCTCCGCGCCAGGGTTGGCGCGGAGCCGTTCCGTTTCAGGGAGGCCTCTCGCGGGAGACCGTCCCCGTTCAGGCGGTTCGTTTCGCGTTGTTCCCTCCCCCGTCCGTGCGCCGAGTTTCACGCGCGGATACCCGACTCCAGCCCACCTGACGCACTCACGCACTGGCTTTCTGTCCGAACTCCGCGTCCAGCTCATCTGTGGCGCGGCGGGAGCGCTCTTCCCGAGCCACGTCCCGGACCCGTTTCCGGACACTGCTTACGCTCACGTTCCTGCCCCGCTAGTATCCCCGCAGTCTGGTCTCAACGTCCACCTTGAGACTTTCCGCGGGTTTACTTATACGTTAACTTCGGATGCGTGAGATCGTTTTCTACCGCACGCCGTCCGGCCGGTCACCGGTGCAGGATTTTCTCGATGACCTCAGCCCCGATGCGGCAGACAGGATTGGGGATACGCTGCAAGCCATTGCCACGTCGGACCAGATCTCGGCGCAGGTGCTGAAGAAGCTGGCGGGCACGGATGGATTGTGGGAACTGCGCATCCGGCATGATGGCAGCGCATTCCGCCTGCTGAGCTTCTGGGATGGAACGCGGATCATCGTGCTTCTCTCCGCGTTCTCAAAGAAGTCGGAGAAAACTCCCGTTCTGGAGATTCAGGTGGCCCAGCGCCGCCGCCGCGACTACGTGAACCGGAAGGGCCACAATGGATGATCTGGACCGGTACATCGCCCACCGCGCCGCATGGGATCCCGAGTTCGCCGAAGGGTCCGAGCGCCGCCGCCGCGCGTTCAGAATTGGATTCATGCTGCAGCAGGCGCGGCTCAAGGCCGGGCTGACGCAGCGCGAAGTCGCGGAGCGGCTGGGGACGAACAAGTCGGCCATCAGCCGCATGGAGAACCACGCCGCTGACATCGGCCTCTCCACGCTGCAGCGCTACGCCGAGGCGGTCGGCTGCATCCTTGCGCTGGAACTGCGCCCCGAGGCGGAGGGCTGGATTCCGCGCGTGCAGGCCGCCCTTGCCAAGGAGGGACCGCACGCCCCGGAACACGCCGCCACCGGCGACTAGCGTCCATCGCGGCGCAGACGGGGGAGGCCGCCAGCACCCGAACCCGGCCGGCGGCGTTCCGGCGAGACTTTTCACGACAGCAGCCAATCACATGGCCACCAGACTCGACAAGCCGATCAAACGCGAGTTGGAGATCGAGGGGCACACCTACACCGTCACCCTTGCGCCTGATGGAGTGAAGGTGGTGGAAAAGGGGAAGCGGAAGGGCGTATCGGTCTCGTGGCAGGCCTTTGTGAGCGGTGATGCGGCGCTCGCGGCGGAACTCCGGGCCTCTCTCGACGCGCTTCCCGCGAAGTAAGGGTCGCGCCGCAGGCCGTGCGCACCTGATCCGTGATCGCGTCTGTCGGAAAGCGGATGCTATTCATTGCTCCACGACCTGACGCGGTTTCCCGGAATGCGTGGGCTGTGGATTCGGAATCCGTTGTGCAGGTTGAACATGAGGGTCGCGCCGCAGGCCGTGCGCACCTGATCCGTGATCGCGTCTGTCGGAAAGCGGATGCTATTCATTGCTCCACGACCTGACGCGGTTTCCCGGAATGCGTGGGCTGTGGATTCGGAATCCGTTGTGCAGGTTGAACATGGCGGAACTGAGGCTCGCCAAGGCGCGCTCCCAACACGCCAGCACCCGGACTGCTTTCCGGACGTAACTTGACGAATGGCAGGGAGATGAGCGATCGTCCAGAGCGTAACCACCCAAGGAGACCGCGCATGTCGATCAACGTCAGAAAGCTTGGATCCCTGCTTCGCCGCCCCGCCGCCCGCCTCCGTGGTAGGCGCAACGATGACTTGTTGCTCTTCAGCACCGAAGAGAACGCCACGCGCCTGCGCGAAGCCCTCGCGGATTCGCGCGCGGACCGCAACATGATTCCGCTCTCAGTCGCAGCGCTCCCCCGTCCGGAGTGGATGTCGGACGATCAGTTCGGCGATCTCACAAGGGCTTTTACCAGCGCTCTCGCACGGCGTGGGCTTCTGGAAGCGGACGAGGTTCGGGCCGAGTTCGACCTGGAAAGCTTCGTGCGCCCCGCGTGGATGTCGCGTGAAGCGTTCAGGCGTTTCAAGGTTGCCCGCGCCGAACTTCTCAGCGGCGGAGGACGCGAGATGACCGTGGATGAACTCAGGTCCGAGTTCGGGCTTGAGCGGGGCTGACGCGGTATCCAGCGACCATTCGCATCGCCCGCAGTCTCGCCGCGCACTCCTCAGCTCTCAGTTCCTGGATGACCTCGTATTCTGGATTCAGACGAGTCCCCGGACCGCGATCCGCCTGATTCGGATTGTGGAAGAAGTGCTGCGAGATCCAGCAATGGGAATCGGCAAGCCTGAGCGGCTGAAAGGCATGGGTGGCACGTGGTCACGTCGGCTCACGCAGGAGCATCGCGTGCTCTACCGCGTCGGTGACGAGCACGTGATGTTCGATCAGGCCAGATCGCACTATGGCGACCGGTGATGGAAGAGCGGCAATCGCGGCTTGGTCGAATGCAGAACGCCCCCGGCAAGAGGGCCGGGGGCGTTCGCACGTTCATCGCCGCTGGGCGAAAGCGACTACATGGCCGCGGTGGCAGACTGGGCCGGGATGGCGCCGCAGACGACCGGGCTGCCCGGCTCGGTGCCGGACTTCTCGTGGTAGGCCACGATGTGCTTGCCGTTCATCACCGTCGCCAGGGGGACGGGGATGGTGGTGCTGGACGTGCCCGTTCCGTTCGCCAGCGTCACGTCCTGCAGCGGCACAACCACCTTGCCCGGCGCGTCGCAGGTGCCCTCGTGGATGTGGCCGGAGTGCGTGGTGGTTCCCGGCGCGGTCAGCGTAACGGCGACCATGGACTCGTTGGCGCCGTGATCCATCACCTGCACCTGCCCGGTGACGCCCGATGCGCCGACCGCGTTCATCGCGACCATGCCGGCGGCCGGCGCGGCCGCGCCGCTGTCCATGGCGGGTGCCGGCGCGGGGTTCATTTCCGGCGCGGGTGCCGCCGAAACGGTGGCCGTGCTGTCCGCGGCTCCGCCTTCCGCCGCGTCACCGCCGCCGCATGCGGCAAACGCGAGGGGAAGCGCCGAAACCATCCAGAAGCGTGCGTTCATCGTGGAACTCCAGGCCTGTGTGAGTTGCCCTGCTCGAATACTGCAGGCGCAGAGTACGGCCGTGAAGAGCCATGGTCAAGGTTTGTATAAACTTCTGCCATCCACCGGAACCGTCGCTCCGGTCACTGCACCCGATTCGGAAGACGCCAGAAACAGGATCACGCGGGCGATTTCCTCTGGCGCCGTCCACGATGCGGTGTCCGCGCCGGGCATGGCGGCGCGGTTGGCGGGCGTGTCGATGGTGCCGGGGAGCACGGCGTTCACGCGCAGCCGGCCGCGGTTTTCTTCCGCGACGGCCTCGGTCAGCGTCAGCAGGGCGGCTTTGGAGATAGCGTACGCCGCGTGTCCTCGCCGGCCCGTGAGCGCCGCGCGGGAGGAAACGAAGACCATGGCGCCGCCCGGGCGGATGCGCGGGACGGCGGCGCGGACGAGCAGAAAGGCGCCGCGCAGGTTGATGTCCATCATCCGGTCCCAATCGGCGATGGACGTTTCGTGCAGCGGCGGGCCGCCCGCGTAGCCGCCCACCGTATGCACCACGGCGTCCAATCCGCCCGCCCACTCGGTCGTGCGCTGGACGGAGAGGGTCGCGCCCTCCTCCGTCGTGAGGTCGGCGGCGAACGAAGTCAGCCGGTCCCCGTGTTCCGAGGCGAGCGCAGCCAGCGCATCGTCCCCGCTGCGGTGCGTGGGGACGGCGACGCGCCATCCCGCATCCAGAAACGCCGCGATCACCGCGCGCCCCAGCCCGCCCGTGCCGCCGGTGACCAGGGCAACGCGGTCACTCATCCTCGTCCGACAGTTCGGGCTCCGGAACCGGAAGCTGGCGCTTGGCGGCGACCACTCGGCCTGCGAGCCGCTCCGCCAGTTCCGGCGTAAGGTCGCCGGCGTGAAAGCGCCACGCCCAGTTGCCGTCCGCCACGCCCGGCGTGTTCATCCGCGCCTGGCCGCCGAGCCCGAGCACGTCCTGCAGCGGCATGATGGCCCACCCCGCGCGGGAGCGCAGGACGGTGTCGATCATCGTCCAGTTCATCTCCCGGTCGCTGGTCGCGGCCAGCCCGTCCGCGGCGGCGCGCTCTTCCCGCCCCGCGTCGGCGTACCAGCCGAGCGAGGTGTCGTTGTCGTGCGTGCCGGTGTACGCGACCGAGTTGGCGATGTAGTTGGCCGGCAGGTGCGGATTCGTCGGATCATCCCCGCCGAAGGCGAACTGCAGCACGCGCATCCCGGGCAGGCCCAGGTTGTCGCGCAGCTTTTCCACCTCTTCCGTGATGATGCCCAGGTCTTCCGCGATCAGCGGCAGCGAGCCGAACGCACCGCGCAGCGCCTCGAAGAACGCGCGCCCCGGGCCCGGCCGCCAGTCGCCGTTGACCGCCGTCTTCTCCTTGGCCGGCACCGCCCAGTAGCTCTCGAAGCCGCGGAAGTGGTCGATGCGCACCACGTCCACCATCTCCATGGTCCGCCGGAAGCGCGCAATCCACCACGCGAACCCGTCCCGCATCATCAGGTCCCAGCGGTACAGCGGGTTGCCCCAGCGCTGGCCCGTCTTGCTGAAGTAGTCCGGCGGCACGCCGCTGACGGCCAGCGGCAGCCCGGCGTCGTTCAGCTCGAACAGCTCCTGGTTTGCCCACACGTCCGCGCTGTCCTGCGCCACGAAGATGGGCACGTCGCCCACGACCTTGATGCCGAGGCCGTTGGCGTACGCGCGCACCGCGGACCACTGCAGGTCGAACAGGTACTGCGCGTACGCGTGCCGCTCGATGGCGTCTGCGTGCTCCGTCCGCGCGGCGGCCAGCGCCTCCACATCCCGCGTGCGCAGCGGGTCCGGCCAGGCCGTCCACTCGCGGCCGCCGTGCACCTCGCGCAGCGCCATGAACAGCGCCCAGTCGTCCAGCCAGGCGCGGTGCTCGTGGCGCCATCCCGCGAAGTCCTCGCGCAGTTCGTCGTCCGCGTCCTCGCGATAAACCTGGTACGCGGCGCGGACGACGTCATCCTTCCACCGCGCGATGGCGGGAAAATCCACGTCGCCGTCGCCCATGTCCGCGGGAGGCGCCGCGGCCTCGTCCGTCAGCAGGCCGTGCAGCGCCAGCTCCGGCGCGCTGAGCAGCATGGGATTGCCGGCGAAGGCGGAGAGCGCGTTGTACGGCGAGCCGCCCTCGTTTACCGCCACCAGCGGCAGCACCTGCCACAGCGACTGCCCCGCGCGCGCCAGCCAGTCCACGAACCGGAACGCCTGCTCGCCCAGGTCGCCGATCCCCGGTCCGGGGAGCGACGTGGGATGGAGGAGGACGCCGCTCGCCCGCCCGCCGATGGTGGCCGACTGCTCCATCGACGTCTTGTCCGCCCCGGCCGCCGACCCCGCCATCAGACGGCCTCCGGGAGCAGGGGGAGGACGTAGGCGACCTCGGCGCGCTCCAGCGTCAGCGTGGCGGGAACGGGTTCCCCGCCCTCCTGGTAGCCGTCACGGCAGACGCGGTGCAGCCGGTAGTTGTGCGGCGCGCGGACGATCTCGCCCAGCGGCACCTCGCGCGTTTCCTTCCACACCTTGTTGACCAGGATCACGCCCGCGCTCTCGTTGGCGTCATCCGAACGGCGCAGGATGAGGGTGTCGCCGTCCATCCCGCCGAGCGGGCGCAGGTGCCCCTCGCCGTTCAGCAGCGGGTGCGTGCGCTTGAGCCGGTTCACGCGGGTGATGAACGGCCGCAGGTCCACGTGTCGCCGCTCCCAGTCCGTGGGCACCGTCCGCACGACATCCACCTGTTTGCGGAAGCCGAATTCGTAGCCGACGGGCATCATCACGCCCGCGCTGTACGCGGCGGCAAAGGCGTAGCGCTGCTTCTGCACCGCCACATCGCCGTCCGTCTCAGCCGCCAGGCGGGGCGTGTCGTGCGATTCGGGGAACGCGATGGACGGCGCGATGGCGCCGAACGCCTCGTGCTGCGCCAGCGCCCACGGCTCGCTGAAGTTCCACCACTTGGACGAGTTGAAGAAGAAGTCGAACCCCGCCGACTTCAGCGCCACCACGTCCTCCACCGGCGCGCCCAGCGTCTCCGCGAAGAAGACGACGTCCTCGTCCACCTTCTTCGCTTCCCCGATCAGATACCGCCACAGCCCGGCCGGAACCTTGTACGCGGCGTCGCAGCGGAATCCGCGGAAGCCGAGTTCCACGGCTTCGCGGACCAGCTGCGCCCAGTAGCGCCACAGCCCTTCGCGGTCGTGGTGCGTCAGGTTCTCGATCTCCGCCAGGTCGCCCCACGTGGTGACCTTGGACGGATCGTCCGGATCGACCACGAAGGGGCTGCGCACCTGGCCGTGCTCGTCGCGCGCGTACCAGCCGGGATGCTGGTCGATGAGCGGCGAATCCTTGCTGGTGTGATTGACCACGAGGTCCATCACCGGGCGGATGCGCATCTCGTTCATCTGCGCCAGCGCCGCGCGCAGCGGCTCCAGGCTTAGCGAATCCGCTCCCGCGGGAAGGAACGCGGGGTTCAGCCGGCGGAAATCCTTGACCGCGTACAGGCTGCCGCTGAACCCGGGGTAGTGCCACGGGTTCAGGTACAGCCAGTCGAACTCCATCTCCCGCGCGCGCCGGGCATGCTCCGCCCAGCGCGTCGTGGGGCCCACCAGCCGCGGGAAAAGATTGTAGATCAGCGGCGGATTCACGCGCGCCCTCCCAGGATCGCGCGGATTCCCTCCACCGGCACCCACAGCCAGTCCGGGCGGTTGTTCATCTCGTAACCCAGCTCGTACACGGCCTTTTCCAACTCGAAGACGGCCAGCACGCGCGTCATCGTCTCCTCATCCGCCGGGACGATGTTCGATCCTTCGACCGTACGCCGGTAGGCGTTCAGGAACAGGGTGCGCGCCTCGCGCTCCCACGCCTGCGCCCAGCGCTCCAGCGACATGCGCAGGCGGAAGTCGTCGCTGCGGTGCTCGTGCATCGCCATCCGCACCGCGTAGTTGAAGCTGCGCAGCATGCCCGCCACGTCGCGCAGCGCGGACTTCTTGCTGCGGCGGTCCGCCAGCGGCCGCGCCGGCTCGCCCTCGAAGTCCAGCACGTACCACTCGCTCCCGCCCTCCGCCGGCTTGCGCGCGCGCAGCACCTGGCCCAGGTGGTAGTCGCCGTGGTAGCGGATCTTGACCGTGTTTCCGGCCAGCGCGCGCAGGTCCTCGCCGCGGTGGCGCAGGTCCGGCGCGTTGCGGACGATCTCGCCCAGCGGCCCCTGCACCGCCTGCGGGAAGGAGCCGGGGATCGCCTCCAGCTGCCGCCCCAGGTCCGCCAGCACCGTATCCACCTGCTTGCGGAACTCCTCGATGGCGCGCTGCACGTCGTCCTCGGTCGCCGGCTCCGGCGCGAAGTCCGGATCGTCATCCACCGAGGCGAGCGCCAGGTGCATGCGGCCCGTAGTCTCGCCCAGCCGCTCGATGCCGGGGAACGTCTCGCCCGCCATGCGCCGCACCGCCTCGCGGCCGCTGACGGTCTCCGGATCCGCCGCGCTGCGGGCCGCGGCGGACAGGTAGCGGTCCAGCCCCTTGAGCGTGACCTTCCACGCGTCGCCGTCGTTGGGGATGAACTGGAACAGCCCCGCGACGGAGTGCAGCCCGTCATCCTGGCCGGTGTAGTCGATCCACCCGGCCAGCGCGGGGACGGAGGTGAAGCCGGCGCGCTCCGACAGGAACCGCGTGACTTCCAGGTCCGGGTTGATCCCCGGCTCCAGCTTGCGGAACACCTTCATCACCAGCGACTCGTCGAACACCACCGAGGTGTTGCTCTGCTCCGCGCCCACAGGACGGACCGGGCCGACGGACTCCAGCTTCTCCACCGCGCCCGTGCGATGGCCGGTAAAGCGGCCGATGCGCGTGGTGAGGCTCATCTCCTGGTCCATCACCTCCAGCAGCGCGCCGGCCACGCGGCGGTCGGCCAGCGCCTCGTACAGCCGCACCTCTCCCGCCTCGCCGGGGTGCGAAGAGACGGGCTCCTGCTGCGCGCCCGCCTCGCCCGTGGGACGCAGCGTGAACGGAAGCAGGTACAGGTCCGGATCGCCTTCGCTGTAGCAGACGCGGGCAATGCCGAGAAGGAGCGTGGGCGCGCGCTCCGGGTGCAGCACCGCGTCGTCGGCGTGCTCCAGGCTGGTGACGTCGCGGGCCTTGCTGCGGAACCAGCGCTGGGCGCGGATCCACTCGGTGGGCACGCCGCCGATCAGCCGCTGGACCAGGTCGGTCCCTTCCAGCATGGCCGCGTCCTGCTGCGCCCACTCGCGCGCCAGCGCCGGATCCATCTCCAGCTCGTCCGCGCTGCGCGGGGTGCGCAGGGCGAACCAGAAGAAACCGTACGGGCTCAGCGTGAGCGAGTACGGGGTTTCATCCACCGGAAGGAACGCCGTGTCGCCCAGCAGTTCCACCGGGACGCGGCCGGCGTACTCCGCCAGATCCAGCTGCACGGCCTGCGCGGTTCCCGACAGGTTGTTGACCACCAGGATGGTGTCCTGCCCGTGCTCGCGGATGTAGGCGAGGACGTGCGGGTTTTCCGGCTCCAGAAAGCGGATGGCGCCGCGGCCGAACGCGCGGTGCTGCTTGCGGACGCGGACCAGGCGCTTGGTCCAGTTCAGCAGGCTGAACGGCGAGCGCTCCTGCGCCTCCACGTTGACGGCCTGGAATCCGTAGACGGCGTCGCTGATGGGCGGCAGGTACAGGCGCTGCGGCTCGGCGCGGCTGAAGCCGGCGTTGCGGTCCGGCGACCACTGCATGGGAGTGCGCACGCCGTCGCGGTCGCCCAGCCACACGTTGTCGCCCATGCCGATCTCGTCGCCGTAGTAGATGATGGGCGAGCCGGGCATGGTGAACAGGATGGAGTTCAGCAGCTCGATCTTGCGCCGGTCGTTGTCCATCAGCGGCGCCAGCCGGCGGCGGATGCCCAGGTTGATGCGCATCCGCGGGTCCGCGGCGTACTCGCGGTACATGTAGTCGCGTTCCTCGTCCGTCACCATTTCGAGCGTGAGCTCGTCATGGTTGCGCAGGAACATGCACCACTGCGCGTCTTCGGGGATGGCGGGCGTGCGCTCGATGATCTCCACGATCGGCTTGCGGATCCCCTGGCGCACGGCCATGAAGATGCGCGGCATGAGCGGAAAGTGGAACGCCATGTGGAACTCGGCGCCGTTCTCGTCGCCAAAGTACGGGCGCACGTCTTCCGGCCACTGGTTGGCTTCGGCCAGAAGGATGCGGCCCGGGTAGTTCTTTTCCAGCCGGATGCGGAATTCCTTGAGGATGTCGTGCGTTTCGGGGAGGTTTTCGCAGATGGTCCCCTCGCGCTCGATCAGGTACGGCACGGCGTCGGCGCGAAAGCCGTCCAGGCCGCGCTCCAGCCAGTATTCCATCACCTGGAACATCGCCTCCTTGACCTCGGGGTTGTCCCAGTTGAGGTCCGGCTGGTGGCTGAAGAAGCGATGCCAGTAGTACTGCCCCGCCACCGGGTCCCAGGTCCAATTGCTGGGCTCGGTGTCGGTAAAGATGATGCGGGCGTCCTTGTAGTCCGTGTCGTTGTCGCTCCACACGTAGTAGTTGCGCTCAGGCGAGCCCTTGGGGGCGCGGCGGGCGCGCTGGAACCACGGGTGGTCGCTGGACGTGTGGTTCAGCACCAGGTCGGCGATGACCTTGAGGCCGCGCTTGTGGGCTTCGTCCAGGAACTTCTGCACGTCGTCGAGCGTGCCGTACGACGGGTGGACGCCGTAGTAGTCGGCGATGTCGTAGCCGTCGTCACGCAGCGGCGACGGGTAGAACGGAAGGAGCCAGATGGCGTCGACGCCCAGGCCGGCCACGTAGTCCAGCCGCTGGATGAGCCCGCCGAAGTCGCCCACGCCGTCCTGCGCGGAGTCTTGAAAGGCCTTGACGTGAAGCTCGTAGAAAACGGCATCCTTGTACCACAGCGTATCGGCGCTCAACGCGGGGCTCCTGGTTGGGACGGTTGGTCTGGTCGTCGTCGGGACGGCGGCTGAACGGGCTCCGCCGGTACGGCAGGCTCCGAAATGTTCGCGCGGGCTGCAGGAAGCGCGCCGGGGTGGGGTGCAGGAGTTGCGGCGGCTTTGTTCAACCCGGGAGAAGACATGAACAGGTTCTACGACGTCGAGATCACGACCTTCGCTTCCGGCCTCCACACTTCGCGCGCTGTCGTGCACACGGCCGGCGAAGCCTGGGCCGCCGCGCGTGAGGCTGAGGCCCTTAATGCGTGTGTCCTGCTGGTCGGGTGCCAGACCCGGGACGTGAGCTACGGCGATTTTCACGTCTGGCTGGCTGGCGACCGCGCCTTCCTGCGCTTGGACGAGCATCGCGAATGGTACGCGAGGGGTTCCGCGCTCGATCAATCGAACGCTGAGAGCCCGGTCGAGTTCAGGACGCTGGACGGCACGTACTTCTCTGTGCCGCGCGCGGACACCGTAACGAGATCACAGGCATTCGAGGCGCTGGATTCCTGGCTGCAGACGGGTGAGATGCCGCCGAGCCTGCACTGGGCGTAAACCGCAGCGGAGCCGTGCGCTGGAGAGGCAGGAATTTTCTGCCGCCATCCATGATGTTTCGCGGCGGCGACCGCCTGGTGCACGGTGCCGGCGGTGATCGTCGGACCAGAAACGCGAAAGGATCCTCCCGCAACAGGAGGACCCTCGCTTATTCCCAGTCCTGGCTGAGCTACTCGCAGATGTATTCACAGCTGGGATACGTGATTATGCATTCGCACGGGCCGGTCGCGCACTGCGTCACGCACGTCTGGCCTCGCTGCGTTTCCAGGATCGCGTACACCGTACCTCCCATTTCCGCCCCGTGCGCCAGTTCAAACGTTTCCACCTTCAGTTCGCGTACGTTCAGTCCCAGCTTTCTCACGTGTGCCTCCATGCTCAAGGTGCGGTTCCGCGGACACCCGCAGAATGCATGGCCAGAGCGCCGCAGTCAACCTTTATCTGACATAAATAGTTTCTCTATCTGGAATCCAGCGACAGGACGCGACTTCGGCTGCTTGCCGGACCGCTTGGGTCTGCGGGGCTCGCGACTTACTCCTGGTATTCGGTACTCCTCACCATGACGGGCTGAAGTCTGGGTATCCGTCCGTTCACCACACACCGCTCATGGCCATGAGCTGCTCCAATAAAGGACGCGAAACAATTGCCACACAGACACTCCCGTGCTAACCTGCACGCTCCTCTCACCGGCAGAATCATGAGCAACTCGATGTGGCGCGTTGTGGGCATGGCGATATTGAGCGCGGGCGGCGCCACAATCGCAATCGCTTTGCGGGATCGCGCGGCACGGCGTACGTCACAGGGCGTGGCGGCGGGCGCGCTGATTGCCGGCTTCGGTGCGGTGGGGATCGGCGTGGCGGTCGCGATGCACTCCAATCCCCAGTCGTCGTGGATTCAGCTCGGGTTTGGGATGATCTTCATCGCGGGAATTCTGGTGCAGGCGCGCGCGAGAAGCATTCAGACGTAATCTGCACCCGCATGAACAGCGCTGATCCGTAACCGTCGGGAAGGGGCGGCTTCGCATGGAGGCCGTTGCGAACAGACTTGCGGGCGCGCCGTGCACCGCTGATCCTTGTATCGTTTGGCGGACTTCAACCACGGAGGTTTGTCATGATCAATCCGAGTCGCACGCTGTCGGTATCCGCCCGCCTCGCCGCAATGGCCGGAGTGTTCCTCCTTGCGGGTTGCGCGGCCATCCAGCCGCCGCCTGTACCGGCTGTGCCGCGAGTGCCATTCCTCGGGGAGCGGCCCAGCTTTGGAGAAGGGGGATGCAACGCATACGTGGTGCAGGCGCACGCGGCATGGGCTTCCGCGGGGGTCGCGAGCGACGATCCGGCCGTGATCGCCGCAGCGCAGGCGGCCGCGAACGCCGCCGCGGCAGCGGCGATGGCTGCCTACCATGACTGCGTGTGGCGCTCGAACCAGCCCTGACCTCGGCCCGCCGAGCGGGTCGTTGCAACGCCCCGGTTGGGATTGCGCGGGACGCTGGACCGGAGTGACTGTTCAGCCGCGCTGCCGCACCGCCCGAGCGGGCATTCTACATCCTGAAGAGAATCCTGTGAGACCAACCGCTTTCGTGGTGTGTCTGTTCGTCATGGCTGCGGCTTGTGTGGTGATCGCTGCTGCCGATGGTTCCTGGGGTTGGCTGATCGGCGCGGCTGCCTTCCTGGCGGTCGGGATGCTTGCGCGGGGCAAGCTGAGGAAGGAGCGTGAGGTCGGCTTGGCACCGGCCCGGTTCGGCTTTGTGGGTGTGTCGATGCTCGTGATGCTCGCCGCGATCCTTTTCATCATCTTCATCTGAAGCAGATCTGATCTCGCGGGATCGGCGGCCTACCGGCGGGGGGCGCTCGTGTTCGTACGGCCATTCCGTCCAACACAGCAGTCTACCCACGTATGGACCGCGGCCCACGGCTGCTGTGTTTCGTATCCAGCCCCACCTTCCATTGCCCGTTTACCGCCCCCGTGTATCGACAGAGCGAGCCCGTTCAGGGTGCGTCGAAGCCACAGGTGGTGTAAATCGAGGTCGGTCCGCACTGCCAGTATCCCGTCTCGCCACACTTCTCATTGCACGTAAAGCCGCCCAACGTGCAGTTGGCCGCCTCCGTGATCTCCGCAGCGTACACGCGGCCCCGCACACCAAGCTCCGCCGGTTCTACGAGGAATGAGTCCAGTGACGCGTCCAGATCAGCCATCGACAAGGCCATCTTGGTAGGAGCCATGGACGAACGTCCACGAAGCTTCGGGTCCATCAAGAGCTTTTCTGTCGGCATGGAAGTCCTTTCGCTCGAGTTCGCAACCACGCAGTCCAACCCGTTCCCGAACCGGGAACCAGTAGCGGACGCCGCCTCTACACCAGAATACACATTGAGTCCTTAAAGGACAATGCCCATCTCGACATCTCTTGTATGCGGTCGCAATTTCCGGGGCGGAACCCGATCGAGGTGAAGGCGATCCGGTCGCCGCAGCCTAACAAGCGGCTGCAGCGGATGCGGGGCCTCGCATGTTTTCGGGGTGAAGGATAGTCTTGTGCGCCGGCCCCGCACCCCTGACCTTGGAGGCGTTAGGCCGCTCGCGAGCAATGGTGCACCACCGCGAAAGTTGCTGTGTGTTGGGTGCTGTTCACTTTCCGGTGATTAACTGCTGGACGTGTGGCGCGCATTGTGTAGCGACGAAACCACATTGCGAAGGAAATAAAGTGGAGACGAAAGTGCAACAACCTGCGCATTATGCTGCTGGTGGCACCGGGCTTACAGATCCCATTACGGGAGAGATCAGTTCGCTGTCTGGACATGATCTTAACGTGAGTAACACGGTCTACTTACTTCGTGCAACGCAGCAACTCTCCGAAACCCGTCCAGATGATGTCCAAAAGATTGCAGCGTCGCAGATCGAGATCTTAAATAGCTACTACCTTGAAGTCCTAAAACAAGCCCAAAGCAGTTTCCGGTGGGCGATAGTGGCCGCTGGTACTGGGTTGCTGTTCTTTCTGGGCGCAATCAGTTTTCTCTTGATAGAGGCGTCACCCAGCGTTGCTACCATAAGCGCGTTAGGTGGAACGATCATCGAGGTAATCTCCGCGATCAACTTCTATTTCTATGGAAAGACCACTGAACAATTAGCAGCGTTCCATGATCGACTAGATCAAACTCAGCGCTTCCTATTAGCAAATAGCATCTGCGAGTCTTTGGATGGCGATGAAAGGCAGAAAGTTAGAGCTGAACTGATCAGAACGATTGCAGTCACTCCGAAGGCAATCATCAAAACAGATCGTTCAGTCGATGGAGGCGCGGCCTAACAATCGGCTGCAGGGGAGCGGGGCCTTGCATGGCTTTCGGCGCGAGAAATGCCTTGCGCGCCGGTCCCGTGCCCCTGACTCTTGTGCTTCACGCTACTCCTCACCGACCCGACAACTTCGATGGCGAACAACAGGCAGTCCGGTCGGGCGGGATGGCGAACAGCGGCTGCCGCTGTGGCTCTCGGCGCGCTGATCGCCGGATGGGCTGGAGCGCTGATCGCGCCGGCGGTCGCGATGGCCTACGCCGCACTGAGCGGTATCGCTTTCATGCTGTACCGCCATGACAAGAATGCGGCGCAAGCCGGCAGGATGCGCACGAGAGAACGGACACTGCACCTGATCGACCTGCTCGGCGGTTGGCCCGGAGGACTTCTCGCTCAAGACCGCTTTCGGCACAAGACGCGGAAATCGGCGTTCCAGTTCGTATTCTGGGCGACTGTGGCGATCAATTGCGCGCTGCTCGGCTGGCTTCTCAGCGCCGGCCGCCCCGCCTGACCTCGCTTGAGAGCGCCCGCTGGCCGATTCTCTTCAGGTATCTGCCGGAGCTTCCGGGTCCGGGATGCTG
Source organism: Longimicrobium terrae (assembly GCF_014202995.1). Taxonomy (NCBI): domain Bacteria; kingdom Pseudomonadati; phylum Gemmatimonadota; class Longimicrobiia; order Longimicrobiales; family Longimicrobiaceae; genus Longimicrobium; species Longimicrobium terrae. Next base: position 479,435 of record NZ_JACHIA010000001.1, read on the forward strand.
GCGAACCACTCGCGGTACGGGGTTTTGCGCGCCATGTGCCGGTTGAGGTCCGGGGCGCCATCCGCCCACCAGACCGGGCCCCGCTCCCCCAGCGCGACTTTCGCCCGGTTTACCGCGGCGCGGGCGGTGCGCACGGCGTCCTCATCTCCCGCGCGTTTCGCCCGGCCGACCGCGGAACGAGCCTGCATCAGCTCTCGCGTGAGCCGCTCGCGATCTTCCGCGTTCAGCCCGGGATCGGTGCAGCGCCACAACCGGCCCCGCACCACGAAGTACCGTCCGTCGGGGGTCACTGGATAGCGCATCTGCACCGCGTTCAGGCCGAGGTTGTCTCCGGCGCCATCAGGCAGGCTTCATTCCCTCCGCGGCTGCCAAGCCAACATCGACCGCGTAACGCCAAGCTCCCGAGGGTGCGAGCGCGGTTCACCGAGGGACTGCAGCCGCTCCCGTCGCCGGGGTTGGCTGCCACCGGGAAAGGGTCATCTCTTCGCCCGCGTAGCCGGATTCCGTGAGTATCCCGGTCATCGTGCTGTCCGATGTCATCTTCCCTCGGAAGAGAAACCGGTCTGGGGGGAACTGATAAAGGTTGAGCAGGAACTCACCGGAGAGGTGCACGTTGCCGAGCACATCTCCGGTAAAGATCCGCTCCCCGATGAAGATCGCCCCGGCACCCCGGATGCTCCCGCTCTGGTCGATCAGGTTGAGTCGTATTACATGACCATCGGGCGGGAGTGACCCCGCCCAGTAACCAGTCAGGTTGTATTCCGCCACCGGGGGTGGTGGAGGGGTGATCCCGGTGTCGTCGCCGCACGCAGCCCAGAGCGGGATGCAGATGACCGCCCAGAGACGCGCGAGCCGATTCCATCGGATACGCGATTGCTTGTACGAACTCACACAAACGGTGGTGTTCAGGACAGTCGCGGGGGCAGAGCGGAGACGCGCGAGGCAGGACATCATGGCATCCACGAGCGAAGCGGTTGAACCAGGGATGCCCTACTACCCAACCGTTCAGGTCTCGTTCACCGGCTGCGCTTTTCAGCTTTGTTGCGGCCGCTCGCCATTGAAGCGAGAAGCCGGTCCGTTGGAGTGCTCGTATCACGCGATCGCGGCCCTGCCACCTGATCGTTCACCCGCTCGCCCCTCGCAACGCACACAACGTCAATGACCGTCAAGCGGATGGACAACGTCGGCATCGTGGTGGAAAACCTGGATGCCGCCATCGAGTTCTTCATCGAACTCGGCCTTGAACTGCAGGGGCGCGCGCCCATCGAGGGAGAATGGGCCGGGCGCGTCACCGGGCTGGCGGATCAACGCGTCGAGATCGCCATGATGGCCACCCCGGACGGCCACAGCCGGCTCGAGCTTTCGCGATTCCTCGCTCCGGCCGTCGTCGCCGATCACCGGAACGCGCCGGTGAACGCGCTCGGCTACCTGCGCGTCATGTTCGCCGTGGAGGACATCGACGACACCCTCGCCCGGCTCCGCGCACGCGGCGCGGAACTCGTCGGCGAAGTGGTGCGGTACAAGGACGTGTATCGGCTGTGCTACATCCGCGGACCCGAGGGAATCCTCATCGGGCTCGCCCAGGAACTCGGGCAGGCGTGAAGCAGACCTGACGCAGACCCGTAGCATCAGCAGCTTCCGTCCGGCCTTGAAGTGCAATGCGGGTCGCCGCCAAGATGATCAATCGGCTGCAGCGGATGCGGCGCTGTCCACGGTCGGTGGACGAAAGTCTTGCGCGCGGGGCTCGAATCCCGGACTCTTGCCGCGTTACGCCGTTCATCGGACAACACACCTGGGATGCCGAATGCAACTTTCCTTTGCATCTGAAGGCCCGGCCGTGGCCGCCCTGCCCGACGTCCGCCACCCGCGGGGCCGCCGATGATTCCGCGCTGGGCAGAACGCCTTGCCGGGCTCGGGATGATCGCGCTCGGAATCTGGCTCGTCGTCGCTTCGTGGCGCGCGGCTCACACCGGCGAACGCTTTTTCGTTGCGGGGCCGGCGATGGGGCCTTTTGCGCTCGGGATCGGGATCGGGCTGCTTCTCTTTCCCAGCCCGCGTTCCATGGTCGCCGCGCGCGGGGGGGATCCTTCAAAAGTCCGGTGGTCCGACCTGACCACGGGGTGGAAGGTCCTCGCCGGCGGCGGGGGCGCGCTGGGCATCGTGTACCTCCTTCTGCTCATGAGTGGCCTGCTCTGATGACCATCCCAAAGAAACTCAGTAGTTCAGAGCTAATCCGTCAGATTGCGGATCGAGGTGATCGCAAAGCGGCTTGGCAATTCTTCCTGTTTTTCTCTCGTTTCGAGTACGCACTCAAACGCGGGGCGTACCTTAGCCAAGGTAGTAAACAGGCCACGCCGGACTGGGATAAATTCGCATCAGACCACAACGATGTGTTCGAGTTGCTCGTTGATCAAAGGCTTGCTGATGCGATTCTTTACTTCAGGGTTTCGCCACCTCGCAAACAAGTGCGCAAGGATCGCCGGCTGAGTTGGTCAGACCCATACGTGTACACGAACGGCCCCCTTCTCGTCTGGTTGCTTACTGCCATTCGCATTGTCCGGAACAATCTGTTTCACGGAGGGAAATTCCCAGGAATCCCGTTCCATGATCCTAGTCGCAATAGCGAGTTGATTGAGAACGCGATCGTCATCCTCAGCCACGCATTGGCGCTAAACGCCGACATTGAAGGTCTGTTTGGCGAAGGGACCGAGTTGTGATACCTGCATGATCCAAGTCGATTCTGCTTTGCGGTGTGGCTTGATTGACGCATAAGTTGAGGCCGTTCTGCCGCCCGATCTCCCGAACAAGGCCCCAAGATGCCGCAGGGGTCAGTGATGGTCGATGTGCCCGCACCGAGCGGCGCTGTGTTCGAACTGCTGCACGACTACGACAGACGGCTGGAGTGGGACACGCTGCTGCGGGACGCGCGCCTGTGTCCGGGCTGGTCCCGGGCGCAGCTCCATGCGACGTCGGTATGCACCGGGCGGTGGTACCTGGGCGGCATTGCCCTGAAGACCGAATACGTATCATTCAGGCCGCCGGCGGTCGCGGCCGTGAAGATGCTCAACCGCCCGCCGTTCTTTGAGAAGTTCGCCGCCACCATGCTGCATCGCGACACGGCCGACGGCGGCTCGTCCGTGGAGTACATCTATCAATTCACCGCACGTCCGCGGTGGCTGCGCTGGCTGCTGCATCCGGTGATGGGCGCGTTCTTCCGCTGGGAAACGCGGAAACGGCTCCTGAGCCTGCGGCGCCACTTCGCACTGCGTGAAGGCCGGGGCGACTAGCGGGAGCGCGGCGCAGGCCGTATTCGCCGGCCCGTACTCGCACCGCTCGTATCATCCGCGGCTCCAGCACAGCCAACCATGAAGCTGCTTTGAAGAACCTTCCCCAGACGGATGACTCGCTCGTCGTGCGGACCGACTTCTCGAACGCGGCGGCGTGGGACGCGATCCGCTCGGCCATCGATGAGCCGGCCGGTGAGTTCAAGGCGTACGTGGAATGGATCAGCGATCCCGGGTACGACGGCCTCACGCCGGAACAACTGCGCCCGTTCGCGCCCGCGGGTTCGGGCATCAACTACCTGTTCATCGTCGATCAGATCACGATCACCCATCCCGAGCATCCCGTCCTTGTTCTGGATCTGTCGGCGGAGCCGGGGCGTACGTTCCGTGTCGTTCCCTCCGCGCTGGCGGACGTTGAGAACAATCTGTCGATCGCGAACATGGAATTTGCCGACTTCGCGGACTCGGTTGAGCCGGATGGGATCTTTCGCGGCTTTTCGCAGAGCTGAGCAGCCACCGCACGCCCGCGGTGGCTGCTGCATCCGGTGATGGGCGCGCTGTTCCGCTGGGAAACGCGGAAACGGCTTCCGAGCCTGCAATGCCACTTGCCGCGCGAACGCTGGCCGAAGCCTCCTGACGCCCCTTCCTGACCCGGTACGCCATCGCGTGCACCGGGCGACCCATTCGTAGAACATGAGAACGCGCGCTGCTCTTCTCGCTCTGCTGCTGGCCGGCTGCACGCCAGCTTCCGAAGGCGCCGCTCCTTCCGATCAGCCATCCAGCGCACCCCGTGCAGAGGCCGCTGCACGCGCGCAGGCTTCCACCAGCGCGGATACAACGCGGATTTCCGGAGCCGCCGGATTGCTCTGGGGCACGGGGGTGGACCCGATCATCTCTCACCAGGGTGATCCCGCGTTCCGTGGCAAGGATTACGAAGAGGTCACCCTTCTGGGATACCCGGTGACCATCGCGGGACAGCAGACCCACGCGATGTTTTTCGCGCATCCTCGCCACGGGCTGTTTCGGGTCGGCTACATCGCGGAGTTCACCGATGCGGCGCAGTGCACCTTCAAGCTTGAGATGTTCGATCAGGGCCATCCCGCCGCTACCCGTCGCTCCAGCCGCGGGAGCAGCGGCTTGGCGGGGCGGGGGATCCGTGCATCGCATTCGCTCAGGGGCGCGGCGGATACATGAAGAGATGGACAGACCCGTCGAGCGGCGCGCGGATTCTGCTCGCGCTCCTCCCCGGGACGTCGGCGGTGGCGCTCACCTACACGACCGTGGAAACCGATCAGTGGGAGCAGCGCAAGGCGCGGGGGCAGTTCTGAGAACGCGCTCGTCGATGGTGGGATGAGCGAGATCAGGCGTTGACCCGCGATCACGAAATCCTCGCCGCCGGAGGCCATCCCGGAGCTCCGGCCAGGAGCGGTGGCGCGGCGGATAAAACGGGGTGGAACGGCGGAGATTTCCGCCGCTCCACCCCGTTCTGGTCACGCAGCGCTGATCAGCTGCTCGCTCTGCGCCCAGAGCTGCTTGGCCCTGTCCGCGTCCAGCGCGTACGAGCGCGCGCCGTCGGCAAACGGGTTGGGCGTGTCGTCGGCCGGCGCGACCGCGACATCCTCCAGGTACCGGCCGCCAATCTCGTCCCCGGCCACGGCGGCGGCCCACACGGAGGTCGCGGCGGCCTGGGCGATGTCCTTCAGCTCCGCGGGCGGCAGTCCGGCCTCGGCGCGCGCGTTGCCGACGGTCGCCAACAGGCCCTGCAGCTCCTCCGGCGAAAAGTGCCGGGGCAGATCGGTGAGGCTGTTTCCGGGCATCACCGCCGCGGCGCGAACGCCGCGACCCCGGTGGCGGCGGTCGAACTCCACGGCGAACAGCGTGTTGGCGGTCTTGGACCGGCCGTAGGCGACGAACGGGTCGTACGGCTGCCGCGCAAAGTTCGGATCATCCAGGTCGACGTCGGCGACGCGGTGCGCCTGGGATGAGAGGACCACCAGGCGACCGCCGTCGGCCAGCAGTGGCGCGATGCGGGTAATCAGCGCGAAGTGGCCGAGGTGATTGGTCCCGAACTGCGTTTCAAAGCCGTCCACCGTCCGCCCGAACGGCGTGGCCATGACGCCGGCATTGGCGATGATGGCGTTGAACGGCTGGCCAGCGGCCAGCAGGCGGTCCGCGGCCGCCCGGACGCTCTGGAGCGACGCGAGATCCAGCTCGATCAACTCCAGGCTGCCCCTGCCCTCCCGCGCAGCGTCGCGGACCTGCCCCGTTGCCCGTTCCGCTTTCGCGAGGTCCCGCGCCGCGCCCACCACGCCGGCGCCGCGTGCCGCCAGCGACCGGGCCGTCTCCAGCCCGATCCCCGACGACACACCCGTGACGAGAATGCGTTTTCCCCTCAGATCAACGCCGGCAAGAACGTCATCGGCGGTCGATCGGGCACCAAAGCTGTCTGTCATTTCGTGTTCCTGACGTGGTGGCGAGAAATCATCTCACCTGGTCTGACTGATTCTGTGGGTCCCGGGAGCCCCGCGCGGCACCGGCGGGCCGGAAGATCCCGGCGTGTTTCCGTCCGCGAGCACTGGATGGAGGTCGTTCAGATGCCGAGGCCGCCGGCCACGTCGATGACGCCGCCGGTCATGTACGCGGCGTGCGGCCCCGCCAGAAAGCAGACGACCGCCGACACCTCCTCGAGCGTCGCAATGCGGCGGATAGGGTGCAGGTCCAAGAACGCGTCGGGAGCGACGGTGCCGCCGAACACTTCCGCCATCATGTCGGTGGGCATGGCGCCGGGCTGCACCACGTTGACGGTGATGCCGCGCCCGCCCAGATCGCGGGCGACCCCCTTTGCGTAGCCGTTGATGGCGGCCTTGGTCCCCACGTAATCCGCCACGCCGGGCATCAGCGCGCGGGTGCCGTTGAGCGAGCCGATGAAGATGATCCTCCCGCCGTCCGACAGCACCTGTGCCGCCGCACGCGTCGTCGCCACCACGCCCATCACGTTGACCTGCCACTGCCGGTCGAGCGCGGCCGTGTCCAGCGCGGGGTCATCCACCGTCTGCCCCTTGGCGACGATGGCCGCGTTGTTGACCAGGATGTCGAGCCGGCCGAAATGCTCCATCACCGCTTCGATCATCGGCCTGGCCGCGGCCGTGTCGCCCTGGTCGCTGCGGATGGCGAGCGCACGAACGCCCCTGCTCCTCAGCTTCGCGGCGACGGCTTCGGCCTTTTCGGCGGAGGCGACGTAGGTGATCGCGACATCCGCTCCCTCGCCGGCCAGCGCCTCCGCCGTGGCGGCGCCCAGCCCGCGCGAGCCGCCGGTGACGAGCGCGACCTTGCCCTGCAGTGCATTCGACAATGGATCCTGCCTCTTCCGTGACGGGCATCGCCAAAACCATGGGGCGGTGCCCTAGATAACGTAACAGTTATTACGATAACGGACGTTATGGTATCTGGACAGGAATGTCAAGCGGGGCGATATTGGTTGTCATGAGAAAGCCGGAGCTGACCTGATGGGCCGCCGTCGCGAGTTCGACGTGGATGAGGTGCTGGATGCCGCGCTGTGCGTCTTCTGGCGGAAGGGGTACGAGGGTGCCTCCTACGCCGACCTGACCGAAGCCGCCGGCGTGGAGCGTCCCGCGCTGTATTCCGCGTTCGGAAACAAGGAAGCGCTCTTTCGCAAAGCGCTGGACCGCTACTACGAGCGGTATCTGGACTTCATCCCCCAGGCGCTGAAGCTGCCCACGGCGCGCGAGGTGGCGGCGCACATCCTGTACAGCGCGGCCGAGCTCAACACGCGCTATCCCGACCATCCGGGCTGCCTGGCGGTCAACGGGGCGCTCGCCGTGTCGGACGATGCAGAGCCGGTGCGGCAGGCGGTGGCGGAGAGCCGCGCGATGGGCGAGGCGCAGGTGCGTGAGCGCTTCATCCGCGCCAGGGAGGAGGGAGACCTTCCGGACAGCGCGAAGCCGGATGCGCTGGCCGCGTTCGTCATGGCCGTCTCGCACGGGATGGCGGTGCAAGCCAAGGCCGGCTTCAGCCGCGAGACGCTGGAGGCCGTGGTGGATCAGGCGCTGTCGACGTGGCCCGCGGGCAGCGCGGCGCGGCCGGACGCACCAGCCTGAATCCCGGTTCAGGAGCATGCGATCCAGCGCGGGCCCCACAGGAGGAGACGATGGATACGGATCTGGATGAGATGTCGCGGGAGCAGCTTGCCGCGGAGATCATCAAGCTGCGCAACGGGATCCGCGCGCACCGCGACAGTACAGGCCACGACCTCTGCTGGCATCACCCCGATCTCTGGGCGCTCCTGCCGGAACGGTCCGACCCGCTGCCCACCGTTCCTGAATGGCCGCAGTTCATGCGCGGCTGTGTCCGATACCGGCAGTCGCTGGACGAGCAGGCACCCCACGCACCCCGAAGCGCCGAACCGTTCCGCGGCTAGCAGCGCGCCCGGCAACTCATCCCGCGTCGCGGTGACTGGCTGATGACAGGCTTGTGCGCCGGCGGCCCGCACCTGACCTTGGTGCCGTCAGCCCGGACCCGGGCACGGGGCGCCGCGTTGGCGCCGGTAACCACACGGAGCGGCCTTCGCGGCCCGAGGTGATCATGCGTCAGTACAAGGTTGAAGCCTTGGCTTACTACCCAAAGCTTACCGCCGACAAGGACCACGTCATCCAGACTTCAAAGGCCGAGATCCAGCATTTGCTGGATCACTACGCCCGGCGCGGCTGGCGGCTGGCTTCTACCAACGCGACCGACTCCGGCTCCGCCGTGTACGTCTACCTGTATTTCGAAGGCGACGGATCGGCGTTGTGACCCGGCGCCGCTCCGCAGTCTGGCGGGGCAGATGCGGCCGTCCGGGCCCGCCGCGCCGCGCAGATCCACGCGCGCCCACGGACATCCTCCCGTCCGGATCGACGCGACACGCCGCACATCCCATGAAAAAGACGAAGCAGCACCTGGAAGGCCGAGGTCGGCGCTTTCGTTCAGCAATACGCCCGCAAGGCGTATCCGAACTTCGACCCCAACGACCGGCGCTACAGCCGCGAGGTGGAGGGAAAGGTGCGGCGCATGCGGCCCGAGCAGCTGGATGAACTCCTCCACGGCTCCCGGGACGAGGACCTGAACAAGGATCCCGCGATCCTCGAGCTGCTGGACGGCCTGCGGCAGGCGCTTGGCGCGGCCGCGTTCATGGTCGTGGATCACTGGGACGCAGACCTGCGCGCCGTGGGCGTGGCCCATCCGCGCAACCAGCACGTGCTTGCCTGTCTCGCACTCGGCGGGAAGCCGGGATCGTACGACGTTCATCTCGAACTCCCCGCCCCGGACCGGAGCGAGCTGCCCTACACGGCGGTCGGCAATCACACAGAAGTGCCGTTCGCCGAGGTGGTCCGGATCGTCCGCGGGCACCTGCGCAGCGCCGATTGACAGCTCCCGCATGGCCTGCTGAGTTCCGCCCGCCTGTCGCCCGCAACCGGTCCGGAGCGCCACGTTCCAGCGACTCTCACGCGTGATCTCCATGAAAACAGTTTGCGCCATCGCCAGCGCGCTTGTAATCGCTGGCTGCTTTCGTTCGCCGATGCCATATGAGGGACCTGCACCGGAGGGCCTGGACCTCAGCCCGTTCATCGGCTGCCATGAGGCGCGTTTCTACAAACGGGTAGACGGGCGGCCGGACAACAGGTGGAGCCTCCAGCTGGATTCCGCGGTGTCGCGGAGCACGCGGCCGGGATCACGGCACGGGCCAGGTGTGCGTCATGCGACGACATCGAATCAGCGCCACGATGTGGCGCAGTGGTGGGGAATCCCGGGGGGCGTCCAGATCCACGTCGGGGACTCCCTGCACGGCTACTACGTGGAGTTCTTTCCCAGGGCCGACAGCCTTGTGGGACGTGCGTACTACTACTCGGATACGCGTGGCGGGTTTGGCACCGAGCGGGTGTCCGCGCACCGCACATCGTGCTCGCCGTAGCCGTTCTCGAGTGACCGCCACCCGCGAAGCAGCGCAACGAGGGATCTCCATTGCGGGTCGAGACATCAACTCGGCCGCCACGGGAGTTCCCTCATCACCATTCACCCGCGGAATGAGCCGCACCTGCGCCGCGCTGATTGACGGAGCCGCGCAGACGGCGTGCGGGCGAGCGTCCATCAGCGTGGTCGCGGGCGCGCGCGCGTGAGCCTGCCCGCGGCGCCGGGACACGATCTCTCTTGCAGCGGGGCTGGATTCTCCTCACCTTGGCGGCCTGCCGGTCGCCACCACCTCCTTTTCAAAGAGCAAATCATGCGGATCGTACGGTTGCTGATGGGAAGCCTTCTCCTCGCGGCCTGCGCAAGCGGCGGACAGGCCGGGTCCAGCACGCAGCCTGCTTCGAGTGCAGGCGCGGGTTCGCAGGCGCGCGTCGCGGAGCAGGTGCACAGCCTGGAGGCGGACCCGCTGCAGGCGAACGCCGCACAGCTGCGGCAGCGCCTGTTTCAGTACTTCGTGGATTCGCCGGACATCACCATCCAGGTGTGCAGTGGAGCGCTTGACCCCCTCGCGCGCTCCCGCCAGAACTACTCAACGGAAATCTTTACCCAGCAGCTTCTTTCCAGCGGCGCCTTTCTGATCGAGAACCCGGGCATGTCACGCGATCAGGGGGCGGTGCACGCGGCCGGCGTAGCAGGCGCGCTCAAGGCGTACGAATCCATCCTGCGGGCGCATCCGGATGCCCGCCAGCCGCTTCTGGATGAGCTGGTTCAGCTTCGCGAGCGGGGGGACATGGTGGCGCACGTCCGCTCCCGCATGCGCTGCTGAACCCGTTCGGGACGCGGCGGATCGGGGATGGTTTGCGGAGCAGAGGGCGCTCTGCCTGGCAGAATCCCCGGAATCGGAAGGAGGGCGGCCCGCACGGGGCCGCCCTCTTCGTTCAGAACGCTCCCGGGTTGATGGGCGTCCGCAATCAACCTGGGAGTCCGTGTCGAAAGCGGCGTACCTCGTTCGACGTGGTAGTAGGGCCGCGAACGAAGCGGCGATCCGCACGACTCGAATTCGGGAGAGAACCATGCGTTTCATGATCATCGGCCGGGCGACCCGGGAATCGGAAGCGGGCATCATGCCGCCGCCGGAAGCGTTCGCCGCGATGCAGGAATACAATGAGGCGCTCGTTGGGTCGGGCATTCTGCTCGCGGCCGAGGGGCTTTCCCCGAGTTCCAGGGGCGCGCGCGTACAGTTCAGCGGCGACGAGCGCACTGTCATCGACGGCCCGTTCGCCGAATCCAAGGAGCTCATCGCGGGCTTCACCATCATCCAGGTGAACTCGCTGCAGGAGGCGATCGACTGGGTGAAGCGCGCGCCCAACCTTGCCCCCGACGGCGAAACGGTGGTGGAAATCCGCAAGCTGATGGACATGGAGGACTTCGGCGACGAGTTCACGCCCAACGAGGAAATCGCCAAGGTGAAGTTCTAGGACTCCGGCCCGCGCCTCGGAGATCGTCACCACGCAGGCGATGCCGCCCGGCATCATCCGGATTCCTGCGTGGTTGCCTGATCCCCGAAGTCCGCACAGGTTCATCGCCGCGACGGCGTCCGGAACGCAGGACCGCCGCGATCCAGCGGCCCGGCGGGACGGGTCCCGCGCGAGCGGGCGTCGGGCAATCCACGGAACAGTCACACACGGACGGGCACCATGCCTCGATACGTTGCTCTACTTCGCGGGGTCAGCCCCTCCAACTGCAAGATGCCGCAGTTGAAGGCATGCCTCGCGGCGGCGGGGTTTGCGGATGTGCGTACGGTGCTGTCCAGCGGCAATGCCGTCTTCAACGCCGATGATTCGGAGTGGGGCGCGCTGGAGCAGCGGTGCGAGCAGGTGATCCTGGCGTCGTTTGGACATGCCTTTCCCACGATCATCAGGCCGGCGGAGTATCTTCAGGATCTGATCGCGAGCGACCCGTTCGGCGGATTCGCGCTGCCGACGGCGGCCAAGCGCGTCGTCACGTTTCTGCGGCGTGCGGACAACCCGGCCGTGGAGCTGCCGATTGCGCGAGACGGAGTTCAGATCCTCAAGATGGCGGGCACCGAGGTGTTCACGGCGTATGAACCCGGCCCCAAGGGGCCCGTCTTCATGACGATGCTGGAGCGCGCGTTCGGAAAAGACATCACGACCCGGACACTCGAGACCGTCAGGAAATGCGCGATGGCGTAGCGTCCGCGGACGCTGGCATCGCCCGATATTTTCTCACACTGAGGATGGCGGGAGCTCCCCGCGGGCCCGCCGCTCACCCCGAACATCACAACCAGGATCACCATGCCGGCAGACGAGAAGCCCAAGGGACCCGCGTCGTACTTTCCCTCGATCGAAAAGAAGTACGGACAGCCCATCGAGCACTGGCTGGAGCTTGCGCGCAGCCGCGAGGACCTGAAGCACATGGAACGGGTGAACTGGCTCAAGACGGAGCACGGCCTTGGCCACGGCCACGCCAACGCGATCGTCGCCCACGTCCTGGCCGCGCGGAAGTAGGACGACGGACCGGCACGCTGCGCGACCATCCGCGTTGCGTGCCGCCCGAGGTTCGCGGAGATCGCGTGCACCGGATGCCGGCCGCGGCAGGCGCAGGGTGCGGAAGCACCGCCCGTCGCCGGTGCCGACTGGCGGCGGGTGCTGGAGCGGGCGATCATGGAGGGCGGAGCATCCTGGGGGCTCCGGTCCGCGAGCACGGCGCTTTCGCTCCGGCAGCGATCAATCCGCGAGAGAAGAAGGGTTCCGGGATGGGATACGAGAGCGCGGAAGCGTGGTCGCAGTGGTGCTTCGTGGGATTTTCGTCCGTGCCGGCGGCGGAGATGGACGATTTTGCGCAGCCGCAGATCCAGTCGCTGCTTGAGTTGGTGGGAGCGCAGAAGGTGGTGGGGAGCGTGTCGCCGCTGGACCCCCGGCACCTGATCAACCACAAGGGCGTGACGGCGTGGCATGCCCTGTTCACGCTGGCGCTGATCAAGGACCGCGAGGGGCTTGCCGCCGTCTCCGAAGGCAGCGCGATGCTGATGGTACCCGGGTCCGCCCTCCGTCCCAACTTTTCCTCCCACGTCAACTGGCCGGAGCAGTTGCTGAGCCGGTACCGACTGGACGCGCGGGGATGGTTTCCGTTCGTGGTGCCGTTCATTCTGCACGAGTCGGCGCCCGCGCCGCGGCAGCTTCAGCAGTCGCTGCGGTCGCCCGCCGGCAACCTGGAGATCTTTTCCGTGGTGGAGTTCCAGGAAGCGGCGCCGGAAGCGCTGCTGGAAGAGTTCCGGCGCTTCGCGGCGCACATCGACCAGCAGGCGGACGCGGGCGGTGACCCCGGCGCGCAGCCAGGCTGAGCGGGAAAGCCGGAAAGGATGACCGACCGTAGGTGAGCAGGACTCCGGTTCATCCTTTTCGCTTTTGCCCCAGGAGGCCCGATGGCTTTCCGAGTCGCCTACGCCGCATTGCTCGCCCTGGCCGCGGGTTCCGCGTGTGACAGGCCTCCCGCCACCCATCCGTGGGAGCCCTGGGAAAAGCATGTGATCACCACGACCGAACTCCTGGGCGACACGTCCAACCTGAGTACCCGCGCCAAGCATCACGATGCGGTGGACTTTGCGTGGGAGGAGACGGCGTTCATCGAGTGGACGACCGCCAAGCAGGGGACGGCGTACGTGATTCCGGACGTGGTCGTTCGCTTCCCGCCACACTCGGCAAACGTGACCTATCGCGTCGAACACCTGCGCGTCTGGAAGCCCGAGAGCAGGTTCACCACGACCCGGATGACGGCCAGCCTCCAGATATCACGGACGGGGAGGTGGGGCGAGCATGGCGCCTCGGTGACCCTGCACCCCGACGGCCGGGCTGTGGTGGGGATGTACCGTCACTGGCGCTGGGGCGGCTGGTAGCCTGTCCCGCAACTCCATGGAACCCGCGCATGAACAAGCCCCCGCCGCACTCCTCGCCATCCAGCCTCACCCTGCGGGAGATGGTGGACGACGACCTCGACGCGTTCTTTGCGCAGCAGCTGGATCCGGACGCGAACTGGATGGCCGCCTTTACCAACCGGGATCCATCCGACCGCGAAGCGTTCATCGCGCACTGGGACCGGATCAGGCTCAACCCGACCGTCATCCTCCGGACAATCGTCGCGGGTGAGGAGGTCGCGGGCTACGTTTCCAGCTACGAGGACGAGGGACAGCCGGAGATCACGTACTGGCTGGGCAGGGCGTACTGGGGCCGGGGGATCGCCACGCGCGCGCTGGCGGCCTTCCTGGAAACCGCCAGCACCAAGCGCCCGATCCGCGCACGCGTGGCACAGGACAACCTCGGTTCGCTGCGCGTGCTGCAGAAGTGCGGATTCATCATCACGGGTGAAGATGCCGGGTTCGCCAAAGCACGCGGCCGCGAAACGAGCGAGTACATCCTCATGCTGCACCCGATGTAGCCGTCACGCCGTTCGGCGGGCGCGGCACCGGCGATGATCGCGCTCCCCGGCGACGGTCCGCGGCCGCCGCGCTTCCACACAAACTGGTCCGGTTCTCATGATCCGCCGTTCCCTGCTCCGCACCTGGCTCCGCGGTGCCGCCGTCGCGGGCGGGCTCCTGCTTTGCGCCACGCCCGTGCTGGCGCAGCGCGGTGCCGTCCTCGGCGGCGTGCCGGCGCAGCCACGCGCCGATGGGCGGTACATCATCTACCTGCACGGCCGGATCATCGAGGAGAAGGGGCCGCGCCCCACGGACGAGCGCTTCGGGATCTACGAGTACCAGCAGATTCTGGACACGCTGGCGGCGTCCGGCGCCGATGTGATCGCGGAGCAGCGCCCGGCGGGCACGGACTTTCGCGCCTTTGGGTCTCACGTGGCGGACCAGGTGCGCCAGCTTGCAGCCGCGGGCGTGCCGGCGGAGCGGATCGCGGTGGTGGGCTTTTCCAAGGGCGGGGCCATCGCGATCATCGCCGCGGCGCTGCTCAGGGATCCGGCCGTCACGTTCGTGTTCCTGGCCCCCTGCGGCGACTGGGTGAACGGCCGCGACGACGTGGACGTGCGCGGGCGCATTCTCTCCATCTACGAAGCGTCGGACGAGTTGGGGACGTCGTGCGAGCCGCTGTTTTCGCAGGCGCGTGCGCCGGGCGAGCACCGCGAGATCCGCATTAACACGGGCGGGGGGCACGGCGCGTTCTACCGGCCGCGCCCGGAGTGGCTGGCGCCGCTGTTTCAGTGGATCGAACGGCGGTAGACACGGCCGCCCGTCGCCGTCAGCCCGCTGTCGTGGCGCGCGACGGGCAAGGAGGACGGGCTCCCGTTCCGGACCTCATCCGCCGGACCCCGTACATCCGGCGGCTCCGCTGCGCACCGGCCCGCGCCGCGGCCCCGCCCGTCTTCGATCCCGAGAGTGATCCATGGCAAAAGTGCTGGAATGCATCACTCCAGAGCTGAAGGCCTTCATCGAGGCGCAGCCCGTGTTCTTCGTGGCCTCGGCGCCGCTTTCTGGTGAGGGCCACGTCAATCTCTCGCCCAAGGGGCTGGACTGCCTGCGCGTCCTGTCGCCCAGCCGGGTGGCGTACCTGGACCTGACCGGCAGCGGCAACGAGACCTCCGCGCATCTGCACGAGAATGGGCGCATCACCTTCATGTTTTGCGCGTTCACCGGGGCGCCCCGCATCCTGCGCCTGTACGGAACGGGCGAGGTGGTGCTGCCGGACACGCCGGCGTGGGGAGAGTTGGCCGGTCTCTTTCCCGCCTATCCCGGGATGCGGCAGATCATCACCGCGGAGATCTCGCGGGTGCAGACCTCGTGCGGCTTCGCGGTGCCGCTGATGGAGTACACGCGGCAGCGCGATACCCTGCCCCGCTGGGCCGAGGCCAAGGGCGATGATCTGCCCGGGTACCGGCGGGAGAAGAACGCGACCAGCATCGACGGGCTTTCCGCACCCCTGGCCGCGAGTCCGTCGCCCTCCGCCTGACGCCGTCCGCGTGGACGAGCGCCCCGAACGCAGTCTTCCCTCTTGAAAGACATCGCGATGTCAAAGGTTGTCGCCATCATGTCCATGTCGCTCGACGGCTTTGTCGCTGATCGCGACGACGGCGTGGGCGAGGTGTTCGACTGGTACTTTCACTCCGGGGATGTTGAGTTCGGCACCGGGGGATCGGACCCCATGACGTTCAAGGTGTCCGCGCCGAGCGCCGTGCACCTGCGCGCGCTGTGGTCCGAGCTTGGCGCCGTGCTCACCGGCAGGCGCACGTTCGAGGTCGCGCAAGGCTGGGGCGGGCATCACGCGTGGGGGCCGGCGTTCGTGGTGACCCACCAGGTGCCCGATGGCTGGCCGCGCCCCGGATCGACCGTGCACTTCGTGACGGACGGCATCGAGAGCGCCGTCCAGCAGGCCAGGGCCGCCGCCGCCGGAAAGTCCGTCGGCGTGCACGGCGCCGACACCATCCAGCAGCTTCTGAACGCCGGCCTGCTGGACGAGCTTCACATCGACGTCGCGGCGGTCCTGCTGGGCTCCGGCATCCGGCTGTTTGACCAGCTGGCCGGCACGCCCGCCATCCTCGGCAACCCCACCGTGATCGCGGGCGACGGCGTAACGCACCTGCGCTACCCGGTCCTCAAGGCGTAGTCCGGCGCTTCACCTGCCCGCGGTGCGGCTGAATCCAGGTGCCCGCATCACCCGAATCGATGATCGCGTGACCGAAACGTACTCGCTGGACCAGTGGATCTGGACCGAGGCGGACTTTGAGCGGATGGGCTGGCACGATGCCACCATCCGCGCGATGGGATTTCCGGGGGACGAGTGGACGTTCGCGCTCGACATCGACTACATCCTGCAATGGATCAATCCCGCGCCCGGCGAAACGCACTTCAGCTTCTGGGTCGCGCCCGCGACGCTGGTGTTCGAGAACGTCTCTGATCTGCGGATCGACGTGGAGCCGCAGGGTGAGATCTCCATTCAGGACCTGCGGCGCGATGATGAACAGCCGACCCTCGCGGGGTTCCAGGGGCCGCCGCTGCACTGGCGCTGGACGCTGGACTGCAACGAGGGCGAGATCACGCTGCGCGCCACCGGGTTTCGCCAGATCTTTCGCGGCGCTCCGGTGCGGTGCGGCGGGCAGACCCTGTCCGGCGAGCAGCGCGGCGGCATCTCGTTCAGCGAGGTGCCCGCGGCTCCCGCTTCCTGAACCGGTCAGCGCATCCCGCCAGCGCCGCGCCCGCCGCCGTCGCGTCCAGCGGCCGACGGCTTACACACTTCGCCCGCACGGGTCCGAGACTGATGGAGGTTGTGATCTGGAGAGACAGCGTCGCGATGGGCGACGACATCGAGGCGCCGCACGAATGGGTGGTGCCCGTCGCGGCGGACGCCGCGATTGGCGCGGTCGTGGAGGAGATGCTGCGCGTGGGCTACCTGGCGAGTATCGCGGGCGGCCGCGCGACGTGGATCGTGGAAGGCGCGCAGCCGCTGGCGGTGGTGGCGCAGCAGTGGGCGGCGCCCCGGTGGCTCGCCGACCCCGAGCTACCTGTGTCGACGGTGCGGCGCCCGGACGGCCGTCCGGATCTCCAGATCCGCTACTGGTGCCAAGCCGATCCAGACCGCGTCTTTGACAGTCTGCGCACCGGCGCGCCGCTGCCGGACCGCTACGGCGGGTGATGGCGGCAGTCGTTGCGCTGAGGCCTGCGGGAGAGCCGGATGCTGGAGTACGCGATCGCCCTCGAACGCCCTGAACCGGTCCGAAAACGTCACCAGTTGTACGTTCCAACTAATTAGAACAGGAAGGCTGGAGGCGAAGCTCGAGGGTAAGCACAGCGGATGAGAAATTCTGTCGGTCAGGCCGTCTACAGGGGATAGTTTGCTGCCGGATCCCTCCCGAGCTACCCTTGATACGGAAAAAGACCCATGGAATTCGTCACAATTTCTGGAGTTGTAAGCCATTGCCGAGTTATCTCGCACACTTCCGGCAACATCCATGGCCGGCACGGAGGAAGGGTTCAAACAACTCACAACACGATGTTTCGCATCGCCGGGAAGCCTGTCGTGATGAGTGGTACCATCAGCGTCGACGACGGAGATGATGTCACGGCGGCTGGCCGACCCGGCAGAGAAGGCTTGACGGTTTTCGCTCTACGTGACAACGCTTCTGGATTTACAACTACGATCCAGGCCGACAGCCTGTACGCGATCGTCGGATTACTGATCCTGTGCGTGGGACTGGTCTGCGGTTCTGTAGTCATAGGGGAATCTTCAGGTTTCTCGCTGGGGGGAGTCATATCTCTACTGCTGCCCTGGGTCGCAGGAGGCTTGCTCATCAGGAAGTTCATCCACGAACGCAACCGAATCCACGCTGCACTTGCGACACTCGACCAAGCGCAGTGAGGCGTCTTGGAAATCCCTTGGCGGGATGCGAAAAACAGGTGCCGCGCGCCTTTGTTCTGAAAGCACGTGCTCGGGGATCACATAGCTGAGCAGGAGTTGGCCAACGGCAGCGCGGGACCGTGCTCCCACGCTTTCGCCATTTGCGTCTGGCTGAGAGTCGAAACGTAGCGCTTCTCAATCCCAACGTCCCAGACACCTGATGGCGATCTCCAGAACCCGGGGCTGCGTCTACGCGCTGCTGGGAACCATGCTGCTCCTGATGGGATCATGCTGGCTCCTGCTCGACGAGATGATGACGGAACGGATCCACACGTACAAACCCGTGGAAGCGGTCGCGCGCGGCGATCAGGAGGAGCTCGGCTCCCGGTGCTCCAATTTCGAACTGCCGGAAGCGACCGTCTGCATGGAGTGGTTCACGTACGACAACGACGTCATCAACCACCCTCCCTACAAGCTCACCATCCGGGTCAGCCCCAGGACGACGGATCTCAGGCGCGTGACGGTGGAGGATGTCTCGCTGTCCTCCAGCCGTGGCCGACGCTACGCATTCGCGGATTCCATCCGCTTTCCCGTAGCAGTCGGGCTGGACACCATGCGTTCATGGCTGAAGCTGGAGCCGGCCCTGGCCTTTGACCACCGTGGGGGCGAGACGATCCGGACGCAGACGCGGCTGCGGCTGAGCCTGCCGTCCGGCGACCGGGTGGTCGTGCTCCGCACCCGCTGGGTGCCGACCGTCGTGGAACGCTTCAGTCCCATCGTCTGATCCGCGGATCGGCGGAGCCGGGTAGCGTTGTCATATCCACGGCCCGCCTGTACCCTTATGCCTGGCCGCACACCCGCCGGGCGGTCGCGGCGGCCGTCGTGCCCCGGACCGCCCGCTCGTACTCATCGCATTCACGAAACGCCCCTCCTCCATCAAATGCGCATCAGAACCGTACTTTTCGCCCTTCTCCTGAGCTGCACCGCGGCCGCCGCGAACGCCCAGGGCACCGCCCAGCTCGTGGAGCACACCGCGCTGGGGGGCAAGGTGGCCCTCATGGCGCCGGCCGACTTCTCGCGCATGTCGCCGGAGATGCTGCGCGCCAAGTACCCCACGCAGCGCCCGCCCACGGAAGTGCTGTCCAACGAACGCGGCACCGTCAGCATCGCGTTCAACCACACGCAGCAGGCCATGGCGCCCGCGCAGATCCGCGAGGCCCACGCCGCGCTGGAGGGGCAGCTGAAGAGCACGTTCCCCACGGCGCGCTGGAACCGCAGCGAGGTGGTGCGCCGCGGCACTCAGGACGTCGCCGTGCTGGATTTCTGGTCGCCCACGGCGGACGGTGAGGTGCGCAACATCATGGTCGTGTCGTCGGTGGATGGCCGGGCGATGATCGTGAGCTTCAACGTCACGCGTGAGCTGGAAGGCGAGTGGGGCGCGGTCGGCGAGCGGATCATGAACTCCATCCGCGTGGCCGGCGTCGTGAATCCCATCTAGGCCGGTGCCACGGGAGACATCCACGGCCAGGGCAGATCCCCCGCTGGCGTTCGCCCCGGCCGGATGACCCTCGGGCGCGGCACCCCGCCGCGCGTGACGATCATCCCCCGCCTCCCCCACCCTCCATTCCGCGGTACCCCCATGAAGCACCTGTATGAACCGGCGACGGCGGCCGAGATCAGGGCACGGCTGCTGAACCTGCGGCCGGACAGCGCGCGGCAGTGGGGCACCATGAGCCCGGGGCAGGCGGTGGCGCACTGTGCCGCGGGCGTGCAGATGGCGCTGGGCGACACGCTGCCCCGGCGCGTGCTGATCGGGCGGCTGCTGGGGTGGATCATCAAGCCGCTGGCGCTGGGCAACGAGGCGCTCATGCGCCGCAACTCGCCCACCGTGCCGGAGATGCTGGTTCCCGGCGAGCGCGACCTGGACGCCGAGCGCCGGCGCCTGGCCGGGCTCATCGACCGATTTACGGAGAACGGGCCCAGCGGCTGCACCACGCATCCCCACCCGTTCTTTGGCCGGCTCACGCCGCGCGAGTGGGCCGTGCTGATGTACAAGCACCTGGACCACCACCTGCGGCAGTTCGGGGCGTAGGCGCACCGCATCCAGCAGCGGCGGGCGGATCATGATCGAGCCGCCTCGCGAACAGAACCGTGGTTGCGCGGGCGGACGGTCGCGCGCGCCCGAGTCGATCCACCACCAGCCCGGCGCGGCGAGGATGTTCTCGCCCGCCGGGCTCCGGCGTTGTGGCCTGCTGTGCACCGCGCCGCGAAACCCGGGCGCGGCACGGCGCGTACCTGCGCGCATCAGTCAGCCGTGACGATGGCAGCCAGCGGCGGCGACCGCGCGCCCTGGCCCACCGGACGGCGCACCTCCATCCCTGGACCCAACCTCGTCCATGCTCGAACGCGACGAATCTCTGTTTCTGACATTCGCGGTTGTCTGGCTCTCGCTGGGCATCGGCGGCACGCTCTACATCCGCTCACTGCCCACCGCGGCCGAAAAACGCCGCGCTCACCGGGTCCTGGCGGTGATCGCGGGAGTGGCGTTCGGCGCCTTCGCGACCTGGCTCTTTCCCCCCTCGGCCGTCTTCATGCTGCCGGCGATCGTGCTGATCACAATGCTCAATCTGCGCAACACCCGCTTCTGCGATCAGTGCGGCAAGATGACCCAGGTACAGCCTTTTCAGCGGGTAGACTTCTGCCCACGCTGCGGAGCCCCGCTGCCGGCTTCCTGAACGGGTGGATGACAAAGGTTCTCGCCCGCCGGGCTCCGGCGCTGCGGCCTGTCGTGCACCGCACGGCGAACCCGGGCGCGGGGCGATCCGCAATCGCGCCAGGCAGTCAGCCGTGGTGATGACAGCCGGGCGGCGCCGGCGACCCCGCTCCTGGCCCGCCGGACGGCGCACATCCATCTCTGACCCGTCTCGTCCATGAGCGACGAATCTCAGTTTCTGACCTTCGCCGTTGTCTGGCTCGCGCTGGGCATCGGCAGCACGCTGTACGTCCGCTCGCGGCCCACCACGCCCGAAAAGCGCCGCGCGCACCGCATCATGGCGGTGGGCGCCGGAGTGGCGTTCGGCGCTCTCACGACATGGTTGTTCCCCTCCTCGGCCAGCTTAATGCTGCCGGTGGTTGTGGTGATCACCGTGCTCAACCTGCGCAACACGCGCTTCTGCGACCACTGCGGAAAGATGGTGCACATGCGGCCCTTTGAGCGGATGGACTTCTGTACGCGCTGCGGCGCCCCGCTACCTGCCCCCTGGGCGGATGGATGACGAAATGAGGACCAACCAGAGCGCAAGTCCGTCAGGCGCGGGCCGGAGCAGCCGGCCGGAGGACATCGCCGTGAACATGGACCATGCTCCCGAAGGCACCCAAGCTGCCGCGATCGCGGGGATTCAGCGTGGATTGCGGGGGATGTACGAAGGAACCGGACAAGATGCAGAGGAAGCCTTTGCTTCCCTGGAACGTGAGCTCGGGATCGTGGACGGGTGAACCCGCGGCGCCCTTTGCCTCGTACATGAGCGCAAAGGCGCCGCAACGTTTATCTTGACTGCACGGCGGCGTTCCCGTTTCCGTAAATCCCGTCAGCGTGAGGACACCATGGCAGGCCAGCGCACCTACAACGACGACGAAGTCCGTGAGATTTTTGCCTCCGCCGCGCAGAGGGAACTGGCCGAGCCCCGGCCGGGCGCGTCGCAGGGGCTGAGCTTGGTGGAGCTGCAGGACATCGGGCGCGAGGCGGGGCTGGACGTGGCGGAGGTCACTCGCGCCGCGGCCGCCCTGGACGCACACACCGCGCAGCTTCCGGTGCGCACCACGCTGGGCGCGCCTATCGAGGTGACGCGCGTGGTTCCGCTGCCGCGTGCGCCCACCACGAGCGAGTGGGAGCAGCTGGTGGGCGAGCTGCGCGCCACCTTCCGCGCGCGCGGACGCGTGATTTCTCAGGGCGGGCTGCTGGAATGGGTGAACGGAAACCTGCACGCCTGCGTGGAGCCGGGCGAAGGCGGCTACCGGCTGCGGCTGGGCACGGTAAAGGGGAACGCGCTCGCCGTGAACGCGCTCGGCGGCGTGGGGATGCTGGCCGGCCTGGCCGCCGTGGCCGCGGCGATGATGTCCGGCGCGCCGCAGGACCTGATCGTGCCGGGAATGCTTACCGCCACGGCACTGGGCACCGTGGGCGCCAACCGCATCCGCCTGCCGCGCTGGGCCAGCGAACGGAGCCGGCAGATGGACTACATCGCCGCGCGGATGGGCGCGATCATGGCCGGAGATCCGCGCCCGGCGGACTGATCCCGCAGGGTCCAGCCGGCGGATGGATGGCCGCCGACCGCACGCCGGCGGATCGATCGCCGCCGGGCCAGGATCCGGACCGATACCTCACCATCCCGCGGCGGATCGCGATCGCGTCGTCGATGGCGGCCGCCGCGGCTCATGGGCCCCGGCGCGCGGGAGGGACGGAAGCCGGCCCGCGCGCGCCGGCCATCCTCCGGGCCGATGATCCAATGCCGCGGGGTGGCACCGTGGAATCACGATCGCCGCTCTTCCCGCCACCGCCCGCGCGTACGCCGGGCCGCATGACCGCCGCAGCTCCCCCTCGTGAAAAAGATCATCCTCTTCTACGGCCTTCTGGGCGGCGTGCTGATCGCCGGACTGAAGTTCATCGAGTACCGCTTCCTGGTCGTGGAGCACTCGGTGGAGATCTACGGCGGATTGATCGCGGCCCTGTTTTCCGTCCTGGGCATCTGGCTGGGCCTGAAGCTCACCCGCACGCGCGTGGTCGTGCGCGAGGTGCCGGTGGAGGTGCCCGTGCGGGTGGAGGTGCCGGTGGAGGTGCCCGCGCGCCCGCAGGAGCCGTTCGTGGCGGATCCGGAGCGGGCGCGGCGGTTCGGCATTACGCCGCGCGAGCTGGAGATCCTGGAGGCCATCGCCGCCGGCCTCAGCAACCGCGAGATCGCCGCCAAGCTGTTCGTGAGCGAAAACACGGTCAAGACGCACTCCAGCCGCCTGTTCGAGAAGCTGAACGCCCGCCGCCGCACGCAGGCCGTGCAGCTGGCCAAGGAAGCCGGCCTCATCGCCTGAACGGGTGATTCATCCAGCCAGAACGCCACAATCACCCGTTCGGGTGACGCGGATTTCCGCCGCCGCGGCTAGTGTCGGGGCGTCAACGGACACTCATCATCCGCAACGCGGGAAATCTGATCGATGAAGAAGATCGTCTGGACCTTCGGGCTGATCTCGGGCGCCATTCTGTCGGCGCTCATGGTGATCAACATGACGTACCTGGGCGTCAGCTACGACATGGGGCTGGTCGTCGGATACACGACGATGGTCCTCGCGTTTCTGCTGGTGTTCTTTGGCGTGCGCTCGTACCGCGACAACGTGGGCGGCGGCCGGGTGAGCTTCGGGCGGGCGATGGCGGTGGGATCGCTGATCGCGCTGATCTCGTCCGCGTGCTACGTGGCCACGTGGGAGGCCATGTACTTCAAGTTCGCGCCCGAGCACGGCCAGAAGATCGAGGCGTACATGATGGAGTCCGCGCGCAGCAGCGAGGGCACGCCCCAGGAGGTGCAGAAGGAAGTCGCCAAGATGGAGGCGTTCATCCGCATGTACCAGAACCCGCTGGCCAACGCGGCGATGACGTTCATGGAGCCGCTGCCCGTGGCGCTCGTCTTTACCCTGGTGTCCGCGGGAATCCTGAGCCGCCGGCGCCGGTCGCCGGAAACCGGTCTGGTCGTCGCCCCCGGCTGACGCGCCGCGGGTCCGTTCTCATCCCCGGAGCATGACGGACTCCGCGCGGGGATGAACACCGGGAACGCCGCGGGTTCGTGCTCGCGGCGCTTTCGCGCGCGCCCCCTGGCCGGGCTTTTGAGTCGGGACGGCCATTCAGCCGGTCCGCCATCCACGCCAGACAACGCGCGAGCCTTGGACACCTGGGATCCGCTGGATCAACCGCGGCGCGAACGCCAGCGGAGCCTCATCGCGAAAATCGCTTTCGCGATCAATCTCGTGATCGGGCTCCCGCTGCTGGCGGGAACGGGGCTTCTGGTGTGGCTGTGGCGGTCGCCCGACGCGGCTCCGCACGGGCGGGGCTTTGCGCTCGGCGCGCTGTGGCTGGGGATGGGCGCACTGGCGTTTCTGCTGTCGGCGGGTGCCATCCGGCTGGGGTGGCGCGCGTGGTGGATTGTTCAGCTGCTGCCGCTTCTGTGGGCGGCCCCGTTCGTCGCCAGCTTCCTGTAGCGGCCACCGTCGCGCCGCGCCGGACGAAGGATCGCGCCGCCCCCGCGCGGCATCCGCCAGCGGCCGCGCCTGCACCACTGCGCCTGCCACGCGGAAGCCGGGCGCACTCCATCCCCCGCCGTCCTCTTCCATTTCCCGCCACCGTGCCCCTATGCGGATGACCAGACAGGTATGCAGCGGGTTTGTCTGAGAACCGCACGGCTCGGAGCCTGCGTTGTGAGGCGCGCAAAAGCCACAGCGTGTGCAGCCAGCAGCGGGATTTTCCGGAATGCAATCCAGCGATGCAGTAGACGTTCGCGCCCTGATCGCGCGGGGCGGCGTGGAAACGCACTTTCAGCCCATCACCTCCATCCGCCGCCAGTCGGTGATCGGCATCGAGGCGCTGAGCCGCGGGGTGGGCGAGGACGGCGCCATCATCCCGCCCATCCGGCTCTTTGGCGCGGCGGCCGAGCAGGGGCTGACCTTTGAGCTGGACCGCCTGTGCCGCGAGCGGGCCATCGACAGCTTTCTGCCCCTGCACGCCGCGCATCCCGAACTGATCCTGTTTCTGAACCTGGATGTGTCGACGGTGGAGGCGGATGTGGCCGGCGGCCCGGGGCTGATCGAGCTGGCGCAGGCCCGGGGCGTGAACCCGCCCAACCTGGCCGTGGAGATCCTGGAAACCGCGTTCGGCGACGAGGACCGGCTGCGCGCGGCGGTGGAGCGGTACCGCGCCCACGGCTTTCTGGTGGTGCTGGACGACGTGGGCGCCGGGCACGCCAACCTGGACCGCATCGCGTTCGTAAAGCCCGACATCATCAAGGCGGACCGCTCGCTGGTGCAGGACGTGGACGGCGACTACCACAAGCTGGAGGTGCTCAAGGCGCTGGTGCAGCTTTCGGAGCGCATCGGCGGGTGGATCATTTCCGAGGGGGTGGAAACGCTTGAGGAGGCGGTGGCCACGCTGCAGCTGGGCGGCGACATGCTGCAGGGCTTCTATCTGGCGCGGCCGCACAAGATCGAGGCGGGCGGCGAGATTCAGCTGGACCAGAGCCGCGTGGTGGACGTGGCCAACGCCTTCAAGCGGCGCACGCTCAACCGCATCATCGCCGAGCGCTCCCGCGCCGAGGAGCGGGAGCAGTGCGTGCGGCAGTTTGCGGGGCGGCTGCAGGGCGAGCCCGAAGCGCGCTTCGACGACGCGCTGGCCGAACTGGTGGCGGAGGATGCGCGGGTGGCGTCGGCGTGCGTGCTGAACATGTCGGGCATTCAGGCCAGCGGCACCGTGTGGCACCCGGAGCACGTTCTGCGGCAGAAGCGCATCATCTACCGGCCGCCGGCCCGGGGCGCGGACCATTCCATGAAGGAGTACTACTACCTTCTTCTGGAAACCCCGGTGGAGATCTTTGAGACGCAGCCGTACGTGCCGCTGCCCACCGGCGACCTGTGCATTACGGCCAGCACGCAGTTCACGGACGCGGAGGGAACGCCGTTCATCCTCTGCCTGCACCTGAACACGGAACGCGCCTGAACGCGGGGCGGGGTGGATGAGAAGCAGCCGGACGCCTGAGCGGGTGTCCGGCTGGTTTTTGCTGCCGCGACTGCTCAGGGTACGTGGGCTGTTCTGGCGGATCTGGCGGAGCTTCGTGCGGCGCCGGGCTGGGAGGCCCCTCCCCCGGCCCCTCCCCGTGCAAACTGCGCACGGAGAGGGGAGAACGGCGACTCAGCTCGATCCGGATGGCCCGGCGCGGCGGCCGGCACCCCTCTCCCCCCGGCCCCCTCTCCCGCAAGCGGGAGAGGGGGAGACCTCAGCACGGTGGCGGGCTCCGGCTCGTCGCGGATGCTTCTGCGCGGGAGAAAGGTTTGCGCCGGGTGTGGAATTTTCCGCGGGAGGGGCCGGGCGGTTTCGCTTGCTGGGCCGCGCGCTGTTATCATCCATCTCCCATCCAGAACCCGCGTCCGTCACCTGGCGATCCGCCCCGCCGGACGAAGCCGCAGCCGCATCACTGAGCCTTGATCCCTTCCGATCAACCTGAAACACACGGGCCCGGACGCCGTCTGTCGCGCGCGGCCCGGTTCTGGTTCGTCATGAACCTCGCGCTCGGCCTGTTGCTCCTGGCGGGTTCGGGCCTTCTTGCGTCGCTGTGGTGGTGGCCCGGAGACGATCCGCACGGGGGAGTGTTCGCGCTCCTTGGCGCGATCTGGATTCTGCCGCCCGCCACGCTGCTTCTGGCGACCGCCGGCGCCATCCGGCGGCGGTGGCGCGCGTGGTGGGTCTTTCCGCTGCTCGCGCTCCTCTACATCTCCACGTTCCTGCTGGGCGTGCTGTAAGGACGGGCGAACGCCGCGTTCACCAGAGACACACGGCGCTTCCCTTCATCCATCCCGAAGAAGCACCTGATGGCCATTCGCGACTGGAGTGCGCGCCGGATCCGCGGGCTGTGGATCGTGGGCGTCCTCGCCGAGCTGCTGGTGATCTACCTGGTATTCGTGGCTGCCAGGATCGAGCAGAAAAGGGCCGTGCGTGCGTGGGCTGATTCGCGGCCGGACGTCTCCGGACCCACCGCCGAACTGCGCAGACAGGAGTTCTATCGTCTGCTCCAGGACTCGTTCGGCATCTCCGTCCACGTCGCGGGCGATACGCTGACCACCTTCAGCAAGGACTCGTTTTCCGTCGCGGCTGTGACCCACGGCGACACGCTGCGCCGGCTGGACCTGTCGCCCGCCGCGGAGCGGACCGTCAACGCGGTCACGGCGCCGATCGGGCAGGCGCTGGTCGACATGGCGCCCGAGATGTTTCTGATCCTCGCGTTGTACCTGGCGGTGGCGCTACTCCCCATTCCGCTGGCACTCACCATCACCACGCTGGTCTGGTGGCGCGCGCGGAGACGGATGGCGTACGCAGGAATCGAAACGGCTGATGAGGATCATCTCCATGGCTGATCGCGGGTTCACCAGGCGGGCGCTGATAGCGGGCGCGGTTCTGCTGGTGGCGGCAACCGCGTTGTATTCCGCCGCCGTGCGCACCGAGAACGTCGTCGAAACCCATCCCACGCACGCGGACGCACTCCGCGCGTGCGCTCGGGACCGCGGGTGGCTGCCGGACTTCGTGCCCGCCACGGCGACCGCGATCCAGGAGGTGCACAACCTGGACAGCGGCGGGCAGTGGATCCGCTTCGCGCTGGCGGCGCGGGTCCGTCCCGCGCCCCAGGATGGGGCGGGATCGCACCGGCGGCCGCCGCGCTGGAGCGGAAGCTGGGTGCGCGATGCCGATGGCGATGCCGATGGCGATGCCGTGTCCCACCACCGGGCGGCGGGAGAGCGTGGGCGGCTCTGGTGCATCGTCCTGGACCGCCGCGATTCCACCGTGTACGGGTGGATGTGCGGAGCTGGTTCCTGACCCGGCCTGTTTCTCCGGCGCCTGCCGCCGGGGTGACGCTCCGCCCTTCACCTTCGCCCCAAGTCCCAACTCTCACCCGTCCCGACACCGCATGCGCGCAGCCATTCTCCTCATCTCCGCCGCGCTCGCCCTGGCGGCCTGCCAGCCGCGAGCCGATCAGCCCTCGGGCCGCGGGCCGGTTCCGGCGGCCACGACCGAGATGGGAATCGGGCCGGATTCGCACTTTCGCGCCACGCGGGCGCGCCTCGTACAACTCGGGTACCGTCTGGACCAGGTGGATTCCGGCGCCCGCATCATGGTGGTGCGCCCGCCGGACGCGGATGGGCGCGTGGTGGTGCGCGTGGAGGGGCGCGGCGGCTCGTCCCGCCTCACGACGGCGGCGGCGGAGGGCGGCAGTTCGGTGGAACAGCTGGCGGCGCTGCTCACCGTGATGCACGACGTGGCGATGGAGCCCGCCGGGCAGCGGGCGGACCCCGGCGACGCGCCGGGCCCGCTGCCGGATTCGCGGTGGATCACGGAATTCTTTGTTTCGCCGCGCGGCCGCCTGTGGAGCGCCCGGGGCGGGCTGTTCACCGCCGACTCGCTGTTCGGGCCGTGGCGCCGCAGCCTTGGCGCCCCGGGGGGCCCGGTGGACGCGGACAGGCTGCGCGTCGGCGCGAGCATGGGCTTCGTGAGCGAGCAGGTAATGCTGGCGGGCGTGCGCGGGAATGGCGCCCGCAACGCCCCGGTGCTGTTCCGCACGGCGGATGGCGGCGCGTCGTGGTCCGCCGTTCCCGGCGCGCGGTTCGACGACGTGGACGCCATCGCGGCGGAGGGCCCTTCCGTGTGGGTGTTTGCCACGGAACGCGTGGGCGACGGCTTCCGCGCCGTTCTCATGCGCAGCGCAGACGGCGGGGAAAGCTGGCAGCGCGCGGCGCTGCCGGCGGGAATGGAGAATGTGACGCACGCGTATCGCGCCACGACGGACACCGCGTACGTGGCCATGGCCGGGTTCAATCCCGGCCCGGTGTTCTGGCGCACCACGGACGGCGGCGGCACCTGGTCGCCCATCCCCACGCCGCACGACCAGAAGCTGCACCGGGTGCCGGAGAACGGCGTACACATCCAGGAGATCGCCACGGTGGGCAACCAGCTTGTGGTGGTGGAGTACGGCCGGGTGTTCGCCACGCGCACCGATTCCATCCGCTGGCGCGCGATGGACGGCATGGAGCACGTGGCGGCGGACCGCGCGGGGGGGCGCCTGTTCGCGCTCACCAGCCGCCTGGAGCCGGTGATGATGGACAGCGCCCTGTCCGTGGTGTGGCGCGGCGATCAGCGGATTCCGGATTACGGGACGAGCAACTCCGTCACCGGGATCGCCGCGCACGACGGCGTGGGATACGTGGTGATGCAGCGGGGCGAGATGTACGAGGTGCGCGGCGGCCGCGTGCGGCTCCGCAGCGAGGTCCGGTGAACGGCGCGTGATGGATGGCGGACGCAGGTCTCGGGTGATGAACCGCTGGCTGCTCGGCGCCGCGCTGGCGCTGGCCGCGTGCTCCGGGCGCGAGGCCGACAGGCGGGTGCCCGCCGCGGTCGCGCCGGCGTTCGCGCTGCTGGATTCCACGCTGACCGCCGCGGACAGGCAGACGCTCCGGCGCACGCTTCCCGACAGCGCCATCCTGTATCACCACACGCTCGGGATGGGGCTGCGCAACGAGGCCGGGCTGTGGCGCGGCGGCCCCGTCGCGGACTCCCTGCGCGCCCGTGGCGTCCGCCATCCCGACAACATGTCGCACGTCATTCTGCAGGCGTACGGCTTTCACCTCCGCGGCCAGCCCGTCCCGCTCGATTCGCTCATCCGCGCCCTCCCGCCGCCGCCCGCCCCGTCATCGTTCATCGAACTGAACGACTCGGCGGGCACGGGCAGATAAGCCGCGGCCGGCGGGCAGGATCGCGCCCCCTCGCGCGTTGCACCTGAACCGCCGCCCATGCCTCTCTCGCGCCCGCCCTCATGAAGCATCGCGCTCGTCTGCTCCTGCTGATGCTCTGCGCGGGCTGCTCCGCCAGCGAGACCGTGCTCGCCGCGGACACGGAGGAAGTCTACCAGACCGTGCTGGGCGAGTGCTGCTTCGGGCATCCCGCGATTCTGCAGCAGGTGACGGATACGGCCGGGCTGTCGGGCCCCGATACCTTCACGGCGGACGATGAACTGATGAACCGCTTTTCGCCGGCGGTGCTGCAGGCCGTGGAGGATCTGCGAAGGCGGAGCGCGTCGGTCTACCCGCTGCCGGACTCGGTTCGCGCGTCGCATCACGATCAGCGAGTGTCCGCGGACAGCGCCCGGGCGCTGATACGGGCTGTTCAGCGCGACAAGGTGGATCGCCTGCCGGATCGCGCCTCGGTGGTCCTCGTATCCACGGTGGGATTCAGCCGCGACGGCCAGTTGGCCGTCGTGCAGATCGTGGAGGTGTGCGGGGAAATGTGCGGGGGCGTGACCCTTCGCGCCGTGCGCAAGCACCCGGGTGGCTGGTTCCTCGCCGAGGAGGTCTTCCAGGCGGTGTCCTGAATCGCATTCATGCCTCAGGCGATGGTGGTCGCGGAAAAGACAGCGCCGCACGAGGGCGCTTCGGCCGAACACTTACCCCTTGCGCTAAGTATCACAACCTGTAACTTAGCCTCATGGATAAGTATCCCGACGAACTGAACGACATCTTTCAGGCGCTCGCCGATCCTACGCGGCGGGCGGTGCTGGCGCGGCTGGGGCGCGGGCCGGCGACCGTGGGCGACCTGGCGGAGCCGTTCAGCATGGCGCTGCCGTCGTTCATGAAGCACATCCGCGCGCTGGAGGCCAGCGGGCTCATCCAGACGCGCAAGGAGGGCCGCGTGCGCACGTGCTGCATCGAACCGAGCCGTTTCTCGCACATCGACCGGTGGCTCTCCGCGCAGCGCGCCATCTGGGAAGGCCGCACTGACCGCCTGGAGCAGTTCGTCACCCGCAACCCGTCGCAGAAAGAATCACGATGATCCAGATCGCCAATCCAGACCTTGACCTCACGCTGTCGCGGATCATCCGGGCGCCGCGCTCCGTGGTGTGGAACGCGTGGGCGGACCCCGCGAGCTTTGAGCAGTGGTGGGTGCCCGCGCCGGCGCGGTGCAAGGTGATGGAGATGGATCTGCGCCCCGGTGGCGCATTCGTGACGCGCATCAGCGAGGACGGCGGCGAGTTCGGCCCGCACATGAACGCGTGCTTTCTGGCGGTGGACGAGCAGGAGCGCATCGTGTTCACCAACGCACTGGTGGGCGGATGGCGCCCGGCGGAAAACCCGTTCGTGACGGCAATCATCACGCTGCGCGACCACGGCGACGGCACGGAGTACAGCGTGCAGGCGATGCACAAGAACAACGCCGACCGCAACATGCACGATGAACTCGGCTTCTACGACGGATGGGGCACCGTCGTGGAGCAGCTTGCCCGCTTCACCGAACGCAACGGATAGCGGGGTCCGCGCGGATCGGCGGCGGCTTGGCAACGGCGCGGGAACCCCGCAGATTCCCCCGCGCACGTTTCCACGCCGGCCCGCGCCGGGCAGCCCTCACCTCCTCCCCGAAATCCCTTCCCCATGCCCAGCTTTCCGTGGTGCCGGACGCCGATGATGGCGGTGCTTCTGCTGGCGGCTTCCGTGCTTCAGGCATCCGCGCAGGAGGTCCGTCCGCCGGCACGGATCCCGTCGTTCACGATGATGGACAGCTCGCGGTACGAGCAGCGCGAAATGGGCATTCGCTACGCCTACCGGTTCGCGGATTCCACGCAGCACGTGGCGGCGACGGCGTTCGTCTACCCCGTCCCCGCCGAGCGGCTCGCCAAGCCGGCCGCGGAGCAGATCGCGGAGGAGGCGCGGGAGTTTGTCGCCAGCCTGGATGGCGGCATCGGGCAGGGCTGGTACCGCTCGGTCACGGTGGTGGTGGACACGGCGCGCGCATGGGACGCGACGGACGGATCGCATCCCGGGCATCTCGTGGCGGCCGTTCTGCGCCGGGATGACGGGAACCTCGCGTCGTTCATGCACCTGATGCTGCTGGGCGACCACTACGTAAAGACGCGCCTCACGCTGCCGGCCGAGGAGTGGCGGACGAGCATGGCGCCCAACTTCGGGCCCGACCTGTTCGCGGCGCTCGCGCCCCCGGCACCCGCGCCCCGGTAGGCGGGCTCGCGTTCCGTCTGCCGCCACCGACGGCCACCCCGCACGGGGCGGCCGCCGTTCTCATCCACACCTTTCCCGAAACGTGATGCACGATCGCGCCGCCGCCCTGATCCAGGAGCTCCAGCTGCAGCCGCACCCCGAAGGCGGCTACTACCGCGAGATCTTCCGCTCCGCCGGATCGGTGCAGCCGGCGGACGACCGTCCCGCGCGCAGCGCGCTGACCACCATCTACTTTCTGCTGGTGGAGGGACAGCAGAGCCGATGGCACCGGGTGCGCTCCGACGAGGTGTGGCACTTCTACGAGGGAGATCCCATCGAGGTGTTCTGGAGCACGGGGCGCGACGCCATCCAGAAGGCGACACTGTCGAACGGAGCGGCGGGCGCGCGGCACGTGTGCGTCGTTCCCGCGGGCGATTGGCAGGCGGCCCGGCCGGCGGGCGCGTACGCGCTCGTGGGCTGCACCGTGGGGCCGGGCTTCGACTTCGCGGATTTCGAGATGATCACCGACGGCTCGCCCGAGTGGGATGCGCTGCGCCGCCTGGACGGCGCGCTCCCCGAGCTGTTCTGATCACACCTCCAATCGATCGGGAGACGCGATGATGACCGGCGCCCAGCTCGCCGCCGCGCGCGAAACGCTCGGCAGGACCGTCCGGGAAATGGCGTACGACCTGGCGGTCACGGAAGACGAGATCCGCGCGTGGGAAGCCGCCGGCGGTGACCTCATCCCGCTCCGGCAGGCCCGCGACGTCAAGCTGTTCCTGGCGGACAACGAGTGGATGGAGGCCGCCGGAGTCCCCGAGTGCCCGTGGAACACGGCGTGGGAAAAGCAGCCCATGCCGGACCGGCTCAGCGACCAGGTGGAGCACATCCGCCGGCGCGACGCCCACGCGGAAACCTGCGGCACCTGCCTGGCCTTTCGCCGCCGCATGGAGGAGATGTGGCCGAGCCTGGCGGACCCGCCCCCACCGCCGCCCGCGCCCCCTTCCCGGCTGGCCGCGGCGTGGAAGCGCCTTATCGGCCGCGGCAAGTCCTGACCGCGCGAGCCCGTGCCTTGACGGCCGCCCGGGTGCGCCGCAATAGTTAATCATCCACTTAACCATACCACCTCGCGCCACCGATCATGACCGCCATCCCCCCTCCCGACCCCCGGCTGGTGCACGACTCGTTCGTCATCGAGCGGTTCTACCCGGCGCCGCCCGCGCGCGTGTTCCGGGCGTTCGCGGACCGCGGCGCCAAGGCGCAGTGGTTCGGCTGCGTGGAGGGGTGGGAGGTGGTGGAACACCGCATGGACTTTCGCGCGGGTGGCACCGAGGTGTGGCGCGGCGGCCCGCCGGGCGGCGTCATCCACCGCAACGACACTACCTATCACGACATCGTCCGGGACCAGCGCATCATCTGGAGCTACGCCATGTCGCTGGACGGCCGCTGCATCTCCGCCTCGCTCGCCACGCTGCAACTGCGCGCCGCGGGGACGGGAACCACGCTGGTGCTGTCGGAAACCGGCGTGTTTCTGGACCACGACGCGGACTGCACCCAGCGCGTGCGCGGCACGCACGACCTGCTCGCCAGCCTGGAGCGCTACCTGTCCGCCGGGGAACCGCGGAGGGAGCCGTGAGCGGCGGCGGGCTGGTGAAGCCGCGCCTGCGCCGCATGCACGAGGTCCTTTCCGGACACGTGGAACGCGGAGAGATGCCGGGCCTGGTGGCCCTCGTCAGCCGGGGCGGCGACGTGCACGTGGAGGTGCTGGGCAGGCAGTCGCTGCACCTTTCCGCGCCCATGCGGCGGGATACGATCTTCCGCATCGCCTCGCTCACCAAGCCGGTCACCGCCGCCGCGGCCATGATCCTGGTGGAGGAGTGCCGCATCCGGCTGGACGACGCCATCTACCCGTGGCTCCCCGAGCTTGCGGGCCGGCGCGTGCTGCGCTCCCTCGCCTCGCCGCTGGACGACACCGTCCCCGCCACCCGGTCCATCACCCTGCGCGACCTGCTCACCTCGCGCATGGGGTTCGGCAGCGTGATGGCGATGCCGGACACGTACCCCATCCAGGCGCGCATCCGCGACCTGCGCATCGGCGGAGACCGCCCGCCGCTCCCGTCGGACGCGCCGCCGATGGACGAATGGCTGCGCGCGCTGGGCTCCCTGCCGCTTATGGCCCAGCCCGGCGAGCGGTGGATGTACCACGTGAGCATGGACGTGCTCGGCGCGCTGATCGCCCGCGTCAGCGGACAGACGCTCGGCGCGTTCCTGCGCGACCGGCTTTTCGGCCCGCTGGGGATGGACGACACCGCCTTTCACGTCCCGGCGGACAAGCTGCCGCGCCTGGCGGGCTTCTACTGCTTCGACCGGGAGGCGGGCGCGCTCGTCCCGTTCGACAGCGAGGAGCGCAGCGCGTGGGCTGACGAGCCCGCGTTCCAGACCGGCGCGGGCGGCCTGGTATCCACCGTGGACGACTGCTTCGCCTTTCAGCGCATGCTCCTGAACCGGGGACGGCACGGGAACGAGCAGATCCTGTCGCCCGCCACGGTCGCGCTGATGACGGCGGATCACGTGGCGCCCGGGGAGCGCGCCGGGGCGGAAATCTTCTTTGGAGCGTCGAGCAGCTGGGCGTTCGGGATGGCGGTAGACGTGCGGCGCACCGACCTCCATCGCACCCCGGGCCGGTTCGGGTGGGACGGCGGCTACGGGACTTCGGCGTACGCGGACCCGGCGGAGGGGCTGATCGGCATCCTCCTCACGCAACGCCTGGTGGACTCGCCGGAGCCCACGCGGATCTCCACGGACTTCTGGACAACGGCGTACGGCGCCATCGGCTGATCCACGGA
Organism: Longimicrobium terrae; assembly: GCF_014202995.1. Classification (NCBI taxonomy): domain Bacteria; kingdom Pseudomonadati; phylum Gemmatimonadota; class Longimicrobiia; order Longimicrobiales; family Longimicrobiaceae; genus Longimicrobium; species Longimicrobium terrae. Next base: position 513,659 of record NZ_JACHIA010000001.1, read on the forward strand.
CCGGCCTCCATGCGCGCCTGCATGCGCGGGCGGCCCCGTGCTTGCCCGCCCCGCCCCGCTCGCGCGTGACCGGAAACGAGCAGAGGAGGCGAGGGTGAGCACGAGTGCAGCCGTACGCGGCATGCTGGCGGGGGCGGCGGGCGTGGCCGCCATGACGCTGGGAGAAAAGCTGGAGCAGCGGTTTACCCGGCGTCCGGATTCGTACGTGCCCGCGCACACGCTGGAGCGGCTTCTGGGCAGGCCGCGGCGCCCGGATTCGCGGCGTCTGGGGATGAACTGGACGATGCACTGGGGACAGGGCATTCTGATGGGCGCGGTGCGCGGCGTGATGGCCGAGCGAGGCTTCCGCGGGCCTGTGGGATCGTTCATCTTTCTGAACCTGCGGCTGATCAACGACCAGGCGCTGGAAAACGCCACCGGCGTGGGCGCGCCGCCCTGGACGTGGCCGGTGGACGAGCAGGTGATCGACCTGACGCACAAGGCGGTGTACGCGTTCGCCACCGGGCTGATCGCCGACCTGCTGGTGGCCGGCCCGCCCCACACGCCCGCGCCGCGCCCCGGCTGGACGACGCCCCGGCACTGATCCGCGTGGGAAGAGGAGGCGGATTGGCATCCTCAGCGGTGCTGGCCTACCTTTCCTCGGCCACGCCGTGCGGATGACTTGGCCGCTCTGGTGATGGAAATCAGGCGGTCCCTATGCCGATCCGGCTAATCCGCTCTCCACACGCCTTGGCGCCTGCTTCAGAGCCGCTACACAAACTGATGACGACACCGCAGGAACAGCCGAAGAACCCGCTGCACGGTATAACGCTGGAGCGCATGCTGACGGAACTGGTGGCGCACTTCGGCTGGGCCACCATGGGCGAGCGCATCGCCATCCGCTGCTTCACCAGCGACCCCAGCGTGCCCTCCAGCCTCAAGTTCCTGCGCAAGACGCCGTGGGCGCGCGAAAAGGTGGAAGGCATGTACCTGTACATGCTGCGCGAACAGGCCCGCCAGGCGCGGCGCGGGGCCTGACGCGGCCGGCTTCCGTCACGCGGACGAGCACGGACGGCGGAAAGCGGCGCGCGAACCATTCGCCCCGCCGCCGCGCGGGGTTCTTACCGGATACACGAAAACGGAGCCCGGATTTGCCGGATTCGATCTTTCCCGGCCGCGAGTTTGCGGCCTTTCTGTTCGATATGGATGGCACCATCCTGACGTCCATCGCCGCCGCGGAGCGCGTGTGGGCGGCGTGGGCGCGCGGGCACGGGCTGGACGTGGAGGCGTTCCTTCCCACCATTCACGGCGTGCGCGCGGTGGAAACGGTGCGCCGCCTGAACCTGCCCGGCGTGGACGCCGTCGCCGAGGCGGAGGCGATCACCCTGGCCGAAATCGCGGAGGTGCGCGGCATCGAGGCGATCCCGTCCGCGGCCGGCTTTCTGGCCGGGCTGCCGGCCGGGCGCTGGGCCATCGTCACCTCCGCGCCGCGCGCCCTGGCGGAACGGCGGCTTCAGGCGGCCGGCCTGCCCATCCCCCCGCTGATGGTGACCGCGGAGGACGTGGAGCACGGCAAGCCGGCGCCCGACTGCTTTCTGCTCGCGGCCAGACTGCTGGGCGTGCACCCCGCGGAATGCCTCGTCTTTGAAGACACGGCCGCCGGCATCGCCGCCGCCGAAGCCGCGGGCGCCGCCGTCGTGGTGGTGACCGCGACGCACGCGCATTCGTTCCGGACTCCGCATCCCACCATCGCCGATTACGCGGGGCTGGCGGGAACCGTGGGACAGGCCGGCTCCCTGGCGCTCTCCATCCACTGAAGCGCATCTCGCAGGATGCAGGTCATCAACCGCACGCTCCCACGCCGGTCATCCTCCCGACGCAGTGACAGCATCGTCCCGGACCGGGTGCGTGGGAGCCGGATGATCTGTCGTCCTGAGCACCCTTTTCTCCCCGTCTGAAACGCAGGATCGTAGCACATCCGCACGCTCGATTCCCGACAGCGCGCGAATGTTTGCTCTGCCCCGCAACAAGCGTTATTCGTACACGCAGGACCATCCCGCCCGCTCCCACCCCGCCCCATGCTCCTACGCTTCTCGTGGCCGCCGCAGCTGCGTTTTCCCTCGCCGTCGCGCGAAACCTGGGGGCGCAGCCGTTCCGCCTGGCCCCTCCCTGGTCGCCCGCTGACCCGCGGGAACGCCCTTTTCTACGATTCCGCACGGCGGATGAGGACTGCATGACGACGATACCCGCGGATCACGCGCCCTCGCGCGAGGACGTGCGCGCCAGCTACGACCGCGTGGCGGAAGAGTACGCGCGCCGCATCGCCGGCGAACTGGCGCACAAGCCGCTGGACCGCACGCTGCTGGACGCGTTCGCCGGGCGGGTGCGCGGTGCCGGCCCCGTGGTGGACGCGGGGTGCGGGCCCGGCCACGTGACGCGCTACCTGGCCGACCGCGGCGTTGAGGCCAGCGGGCTGGACCTGTCGCCGGGGATGGTCGACCAGGCGCGGGCGCTGCACCCTGACGTGCCGTTCCGCGTGGGCGACGTCACCGCCCTGGACGCGGAGAAGGGCGCGTGGGCCGGCGCGGTCGCGTACTACTCGCTCATCCACCTGCCCCGGCCCGTGGTGGTGCGCGCGCTGCGGGAACTGGCGCGCGTGCTGCGGCCGGGCGCGCCGCTCTTCATCGGCTTTCACGCGGGGAGCGAAACGCGGCACATGGACGAGTGGTGGGGCCAGCCCGTGCGCCTGGACTTCGTGTTCTTCAGCGTGGGAGAGATGACGGGCTACCTGCGCCAGGCCGGCTTCACGGTGGAGCAGGTCACCGAGCGAAGCGCCTACCCCGACGTGGAAGCGCCCACACGGCGCGCGTACATCCTGGCGACAAACGCTCCGGCCACGGCACCGTCCGCCGCGGCCGATCCGGCGGAACGCCCCACTCCCGCAGGTGCGGGTTGATCGAGCGCTACGAACCGTGGGAGCCGGCGGGACCAATCACCACACCGGCCGGCAACGTCGTCATGAATACGGCCGCGGCCGCGTTCACTGTCAGCCTCGAGTTCTCCGCCGTGCGGAGCGCAGCCCGTCTGGACCTCAGACTGGAGTTCCGCGAGCGCGTCTTTGCCTGCATGTCGCACGAGGAGTTCGTCCATCCCTGGCAGTACGAGCAGCACGGGCCGGTGCCGCGGCTTTCGCCCCCGTGGGAGAGATACGCGTTTCCCGTGTTGAAAGTGCATGATTCGCGGTGGCTCGCCTCGTTCTCGGACTCCCAGATTCTGGACGTGGAACTGCCTGAGGTCATCCACTACCGGTTCGTGACGCTGGACCACACCGCCGACGTCCTTGCCTCGGGCGAGGTGCACGCTTCGTGGGTCCCGGTGGATCGATAGCCGCCACGAGCCGCGCGAAACTCCCGCTCCAACCGCATCCGCCGCCGGTTCCGCGAACGGCTCCGGAAACGTTCCGCCCTCCATTCAATCCCATGACTCAGCCCACGTTCGCCACACCGCAGGAAGCCGCGATGAGCGGGTTTTCCGCCCGGCACTGCCGCGTGGTGGCCATGGCGGTGGATGGGGATGACGCGTACGTCGTCATCGACACCGGCTCCGACGGGTTCAGCTACCTGTACGGCGGCACGGCGCAGCGCGAAGCGGACGGCTGGCGCGACGGAAACAGCGGCAACGGCGATGGCTGGATGTCCACCGATCCGGAGCGCGACCTCGGCGTGCTTACCGTCTGGGACGAGGCGCCCGCCGGCTGCGACGCCGTGCGCGTGCAGTGGCGCGGCGAAACCCGCGAAGCCGCCGTGCACGACGGCGCCTATCTGGTGGCTTGGTTCAAGGTCGCGTGTCCGGAAGATTCCTGGCCATCCGTCACCTCGTTCCGCATCGGCGGCCGGTGGGTGCCCTGAACCCGCCTGCCCGTGGCCTCGGCCCCGATGACCCGTGACGACCTGATCGACACACGATTTGCCCGCGTCCCCCATCCACATCCACGCCCGACGATCCAATGCGCCTGCTCGTCCGCCCGCTCCTGATGCTCACCCTGGCACTCGCCGGGACCGCCACGGCAGCCTCCGCGCAGGAGGCGGAGACCCTGGCCGGAGTGCCGGAAATCGTAAGCTCCGCGAGCGCCGAGCAGCCGGTGCGCGCCGACCTGGCCCTGGTTACGCTCCGCTTTGGCCGGGTGGGGCGCACCCCGGCCGAGGCCGGACGCAACACCGCGCTCGCGGCCGACAGCCTGCGGCGCATGCTGCGCCCGCTGGGCATTCCCGCGGATTCCGTCATCAGCGCCAGCACCTGGTACTGGTGGCGAGGCCGCGTGGAGGCGATCGTCGCCAACCGCTCCGTCCCCCGCTGGGTCGAGGACGGCCGCGGCGGCGGGCACCGGAGTGATTCCACCGTATCGGACACGACGTTCCGGGTTTCGGAGTCGCTGCAGGTGCGCATCCGCGATCTGCGCCGGGTGGGCGCGGTCATCGACGCGGCGCTCGCGGCGGGGATCACCGACATCTCCGACGTCACGTTCTCCGCCACCAACACCGAAAACGAGCAGCGCGAGGCCATCCGCCTGGCCACCCAGCGAGCCCGGCGCAACGCCGAAGCGATCGCGCTGGCCGGGGGCGGGCGGGTGGGCCGCACGCTTCGGCTCAGCACGGACGGCAACGGCGCCGCTCCCCGGTCCGTGCCCTACGACGTGCTCCACCTGGAGGCGGTCACGGCGGAGGATGCCGGAGGTGCCCCGGGCAGCACCGTGGTGGTAGGCCCGGTGCTGCGCGTCAGCGCCACGGTGCACGGCCGGTGGCAGCTGGTGGAAGGGAGCTGACGCCGCGTTCCGTCCTCGCGCACTCCCGCGGCAAGGGAGGGAGCCGGCCGGAGCGGCCCGCGTGAAACCAGCTCCGGCATCGCCGCGTTCAACCGTGGATCGCGCGCGGATGCCCATCATCCGCGCAATCCACCATTGATGACGAGGCATCCCCCATGACCGCGATCCGCCGCGGCTTGCTCCTTCTGCCGCTGCTCCTGGCCGCCTGCGCCCCACGTCCATCCACCATCGCGGTTCCCTTCCCCGCTCCATCCACGGCCGAAACCGCGTCACCGCTCGCCGCCACCCTGGACCGGAACGCGCCGCTCTGGCTGGCCGAGCACCACGTGCCCAGCGTGTCCATCGCCTACATCCGCGGCGGCCGCGTGCTGTGGACGCGGGTCTACGGCGAGCAGTCGGAGGGCGTGCCGGCCACCGCCCAGACGCTGTACAACGTGGCCTCGCTCGCCAAGCCCGTCTCGGCGGAAACCATGCTGCGGCTGGCCGCCGCCGGGCGGGTTTCGCTGGATGAGCCGCTCGCCGGCTCCTGGGTGGACCCCGACGTCGCCGCCGACCCGCGCCACCAGCGCCTCACGCCGCGCATTGCGCTCAGCCACCGCACGGGCTTTCCCAACTGGCGCTTCCAGACCCCCGGGGGCACGCTCGCCTTCAACCGCGATCCGGGCACCGTGCTGGGCTACTCCGGCGAGGGATACGAATACGCCCGCCGGTTTGCGCAGCGAAAGCTGGGCACGGACTGGGAATCCCTGGCCAGCCAGTACGTCTTCGGCCCGCTGGGGATGAACCGCACCACCTACACGCGGCAGCCCTGGTTCGCGGGGCGCATCGCCAGTCCCTACGGGCGCGAAGGCCGGTACCGCGATCCCGCCATCCAGGATTCCGCCCTCGCCTCCGACGACCTGTACACGACCGCCGGCGACTACGCCGCGTTTCTCGTGGCCGTCATGAACCGCGACGGCCTCCCCGCCGCGTTCGCCGCGCAGCGCGATTCCCTGCACGTCGTAAACGAAGAAGCCACCGCCCGCTGCGACCGCACACGCGCCGCCCCCTGCCCGCGTGTGGGAATGGGGCTGGGATGGGAGATCATGGAGTTCCCCGGCGAAACCGTGCGGATGCACTCCGGCGCCGACTGGGGCGAAAGCACCCTGGCCTTCTACTTCGCGGAGACGCACGACGGGGCCGTGATTCTCACCAACGGCGCCAACGGCATGCAGGTGGCCATCCGCGCCATCGACCTGCTGTTCCCTGACAGCCAGCTGGCCGCCGACGCGCGCAGCTACAAGTAGCGGACGCCCACCCCTGCCCGGCGGAGGAACCGAATCACCCGGCGGATGCGCCGTGCCCGGGGTTCGCCGACCAGGCGGAGGAGACGGCGCGCTTTACGCCGGCATCTCTCCCGATCTGCGGATCATGCACATCGACGACGGCGGGCGATTCCAGCTCACCGGGGAGGAGGATGGGGCCACACCGGCCCCATCCTCTTTTTCGTCGCGCCTAGCGGAAAGCCGCCACCGTGGGTGCGGTCAGGTTGAGCACTCGCGCGTTGTCTTCGTACAGCGCGGTGCCCATCGCCACGCCGCCATAGGTCTTGAGCGGATTGCTCCAGTACTGGATGCGCGTGCAGTTGCTGCAGTTGTTGCCGTACGACATCACCGTGCGCCACGTCTTGCTGGCCGGGATGAATCCATGGCCGTAGCTGTACGGCGAGGTGCTGGCGTCCACGTAGCGGTCATGACGCGCGCCCTGCAGGTGGCCGATCTCGTGCCCGAACGAGTAGTAGCCGGTGATGCAGGTGTAATCCGCCACCGCGAACGCCGACGTGGCGGTCGCGTTGATCGCCGCGGCCTGCCCGCACGCCTCGCTGTCGTTCACTACCAGCAGCACCACGTCGGCCGCATAGGTGTTGCGCAGGGTGTGCACGTTGTCCATCAGCCCGTCGGCGGTCAGCGCGAGGGCGTTGGTGTGCTGCGTAAAGCTGCGGCTGGCCTCGTTGTACGTGACCGGGCCGGTGTACACGCGATTGAAGGTGATGTTGATGCCGCTGTTGACGTACGACTGGTTGGTTTCATCCACGGCCAGCTGAATCAGGCTGGCGATGTTGGGCGCGGCCGCCAGGACCGACGCCGTGTAGACCACCGCCACGTTGATGGTGGTGTTGGCCAGCGCGCCGACCGTGCCGCCGCCCGCGGGCACCCGGGCCTGCAGCGCACCGCCGAAATCGTCGCGCAGCGCGCCGCTGGGATTGTCGGGGGCGTGCTCCGGCGGCAGGCCGTTCTGGTCGATGCGGGTGACGGAATGCAGGCCGTCGCCCAGCGGCGCCACGCTCCAGGTGGTGCGGTCCACCGTGATGGTGCCGGTCACGGCGCCATCCACCATCACCAGCTGCACCCGGCCCACCCCGCCGCGCACGGCGCCCGACCACGACACGTCGCCGGGTGCGCGCTGAACGAAGTTTTCCCCGTCCGCCACCACGCTGATTCCGGGCGCCACCTGAAAGCGCAGGGCGGACTTGCGGTTCAGCCGCTGGGCGGGGGCGGCCTGCACCCGCGCCACGTTCACCTGGGCAGAGCTGCCCCGCTCACGAACCACCGACAGGCGGCGCTGCTGAACGCTGTTGAGCGGCGGCGCGGTGACCAGCGTAAGAAGCTCCTCCTGCACGGGTTCGGTCATGGCGGGCGTGGCGGAAGGGATGGCGTCGCTCTGGCAGGCGGCGGCGCCGAGGGTGGCGGCCAGAACCAACAGTGATCGTGCTCTCATGTGGCGTCCTCCCGAACAATGTGGATGAATTGTACTTCGTTTGACGACATATTAAACGGTACCCTCCGGACTTCCAAGAAGAAAATTTCAGACTCGCAGATCACGCCACATCGGCACATTTTCCTTGGAAGGAGCAGAATCAGGCGTCCCGATCGATTCTGGATTCGATCACATTGAGCCGTAACACCTTAGAACAAATCAGGGCGATCGTGGAGGCTCTGTTTTCGGAAACGGTTGTAGATCCCGGACGGAGTGGTTATGCTCGCGCGCCGTGGCGGAGCGCTGGTCCTCCGCGGCGCTTCTCCCCCGACCCGGAACCCCGTCGACGTGAACGTTCTCTTCGTCTGCAGCAGGAACCGGCAGCGCAGCCTGACGGCAGAAAAGGTGTTTGATGGCGAGAACGGGCACGAGGTGCGGTCGGTGGGCACCGAGCCCGGCGCGCGCATCCGGGTAACCGCCGGGCACATCGGGTGGGCGGACCTGATCTTTGTGATGGAGAAGAAGCACCTCCGCCGGCTGGAAGCGAAGTACCGCGACGAACTCGCGGGCCGGCAAGTGGTTACGCTGCACGTCCCCGATGACCACGAGTACATGGATGACGCGCTGGTCGAGCGCCTGGCCGCCGCGGTGGCGCCCTACGTCGACTTCGGCGGGATGGACGGATAGCTTTGATCCGGATGGTCCCGCATCCCGGATGGCGACACGCACGGCACAGTTCGCCGCACCTCCCGATCCTCCCCTCCAGAGAGCAGATGCCCGCAAAACCAACCCGCGCCAAGCCCGCCGCCGCACCCGCGGCGGACGAGGTCGATGCGTTTCTCGCCACGACCGAGCATCCGCACAGGGCGGAGATCGCCGCGCTGCGGGAGATCATTCTCGGCGCGGACGCGGGGATCACGGACGGCATCAAGTGGAACGCGCCCAGCTACCGCACCGCGGACTGGTTCGCCACCACTCATCTCCGGGCAAAGACGGGCGTTCAGATCATCCTGCACTTCGGGGCGAAGAAGCGGGCGGGCTTTGCCCCGCGCGCCCAGATCGCCGATCCGGAGTCGCTGGTGCAGTGGCTGGCGGACGATCGCGGGGCCGTCACGTTTCGCGACATGGACGACGTCCAGGCGAAGCGATCCGCCTTTGCGGCCCTGATCCGCGAATGGATTCCACACGTGGCCGGGTAGGCGGGATCGGGTTGGCGATCCAACCCGATCCCGCCATCCGCGTCCGTGAAGATTTGCGGATACAGAGTGGCCGCGATCAGGCGGGGGACGGACGCGCGGTGGCCTCGCGCTGCTCGCGCGTCCACGCCTCGGAAACGGCGAGGCCGGTCGCCACGTCATCCACCACGAGGATCAGCTGGTTGTCGTGGTCGCTGTACAGGACCTCGATGTTTACGCCCGCTTCCGCCATCGCGCGGGTGATTCGGCCCAGCTGTCCCGGCTGCTCCTGGTTCAGCCGCTGCACCAGGACCTCACGTACGGCGGTGACGCGAATCCCCTCCGCTTCCAGCGCCACGCGCGCTGCCTCTCCGTTGGCGATAAGGAAGTGCGCCACGCCACGCCCGCCGACCACCCACGCGCCGCCGCCCTCCACGCTGATCCCGGCGCGGCCCAGGGCGTCGCCCATCTCGGCCAGCGCACCCGGCCGGTCATCCAGTTCGATCGTCAGATCCATCATCATCGTTCGCTCGTTCAATGGGTTGTGCCGCGCCGTCGTTCAGCGGGTGCGGACCGTGGGCGCGCGCCGGATGGGAAAGGCGCAGGAGTTGGCGATGAAGCACGACGCGTGCGCCTCGTCGTGTATGCGCAGCGCGAGTTCCACATCGTTCCCGCCATCGATGGTCACCATAGGACGCAGCGTGACCTCCTCGAACCGGCCGCCGCCGGCATCCACGCGCATGGTCCCCTGCGCATCATCCTCGTAGCTCGTGACGCGGATGCCCCTGCGCGCGCAGAGCGCGAGGTAGAACAGCATGTGGCAGGCGGAGATGGAGGCCAGGAACAGGTCCTCGGGGTTGTGCAGCGCCGCGTCGCCGCGAAAGGCGGGATCAGCCGATCCGCGCAGTTCCGGCTTGCCGCCGATCTCCACGTGGTACTCGCGGCCGTAGCCGGTATACCGGGCGGTACCCTCACCCGTGTTGCCCTCCCAGACCACCCGTGCGGCGTAGGCGTGCTCGCTGTTCATCATCCATCTCCCGTCAGGTAAGGGGCATTGAGACGGGGTGGATGATAAGGGTTGCGCGCCGGCCATGCTTCGCCCATCATCGAAGTATGCCCGACACACCCGACATTGCATCCATCGCCGCGCTCGTGGCCGATCCCACGCGCGCCACCATGCTCACCGTGCTGATGGACGGCCGCGCGCACACCGCGACGGAGCTCGCGCTGGAAGCCGGCGTCACGGCATCCACCGCGAGCAGCCACCTTTCCCGCCTCACGGCCGGGCGGCTGGTGTCCATCGCCAGACAGGGCCGGCACCGCTATTTCCGCATCCCCGACCCGTCCATCGCCGCCGCCATCGAGGGGTTGATGAACATCGCGCCGCGCGCCGCGCGCACCCGCCCCGGCCCCCGCGACGAGAAGCTGCGGTTTGCCCGCGTGTGCTACGATCACCTTGCGGGAGAAGCAGGTGTGCGCCTGCTGGACGCGCTGCGGGCGCGCGAAATCATCAGCGGGGCGGATGACGGGATGCGGATGACGGAGGGCGGCGCGGAGTGGTGCGACCGCGTGGGCATCGACCGGGCAACGCTGGGCGCGACGCGGCGGAAGGTGTGCCGGTCGTGTCTGGATTGGAGTGAACGGCGCACGCACCTGGCCGGATCGCTCGGGGCCGCGATCCTGGACCGCCTTCTGGCGCTGCGGTACGCGCATCGCGAGCGGGACACGCGAGTCGTAACCTTTTCCGCCGCGGGAGAGACGTTTCTGGACCGGCTCGAGCTCGCGCGGTGATCCGGGCGCCCTCACCCCGCGTGCTGCGCACGTCGACCCTCTCCCACGAACAGATGTGGGAGAGGGAGCACACCCCAGTTCGGCGCGAAACGAGAGTCTGGTGCGCGTGGGGATCATCCGTCGGCGGTCGAAACCGCTGCTGGAAATACACGAATCCGCCTGCGCGGACTGGGTCCGCGGCTCGGTCGTAATCCCCCGCGAAGTTGAAATCCCGGCATGTCGCGCGTAGGCGATATGCCGGGATTATTCGCGCAGGGGGCGGATTCATCCGCTCCCGAGGCCCGCGATACGCGCCGACATCCGCCCTTCGCCTACATCCGCCCGCGCCGCCCTCCTCCCCCGCTTCCGCCGCACCCCGCCGGCATTTGCGCCTGCCGCCGCTGACCTCCTCTTCCCGCTCCGTTTACCTCACCGCGACCGCGCCGCCTCGGACAGACGACCGGCCGCGTCGTGAAGTACGCGGATGGGGCGCTCCAGACGCTCCAGGCGAAAGCGCGCATCCGCATCTTCCGGCGGCGCTTCCAGCAGCGGTCCGATCTCCGGCGGTTCGCGGCCCGCGGTGAGCGCGGCGCTCAGTTCCGAGAGCGCGTCCGCCGCCCGGGTACCAAACGTCGCGGCTTGCGCGCTGGAGTCGTGGGCCGCCGCGGCGGATGAGGCGGTGACCAGCCGGCGCAGGTACAGGCTGATGGTTTCCGCCGGCTCCAGGTCCGTCCCGCGCCCCGTTTCCAGCCGCGTCCGGTCCAGCGACGCAGACAGTTCCATCAGCATCAGCCCCGCCGCGCGCCGCCGCGCAGCCACCACCTCTCCCGCCACGCGTGGCCACGCCAGACACGCCAGCAGGTAGTCGCGCGCGGTCTCCGCCGCGGCGGCCGCGTGCTCCGGAAACCGCCGCCGCTCCGGGGGCGCCCACAGCAGGTGCGCGCCCGCCAGCGCGATTACCCCGCCGATGAGCGTGTCGATCACCCGCGTGAACGACAGGTTCCAGAGCCCCGCCTGCATCTCCGCCAGCAGTACGAACGTTGGCGTAATCAGAAAGGTATAGGCGAGATAATTGACCGGCAGCATCGCCACCGTGCACACCGCCAGCGCACCCAGGATGCCCACCTGCACGTGCGGATCCGTGGTCAGGTGCGGGATGGCGATGGCCAGCGTGGCGCCCAGCGCGGTGCCGCCCATTCGCTGCAGCCCCTTTACCAGCGTGGTTCCCCGCTGCGGCTGTAGGGTGATGAGCGCCGTCGCCGTGACCCAGTAGCCGTGCTCCAGACGCAGCGCGTACGCCACCGCGACCGCCGCCGCGGCCACGATCCCCGCGCGCAGTGCGTGACGCAAAAGGACGGAGTGCAGCGACAGGTGCCCGCGCAGCGGAGCCAGCCAGCCCTCGGCAGTGGAGGGGCGTGCCGCGACGGCCGCGGGGAGCGGCGGAAGGCGGCCTTCCAGCGCCTCGTGCGCTGCGTCGGCGAACTCGCGGACGCGCCACGCAAGGCGCAAAAGGTGACGAGCTTCCGGCGCATCATCCCGCAGCGCGGACATGCGCGACGGCTCGGGATGCGGCACGGCGCCGCGGCCCGTCATCAGCCGCGCGCCGGCCGCGTCAAAGAAGGCGGCCAGGCTCGCCGCCTCATCCGCGGCGGCGTCGCGCAGGGGGCCCGGGGGCACGTCGCCCACCGCGTCGGCATAGGCGGCAAGGGAGCCCAGCGCCTGGTCGGCGCCGTGCAGGTGCAGCAGAAGCACCTCTTCCTCCGTCGAGCGGCCGCCGGGGCGGCGGTCGGCGGGAAGGGTGCGCCACGCGGCCTCCAGCGCGGTGCGCACCCCGTCGAAGTGCGCCCGGCCCGTGGCGCCTTCCGTACCGGCGCGGGCAAGCTCCGCCACCTCCCGCGCCATGGCGCCCAGCGCGTCGTAGCACTGCCCCACCGCACGCTGCGCCGGCCGCAGCCGCCGCACGGGCCACAGCAGCAGCCCGATCAGCGCCGCCCATCCCGAACCCGCCAGCAGCCACACAGCCCGCATGAGCGCGGCTTCGGGCGTGGCCGCGGTCGCGAGCGAGACGGCAAAGGTGACGGAGCTGATGGTGCCCGCGTCCTGCCCGGTTCGCCCCCAGGCCCGGCCCAGGGCCGCGCAGGCGGTCCACACGGCCATCCCGGCGATGGCGGCAACGGGCGCGTGCCCCAGCAGCGCCGCGGTCGCCGCCGCCAGCGCGGAGGCGAACGAAACCACGGCCAGGTGCCACGCCCGGCCGGAATAGCTGCCGTCCTTGTCCACCAGGGCCGCGTTGAAGCCGCCCAGCGCGGCCCACGCCATCCCCGGAATCCCAAAGGCGCGTCCCAGAATCAGCGGCACCATGATGGCCGCCGCGGCGCGCAGCCCCGCGCCCCACGCCAGCCGCGCCGGCGCGACGCGAATGATCTCCCGCAACGCGGGATGCAGTCGATCGGTCTTCATTCCATTCACGGGCTCGGAATCGGCACTCTCTCCTTCGGCGCCATGCAGGGACCGTACGCGCCCGCGCGCGGCGTGCGGCGTTTTCACGGTTGGCGACACGGACCGCCATCTGGCGCGCGGCCCTGCGCATCGTTACTCATGGTGCCGGATGTTTATCCATCTCCGAGGCCCGGCGCCCTGCCCCGCCACCGGTTGACGCCAGCGCCGCGCACACCGCTGCGGGGGCAGCGCGGTTCCCTGCCGTCCCACCCACGCTGCACCCTTCCCTTTTCAGACCCACATGAACCAGTTTCTACTCGTCGGCGACATCGGCTCCGCGCGGATGGTGCTCGGGCTTGCGTCCACGGACGGCACGACCCTCACCGACCTCCAGGAAACCAGCCTCGCGGACAGCGGCGGCACGGCGGTGGAAGAGATCGTCACCGCGTTTCTGCGCGAGATGGGGGTGCGTGTAGCGGGCGCCTGCTTCAGCGTCGCCGGCCCCGTGGTGGACGAGCAGGTCTGGTTTCCTTCGTCCAAGCGACACGTGGACCAGCGGCGGCTTCGCGAATCGCTGTCGATTCCACGGCTGACGCTGGTGAATGATCTTCAGGCGACCGCGCGGGCGCTTCCCCACCTTGCCCCCAACCAGTTTGCGACACTGCAGATGGGTGTGGCGGATCCCAACGGTTCGCGCGCCGTCATCTCGGCGGAGGCGGGATTGGGACAGGCGATGCTGATTGCCCAGGGCGAGCAGCGGGTCGCGCTGGCGTCGGAGGGCGGGCACGCGGACTTCGCGCCCAACGGCGAACTGCAGGAGGGACTGCTGGCGTTTCTGCGCGCGGAAACAGGGCACGTAAGCTACGAGCGGGTATGCTCATCCGGCGGCATTCACAACATCTACCGCTTTCTGCGCAGCCGCGCCGTCGAGCCGGAGCCGTCGTGGCTCGCCCAATCCATTGCCGCCGCCGCTGATCCCGCGGCGGCGATCATCGCGGCGGCGGGCGGGACGGAGCCTTCGTGCGCGGTATGCAGGCAGGCGCTGGAGGTATTCGCGGCGATTCTGGGCGCGGAATGCGGAAACATGGCGCTGCGCACGCTTCCCACCGCCGGCCTGTTCGTGGGCGGCGTGCTGCCCCGGCAGATGCTCCCGGTGCTGCGCGGCGGGGCGTTCCTTGCCGCTTTCCGCCACAAGGGCCCGATGTCGGACCTGATCCGCCGGATTCCCGTCCACGTGATCCTGGAGCAGCACGCCGCCCTCTTCGGCGCCGCCCAGTACGCCCGCGCATCGGTGGCGTAGACACGGCTCGGGCGTGTCCGCAACGGATTGATCGCGTGTCCTCGGGGGCCGGGCGGGTGCATCGCCCGGCCCCCACGCTTTGCGCCACGGTCCGCGTCTGGCGCGAGCGCCCGCGCGGGGCTACTCATCAACCGACGCCCCACTGCCGCGCGGCGTGGTGTCACGGTCCATGCTGGGCTGGACCCGGCCAGCCGCCGCGTCCGCCACCCACGGCCAGGGGCCGACTCACCGCGACAAGGAAGCGCATGACCGACCATACCGAACCGGACATCATCGTCACCACGGATGCGGGCGGGCCTCCCCGGCGCGGCGCGGCTCACGAGCGGCTGGAGATGTTCGTGGGATCGTGGGACGCGGCGGGCAGGACGTTCATGCCGTCGGACCTGACAGGGCGGGAAACGTACGAATGGCTGCCCGGCGGCTTTTTTCTGGTCTACCGCTTCGACCGCAGGTACGGCGAAAGCCCGCACCGCGGGATGGGCGTGTTCCGGGTGGATCCGGCGGACCAGTCGTATTCCGCGACGTTCTACGACAACCTGGGCTACGCGCGCGACTACGCCGTCACGGTGGATGGACGGCGCTGGACGCTTACCGGGCCGTGGGAGCGCGCGACGATCGAGTTTTCCGAGGACGGGCAGCGGCTGGACGAGCACTGGGACCGTTCGGACGATGGCGAGAACTGGCTGCCGCTGTGCGACTTTTCCGCCACGCGCGTGCCTTCATCCTGACCGCCATCGGCCCCGCGGACCCGTTCCCGGCGCGAACCCGACGCCGGCAGCGGGTTCTGCCCGCCGGATGATCTCCTTTCCCGCCCCGCACGCATCGACAGAACCATCGTGATCCGAATGATTCCGCCGGCCAGAGTGCTCATCGTGGCCGCGTTTGCCGCCTGTGGCGCGTATCTGCCCGCCGCCGCCCAGGAGCCGATGCCGCCGCACGAGACGTTCACCCTGCACTCCGCCGCGCTGAACGAGACGCGGCGCATCAACGTGTACATGCCGCCAGGTTCGAGCACCGTGGGCGCGGCGCCGCTCCCCGTCCTCTACATGCCGGACGGCGGCGAACAGGAGGATTTTCCGCACGTGGCCGCGACGGTGGACGCGGGCATCCGCGCAGGCGAACTGCGGCCCATGTACGTGGTGGGCATCGAGAACACGGAGCGCCGGCGCGACATGACCGGCCCCACCACGGTGGAGAGCGACAGACAGATCGCGCCACGTGTGGGAGGATCCGCCGCGTTCCGCGCCTTCATCGGCGACGAACTGATCCCGGAGATCGGGCGCCGCTTCAACGTGTCGAACGAGCGGGCGATCATCGGCGAGTCGCTGGCCGGGCTGTTCGTGGTGGAAACGTTCTTCGCGCGGCCGGAACTGTTTCGCACGTACATCGCCCTCAGCCCCAGCCTGTGGTGGAACAGCGACGAACTGGTACGCAACGCGGGCGTCCGGCTCCGCACCACTCCCGCCGCGGAGCGGACGCTCTACCTGTCGTCGGCCAACGAGGTGGAGGACATCGTTCCCGCCACGGCGCGGCTCGCGGGATTGCTGCGGACGATGGCACCCGCCGGGGTGACGCTTCGGTTTGAGCCCCGGCCGGACCTGCGGCACGACAACATCTACCGCTCGTCCGCTCCGGGCGTGCTGCGCGAGCTGTTCCCGGCGGAAAAGAACCGGCCGTAGCCCGGCTGAGGTCCGGTCCGCGCGATCCACCCCTCGCGGGAGACGAGCGCATGAAGGTACGGAACGTCCATCAGCGCACGCTGGATGCATCCGGGACGCAGGTCGGCGCGCTGATCGACGGGCTGGCGCAGCGGGGAGACCGCCTGTGGCCGGAAGAGAGGTGGCCACAGCTGCGCTTCGACCGTCCGCTGGGCGCGGGCGCCGTGGGCGGCCATGGGCCCGTACGCTACGTAATCGAGGCGTACGCGCCGGGCCGCGGCATCCGCTGCCGCTTTACGGCTCCTCGCGGATTCCTGGGGACGCACGGCTTCGAGGTGGAGGACGCGGGCGGCGGCCGTACCGTTCTGCGCCACGTGCTGGAAATGCGCACGACGGGTCCGGCGCTGCTGAGCTGGCCGCTCGTCTTTCGCCCGCTGCACGACGCGCTGATCGAAGATGCGCTCGATCGTGCCGAACGCAGCGTGGGGATGAAGCCCGCGGGCGCGCGCTGGTCGGTGTGGGTGCGGGTGCTGCGCCGCGTGCTCCGCGGGCGTGGCTAAGCGGCTCGCCCGCTACGGCTTGCGAGGCGCGCGGTTCAGGCCCATGCGCAGCTGCACCTCGCGCGGAACCCGCAGGTCGCGCAGCAGGTTGTCGCTCACGCCAAAGCCGAGCACCTCGCGCTGCACCACGTAGTACCACAGCGCCTCGCCCGCGGCGCCTACCAGCAGGTCGCGTACGGGCGTGGCGGGCTCGGTGTTGGGCGGGGCCGCGGCATCGAACCTTTCCAGCCTCTGCAGCGCATCGTGAAGCGCAGTCCCCAGCCGCGCCAGCACCGCCGTCTGTTCCTGAAGAATCTCGTACCGCAACGGGTCCACGTCGCGGTTGGCATCCGGCATCCCCAGATGCCGCGGAGGTCTGAGCACCATCGTTGTCGCGCGGTCCTGATGTTCTTGCGTGCGCCCTGGAAAAGGCGCGTCTCTGTCGGGAAGCTATGCGGGCCCCGCTCCCGCGACTACTCCCCGCATCCCCCCCGGCGCGGATGCATCGCATCTGGACGGCGAGCGGCTGAATCCGCCAGCGAACGTGGTTTGCAGGGACCTGGAGCCCTACGTCGTTCCGTTCAGTATCCGCCAGACACGGAGATGTTGAGTTGACCATCCAAGTACGCGCGGCCACCGCGGCCGACCGGAAGTTCATGCGGGACGTGGTGCCACGGCTGCGGTCGTTCGGAGAGCCGCCGCTGCGGCCCGCCGAGGCGCTGGACCGGGCCGAGCGCGAGACGCTGGCGCGCGCCCTCGACGAGCCGAAGCCCGACGCCGTGCTGCTGATCGCGGACCTGGCGGGCGCGCCGGCGGGGGTGGCGTACGCGCACGCGGCGACGGATTACTTCACCGGCGAGACGCACGGCCACCTCTCCATCATCGCCGTGGCCCAGTCCGGCGAGGGGCAGGGCGTGGGGCGCGCGCTGCTGGCCGCGGTGGAGTCGTGGTCCGCGGCGCAGGGTCACCGTTTCATGACCCTGAACGTGTTCGCGGATAACCATCGGGCGCGCGCCGTCTACGAGCGCGCGGGCTACGGGCCCGACACCCTGCGCTACTACAAGGAACTGCCGGGCCCGGCACAGTAGCCGCCTCAGCGGGCACGAGTGGTGGGCGCGATTGCGGGACCCGCGTCCGATGGGCATCATCATCCGGATGCGACACCGGACGCACGGCGGTCCCGGCAAGACGAACGCAATCACACGCACGAGAGATGACATCCATCGAACCAACCCGCATGGAGGACGGCCGCGCGATGCTGCTGGCCGGGCTGCGCCGCGTGCATGCGTTTACCGCCACGTCGCGTGACATCCCGATGCAATGGGAGGAGTTCCGGCGGATGGGGCCGCCGCCGGGGCGTCAAGGCACGGCCAGCTACGGCGTCATCTGCGGGGCGAACATGGAGGAGCGTTCGATGGAGTACATGTGCGCCGTGGAAGTGGATAGCCTGCAAGACGTTCCGCCCGAGTACGGCCGCATGCGCATCACCAGGCAGCGGTACGCCGTCTTTACGCACGAGGGAGGCGTTTCCAAGCTGGGAGACACCTGGGGCTCGATCTGGAATGACTGGCTTCCGCGCTCGGGGTATCAGTCCGCGCACAGGCCGGATTTTGAGCGGTATGACGAGCGGTTCGATCCAGAAACGGGTTCCGGCACCGTCGAAATCTGGGTCGCGGTCCAGAGCGCCTGAGCTGCCTTTTCCGCGGCTCTGCGTCAGGCTGTCTGTTGGCGGGCGACGGATGGAAGCAGCGCCAGTGCGGCACCTCTTTCTACCGAGAAAGCGAGACCATGTACCGGCTTCCGAGCATTCCACGCACGCTCCGCCGTGTGCTGCTGATGGCGGCTTGCGCGAGTGCGGCGGCGCGGCCCTGCATTGCGCAGGAGCCAAGCGCCACGAGCGGATCGCCGGCCGCGATCGCATCCATCCGCCAGCAATACGCGCGCATTGAGCGTGAGGCGCCGGGAATGCGCCGGACCACGCACGATGTGGAGAACTTTTCGCTCGAGGGCGGCGTGCTGCACGGCTTCTTTGCGGGGCGGGAGCTTCGCAAGCTCACGGCGCAGTTGTACGGCGAAACGTGGCGAGGCACGGAGGACTTCTATTTCACCGACGGCCGCATCTTCTTTATCCACACGGTTGTGCAGCGGTACGACATGCCAATGAGCGGCCGGGTGGTCGCGACCGTGGATCATCGGTTCTACTTCGATGGGGGACGGCTGATCCGGCGCGTGCGCACCCAGCGCCCCGTGACGGGAGAGGACATGTCGGCGTACGACCAGGAACTGCCGTCGCTGCTGCGCGACGCCCGGCTCTTTGCCGCGTGCGCCGCATCCACCGCGGCCAACCCGCCGGAGTGCACCGCCCCCGATCCCTGATCAGAACCCGGTGCGCGGAGGTGCTTTCCCGCCAGCCTGCGATCAGCCACGTTGCTGCGCCCACCTCTCGCGCATCCTCCTGCCGCGGCGGAATCCGAATGTCGACGACGACCCGCACCCTCCTCGCCGCGCTATGCGCATCCATCGCCCTCGCGCCCGCCGCGGCGAACGCGCAATCGGCCGCGCTGAGCAGCAGGGCGGAACCCGCGGCGTTCGCCAACCCGCGGCGCCTGGAACAGCTGAGTTCCGCGTTTCCCGCGATCGACAGCCTGATGGCCGCGTTCGCCGAGCGGTCGCGGGTGCCGGGGATCGCGTACGGGATCGTGATCGATGGACGGCTCACGCACGTGGGCACCGCGGGGGTGCGCGAGGTGCCGTCGCGCGCGCCGGTAGACACGGCCAGCGTCTTCCGCATCGCGTCGATGACCAAGAGCTTCACCGCCGTCGCCATCCTGCAATTGCGCGACGCGGGGCTGCTTTCGCTGGACGACCCGGCCGAGCGCTACGTGCCGGAACTCGCCTCGCTGCGTGCCACGGGCGATGCGCCGCCCATCACCATCCGCCACCTGCTGTCCCACTCGGCCGGCTTTCCCGAGGACAACCCGTGGGGCGACCAGCAGCTTGCCGCCACGGATGAGGAAATGTCGGCTATGATGCGCGCCGGCATCCCGTTCTCGACAGCGCCGGGCACCAGCTACGAGTACTCCAACTTCGGGTTCGCCATCCTGGGGCGGATCGTGGCGAACGTGTCGGGAATGGCGTATCCGCGGTACATCACCGAACACGTGCTGCGGCCGCTGGGAATGAACTCCACCACGCTGGAGGCCTCCGCCGTCCCCGCCAGCCGCCTGGCCCGCGGCTACCGGCTGCGCGACGGCGAGTGGATCGAGGAGCCCGCGCTGCCCGACGGCGCGTTCGGGCCCATGGGCGGCATGCTGACCTCCGTGAGCGATCTTTCCCGCTGAGTGGGCTTCATGATGGACGCGTGGCCGGCGCGCGACGGGGCAGAAACGGGTCCGCTGCGCCGCTCTTCGCTGCGCGAAATGCAGCAGGTGGCGCGTTTCGGCGGCGCTGCGGCCGTGCGCGACTCCGTGGCGGGAACGGTGACGCTCAGCGCGGGCGGCTACGGGTACGGCCTGGGCATCCGGCAGACGTGCGTGTACCGGACGGTAGTTTCGCACAGTGGCGGGCTTCCGGGCTACGGATCGCTCATGCGGTGGCTGCCCGAGTATGGCGTGGGGATCGTGGCGATGGGCAACCTCACCTACACCGGCTGGGGCGGCGTCACCGACCAGGCGCTGCAGAGGATGGCGCGCACCGGCAGTCTGGAGCCGCGCGTGCCCCGGCCCGCGCCGGTTCTCGTCCACCGGCAAGACCAGGTGTCGCGGCTGATTACGGGGTGGAGCGAGCCCCTGGCCGACAGCTTGGCGGCCATGAACCTGTACCGGGATGAACCCCGGGACCGCCGCCGCACGGCGATGGACCGGCTGGTGCGCGAGGCCGGGGGACAGTGCCGCAACGAGGGCCCGCTGCTGGCGGAAAACGCGCTGCGGGGAAGCTGGCGCATGCGGTGCAGGGACGGCGACCTGCGGGTGTGGATCACGCTGGCGCCCACGGAGCCGGCGCGGGTGCAGTATCTTGAGGTGGCGCGGATGGGCCGCGACGAACGCATGGACGCGGCGCCCGTCTGCCGCTGACCCTCCACACGAACCGGGGAACCACGCATGACGGCAGACGAATCGCTCCGCGACCTTCTGGCGCGCCAGCTGGACTGGCAGGACGCGCACGCCACCTTTGACGCCGCGGTCGACGGCGTTCCGGCGGAGCACCAGGGCACGCGCCCGGCCGGGCTGCCGCACTCCGCGTGGGAGCTGCTGGAGCACCTGCGCATCACCCAGCGCGACATTCTGGATTTCTGCCGCGATCCGGGCTACCAGGAAATGGCTTGGCCGGACGACTACTGGCCCGCGTCCGCCGCGCCGCCCTCGCCGCAATCGTGGGAGGAGTCCGCCGCCGCCTACCGAGCCGACCGCGCCACGCTCAAGCAGCTCGCCGCCGATCCGGCCACGGACCTGTACGCGCCCATTCCGCACGGCAGCGGGCAGACCATTCTGCGCGAGCTGCTGCTGGTGGTGGACCACACCGCGTACCACGTCGGCCAGCTCATCCTTGTCCGCCAGTTGCTGGGCATCTGGAAGTAACACGTGCGCGGCGCGATCCGCACAGTGCGTACAGCAGATGGGCTGAGGGTGGAGGCCGCACCGCGCCGCCGTCGCCCGGGCCGCCCAGCCCACCCGGTGCACGCCGCGCATCGATCCCTCGGGGGCCCCGCCCCGCCGGAGAATCGCCCCTCGACACCTCCGTAAAAAAGCCAGTCGCGCCATGATGACCACCGAAGCCCACGCACACGGCCCCGCGGCCATGGAAACGCTCGCCCCGCGCTCTCCGTACGAGGCGGACGCGCCCGGAGCGCGGCGCGGCGGATTTCTGTCGGGTGCACTGTACGGCGTGTTCGTTCTGGTCCGCGAACTGTACCAGGGCGAGCCGGCGTTCAAGGCAGTCGTAATCGCCATCCTCATGGGGGCCTTTTTCGGAACCTTCATGGGGCTGGTGGCCTCGGCTGTGGAGGGGAGGCGAAGGCGCACGAAATCCCGGTCGCAGGCGGATCCGGCCCTGAACCCAGAACTGGACGGCGGGCGATACCGCTATCGACTGGCCTGTGGATGGGTGACGCCGGCGGGCAGGACGGTGCCCGGCGTTCTGTTCGTGGGCGCGGCGGGGATGCGGTTCGTGCCGCACAGGGGCGCGCCGGCGGGATCGGGCGAGGCGCCCGTGATGGAACCGCTGGACGCGGTGAAGATGAAGCTGTTGGACCTGCCCGTTACGCTGCGCAACCAGTTTCAGGGACAGCTGCGCGTACCGCGGATCGAGCTTCGCGGGCCCGGCGGCACCGCACGCTTCCGGGTGCCGGAAGAAGAGGCCGTGTTCAGCCGCCTCCAGGCCGCCGTCGCCCAGCTTCGCGCGGAGTCACCGGCGAACTGATCCTGCGTCCCGAGTATTGAGGTGCATCGCCGGAGACAGCAAGAATGGTCCGCATAGTGCTGTTCGGGGAGCGGATCGGGCCGAACGGTTCGTCATCGGCCGGCCACGATTGCGATCCCCTTCTTCGGTTCCGCGGACCTCCCATCTGCATTCCTCATGGCTGAGATCTTCATTTGTTACCGGCGGAATGACAGCGAAGGCTACGCGGGTCGGCTGCACGAGAATCTGGAGAGTCATTTCGGCTCTCGTGCGGTATTCGTGGATGTCGACAACCTGCACCCGGGCGTGGACTTCGAGCGTGTGATCGCAAGCACGCTGCTCAAGGCCAGGGTCGTACTCGCGGTGATCGGGCCACGCTGGGTAAACTCGCGGCTGAGCAACGAAGCCGACTACGTGCGCATGGAAGTGATTGCTGCGTTGAAGACGCGCAAACGCCTCATCCCCGTTCTGGTGGGGGGTGCAACGATGCCCGCGGCCGAGAGGCTCCCGGAGGAGTTGAGAGCGCTTGCTCGAAACAACGCCTTCACCCTGCGTCATGAGGCATGGAAGGACGACGTAGCCCGCCTGATCAAGTCGCTGGAAAGGACGCTCAGCAGCGGCACTCCGCGCGCGAAGACGAGCGTCACACCCGTCGCGGGGCCAGGACGCAGACCCGGAAAAGCTGCCGCGGCGGCCAGGAAACCCGCGGTTAAATCCACGACTTCCAAGGACGGGACGAGCAAAGGAACGACTGTGTCCGGAACCGCGAAGGCTGGGCGGAAAAAGGCGAAACCGGCAGATCCTCCCACGGCAGCGGCCTCCAAAACGGGTTCGAAGACGGCGGCCAAGCGTGCCCGGACACCACAGCCGGTGAAGCCCGCGGGTCCCAAAAGCACGGTTCGGAGCAAGGGCGGCACGCCGACCGGGAGCCGCCCGCCCAAGGGGCCAGGCGACAAGACCTCCGCGCGCCGCGGGGTTCGCACGCGCAAGCCGGCCCCGTGACGATTCCGGGCCACGGCCGTACCTCACGCGAGGTTGAGAGCGTCACACCCTCCCCCGCAGGCACATGACCGATCAGACTTGGAGCGAGTTGCTGCCCAGCGTGATTGTTGGAGTTCTGGCCGGGGCTGCGGGGGTCGGGATAGGCCTGTCCGTCCGGGGCGCGGTCCGGCGAGCGTTCCAGGGCAGAGACGCGTTCGAAATCGACGAGGCGGAACTGGGCGTGGGCAGCCAGAAGCTGGTACTGCGCGCGAACAGAGAAGATGTGCGGGTGGCATACCAGCTCTGGGTCGAACTCAGTACGCGCAAGATCGGACTGCCCATCGACTACGACGACGACGTCATCGTGGAGATCTACGATTCCTGGTACCACTTCTTCGGCATCACGCGCGAGCTGATCAAGGACATCCCGCCGTCCAAGCTCCGCAGCGGCGAAAGCATTCAGGCGCTGATCCAGCTCTCCATCGACGTGTTGAACGAGGGGATGCGGCCCCACCTTACCCGTTGGCAGGCCCGCTTCCGAAGGTGGTATGATCGTGAACTCAGCAACCCCGACAACATCCTTGTAGAGCCGCAGGAACTGCAGAAACGCTTTCCCCGGTACGATGAACTGACGGATGACATGGATCTGGTGAATGCCCGGTTGATGTACTATCGGGACCAGATGCGGAAGTTCGTTTTTGGCGAAAGCGCGCAGGTGGTGAAGTGACCGCCGCCCTCGTGCTCGCCGGCACCATCACCTGACCCGGCGCGGCAATGGACTGAAGCCGGACGAACCGCTGCACCGCCCTGCCGGGGCATTGACCGCTGCATCGGTCCGCCGCAAGGTTTCCGCGATCCCACACGCATTCCGCAGCGCGGGTCTGCCGACGCCGCTGGCGCACGTCACACATCCCCGCCTCCGCCCCACCGCACTACATGATCGTCGCCATCGAGCAGGTTCAGGGAGAAACCCGCAGCATCAACGACCTTGCCGCGTGGTTCGGGTTTCGTGAACTCTGCTACGAGCTTCTGCACTACGAGCAGGGCGCGGTGCACACGCTTCCCGCCGATCCCGAGATCGTGGTGGTGGGCGGCATCGGCAGCGTGTGGCGCGCGCTCACGCGGCTGGGCGTGGAGGTTCCGCGGCTGGATTCCATTCCGCCCCAGGTGGAGCCGTTCGCCGGGCGCAGGCTGTGGATCTCCACGCTGGGCCAGGTGCGCGCCGGCGCCGAGCGGCAGACCGAACCCGTCTTCGTAAAGCCGCTTCCCGGCGACCTCAAGCAGTTCACCGGCCGCGTGGTGCGCCACTTTCGCGACCTCATCCCCATGGCCGGGCTGCCGGACGAGATGGCGGTGCAGTGCTCGGAAGTGGTGGAGTTCATCTCCGAATACCGCAACTTCGTGCATCGCGGCGAGCTGGTGGGCTCCAAGAACTACAAGGGCGATTTCCGCGTCTGCCCCGACTACGCGCGCGTGGATGAGGCCGTCGCCGCCTTTTCCGACGCGCCCGTGGCGTACTCGCTGGACACCGGCATCACCCGGGACGGCCGCACGCTGGTGGTGGAGACCAACGACGGCTACTCGCTGGGATTTTATGGACTGCACCCGGTGCGGTACGCGCGCATGCTGCAGGACCGCTGGTCGCAGATGACGGCGGCCGTCGCGGTGTAGCGGGCGGATGACCGTCTCCTGGGCACAGGCGCCGGCGAGGGGCTGGGGCGACTGAAGTCGCGGCAACAACGGCGCGAAGTCCGCCTGCGCGGACTGTGGCGGACGGCTCGGCGCGTGGCCGCACCTGGGTTGATGGGCCGATGGCGGCGTGGCGGGGTTGGGCGCAGGTTGAGCGGGATTCTTTCGATCAGAAGCTGGCCGCCAGCTCTCGCCTGACTGTGCAGCGCGCGCCGGGCGTCTGGATGTGAGCGCCAGCCGGCAGACCGCCATCCACCGAATCAGCTCATCAGACTCATGAGGGTTCGCCTGCGTTTCTGGCTCGTTCTCCCGGCGCTGCTGGCGTCGGCATCGCTTGCCGCCGCGCAGGCCGCGGCGCCCGATTCCACGCCGCGCGACCGCTTCATGGCGACGCTGGAGCGCTGCGCACACCGGCCCGCTCCGTCCGACACCGTGGCGGCGGACCCGGCGCTGCGCCGCGAACTGCTGGCCATGGTGGCCGCCGACCAGCGCGACCGCGAGTTCACGCGCACCATGGGCGCCGCCGCGCCGCCCGAGTCGCAGATGCGGCTGATGATGCACAACGACTCCGCGCGCACCGCCCGCCTGCGCCAGATCGTGCGCGAAGACGGCTGGCCCACCGCTGTGCGCGTGGGGTGGGACGGCGCCAACGCGGCGTTCCTGGTGCTGCAGCACGCCACCGACCCCGTCTTTCAGGCGCTGATGCTGCCGGAGGTGCAGGACGCGTATCGGCGCGGCGAGCTGGAGGGCCAGTCGGTGGCGCTGCTCACGGACCGCGTGCGCGCCGAGGCGGGGCTGCGGCAGCGGTACGGCATGCAGCCCGAACTGCGCGACGGGCGCTACGTGCTGGGCGACGTGGAAGACGTGGCCGGACTGCCCGCCCGCCGCGCCGAACTCTGCGTGCTTCCGGTGGACGTGTACCACATGATGATGGAAGAGATGTACGGCCTGCGCGACCACGGCGTCGGCCTGTTTCAGGCGCCGGCCACGCCGTGACGACCGCGCGCCGGCCCCTGCCCGTCCGGCCGGCGCGCCCCTGCCCCCACCCGCCGGAGAACTCGCCGCCTTGCACGACCAGCCGATCATCATCCGCCCGGCGGCGCAGCTGGACGCACCCGCCATCAGCGCGCTCATCATTGCGCTGTCGCGGTACTTTCTCGCCGACCCGGACCGGCCCGGGGATGCCGCCGTCTTCCTGGAGACCATCACCCCCGCGGGCGTGGCCAACACGCTGGCGGACGGGCGTTTCCGCTATCACGTGGCGGACGCGGACGGGGTGCTGGTGGGCGTGGTGGGCGTGCGCGACGGGCGGCACCTGTACCACCTGTTCGTCGCGGAGCCGTTTCACGGGCGCGGGATCGCGGCGCGGCTCTGGGCCCATGCGCGGCGCGTGGCGCTTCAGGACGGCGATCATCCCGGCGAATTCACCGTCAACTCGTCGCTGCACGCCGTGCCGGTCTACGAGCGGCTCGGCTTTGCGCCCGACGGCGAGCGCACGGTCAAGGACGGCATCGCCTATCTGCCCATGCGCCTCGCGCGCGCGGGGAGCCATCCATCAGGGCCAGGTTGATGCGTCCGATCCGCTTCCCGTCATCCGCTGGACGGGACGCAAACCATCCCGCTCCGCCTCCCGCCATCCATCCGACGATGCGCATCCCCTCGCTTTACGCCATCACCGCCGCGCTGTGCTGCGCCTGCGCCGGATCGCCCGCCGTCTCGCCTGTGGCGGCTCCCGAGCCCGTCGCCGCCCCCGCCACCGCGCCGCCGCCCGAGGGGGAGCCGATCTCCGTCTGCGTATACAAGGACGGCGCGCTCGCGAACATCGCGGTCACGTATGACTTGCAGACGGGCGACACGCTGGTGGATGGCCGTCCCTTCGCGGAGGTGCATCCCACCACCACGCCGCCGTACGCGGCCGGCGCGGACTGGTTCGTGAGAGACGAGCCGTTCGACCGGGACTACGGACCGCCGCGGCGCGCCGTCAAATACGGCCTGCCCCGCACGCTGAGCCCGTGGGAAATCACGCCCGTGAAGCCGTACCGCGGCGTGGCCGTCTTTGCGGAAGCGGGGATCACCGGCGAGCCCGAGGTCATCTACGTCCTCGTCCGGCCCGGGTGTGTGTTTCAGCCGTATCAGTCCCTTGTCGACGTAGGTGCAGTCCGCGGCTGACCAGCACACACTCCTCCGCGATCATCTACGGAAGAACTGCCGTTTCACACGGAGGTCACGGGGGATGCACGGAGGGCACGGAGGAACAGATCAACAGAAAATCTCACGCAGAGCAGCAGAGGCGCAGAGGAAAAGGACGGACGGCATCAGCAATGTTGTTGTCTGTTCTCTGCTGCTCTGCTGCTCTGCGTGATCCGGTCCGTTGCAGTTTCCTCCGTGCCCTCCGTGCCCCCTCCGTGACCTCCGTGTGAAACGGCAGTACTCCCGCTTTCGCGCCACACGACAGCGGCAGAATTCGCGGGCAGTTGCGGCACCTCCATCTGTTTCGCGAAATTGGTGGGACAGAGCTGATGCACGACGCGCGCGGCACCCGTGAGGGGCGCGCTTCTTGCCGCCAGCGGCGAACCATGCCGGTCCCCCTGTGCCCGTGAAGTAGCTGTAGATGCTCTCGTCGTTGAAGTCCGCCACGGCCGCGCACCACGAGCGGGTCGAGGCGGCGATGCCGTCGCTGGACCAACTCGCCACTCCCGAGGGATACGCCTCCGCGCTGCGCGCCCTGCACGGCTTTCACGCCGCGTGGGAGCCGGCCATCTGGCGCGCCCCCGGCATGGGCGACACCGGGCTGGTGGAGGCGGACCGCCGCAAGCTGCCGCAGCTGGAGCGCGATCTGCGCGCCCTGGGCATCGAGCCGGTCGTCCAGCGTCCGCCCGTGGACGAGATGGACGCCGCCACCGCGCTGGGCGCGCTGTACGTGCTGGAAGGCGCCACGCTGGGCGGACGCGTCATTCACCGCCACATCGCCGGCCCGCTGGGCATCACCCCCGCGCACGGCGGCGCGTACTATCATGGCTACGGCGAACTGACCGGCCCGCGGTGGAAGGAATTCTGCGCCGCCGCGGAATCGTACGTGGCCCGGCACGGCGGCGAGTCCCGCGCGGTGCGGGGCGCGGTGGCCTGCTTTGGCGCGCTGGAGGCCTGGCTGGCCGTGCCCGGCGTGCTCGCCCCGACCCCGACCGCCGCCCTGACCTCGTGAACGACCCCAACCACCTTCCGCCGCTGGTTCCCGGCGCCGACGCGCCCGTGGACTTTGTTTCGCCCACGGCGGCAATCGACCTCACCAACTGCGACCGCGAGCCCATCCACATCCCCGGCGCCATTCAGCCGTACGGGGCGCTGCTGGCCCTGCGCGAGCCGGCGATGGTGATCGAGCAGGCCAGCGAGTCCGTGCTGCACCACCTGGGCGTTCCCGCCGCGGCCATGATCGGGCGCACGGTGGACGCGGTGCTCGGCACGGGGGTGCGCGACCAGGTACGCGCGCTGGCGCTGCAGGCGCGGGAGCGCGGCTCCGGCCAGGTGAGCGTCACCCTGGCCGACGGCGGCGAGCGGTGGTTCGACGCCGGGCTGTCGTACAGCGACGGGCTGATGCTGCTGGAGCTGGAGCCCGCGTCGGAGCACGGGCGCCTTCCGCCGGAAACGTTCGGCACGGTGATGCGGCAGATCGTGGAGCGGCTGGAAACGGCGGATTCGCTGCACGAACTGGCCGAGGGCGTGGCGGCGCGGATGCGCGACGTCACCGGATTCGACCGGGTGTGGGTGTACCGCTTTCACCCCGACTGGCACGGCGAGATCATCGGTGAGGCCAAGCGCGACGACATCGAGACGTGGCTGGGAATGCACTATCCCGCGTCGGACATTCCGGCGCAGGCGCGCGCGCTCTTTCTGCGCAACTGGGTGCGCGCCATCCCCGACCTGCAGTTCCGCCCGTCGCCCGTGGTTCCCACGCTCAACCCGCTCACGGGGCAGCCGCTGGACATGGGCAACGCCCTGCTGCGCAGCGTCTCGCCCATCCACGTGCAGTACCTGGGCAACATGGGCGTCACCGCCAGCCTGGTGATTTCGCTCATCCACCGGGGCAAGCTGTGGGGGCTCATCAGCGGCCACCACTACAACGGCACCAAGCACGTGTCGGCGGATGTGCGGGCGCTCTGCGAGTTTCTGGCGCAGGCGCTTTCGCTGCAGCTGGGAACCACCGACCGGCTGGAGGACCGCGAGTACGCGCTGCAGGTGCGCGCCGCGCAGAGCGCGCTGCTCAGCCGCATGGCCGACGAGGAGCCGGCGGAAAAGGTGCTCACCACCGGCCCGGTGACGCTGCTGGACGTGGCCTGCGCCGAGGGCGCGGTGGTCATGCGCGACGGGCGCATCTGGCGCGTGGGCGCCACCCCGGACGACGAGCAGCTGCGGGAGCTGGCGGCCTGGCTGCGGACGCGCGCCGACGATCCGTACGAGACCACGCGGCTGGCCGGCGATTATCCCCCCGCGGAGGAGATGCGCGGCGTGGCGGCCGGACTGCTGGCGCTTCCCCTGTCGCGCGACCGCCGCGACTTCGTGCTCTGGTTTCGCGGCGAGCGGCGGCAGATCGTGCGGTGGGCGGGCGATCCCCGAAAGCCGGTGGTCATTGGCGAGGACGGCTCGGCGCGGCTGCACCCCCGCGGCAGCTTCAACCTGTGGGAAGAGGAAGTGCGCGGCACCTCGTCGCCGTGGCGCGGCATTGAGCGCGAGGCGGCGCTGGACATCCGCCGCGGCGTGCTGGATCTGCTGGTGCGCAAGGCCGAGGAGATCGCGCTGCTCAACCACGAGCTGGCGCTGGCCAACGCGCAGTTGGAGGAAACGGCCGTCGAGCTGGAGGCGCAGACCGAGGAGTTGATCGAGCAGCGCTCCGAGCGCGAGCAGATGCTGGCCAGCGAGCGGCGGCTGCGCGGCGAGGCGGAGCGCGCCAACAAGGCCAAGGCCGACTTCCTGGCGGTGATGAGCCACGAGCTGCGCACCCCGCTCAACGCCATTGGCGGGTACGCGCAGATCATGTCCATGGGCGCGCGCGGCCCGGTGACGAACGACCAGGAAGGGGACCTGGAGCGCATCCAGGTGAACCAGCGGCACCTGCTGGGCCTCATCAACAGCATCCTCAACTTCACCAAGCTGGAAGCGGGGCAGATTCAGTTTGCGCTGGCCCGCGTGCGCATGGACGTGCTGCTGCACGGGCTGGAGGCGCTGGTGGGGCCGCAGATGCGCAACAAGTCGCTGGACCTCACCATCAGCGACTGCGGCGCGGTGACGGTGATGGGGGATGAGGAGAAGCTGCGGCAGATTCTGCTGAACCTGCTTACCAACGCGCTCAAGTTCACCCCGGCGGGCGGGTCGGTGGAGGTGTCGTGCGAGGTGGAGCGCGACCTGCTGCAGATTCACGTGCGCGACACGGGGCGTGGGATTCCCGCGGGGGAGCTGCACACGATCTTTGAGCCGTTCGTGCAGGTGGAGCGGCACGTGACCAGCCTGAACGACCAGGGCGTGGGGCTGGGGCTGGCCATCAGCAGCGAGCTGGCGCGGGGGATGGGCGGGCACCTGCGGGTGCGCAGCGAAGTGGGAAAGGGTTCCACGTTCTCGCTTACTCTCCCCGTGGTGCGGGACGAGGAACGGGCGTAGCCGACGGAAGGCGGTGGCGATCCGCCGGTATGCGTCGGCGGATCGCGGCGGGTGCTCAAGCGGTCGTGCGGCGGCGGGCGGGGGCCCTCACCCCGCGTGCTGCGCACGACGACCCTCTCCCACGAACGGATGTGGGAGAGGGAGCACACCCCAGCCCGGCGCGGCTGATTGATTCGGCTCGCGGCGGCGGCCTTTCGCCCGGCGGTTGAAACCGCGCCTCGAACAACACGAAGTCCGCCTCCGCGGACTGTGGTTGCCGCCATCCTGTGCATCCTGATGCAGTTGAAGCCCCGAACCGGACGCGCCAGCGGCCGGTGTCGGGGCTTTCCGCTTTTGGAGCGGCGGATTTATCCGCTCAGGAGGGTCTCAGCGGCTCCCAATTCCGCTCTCCGCGAAGAACCATCCGCCCCGTCCAACCCTCCCCCCTTTCTTGTTGTAGGAGGGTGGGCGAGTCGTACGAGCCCGGGTGGGGGCCGCCCGTGAACTCCGCCCTTCCACACCGAACCCTCCGCCCTGCCCTCCCCCACGGAACGCGCCTTGCCCGCCGTCCCTCCCTCACGCGACGCCGTTCATCCACCTCCGCGCAGCGACCCGATGCCCAACCGTCTGGCCGGCGAAACCAGCCCGTACCTGCTGCAGCACCAGGACAACCCGGTGGATTGGTATCCGTGGGGCCCCGAGGCGCTGGAGCGCGCGTCCGCCGAAGACCGGCCCATCCTGCTGTCCATCGGCTACTCCGCCTGCCACTGGTGCCACGTGATGGCGCACGAGTCGTTCGAGGACGACCAGACGGCGGCGGTGATGAACGAGCTGTACGTCAACATCAAGGTGGATCGCGAGGAACGCCCCGACATCGACTCCATCTACATGACCGCCGTGCAGCAGATGACCGGCCACGGCGGCTGGCCGATGACGATGTTCCTCACCCCGCAGGGCGAGCCGTTCTACGGAGGCACGTATTACCCGCCGGAGCCGCGCCACGGAATGCCCTCCTTCCGGCAGGTGCTGCTCGCCGTGCACGAGGCGTGGACGGAACGCCGCGAAGACGTGGACCAGAGCGCCGCGCACCTCACCGGCGCCCTGCGCGAGAGCGCCGGCCTGCGCGCGCCCGCCGGTGCGCTGGACACAACGATCCTGGACCGCGCATCCGCCGCGCTGGCGGAGCGGATGGATGCGCAGTGGGGCGGAACACGCGGCGCGCCCAAGTTTCCGCAGCCGCTCACGCTGGAGTTCCTCCTCCGCTCCTGGAAGCGCACGGGGGACGACAAGCTGATGCGCCTGCTGGATGTGACGCTGCGCCGCATGGCCGCCGGCGGCATGTACGACCACGTGGGCGGCGGGTTCGCGCGGTACAGCGTGGACGCGCACTGGCTGGTGCCGCACTTCGAGAAGATGCTGTATGACAACGCCCTGCTCGCCCGGCTGTACCTGCACGCGTGGCAGGCCACGGGGGATGACGCGTACCGCACGGTGGCGGAAGACGTGCTCGGCTGGGTGTCGCGGGAGATGACGTCGCCGGAGGGCGGCTTCTACTCCGCGCTGGATGCGGACAGCGAGGGCGAGGAGGGGCTTTTCTACGTCTGGTCGCCCGCCGGGATCGACGAGGTGCTGGGCGCGGAAGACGGGGCGCTGGTCCGCGCCTACTACGGTGTGACCGCGGAGGGCAACTTCGAGGGGCACAACATCCTGCACGCCTGGCGCCCGCTGGACGAGGTGGCGCGGGAGAACGGCGTGGCGCCGGAGCACCTGGCCGCCGTCCTGGACCGCGCGCGTCCGAAACTGTACGACGCTCGCGCCAAGCGGATCTGGCCCGGCCGCGACGACAAGATTCTCACCTCGTGGAACGCCATGATGGTGCACACGCTCGCCGAGGCCGCGCGCGCGTGGGATTCCGACGAGTACCGCGCGTCCGCCATCCGCGCCGCGGAGTTCCTGCTCGGCTCGCTGCGCACGGAGGACGGGCGGTTGGCGCGGACGTACAAGGACGGGAACGCGCGCATCCCCGCCTTTCTGGAAGATCACGCCCTGCTCGCCGAAGCCCTCGTCGCGCTGTACGAAACGACGTTCGACGCACGCTGGCTGGCCGAAGCGCGCACCCTGGCGGACCGCATGCTGGATGCGTTCTGGGATGAGGACGAGGGCGCCTTCTAC
This sequence comes from Longimicrobium terrae, assembly GCF_014202995.1. Taxonomy (NCBI): domain Bacteria; kingdom Pseudomonadati; phylum Gemmatimonadota; class Longimicrobiia; order Longimicrobiales; family Longimicrobiaceae; genus Longimicrobium; species Longimicrobium terrae. Next base: position 545,944 of record NZ_JACHIA010000001.1, read on the forward strand.
GACACCGCGCGCGATGCGGAAACGCTCGTCATCCGCCCGCGCGACCTGTACGACAACGCCACGCCGGCCGGAAACTCGTCCGCCGCCAACGCGCTGCTGCGGCTGAGCGAACTGACGGGCGTGGGGCGATACGCGGATGTCGGCCGCCGCGTGCTGGAATCCATGGCGCAGGCGATGGCGCGCATGCCGTCCGGATTCGGCCACCTGCTGGGCGCGCTGGACTTCCACCTCGCCGTCCCGACGGAGGTCGCGTTCGTCGGCGCGCCGGAGGCGGAGGACACGCGGGCGCTGCTGGCGGTGGTCCATCGCGCGTACCTGCCCAACGTCGTTACCGCGCTGCGCCGCCCGGATGATGCGGAGGACGTCGCGGACGCCGTGCCCTTGCTGGCCGGCCGCACCGCGCGCGAGGGCCGCGCCACGGCGTACGTCTGCGAGCGCTTCGCCTGCCAGCAGCCCGTCACCGACCCCGCCGCGCTCGCGGAGCAGCTCGGGATCGTGGGGACGGGATGATTGCGGAGGATGGGCGGCGGTAAAGATGCGGGGGAGCCATCCGGCGCGGATGGCTGATTCGGTGTGCCTGACGCCTCGCGGACCCCTCCCCGGCCCTCCCCGTGCAAACAGACGCACGGAGAGGGAGAACTCACCCCCGATCCACGGCTCCGTGCGGTCGAGGCCGCACCGCGATCCAGCCATCCCGCAATGCAGTTGAAGCCCCGAACCGGACGCGCCAGCGGCCGGTGTCGGGGCTTTGCGCCTTTGGAGCGGCGGATTCATCCGCTCACGGGAGGGGAGGGTGGGCGAGTAGTACGAGCCCGGGTGGGGGCCCGCCCTGGAGCCCGCATCCCGATTCCCGCCATCCTCGCGCCCGCTTCAATCACTCCACCGAGCGCCACCGACCAGCCCGTTCCCGCCACGTACGCTCCTCATCCATCGCCCTCATCGGCCCGATGCAGCCGTCCCGCACCGCCCCGGCCCTTGCGCCCGCGCGGCGACCGCCGGTAGCATCCACCAGCCCACACAGAGGAGAGACCGCCATGCGTATTCTCGTCGCGCTCGCGCTGCCACTGCTGGCAGCCTGCGCCAGCCCCGCGCCCCGCGAAGAACCCGCCAGCGCCGCGCCGCCAGCGGGCGCTGCCACGACGGAGCCCGCCCCGGGCACGTCTCCCATGCCCAGCGCAGGAGCAGGCCAGGTGACCCTAGACTTCAGGCCCGGCACCGCGACCAACGGCGGCGGCGAGCAGAACGCTTCCGCACAGGGCGCGTCCGGCTCCATCGAAATCACGGGCACCATGGACACGCCCAACCCCTGCTACAAGGTATCCGGCGAACTGGCGGGCCAGGACTCGCGCGAGCTGCGCGTGCGCGTGGTGGGCCGCGCCGATCCGGAGCGCACCTGCGTGCAGTCCATCGGCGCCGTGCCGTATGCCGCCACCGTGCGCGGCCTGGCACCCGGCACGTACAGCCTGACCGTGGTGCACGCCTATCCGGACGCGGGATGGGACGAGGCCACCGTGGTGCAGTCCCAGGTCGTGGTCCGCTGACAACCCCCATCCGCCCCGCCCGCCCGTGACCCTGCCCCGCCTCGCGCTCGCCCCCCTCGCCGCGGCCCTGATGGCCGGCTCCGCGGCGGCGCAGCAGCCCGCTCCCGCCCCGCGGGGGAGTGCGGACAGCTACGCGCTTCCCGCCACGCCCGCGCCTGCGCCTATCTCCGCTCGCGAGTTCGCGGAGCGGCGCCGCGCCCTGGCCGCCACCATGGGCGACGGCGTGCTCGTCGCCCTGGGCGAGGTGGAATCCGACGCGCCGTTTGCGCAGAACTCTCCGTTCCGCTGGCTTACGGGCGTCAACGAGCCGGGTGCCGCGCTGGTGATCAGCAAGCGGGGCGGCACGGTGAGCGAGCGGCTCTACGTCCCGGCGCGCAATCCCGCGCGCGAGGTGTGGGACGGGCCGCGGCTGGGCGCGGAGGGCGCGCTGCGTCTTACGGGCATCCCGTCATCCACCGCGGACTCGCTGGATGCGCAGCTGCAGCCGCTGCTGTCCGCGGCCACCACCCTGTACACACTGGCCCCGGTCGGCTCGGACGGGAGCCGCGCGCGGTTTCTGCGCCCGGACCAGCAGTTCATCCAGCAGCTTCGCGCGCGCTACCCCAACCTCACCCAGGTGCGCGATGTGAGCGCGGCGGCGTTCGGCCTGCGCGCCACCAAGTCGCCCGCGGAGCTGGACATGATCCGCCGCGCGGTCTACATCACCGCGCTCGCCCAGCGCGAGGCCATGCGCGCCACCGAGCCGGGGATGAACGAGTTCGAGGTCCACGCGCTCATCGAGGGTACGTTCCGCCGCTACGGCGCGGAGCGTCCCGGCTTCGGCAGCATCGTGGGCTCCGGGCCCAACAGCACCACCCTGCACTACCGCGCCGCCGACCGCTTCATGCAGGCGGGCGAGATGCTGGTGATGGACATCGGCGCCTCGTACAACGGCTACACGGCGGACCTCACCCGCAGCATTCCCGTTAACGGCCGCTTTACGCCGGAGCAGCGGGAGATCTATTCCATCGTGCTGGAGTCGCAGAAAGCCGCCGAGCACGAGGCCCGCCCCGGCGCGCCGCTGGGGGCGGTGCTGCAGGCCGCTGTCCGCGTGCTGGGCGCGGGGATGGCGCGGGTGGGGCTCATCGAGTCCGCCGACGCCATGTACGACTGCGACCAGGGCGGGCGCCGCACGGAGTGCCCGCAGGGGCAGCTGTTCTTCATGCACGGAATCGGATATGGGATCGGACTGGACGTCCACGATCCGGAGGCGTCGTATCCCAACTACGGTGGCGGCTTCCGCGTGGGGAGCGCGTTCACCATCGAGCCCGGGATCTACGTCCGCGGCGACGTGCTGGACTACCTGCCCGACACGCCCCGCAACCGTGCCCTGCGCGCGCGGCTGGCGCCCGCCATCGCCAGGTACCGCAACATCGGCGTGCGGATCGAAGACGACTACTTCATGGGCGAGAACGGGCTGGAGCGGGTGAGCGCCGGCGCGCCGCGCGAGATCGCGGAGATCGAGGCGCAGATGGCGCTGGACAGCGGCTGGAACCGTGAGCGCCGCCCCGAAGTCGTGGAATGGTATCGGGGCATTGATCCCGCCACCCCCTGAACGTCTCGTCAGCACCCACTCACGACGGCCGGTGCGTGCGCCGGCCCTTTCCAGAACCAGATCCGGATGATGGCAATGCAGCGGGGCCCGGCGGCCGCGCGCGGAGAGCGCGCGTGAGCCGCTTCCGCTATTTCGGGGGGATCGACTGGTCCGGCGCCAAGGAGCCGCTGTCGAACCTGTGGACCGCCGTCGGCGAGGAGCGCGACGGCAGGCTGTGCATCGTGGCGCTCTGCCCGCAGCCGTTTCGCGCGGACGTGGCCTCGTACGTGGCGGAGGGATGGCGGCGGCACACGGGCGCGGCGGAGGGCGAGCCCATTCTGTGGGGCGCGGACTTTCCGTTCGGGCTCCCCTCCGTGGCGGTGACCGGGATCGAGGGGCTGCGTGACCGGTCGTGGCGCGGGATGGCGTCGTGGGTGGCCGACCGGCCGCCGGAGGAGATCCGCGCGGGGATGGACGGGCTGCACAAGACCCTGCGCGGCACCGACACCGGCGGGGCGATGGCGCCGTTGGACCTGCGGCTGTACAAGCAGACGCTGGAAGGCATCCGCTCGCTCTGGGAACTGCTGGACGCGGCGGAGGTGTCGCTGCTTCCCGTCGCTCCCAAGCCGGACGCGCCGACGGTGATGATCGAGGTGTATCCGCAGGGCGCGGTCAAGGATCTGGGGATCAAGGGCTCGCGCGTGCCCTCGCGCCCGGGCGAGGTGCGGGCGCGGCCCGCGGCGCTGCGGCCGTTCTTTTCGTTCGATCATCCGTCGATGGAGGCCGCCGCGTGCACGCTGGAGGACGCGCGCGATGCGTGCCTGGCGTGTGCGGTGGCCTGGCTGTGCCGCGACGACCTGGACCAGCCGTTCCGCCTGAACCGCATTCCCCGCCACCTGGCGGAACTGGAGGGGTGGATCTATCGGGCGCCCGCCGCGCTGGGGTGATTTGCAACGGTGGCGGGATCCGGTGTGGATCGCCGAACTCCACGGCGGTCCCCACCCGTGAGCGGCTGAAGCCGCCGCTCTAACAGCGGGAACCCCCGACACCGGCCGCTGGCGCGTCCGGTTCGGGGCTTCAACTGCATCGAACTTTACCACCCGCGCCCAACCCACCCCCACGTTGAGGTCTCCCTTTCTCCCGCGGAGCGGGGGAGAGGGGCGGGGAAAGGGGGCCTCTCCGACCGCGCGGCTCCGTCCGGAACGTGAAATCGTCGTAGTCCTCCCTCTCCGTGCGTCTGTTTGCACGGGGAGGGCCGGGGAGGGGCCCGCGAGGCGTCCGGCGCGCCCCGACTCCGCAGATCACCCCAATCCCCCTCCCCGCCCCTTACCGCATCACGCGAAGTACCCGTTTTCCCGCATGTCCGTCAGCAGATCCGGCCCGCGCGGATCCCACCCCACCGCGCGCCGGGTGATGGCGCTGGAGGCGGGAACGTCGAGCGAGGCGAATCCCCCCAGCCACCCGAAGTGCGCCTGCGCCTCGTCCGCGCGGATGCTCCGCACCGGCACGCCGAGCCCCTCGCCGATGGTCCGCGCGATGTCGCGAAGCGCTACGCCTTCTTCCCCGACGCCGTGCAGCCGCGTGCCGGGCTCCGCCTTTTCCAGCGCGAGGCGGAACAGGCGGGCCGCATCCAGCCGGTGCACCGCGGGCCACCGGTTCGCGCCATCGCCCACGTGCGCCGACACACCCGTGCGCCGCGCGACTTCGATCAGCGCGGGGATGAACGCGTGGTCCCCCGCTCCATGCACCGACGGCGGAAGGCGCACCACGGAACCGCGCACACCCCGCTGCGCCATCGCCAGCACCGCTTCCTCTGATGCCACGCGCGGCGCGCCGGGGGAGGAGGGATCACCCGCGTCCTCTTCCGTCACGGGCCGGCCGGGCACGACCACCGTCGTCCCCGAAGTGACGACCAGCGGCCGGTCGGTTCCCGCCAGCGCCGCACCCATCGCCTCCACCGCGCGCCGGTCCGTTTCTCCATTCCCCGCGTAGTCGGAAAAGTCGTGAATGAACGCGGCGTGAATCACGCCTTCGCTGGCCCGCGCGCCCGCGGCCAGGCTTTCCAGATCCGCCAGTTCGCCCCGGTGCGCGCCTGCGCCCCACCGGGCGAGGGTTTCGGCCGCGGCGTCGCTGCGCGCCAGCCCCGTCACCTCGTGCCCCGCCTCCCGCAGTTCCCGCACGATGGCTTCGCCAATGAAGCCCGTTGCTCCCGTCACGAATACACGCATTCGATTTTCATCCTCCCAAGGTGGACTCCCATGACCGCCGGGTGCATTATCGTGGGATGATGAAACGCCAAAAAGCCGAGAGGTCATACCGGTATGCCCGCTAACACCCTGCCCGATTCCGCGTCGCTGGGCGGCTTTCTGCGCGATCGCAGGGCGCGGGTGCAGCCCGGGCCGGGCGCGGGGACGCGGCGGCGCACGCCCGGCCTGCGGCGCGAAGAGGTCGCGGCGCGGGCTGGGGTCAGCGTCACCTGGTATACGTGGCTGGAGCAGGGGCGCGGCGGCCCGCCCTCGTCCGAGGTGCTGGAGCGTCTGGCGGGCGCGCTGGAGTTGGACGATGTGGGCCGCGAGGTGCTGTTTCTTCTGGCCCAGCACCGCCCTCCGCCGCTCACGCAGACTGCCGCCCCGGCGGTTACCCCGGCGCTGCAGCGCGTGCTGGACGCGTTGCCCACGAGCCCCGCCTACGTAAAGACGCCCGCGTGGGACATCGTGGCCTGGAACGCCGCCGCCGTCGCGGTGCTGGCCGATTACGCCCTGCTGCGCCCCGCCGAGCGCAACGTGCTCCGCAGGCTGTTCGGCACGCCCGGCGCCCGCGACCGGCTTCCCGACTGGGAGGAGGATGCGCGTTTCGCCCTGGCCGCCTTTCGCGTGGATGCGGCGCGCGCCGGCGGCTCGCCCGAGGCCGCCGCGCTCGCCGCCGAACTGCGCGAAACCAGCGCCGACTTCCGACGTCTCTGGGCGGAAAACGAGATGCGCACCCACGGCGTGGGCCTGAAGCGCCTCCACCACCCCGCCGCCGGGCTGCTGACGCTGGAGTACTCGGCGTTTGCGGTGGATGGCGGCGAAGGGCTGAGCATGGTCGTCTTCACGCCGGCCTCCCCCGCCGACGAGCAGGCCATCGCCCGGCTTCTCGCCGATCAGCCCCGCGCCGCCTGACGCACGCGGCGCTCGACACCATCGCACTCCGCGGCCGAACCTCCCGTGTCGCGCACGCGACCGCCCCCGCGCCGCGCGGCTCGTTCTCCCCGCGGGCAGAATCGGCGAGGTCGCGGACGGCGGCCGCACGCGCCCAACCGTCCATCGCAGGCTGATCTGGGGTGTGCTCCCTCTCCCACATCCGTTCGTGGGAGAGGGTCGTCGTGCGCAGCACGCGGGGTGAGGGCCCCAGCCCGCCGCCGCGCACACGTCCATCTCCCGGGCGCGATCCCACGCCAACGTCGGTCGCCTTATGGATCGACCGATCCCCGACACGACAAACCCCGGACAGCATCGCCGTCCGGGGTTCATCGGCCCGCATCTCATCCACCGCGTCACCCGCGGGGCACACCGCCGTCCGCATGGAACGCACGCCTGCGCCGCGCGATCATCCGCCCGTACACGAAGCCGTTCACCGCCACCACGAACAGCCCGATCCCGATCTGCAGGCCGCGCGTGAGCCCCGCCGGGTACAGCACGGAAATGATGTAGTGCTCCAGAAAGCCGCCCTCGTACCCCGCCTGGCCGCCCAGCCTGCGCAGGTACTTTTCCAGCGGCGTCAGCGGGCAGATCCATCCGCCGAACATGATCAGCGCGCCCCACGCCGCCACCGGCACGTGCACCCACCGCAGCCGCGGCCAGCGCAGCACCAGCAGCGCCCCGATCCCCGCGAAGATCGCAAAGGAGAGGTGAAATACCAGCAGCACGTCGGCCAGAAAGCGGTAGATCAAACCGGAGCTCCCGATCGTCATGGGAAAGAACAAATGCAGCGCGCCGCGCCCGGATTCCGGTCGCGGCGCGCTGTGCCTCTACACCCAAGGAGAAGACGCGATCAGGCCGGAACGCCGGCCGCCGGCGCCGCTACCCGCAGGTCCTTGCGGATGATCTTGCCGATGGGGCTCTTGGGCAGATCGTCGCGGAACTCCACCTGGCGCGGCACCTTGTACCCCGCCAGCGACGAGCGGCAGTGCGCCGTGAGCGCCTCGGCCGTCAGCGACGGATCCTTCTTGACCACGAACGCCTTGACCGCCTCGCCGCTGTGCTCGTCCGGCACCCCGATGACCGCCGCCTCGCGCACGCCCGGATGCGCGGCGATCACCTCTTCCACCTCGTTGGGATACACGTTGAAGCCGCTGACCAGGATCATGTCCTTCTTGCGGTCCACGATCTTCACGTAGCCGTCGTCGTCCATCTCCGCCACGTCGCCGGTGTACAGCCACCCGTCGCGCAGCACCTTGGCCGACTCCTCCGGGCGCTCCCAGTAGCCCACCATCACCTGGTCGCCCTTTACCAGCAGCTCGCCCGGCGTGCCGTTGGGGACGTCGGCGCCCGCCTCGTCCACGCAGCGCACCAGCGTGGACGGCAGCGGAATGCCGATGCTGCCCACCTTGACGGCCTGCACCGGGTTGAAGCTCACCACCGGAGAGGCTTCGGTCAGGCCGTAGCCCTCCACCACCGGCGTGCCCACCACCTGCTCCCACCGCTTGGCCACCGAGCCGTGCAGCGCCATGCCGCCGGCCACGGACAGCTTGAGCTTGGGAGGATTCTTGATGAACCAGTCCTCGTTAGCCAGCGCGTTGAACAGCGTGTTCACGCCGCTGAACCAGGTGATGCGGTACTTCTCGAACGGCTTGCGCAGGTTGCTGGGCGGCCGCGGGCTGGGGATGAGGATGTTGTGCCCGCCCAGCTGGTAGAACAGCAGCAGGTTCACGGTGAAGGCAAAGATGTGGTATAGCGGCAGTGCCGTCATGATGCTGTCTTCGCCGGCCTTGAGGTAGGCGCCGTTCATCTCCAGCATCTGCGCCACGTTGGTGAGCAGGTTGCGGTGCGAAAGCGCCGCCCCCTTGCTTACCCCCGTGGTTCCGCCCGTGTACTGCAGCGCCGCCACCGAATCCAGCCCCACGCCGTCCAGGTAGCCGGCCAGGTCCACCCCGCTGGCCAGCCGCTCGCGGCCCGTTTTGAGCGCGTCCTGCAGCGGCGTGTGGGGAACGGTGATGGGCGGAAGCTGCTTCTTGGCGTACTTGAGCACCGCGCGGATGAGCGTGGCCTGCAGCGTGGCGAACCACTCCGTCACGCGCACGGTGACGACGGTCTCGATCTTCGTCTTGGGAAGCACCGCGGGAAGCCGGTCGGCGAACAGGTCGCTGATCACCAGCACGCGCGCGCCCGAGTCGCTGAACTGGTGAATCATCTCCGGCGGCGTGTACAGCGGATTGGTGTTCACCGCCACGCATCCCGCCTTCATCACGCCGAACAGCACCACCGGGTAGGCCAGCGAGTTGGGCATCTGGATGGCGACGCGGTCGCCGGCCTTGAGCTTCAGCCCGCCGCGCAGGTAGGCGGCAAACTCGTCGCTCAGGCGGTCCACCTGCGCAAAGGTGAGCGAGCCCGCCATCCCGTTGGGCATGCACTGCGTAAAGGCCGTGGCGGATCCCGACGCCGCAGACTGCCGCCGCACCATGTCCGCGATGGTGCGGAACGGGATGGGCGTGATGTCCGGCCTGGTTCCCGGCGTGTAGTGCGAAACCCAAGGACGGTTGCTCATTCTGCCTCCTGGAGGGTGGAAACGCCGGCGGTGGCGCCGGGCTGATGTACCGCGGATGCGTGGTGCGGGCGCGGGCTTCCGCCGCCGCGCGCGGGTGCGCGCCTCGGGCCGCGCCGGGGCCGCCCCCGGGGACGGAGGGGGCGATCTACCTAGCTTACATGCTCGCGGCGGGCGGCGCCAGCCGGACGTTCGTTCCAGAAACTCTGGTTTCTGCTCGCCGGGACGGGGACGGGGATGCGGATCAGGCAGGGAACAGCGGCCGCGTCGTGCCGCGGATGCCGTCCGGGGAGGAGACGATCCGCTTGGGAAACCCATCGATCTTCCGTTGTTCGTTCGGGCCGATGCGGACGCGGGCGTCCTTGCCCCGGGTTCCAATCCGCATCTAAGTTGCTGCTCCCCCGTTCTCCCCTCCAGTCACAAGCCCCATGAAGATCCGCACCGGACTCGTGTGCGCCGCGGGAGCGCTGCTCTGCGCCTGCCAGGGTGCCGCCACCACACGCCCGTCGCCCAGCACCTCGTACCAGGTGGGCGTCTCGCGCGAAGACCAGTTCCGGCAGGGTGTGCCGCAGCAGCTCGGCCGCCTCGGCTTTCAGGTGGAGCGCTTCGATGAATCGTCCACCAACTTTCGCTGGATCACCATGCCGCGCACTCGGCCGGTGTTCACCGATGAGACGGGTGTCCGCGAAGGGGAGATGAAGCTGGTCGTCACCGCGCGCAAGGCACAGGGCGCCATTCGCGGGGACCTGTTCAAGATGACGGTGGACATGGAGAGCCGCACCCGCGTGCACCCGGATTCCGCGTGGACCCCCGTGCGCCACACCCCCGAGTACGACCGTTTCGCGGCGCGCATCATCCAGGACTTCCGAACCGCGTTCGACACCGGCGAGCACCTGCGCAACTGATCCGCCGGAATCGGTGCGCGACCGGCGGCATCCCCGCGCGACCGCCGCCCGGACGGGCGGGGTGACACGGGTGGGATTACCTGCCCGGTGACGCAAACCGTTCGCGCACGTCTGGAATCCGTCCCGCTTCCCCATGGTGCCGCCGTCCCCTGCGGCCGATCATCCCCACCCCTCCTCGCTCGAAACCGATCATGAGAATCCGCACCGCCATCCTGTGCGCCGCGACGGCGCTGCTCTGCGGCTGCCGGGGTGTTTCCACGGCCGCGCCTTCGCCCACCAAGCGCTACGAAGTCGGCGCCGCGCGCCGCGAGCAGTTCATCGCCGAGGTGCCGCGGGTGCTGGGGCGGCTGCACTTTGAGCTGCAGCGCACGGACGAATCGGACCGGAACGCCCGGTGGACCACCCACATCAAGCGCCGCCCCGTCCTGGACGACGAAACGGACGTGCGCGAGGCGGAAATCAGCCTGGTCGTATCCGCGCGGCAGGCGCGCTACGCCATGCGCGGCGACATCTTCAACATGGAAGTGGAAGTGGAGAGCCGGGTGCGCGTCCATCCCGATTCCGGGTGGGTGGCGGCGCGCTCCACGCCCATGTACAACCGCTACCTGGACCGCATGCTGCAGGAATTCCGCACCACCTTCGACACGGGCGATCACCTGCTGCGCTGAGGTTTCGCCCGGCGGATGGACGAAGAACGGCGGCACCCCCAGGGGAATGCCGCCGTTTTCCTATCCATCATCCATCCCCCGAAGCCGCGGATCGACGATCCCGGCGGATGGAAATCAGGCCTTGAGCCACATGGGCACGCCGCCCTCGCCATCCGTCTGGATCTGGTCCACGTCGTACACCTCGGTGGACACCCCGCCGATGGTGCCGGTGCCGGTGGACTGGATCATCTGCCAGCCGCGCGGCGCGGGGTGCGACACGCCGTCCACGTTGTACGCGGCCCAGTAGCTGTCGAACTTCAGTTCACTGTACAGCTGCGAGCCGGAAAGCCCCGGCCCGTAGCCCACGTACACGCCGGGAACGTATCCCGCCGCGGCGACCTGTTCGTACCACGCGTTGCAGTAGGCGGCCACGTCCGCGGACGGCGCGTTTTCCGCCACACACTCCAAGTCCAGCCACACCGACACGCCCGGCGGAAACCCGATCTGCTGCGTAAAGGCGGCGGCGTTGCGGCCGTACTCCTCGCCCAGCGACTGCGACGGCGCCCATCCCGGCTCTTCCACGTGCTGCACCGTCATCAGTGCCAGACCGTGGCCCAGAAGGCGCTGCGCCTCTTCCGCGGAAAGGTCGGTGGACGGGTTCATGGCCGTCCGCCCGATGTAGCGCAGGCAGAAGGTGAACCCGGCCTGCACAAAGGCCTGCGCGGCCTCGTCGCTGATCGGCGTGTCGGCGTCAAACCCGCGCGCGCCGGACGACGCGGAGGCAACGGCTCCAGTAAGCATGGATGGACCTTGGAAGAGATGAAGACGGCGGGCGAATGAACGGCTCCGGGCAGGGCGCCCGGCGCATGACAGGCTAGCGCGAAGTGGCGTGAACCGCAATGCGCGTCAGCCGTTGATCATCTCCCGCGCGGCGGCGAAGACGTCATCCAGCATGGCGGGGGTGAGGCGGCCCGTGAAGGTGTTCTGCTGGCTGGGATGGTACGAGCACAGCAGCGCCGGCGCGCCCGGCACCGCCACGCGCACCCCGTGCCCGAATTTCGGCGTCGGCTGCGGAACCGGCGTGCCGGCCTCGCGCATCAGCCGCAGCGCCGCATCGTACGCAAAGCCGCCCAGGCAGAGAATGACGCGCACGTTGGGCAGCAGGCGCAGCTCGCCCTGAATGAAGGCGGAGCACGCGTCCCGCTCCGGCGGCAGCGGCTTGTTGTCGGGCGGGGCGCACTTGACGGCGGCGGTCACCCACGCGTCGCGCACCTGCAGCCCGTCGGCGCGCGAAGTGGAGGTGGGCTGGCTGGCGAACCCGGCGCGGTGCATGGCCGCGTACAAAAAGTCGCCGCTGCGGTCGCCGGTGAACATGCGTCCGGTGCGGTTGGCGCCGTGCGCGGCGGGGGCCAGCCCCAGCACCATGAGCCGCGCGTCGGGATCGCCAAAGCCGGGCACCGGCCGCGCCCAGTAGTCCTGATCGCGAAACGACTTGCGCTTCTCCACGCCCACCCGCTCGCGCCACTCCACCAGCCGCCCGCAGGTTCTGCAGCCGGACACCTCGTCCATCAACACGTTCAGCTTCATGTCCCGCGCGTCTTGAGGCGTGTTCTGCACATTTCGCGTTGCTGCGTTTACGGACCCGGCATTCACGTATGGCACTGGCACTGGGCACTGAGCACTTGGCACCGAGCACCGCGGTTCAAGCACTCACGCACTCACGCACCCAGCACTAACGCACTTCCCCTCTGGGCGTGCCCCCGCTGCGCGGGGTCGGGCTTCGCGCGCCGTAGGCAACGATACAGCTGTTGCCAACGGCGCCGAGCCCCCGGTTCGCGCCACGGTTGATCTCGTCGAGCGAAGTCGGAGCACGCGCGAACCGCGTTCTCGGCCCTCCGGGCGCGAATCCCTCACGCAACCGCGCGTTGCGCGCAACTGCTTCCGCGGCAACGGATACCGGGGCCGGGCGGTTCGGTTCCGCGCGGATCGTCATCCCCCCCGAAAGCAGAAACACCCTCCCGCTGCGCGGAAGGGTGTTTCGTATCCTCTATCGTCCGGCCCCTACTGCACGGACGGCGTGCTGCGGGTGCTGGTGGTGCTGGACGAGCCCGATCCTCCGCGGGACATTCCCGCCTGGCCCATCCCCGGCATTTCCCGGCGGCGCGTTTCAAACGGGGTGCGCTGCCGCACCGCCGCGGGACGAGCCGGGGGGCGGCGGGCCGGAACCGCCTCGCGCCGGGGGCACGGCGTGGCGCCCCATCCATCGTGCACCATGGAGACGCCGCCGTTGGCGCACGAAACCAGCAGCCACGAGGTGCGCGTGGGATCAAACCGGGCCAGCACCGCCGACTGCGGCGCCGTCGCGCTGCGCAGGAGCGCGGGGCTCACGGCGCGCACGTCCATCGACCAGCTGTCCTCCGGAAGATCGCCCGCCACCACTTCCGCCAGCCGCGCGATGGACGTTCCGGCATCGCTGGAGCGGAAGGCGGCCAGGCCCATGTCGCGGCGCAGATCACCCGCGGTTCCCGCCTCCACGTAGCGCTCCACGTCCAGGTCGCGGCCCGCCACCAGCACCAGCACCGCGGCCTGGCTCTTCAGCAGCGAGGGCAGCTGCCCCACGTCACCCAGGTCGCCCGGCTGCCCCGGCTGGCGCAGCGGCCACATCCCCGCCGGAAACACGCGCCCCACCTCGTGGCGCCGCGGGTACACCACGTAGGTGCCCATCCCCGGAACCACGGCAAACACGGCCACCTCGGCGCGCTCGCTCAACGCCACTTCCAGCCCCTGGCTGGTGAGGCGCAGTTCCGCCTGCAGAGGCGAATCGGCGGGCTGCGGGGGTTGCTGCTGCATGGCGGGGGCGCAGGCGGCCAGCGTGCCGGCCACAAGCAGCGAAACGGGAATGCGCATGGATCCTCCGGGATGTTCTGAGGTTGCAGACGGGCTGAAGCGGGTACGGGGCAACGTCTGCGCCGCCCGGGAGGCATTCTGTATCAGAATGATGCAGAACGTCTTACGCCGGATCGTAATGGAACCCGCGCGGCTCGCTGTCGCCCGCAGAGGACAGCCGTGGTCTCTCTACCGAGACACCATCCGCAGCCCGGCCAACGCCAGCAGCGCCCATCCCGCCAGAAAGCAGACGCCGCCCAGCGGAGTGATGGCGCCCAGCCAGCGGATTCCGCTCAGCGCCAGCACGTACAGGCTGCCCGAGAAAAGGACGATCCCCGCGGTGAACAGCCATCCCGCGGCGTTCCACGATCCGCCGGACGCGCGCGGCATCGCCATGGCCACGGCCAGCAGCGCCAGCGCGTGGTACATCTGGTAGCGCGCCGCGGTCTCCCACACGGCGAGCATCTCGGGGCTCAGCCGGGCCCGCAGCGCGTGCGCGCCGAACGCCCCCGTGCCCACCGCCATCAGCGCCATCGCGCATCCCAGAATCCAGAACGTTCGGTTCATTACACCTGCCCGGGAACGGAAGTCATCCTCCTCCTCATTCCGTACAAGATGCCCCGCATCCGCCCGCCGCGCCATCAGGCAACGCCCGTCATCCACACAGGACGGCGTACGGAATCCGCTGAAGCAGCCATCCATCCACCGTCATCGTCCCGGAATGCCCGCGGCGGACGGGAGAAAATGCGCAAGTCATTGCTGCATAGATACATAGGATACACGGGAACACCTCTTGCACTGGGTGCTCCCGGATTCCGTCACACTCCCATCCTGGACAGGGCACATGAGCGACAGCCGACCGCGCGGCAGCCTTTGGCGCGATCATCCGGCCTTCTTCTGGGGGACACTTCTGCTGGTACTGCTGCTGCTGGGCGGCGCGGGGGTCATTGCGTCGCGGGTGCCGCGCTACCAGTCGGAGACGGAGTACTTCAACCGGCAGCTTTCCACCGCGCAGAAGGCCACGCGCGACTCGCTGCTGGCCAACCAGCAGCGCCGCACCGCGCTGGCGGTGGCCGTGCTGCGCCGCGACATGCGCATCCGCTCGCTGGAGCAGAAGAACCGGCACCTGGCCATCGTCCTGGACGATTCCGTGCTGGAGCTGAGGCAGGGCACCGCCACGCTGCGCCGCGTGCACATTTCCGTGGGCCCGGACTCCGTCGTGCGCGCGCCCGACGGACGGACCTGGCGGCTGGTGAGGCCGGTGGGGGAGCGCAAGGTGGCGGAGCGGCAGACCTCGCCCACGTACACGGTGCCCGAGTGGGTGTACGTGGCGCGCGGCGAGCCCGTGCCGCCGGAGTCGGAGCGGCGGGTGGCGGGCGGGCTGGGCGCGTACGTGCTGCGCCTGGACGACGGAACGGAAATCTACAGCCAGCCGAGCAGGGGACCGCTGGCCGAGACGGTAAAGCCGGGTGGGTTCATGACCCGGTCGCAGGATCTGGCGGCCATCTTTGACGCCGTGGGCGAAAGCACGCCGGTTTACATCTACTGACGCCGGGACCCTTTTGAACGGCCGCCCGCGAGGACGGCCGGGGAGCAGTACGCACGATGGACCAGATTCCCAACCGCAGGCGGCCCGACAGCATTCCGGAACGGCGCGACTTTACCCCCAAGGGGCACGTGCGCCGCATCTTTCACGACCACAAGCTGGGCGTGGTGGCGATGCTGCTGGGCGTGCTGCTGTCGGCGGGGCTGTTCGCGGCCACGTCGGCGTGGGCCGTCAACGAGCGCCTTACTCGCCGCGTGACGGAGATGACGTACCAGAACGACACGCGCTCGCTGGAGTACGTCCGCCGCAAGGAGGCCGACCTGGTGCGCCGGGCGGCGGAAGAAGAGCAGAAGCTGGCGAGCCGCGAAGAAGAGCTGGCGCCCAAGAACCGGCCGTACCTGGTGGTGAGCCTGGCGGAGCGCCGCGTGCTGTACCTCAAGGGGAACGACACGCTGTTCAAGGCGCCGGTGGCGGTGGGCTCCGGCAAGACGGTGGTGATTGAGGGACGGACCAAGCGGTTCATTACGCCGCGCGGGCGCATGTCCATCACCCACAAGGAGCTGGATCCGATCTGGGTTCCGCCCAACTGGCACTACGTGGAGTACGCGCGCAACCGCGGAATGGGCATTCGCGACATGAGCAACGCGTCGCCCAACGCGCTTTCGGGGTACCCGGCGGGGCGTGTTCCGGTGAGCGGCAACACGGTCATCATTCCGCCCTGGGGCAGCCCGCAGCGCGCGCACAAGGGCGTGCTGGGCGTGGCCAAGCTGGAGATGTACGATGGGTACTACTTCCATGGTACCGACAACCCGGCGTCCATCGGCAGCGCGGCCAGCCATGGCTGCATCCGGATGCACAAGGACGATATTTTGTGGATGTACCGCAACGTGCCCGTGGGCACCGCGGTGTTCATCTACTGACCCGCGGGTGATGGCGGGATCGACGAAGCCCCGGCGCGGATCTCCGCGCCGGGGCTTGGGTTTTGGGGAGGGCGGAAGTTCGGGGGCGAATGGTCGGCTGCATCAACAGGATGTGGCGCGGCCGCGGGCGGGGGCCCTCTCCCCGCGTGCTGCGCACGACGACCCTCTCCCACGAACGGATGTGGGAGAGGGAGCACACCCCAGTGCCGTGCGGGCCGGATACTGTGGTGCATGCCGAGGCAGGCCCCTCCCCCGGCCCCTCCCCGTGCAACTGCCGCACGGAGAGGGGAGAACGGCATCTCAACGCGATCCGGATGGCGTGGCGCGGCGGCGGGCACCCCTCTCCCCCCGGCCCCCTCTCCCGCGAGCGGGAGAGGGGGAGACCTCAGCATGGGGGTGGGTTCGGCGCGGGTGGTGCAGTTCGATGCAGTTGAAGCCTCGAACCGGACGCGCCAGCGGCCGGTGTCGGGGCTTGGCGCTGTTCGAGCGGCGGATTCATTCGCTCAGGAGAGTCTGCGCGCGCCTTCATTCCGCCTCCCACGCCGAATCATCCGCCCGCCAACAACCCTCCCCCAGTCTTTTTTGGGGGAGGGTGGGCCGGTGATGCCGGCCCGGGTGGGGGCCGCCCGCGAACTCCGCCTGACGCGGTACTTCCGTACTTCCGTACTTTCGTACTTCCCCACTCACGCACTCAGCACCCCGCACTCACGCACTCCCCTTACACCCATCGCTTACGCCGAAAATACCCAAACAGCAGCATCCCCACCGCCACCATGCTCCCGATCGCCCACAGGTAGCCGTACTTCCAGTGCAGTTCCGGCATGCGGTCAAAGTTCATCCCGTACACGCCGGCGATCCACGCCATCGCCATCAGGATGATGGACCACGCCGCCATCAGCCGCATCGTCTCGTTCAGCTGGTGCCCGGAAAGGGAGATCTGCCCCTCCATCGCCCCCGTCAGCAGGTCGCGCAGCGTGTCTATCTCTTCGGCCACGCGGATGGCGTGGTCGTGCACGTCCTGAAAGTACGGAAGCAGTTCCGGCTGCAGAAACGGAATGTCGCGGCGCAGCAGCGAGCCGATCAGTTCCCGCTCCGGCCCCACCATCCGCCGGAACAGCACCAGCTCGCGGCGCATGCTCAGCACCTGCTGCATCCCGCTGCCGATCTGCTCCACGGTCCCCTCCTCCAGCTGCCCCACGCGCTCGGAAAAGTGGTCCAGCACGGGAAAGTAGTTGTCCACCACAAGGTCCAGGATGGCGTGCGCCAGCCCGCCCGGGTTGCGGAAGCGGTCCGGCGTGGCGCGCCAGCGGGCCAGCACCTCGGTCAGCTCGCCGATGCGGTGGTCGTGGACGGTGACGACGAAGTTGTGGCCGATGAACGCATGCAGCTCGTTGAGCGCCATGCGGTCGCGGTCGGGGTTGATGTGCGCGGCGTAGACGACCAGAAAGAAATAGCCGTGATAGCGGTCGATCTTGGGCCGCTGCCGGCCGCGTACCGTGTCTTCCACCGCGAGGGGGTGAAAGCCCATGCGGTCGCGCAGAAACTCACCCTCGGCGGCGCCGGGGGCGGCGATGTCGATCCAGATCAGCGGCGGGTCGCCGGGCTGTGGCCCGGTGCGCCCCCGCTCGATTACGCCCAGCGCGTCGATGACGGGAAGCGCGTGAATGCCCGTGCGGGTTTCCGCGTAGGCGGAGATGCGCGACCGCGGCTCGACGGTGGACGCATCTTCGCACAGCGGATCGACGATCTCGTTATCGCGCCGCTCGGCGACGGTCATAGCCCGGAACGGTGTTGGTGAGTACGGCCGCGAGCAGTTCAACCGCCGCCACGGCCACGTGCGGAATCCAGACGTGCTCGTCAAAGCCCAGCACCCACGGCGACACGGCCAGCAGCACGGCGCCCAGCGCGTCCAGCCACAGGTGCACCGGCATGGGCAGCTTGCGCACGAGGCCGGGCTCGTAGTCGGTGATCAGGCTGTACAGCAGCACGAATGCGCCCAGCCCCACGCACACCCACGTTTCCGGCCCGCCGCGATGGAATTCTGCAATCCAGGGAAGCCCGATCAGCACCGCGCCCAGAAGATAGTCAAGAATGCCGTGCACCCGCGTGGGAATCCGCATTGCTCCGTCGTCCGGTTGCGATGGATATGGCCGATCAATGCTGCGCGCGTGCGCAAGGGACAGGCCGGGAACCAGGGAGTACGAAAGTACGGAAGTACGAGAGTACGAAAGTGCGGGAAGAACGAGGGCGCGGGGATGCGGAAGCGGGTCCGGCGCGGCTGCCGCGGCGAGGCGCGCAACCGCTGCCGACGTCAGGCGGCGGTGCTGAGTTCATCCGCATTTTTCGGGAGACCACATTCCGCCCCGCCCGCGCCAAGGTGGCCGACGCTCCACCCGCCGCGCGGCAGTTCACCGAGTCTGCGCGGCGGGCGAGAGCGGGGATTCAGACGACCTCCGCCAACTCCCCGCGCGAAGACAGGCGACGGCGCTGGCGGAAAACGGAGCCCGGCGTCAGGACCAGGGTTCCAGGATCAGCTCGCGCGGGGCGTGCAGGCCGGCATCCGGATGCAGCCACGCGGCGAGCGCCTCCGTGCCTTCCACGATGCGCGGCCCGCTGCGGCTGAAGTACGCGCTGTGCCCCAGCGTGGCGCGCCCTTCCCGCAGCGCGCGGGGCGCGGCGGCGTACAGGCGCTCGCGGGAGCGGTCCGCGTCGGCGCGTGCGGCGGCGAGATCGTATCCGCAGGGGAGGAGAAGCAGGTGATCGGGATCGGACCCGTCGACCCGCTCCCACGGCACCTCCACGGAGCGGGCGCCCGCCGTGCCCAGCAGGTTGTCGCCGCCCGCCATCGTCACCATCTCCGGAATCCAGTGCCCCGGCGCAAACGGCGGCTCCAGCCACTCCAGCGCCAGCACCCGCGGACGGGGCCGGTGGGCGACGGCTTCGGCGACGTGGTCCAGGCGCGCCGTCATCCTTTCGACCGCCGCCGTGCCGAGCGCGCTCTGCCCCGCCGCGTCCGCCACCTGCCGCATGGTGGCAAAGATCCCCGCGACCGTATGGGCATCCAGTGAAACGACTTCCGGCTGAAACGACAGTCCGGCCACCGCATCGTGCACGGAGCCGGTGGGGACCGCGCACACCTCGCACACGGCCTGGGTGAGGATGATGTCGGGCCGTACGTCGCGCAGCGCGTCCGTGTGAATCTCGTACACGCTGCCGTACTCCACCATGCAGCGGCGCACCTCGGCGTCGATCTCGCCGCTGGTGAGGCCGGCGGGATCAAAACGGGACCGGCTGAGACGCGGAAGGTGCAGCGCCTGAGGCGGCCAGTCGCACTCGTGCGAGATGGCGACCAGGTGCTCCTGCAGCCCCAGCTCGTACACGATCTCGGTGGCGGACGAAAGCAGTGAGGCGATGCGCAACGGCGGCTCCCGGCGGGTTGATGGCGATGCGGGAAAGATCGTTGCGCGCGCCGCACGCGCGCAACGGGCGGGAGCGGAGGACCCGCCCCCCTGCTCGAAGCCGCGGGACGGATTCCGATCGCGCCTCCACCGTCCGTTACGCGCGCGCGACTTGTCCGGCCCCGCCGCGCGGCCTAGCTTTCCCGCGCGCCGCGTCCCGTTTCCGCTTCCGCCCAAGGTCCTCACGATGCACATCATCCGCGAGCCCCGCGTTACCGTCCTGGCCCGCCAGGAGTTCGTGTATCCCGAGCACATCCAGTGGGAAAGCGACAGCGACGTCGCGGGCGAGGTGGTGGCCGAGTTCGCGGGGCGCCTGTGCTACCTGTCGTTCGGCGAGGACGCCGGGCTGGAGGGCGGCCACAAGAGCATTCCCGGGCGCACCACGAACGAGGCGTACCTGGGAAACATTCTGCAGGTAAAGCACGGCAGCGTTCTGGAGCACGCCGTGTGGACGGTGCTGATCGAGGGCGTAAGCCGGTCGCTGACCCACGAACTGATCCGCCACCGCGCGGGCTTCGGCTTCAGCCAGCTGAGCCAGCGGTACGTGGATGAATCCAACATCGCGTTCGTGCAGCCGCCGGAGATCGCGGACGGCTCGCGCGCGTACGAGATCTGGTCGGAGGGGTGCGAGCAGACGCTGGAGTGCTACCGCAACCTGCTGGCGGAACTGACGGACCAAGTGGGCGACACCGGATCGCCCACGATGCGAAAGAAGCGCGCGAGGCAGGCGGCGCGCGCCATTCTCCCCAACTGCGCGGAAACCAAGATCGTGGTCACCGGCAACGCGCGGGCGTGGCGGCACTTCATGGAATCGCGCGGATCCGGGGGCGCGGACATGGAGATCCGGCGCCTGGCCGGCACCGTGCTGCGGACCATGCAGGCCGAGGCACGCCACATTTTCAGCGACATGCACCTGGTGCCCAGCCCGGACGGAATCGACACCATCGACACGCAGCACTCCAAGGTGTAGCGGAGGCGAGAGCGCCGGCACGGGCACGCGCTCCGTTCCTCTTGCCATGACGCGGCTTCCGGGCAACCTGCTGGCTGAGCGCGCCGGCGTGCTCGCCGTTGCGGCCGAACTCAATCGCCTCGGCGTGATCTGGCGCGAGACGCCCATGGCGGACGTGGGGATTGACGGACAGATCGAATTCGTCGACGACGCGGGCCAGACCATCGGCCGGCTGGCGGGCGCCCAGATCAAGAGCGGCGAATCGTGGTTCCATGACGGCGGGGATGTGTGGCGGTTCTACGCCGAGGAGAAGCACCGCCGCTACTGGGAGAGATTACCCCTTCCCGTGCTCATCTTTCTCCACTCTCCGACCGAAGGTACGTTCTGGACGGATGGGCGCCTCGCCCTGCGCAGTCCGGAGCGCGAGGCGCGGAAGTTCATCGCAATCCCCAAGTCGAACCGGCTCCAGTCGGCTACACGGGACGCGTTCTTTTCGAGCGTGGGTGCCTCGGGCCGCCCCTTCCTTGCGGTCGACGAACTGCTTCCGGCGCTGGCATCCCGGAGGTCGCCCAGCGCTTCGCTGCCGCTGTCCTACCTGGACCTGTTCGCGAACGGCCTGACGGACATCGGCCGGTCCGTGTACTATGGAATGGATCTGGTGATGGAGGTGGCGGAAGCGCTGCTGGAAAGCGACGGCCACCTCGTGCTGGGCCCGCGGGAGCACGATTTTCTGTTCGGATTCATCCAGTTTTTGGTGGAACAGCAGATCGCGGACGTCGACATCTCCAACTGTTTGGTTCAGTGGAACGATGCCGGGATGCACCCCACGTTCATCGCGCCGCTGACTGCCCGCGGCCGGATGCTGCTGGGGCTGATTTCCGAGTGGCAATCCAGGCTCGTCAGCGATGGCAGGCTGCGGCTCCCGGAACAGGTGTCGGTCGCACAGGAGACGTTCGTACGCATGGAGTTCACCGCGGTGGACTATCTGCGCATGCCGCTGATCCGCGAGTTCGGGCGCCTCATTGCGCCCGTCGCGAAGTGGCCGGATTCCTGAGCCGCTGTGCTTCGACGTGGTGCTGGAGATCATGCGCGGCGAGGCGCCGCACATCTTTGGCGACATGAGCACGGTGCCGCACGCGGATGGCGTGAACACCATCGAAACGCACAACAACAAGGTCTGAGGGCACGTGGGCGCACCCCGGCTGCGGACGGACTTCAACGGCCTGTTCGGAGACGTACTGTGCCTTTCGCATGAGGATACGTGTCCCGGCGAGAATGGAGAGCACGTCGCCCTGCGGCCCGGGATGATCGTGACCGCCTATGATGAAGACGTTGACGACGAGGGCCGGCGCGACGACCTGATCGCCAGCGGTGTCGTGGAGCCCTCGCCTTCGTGGCTGCAGTGCACGGGATCGCGCTGGGTTCTGCTCATCGACCACCATGGCGTGCGGAACGAATCCGACCTGCGCCCGCCGTCCTGATCCTGCTCCCCGGGCGCTCTCCCCGCCCGGTGCCCCGTCCCGCCGCGAATCATCTCCCGAATGGCGGGCGTCCCACCACACACCACGAAGATCCCATGGCATCCCAGACCATCTTTCGCACCATCGACGTGGCCACCGGGCAGACGATCACCCTGGGCGAGCCAGTTCCCGCCGACGTCCTGCCGCTCACCGAACCGGACGGCGAGAACCGGCTGAAGATGCTGGACGGAGACTTCGGCGGCGCGTCGTCCATCGTCATTCAGCTTACGCCCGCGCAGATCGTGCAGAGCATCACCTTCGGGTACGGGCCGAGCACGAACTACGACACCATGGTCACCGCGTTCACGGGCGAACTGGGGCAGCCGGAAAGCCAGACCCCGGTGCTCACCCGGTGGAGCGATCCGCAGACCACGTTCGAGGTGTCGCAGAACGCTTCGGCCGTGAGTTCGCAGTTGTCCGATCGCGCCTCCTCGAGCGCGGCCTGACGCACGCGGCACGTGGAACGCGGCATCCCGGGATCGGGGTGCCGCGTTCTTCATCGAGTCTCGTGGATGAACATCCGCCTCGCGGTCTCCTCTTCCCTTCCCCACGCCCACCCCGCCCCATGCATCCCAACGCGGCGCTCATCGAACGATTCTACGCAGCCTTTGCCGCGCGCGACGCGGCCGGCATGACGGCGTGCTATCACCCGGAAATCGTGTTCTCAGACCCCGTGTTCGGTGAGCTTCGCGGCGAGCGCGCGGGAGCGATGTGGGCCATGCTCTGCGGCCGCGCCACGGACCTGGACGTCCGCGTATCCGGCATCGACGCGGGGGACCGCACCGGGCGCGCGCACTGGGACGCGCGCTACACCTTTACGCAGACCGGGCGCGCGGTGCTCAACCAGGTCGACGCCACCTTCGAGTTTCGCGACGGCCTCATCAATCGCCACGCGGACAGCTTTTCGTTCTGGACGTGGGCGCGGCAGGCGCTGGGGCCCACCGGGCTGCTTCTGGGCTGGGCGCCTCCGCTGCGGGCCAAGGTGAGCGCCACGGCGTTGCGCGGGCTGGAAAAGTACATGGCCGAGCAGTGATCAGGCCGCGACGGCACGTGCGCACCGACTGACCGGCGACGGACAGACGGGCTCGGTCTTGGTCTGTCCGCGGGATCGCGCTGAGGGCGGGAACGCCGCGGTGTGACTCGCCCGCACCCACGCGGAACACCACACTTGCCTTATCCGACAATTTAACGTAGATAGGGTTCGCGCTGCCCGCGATCGCGGCAGACACTCTCACCACGCACCGAGTTGAAGCATGCACAAGCTCAAGCTGGAGTCGCTGCAGATCGAGTCGTTCGAGACCACCGCCCCCGCGGCCAGCGCGCGCGGCACCGTCAACGGGCACGTCCAGGTGCAGCCGGGCGACACCGGACAGGTGTACACGGGTACTATCAGCGGCCCCGTGATCAACACCTACAACGCACGCGACTGCGGCGAAACCAAGTACTTTGATTGTACCTACGGCTGCACGATGTACAACACCTGCGCCCGGTACTGCTATCTCCAGCCGGAGGAGCCCGTGGATCAGACCCGGATCACGCCGACCATCGTGGCCGTCCCCTATCCGTAAGCAGCGGCCCTGCGGAATGCAGACGAGGGGATGCCACCGCGGCATCCCCTCGTTTTTCGTCCGTCCCTCTCGTGCCGTCCCGCGAAGCCCGTCCGGGAACATGCAGCAGCCCCCAGATGAGTCTGCGGGAACAGATGCCGGGTTGACACCTCGCAGCCGAAGGCCTAGTTTGCGAGACCCCGAACGGTCGTTCGAACGATCGTTCGATACCCGCCGTGTACGCTGGACGGCGGCTTTCGCGCGCGGCGGCACGCATGCGCGCGCTCACGACGCTGATTGGCTTGACGAGCCCTTCGCCCCGCAACGGAGACGAAACTGTGGCCCGCTACACTGACGAAGAGCTGAAGGAAAAAGTCCACAACGGCTTCATTGTGGAGTATCCCGACGAGATGACCGAGGGGTACCGCAAGGCGCTGATCGTACAGCTGATGGTGCAGGCCGACACGGAACTCGTTTCCGCGCCCGCCTACTTCGGCGCCGCCAAGGACGCGCCGAGCACCAACACCATGGTGAGCGCCACGGCCATCATCCAGGACGAACTGGCGCACGCCAACATCGCGTACCGCCTGCTGGAGGATCTGGGGCTGGACAAGGAGCAGCTCGTGTACGGCCGCCAGCCGCACGAGTTCAAGCATCCGTACGGCTTCGACCATCCGCTGGAGAACTGGGCGGAGCTCGTGGTGGCCAACGGCCTGTACGACCGCGCGGGCATCACCCTGCTGGGCGACGTCTTCAAGAACACCAGCTACGGCCCGCTCAAGCGCGCGCTCGTCAAGGTGGACCAGGAAGAGACGTTCCACCTGCGCCACGGCGAGATGTGGATGAAGCGCCTGGCCGGCGCCGGCGGCGAGGCCAGGGAGCAGATTCAGCGCGCGGTGGACTGGATGTTCCCCATGGCGGTGGAATGGTTCGGCCTGCCGGACGACATGAAGCGCCACTCCGGCCAGCTTGACTACAAGCTCAAGGGGATGACCAACGACGAGCTGCGCCAGACGTGGATGAAGAGCACGGTGCCGCTCTGCGAGTCCATCGGCGTGCAGGTGCCCGCGCACTGGAGCGAAGACGAGCAGAAGTACGTGCTGGACTTCGCCTTCCCCTCGCAGTACGACGAGGACGAGAAGCGCTGGCTGTTCAACGAGGGCGGGATCAGCTGGGAGACGGTGTTCGAGCGGTGGAAGAAGCGCGGCCCGGCCAACCGCCAGTTCATCGAAAGCATTCAGGAAGGCAAGGCCTTCCGGCAGATGCTGGAGGCGGCCTGATGGCCTGCGCCACCGGCGCGGCGCGCTTTGACGCCAACGGGGGAGGCACCGCGCTGCTGGACGAGCCCGCCGCCTATCCCGTGGCGCCGGAAGCGCGCACCGGCCCGCTGTGGAATGCGCTGCGCGAGGTGATGGATCCCGAGATCCCCATCTCGCTGGTGGACCTGGGGCTCATCTACGACATCCGCCAGGACGGCGGCACGGTGGAAGTGGACCTCACCTTCACCGCCACCGCCTGCCCGTGCATGGCGTTCATCCACTACGACATCCAGGACCGCCTCAAGCAGGAGGCCGGGGTGGATGACGTAAAGGTCAACGAGGTGTGGTCGCCCGCGTGGACCAAGACGCGCATCAGCGAAGAAGGTCGCCACGCGCTGAGGACCTTCGGCGTCAGCATGTAGAGAAACAGCAGTGCCCAGTGCCAGAGTGCCCGGTGCCCGACAAAGGCCGCGCACTCCGGCCTGGGCACTTGGCACTTTGGACTGGGCACTTGCAGTTCCGCACTCACGCACCCAGCACTCACGCACTGCTCCTTTCCGTGATCGAGCCCGTATTTGAAGTGTTCGCCCGCAAGGGCCGCGGCGAGCCGCTGCGCCACATCGGTTTCGTCAACGCGATGACCGGCGACCTGGCGCGCGTCTATGCCTGGAAGACCTACGACGAGCAGAACTGGGACGAGATGTGCGTCGTTCCCCGCTCCGCCATCCTTCCCGTGGACCCGGACGAGAGCCAGTTCGTCACCCGCATGGGCGGGCACGCCGAGCAGGCGCTGGTGCACACCAAGGCGACCGCGTCGTACGGCGGGGCCGAGGTCGTAAAGGAGAACGCATGAGTCTCGAAGGGCTCAACTCCCTCATCCAGTCCGCCTCCGCCCTTCCCGACGACGCACGGCAGGCGCTGCGCGACCTGATCCTGGTGCTGGCCGACAGCAAGCGCGTGCTGGGGCTGCGCTACAGCGACAAGATGCTGGGCGCGCCCACGCTGGAGGCCGGCATCGCCGCGTCTTCCATGGCGCAGGACGAATGGGGCCACGCGCGCCTCACCTATGCGCTGCTGGGCGACTTTGGCGACGAGCCCAAGGCGCTGGAGTACGAGCGCCCCGCGGCCGAGTACCGCAGCCACCCCGCCCTGGACGCCGCCATCGGCTCGTGGGCGGAGCTGATCGCGATGATGCTGGTGGTGGACACCACGCTTACCACGCAGTACCGCGCCCTGGTGGAAAGCCGCTACGTGCCGGCGCACAACCGCGTGCAGAAGATGCTGGACGAGGAGCGCTTCCACTTTCAGTACGCCGCCGGCTGGGCGCGCCGCATCGCCGCCGTCCCCGCCGCGCGCGAGGAACTGCGGGCGGCGCTGGCGAACGTACTGGCGCCGTCGCTCCTGTGGCTGGGCGACGACGCCGACGCGTCCGCGCAGCGCCTGGTGGCGGAAGGGCTGTCCGGCTTCGATCCGTCCGCCCTGCGCGGCCGCTTTCTGGCGCGCGTGGGTCCGGTGCTGGAGGACATGGGGATGGGCGAGGAACTCGGCGTGCGCCGCGATGGGGAAGGCTGGTCCGCCGATGCCGCGCTGGACTGGAGCGGATGGAACCCCGCCACGCGCCGCTCCGGCGGCTCGCTGGACGAGGTGACCGCCGCGCGTGCCCGCGGCGACAAGAACCGCGCGCTCCGGATGGACTGATGGCGGAGCCGCCGCGCACCCCCGCGCCGAGCGCGGATCCGGGGGACGACCTGCTCCCCGAATCCGCGCCCTGCCCGTTCTGCGACGGGCTGCAGACGCATGTCGTGAATCCGTTCGGCGGCCAGCTTTCCGTGGCCCAGTACTGGTGCCGCGACTGCCGCACGGCGTTCGAGTTCATCAAGTGGGACGACCACCCGGCGGAAGCCTGATTCCGCCTCCGGACGAAAAACCGCCCCGCCGCGATCCCATCGCGGCGGGGCGGTTTCGTTTCTCCGCGATCAGGTCGCGCAGCGGAAACGATCAACGTTCCCCGCGACAACGGGCGTCCGTATAGCGACGTTGGCTCGGCGAACAGTAGATCCTTCGGTCGCGCATGACCTCGGCGTGACAGAGAGGCCGGCGCACGCTCCCTCAGGATGACGCCTGCGGGCGGGGTTCGACGGGGGAAGTGGAGGCGCCCGGAGGTGAACGGAGGAATGGGTGGTACGCAAACATTTACCGCCTGTAATCATCACAGCACCCTCTGTTTACTTGATGCGTGCCGATGACGGGCGGCAAGGCTGTCCGGGCTGGACGGGGGCCGGCTCGCGTCCATTTGGCAGATGTTCGTGCGAATCTGTTTGAACACACTTTACAGGACGATAAAACAAAAGTACATTCACAGAACGCGAGGTCACCTTCTACGCGCCATGATTCCGGGACGGAGCCGCACGACGCACTTCGCCCCACGGCATGCGAGCCGAAGCCATGCCCGCCTCCGCACGCGGAAGCGGGTGCTACCTTGGAGCCTGCTGATGACTGCACGCAAATACGCCACGCTGATCGCCGTGGTGCAGGAACACCTTGCCGGGCGCGACGCCGACGCACGCGCCCTGCTCGCCGACCTGGTGGAGCGCCAACTGGACGCCGGCGGCGCCGACCTGCAGTACTACATCTTCGCCTCAGCCCTTTCCCGCCGTCTGGAAAGCGACACCCGCGAGGCCATCAACCTGTACCTGCGCCGCTTTGAGCAGACGCAGATTTCGCTCTTCAACCTGCTGGCCCAGCACCTTCCCACGGTGTCCATGGCCGGCCCGCTGGCCAACGAAGTGCTCGCCGACTACCTGGCCGGGCACGAAGAAGCCACGCTCCTGGACGTGGGCATCGGCTCCGGCCGGCAGGAAGACGCGCTGCTGCGGCTGATGGCCGCCCGCGGCACCCTGCCCCGCCGCCTCAACCTGATCGCCGTGGAGCCCGACGCCGGCAGCCTGCTGGAAGCCAGCGACACGCTGGGCAGCACGGCGCGGGAGTTGGGGATCGACCTGCGCTTTCACGCCGTCCACGGTGTGGCCGAGGAGCTCTCCGAGGGCGACTGGGCCTGGTTCGGCACGCTGGGCGCGCCCATGGTGGTGCTGGGCGCCTTTGCCGTGCACCACGTGCGCTCCGCGCGCGGCACCGAGGCGCGCGAAGACCTGTTCCGCCGGCTGCGCGCGCTCAACCCCGAGGCGGTGGTGCTCTGCGAACCGAGTTCCGACCACAACGCGGGCGGGCTCATGGAGCGCTTTCAGGCCGCGTGGCACCACTTCGGGCTCACCTTTCGCCTCATCGACAGCCTGGAGCTGGGCGACGGCGAAAAGGCGGCGATGAAGATGTTCTTTGCCCGCGAAATCGACGATATCGTGGCGGGCGGCGACGACAGCCGCTGCGAGCGCCACGAGCCGGTGGACGCCTGGGTGCGCCGCCTGAGCGACGCCGGCTTTGCCCCCGCGCCGGGGCTGGACGCCTACCAGGGCGGGCAGAACGCCGGCGTGAGCGTGCGCGCCCACGACGGCTACCTGGGGCTGGACTACGGCGACGAGACGCTGGTCGCCATCCTCTGCGCCACCTCCGCCGTCCCCGCGCGGACCGTGGTGCGCCAGGAGCAGCGGAAGCATCAGACTGCCTGACCGCCGGGAGCGCCCGGGAGCGCTCGTGTCGCAGACGGATAACCAGAAGCCGCCACATCCTTGACAGAGGGTGCGGCGGCTTGTTAGTTAAGACCGCTCCGACTGAGACATCCCGCTGTGGCAGACCGTCCTGATTTCCGGCGCGCACCGGGCGGGCGGGTCTCCGCGGCGGCCAGGCCTCTCCTTCTGCGACAGGGCTCGTACGTGAATCTCGCCCCTCGTTTTTCGCCCGATTCCACGGTCAGCGGAGGAAACATTCTTTCCATGCTGTCCGCCATGGGCCCGTTCCGCCGCCGCGGCGAACAGATCCTGGCCGAGCACGGCATTGAGGGCGTGGAACCGGAGGGCTGGTACCCGCTGGCGGCGTACGTGGGCGCGCTGAACACCATTGGCGAAAAGATGGGGCCCAACACGCTGTACCAGATCGGCCGCCAGATCCCCAACCACGTCGTGATGCCGCCGGGCATCGACGACTTCCCCAAGGTGCTCGCCTCGTTCGGCATGGCGTTCGACATGAACCACCGCGGCGGGCCGCCGACGGGCACCACCATCACGTTCACGCAGCAGTCGCCCACGCGCGGCGACATCGTCACCGGCACGCCGTACCCGTGCGACTTCGATCGCGGCGTCATCACCGGGTTCTTTCAAAAGCTTCTGGCGTCGGCGGTTACAGTGCAGCGGCGCGAGGATGCCCCGTGCAAGGCGCACGGCGGGGACACCTGCACCTACCACGTCACCATCCCGGGGCGGTGATGAGCTTGGTGCGGTGCGTGGCGGAAACGGGTGCCTTGGGAAGTGTCGTACTCCCGCACTCACGCACCCAGCACTCACGCACTTCCCTGGGCGTGCCCCCGCTGCGCGGGGTCGGGCTTCGCGCGCCGTAGGCAACGATACAGCTGTTGCCAACGGCGCCGAGCCCCCGGTTCGCGCCACGGTTGATCTCGTCGAGCGAAGTCGAGGCACGCGCGAACCGGGTTCTCGGCCCTCCGGGCGCGAATCCCTCACGCGGAGCGCCACCCCCGGCGCGAATCGTTCGGCTCTGTCCCGCGCAGAAGATGTGCACCCGGCGGCGGCTTCTGCGGAAGCGGCCGCCTTTTTCGGTTCCGCCCGTGACTGTATCGGCCCGCGGCGCGGGCGCCTTGCATTCAGCCCGGGCGGCGCGCTCCTTTGTCTCTCGGCGACAGGCAATCCTCACCGGAATCCGACACGGACGCGATGAGCAACTTCAGCCCGGACTTCTTCGACTCCATCTACGCGTCCACGCCGCCGTGGGAGATCGATGGTCCGCAGCCGGCGATCTCTGCCCTCCTGGACGAGCACCCGCCGACGGCTCCAGTGCTGGATGCCGGGTGCGGATCGGGCGACCACGCAATCGCGATCGCCCGGCGCGGGCTGCGGGTGCTGGGCATCGACGTGGTAGAAGCCGCCATCGCGCAGGCGCGTGACAAGGCGCGCGCGCTCCCACCGGACGCCGGCGACCTGCTCGAGTTCCAGGTCGCGGACGCGCTGCGGCCCACGCTGCTGGAGCGCCGCTTTGGCGCGGTGGTGGATTCCGGCTTCTTTCACCTGTTCGAGCAGGACCAGCGCGACCGCCTGGCCGAGGAGTTCGCGGCGGTCCTGATTCCCGGCGGCCGCCTGTATCTGCTGGAGTTCGCCGTGGAGTTCCCCCTGCCGACCACGCCGCGCAAGGTGACCGACGACGAACTCCGCGCGCGGTTCTCGACGGAGCGCGGCTGGCGCATCCTGGCCCTGCGGCCGGCCCAGTTCCAGAGCCGCATCGCGCCTGTCCCCGCCGTTGCCGCGTGCATCGAGCGCCTCCCCGCGGATCACGCCTGAAGCGCTCACCCGGCGCCTGCCATTGGATTCGTGGACGACAGAGGGCCGGGCATCGCGTGATGCCCGGCCCTCTGCGTGTTGTCTGGAAACGTGAAAACAAGTGCCGGCGCGGGGCCCGGCGGATCCTGTCCGTTGCCGTCAGCGTGGGCGTGCGGGGCGCCACGTGACCTCGAACGAGCCGTAGGTGTGGCCGCCCGGTTCTTCGCGGTACTCGCGGGTTCGGGTCCGCACGCGGTACTCCAGGCTGGCGCCGCCCACCACCGCGCCGATCCCCCAGTTCGCGTTGGCCAGCAGCGGCTTGCGGTGCACTCTGGGCGGCTCGCCGCTGAACGTGTTGCCGTCCAGAAACAGATTGCGCGCGACCGCCGCCCCTTCCACTCCGCCCGTGACGTACAAGGACGGTCCGCGCTGCCGGGCGGCCGTCCATGCGTCCGGCAGGCGCAGCCCCGCGCGCGCCTGAAGCCCCGCCTGCGCGCCCGTGTACACGTTGCCGGCGCCCGCGCCCGCGTGCACGGCCACCTCCGCCGCGCGGCCGCCCCCCACCCGCGCCTCCGCCAGCCGCCGCTCGACCCCGTAGCGCAGCGTCACGCCGGGCTCAAAGCCCAGCTGGTGGTCCCATCCGTCCGGATTCCAGAAGCCGCCAATGGAGTGCACGGTCTTCATCAGCTGGGCGGCCAGCGACGGCGGGCCCGTCACCCCCACCTCGGCGCCAAAGGTGTGGCGTACGGGCCCGTTCACCACCTGTCCCGTGCCGCCCACGTACAGCCATCCCGCGAAGTGACGGCTGCCCGGTGTGGGCTGCGCGTTGTCTACGCGCGCCGTGTACAGGCGCTGGCCCAGCTCGACGGTGGTGGTGCACTCCGCACCCTCGCCACCATCCGCCGCGCACGGCGCCACCCGCCGCGCCAACCGTCCCCACCCCCGCGCGCCGCCCATCTCCGCGGCGATGCGGATGCCGTTGGAGTATTCGTAGTCCGGCCGCTCCCGTGGCGGAATCCAGAAGTCGTACGCGTCGTTATCCGACGTCACCTGAACGCCCAGGAGCTGCGCGGCGGCAGGGGCGGCCAGCAGCGCGGCGGCGAGCGGAAGCAGAAAGAGGGAACGCATGCGGAGGCGGGACGACGGGGGAAGCCGGAGGTGCCGTGGGTACTACGGAGGGAGCGTCAGGGGCGGATCTCAATCGGGGTGCCGACCGGAACGACGCGCCAGATTTCGTCCATCTCGCGGTTGGTGACGGCGATGCAGCCGTCCGTCCAGTCCGCCAGCCGGTGCAGGCGCCCGATCCATCCCGCGCCGTTCTTGATCCCGTGCACCATGATCTGGCCTCCCGGAGACTCGCCGCGGGCCCGCGCCGCCGCCATGTCCGCCGGCGCGGGATAGGACACGTGGAGCGCCAGGTGATTGCTGCTGCGCGGGTTGCGGCTGTCCAGCCGGTACACGCCCTCCGGCGTGCGCTCGTCCCCTTCCCGCCGCTTGTGGCCCGCGGGCGCGCCGCCCAGGGAAACGGGGTACGTCTTGAGCGCCGCCGCCCCCCGCATCAGCGTGAGCGTGCGCTGGTCTTTATCGACCACGACCCGGTCCGCCACCGTGCCGGCGGGCAGCGGATGCGCTTCGGGCCGGTTGGCTGCGGCGAGCCCCAGGACCGCCGCAGCGGCCAGCAGGATGGCGGAAAGCGGGGCGCGTTTCATCCAACGAGGCGGAAAGTGAGGACCGCGCGCGGATCTTGCGATTCGCGCGGGGAAAGCAGGGACACACACGCGCGGAGGTCGGGATGCCAAGAAGCTGGAACCGGAACGACAACGACATGTACCAGGCGATCAAGGAAACCAACATGGATCGCGGCATGTCTCCCGAACGCTCTGAGGAGATCGCGGCGCGCACCGTCAACAAGCACCGCCGGCAGGAAGGGCGCACCCCCAACCAGCGCACCATGGGCACCGGAAACCCCAACCGCCCGCTGGAAGAACACACCCGCGACGAGCTGTACAACATCGCCAAGCAGCGCAAGATCGAGGGGCGCAGCAAGATGCCCAAGGAAGAGCTGATCGCCGCGATCCGCGCCGATCACTGAGCTGGCGGTGGACCCACGCGAACGCGCGCCCGGCGGAACTCCGCCCGGCGCGCGTCGCGTTTTCCGCCACGGTCAGGCCGCGAGCGCCGGGGCGGAGATCATCTGCAGCAGAGCGCGGCGCACGTACACGGGCACCATCGCGCGGCGCCATTCCGGGTCCACGATGATGTTTTCCAGCGGATGGCACTGCTTGTACGCCTGCTGCGCCACCGCCTCCACGATCTCCGCAAGCCGCTGCCCCGGTGCCAGCTTGTCCAGCCCGGTCACCGTGCGCGGCCGCGAGCCCAGCGCGGAAACCACGAGGGTGAGCGAGCGCACCACGTCGCCCGCGTCCAGGTCCGCCACGGCGGCGATGGACAGCAGGGGAAAGTCGATGCTGTTGCGCTGCCGCACCTTCTGGTACGACATCCGGGCGCCCGGGCCGGGAAGCGGAACGCGGATGCGCGCCACCAGTTCGTCGCGGCGGCGCACCGTGTTCCACTGCCCGTCGGCGATGTAGAACGCCTCCACCGGCAGCCTCCGCGTCCCCTCCGCGGAAACCAGGTCCACGCGCGCGCCCAGCGCGATGAGCGCGGTGGCCGCGTCGGCGGAGTGGGCGGCCACGCACTTCTTGCCCGTGCGCGTCACGTGGCAGACGGTGCCGTCCTTCTTGAGGCAGTAGCCCAGCGCGTTGCGCCAGAACTCGCTCTGGTTGTAGTAGGTGCAGCGCGTGTCCAGGCACAGGTTTCCGCCCAGGGTGCCCTGGTTGCGGATCTGCGGCCCGGCCACCTGCCCCGCCGCCTGCGCCAGCGCGGGAATCCACCGCAACACCCGCGGGTCGCGCGCCGCCTCGCTCAGCGTAACCGCCGCGCCCAGAACCAGTTCCGCGCCTCCACCCTCCCCGTCCGCCGGCCGGCCTTCCGCGTCCGCCACGCCGATGCCGTGCAGATCCGCGATCCCCTTGAGCGCCACCAGGTGCCGCGGGGTGAACAGGCGGTGCTTCATGTTGGGCATCAGGTCCGTGCCGCCGGCGATGGGCACCGCGTCCTCGTGCGCGTGCAGAAAGGCGACGGCTTCGGCCAGCGTGCTCGGGCGGTGGTACGTGTATTCGTGAAGACGAAGCATCGGCGCGCGGCGGGCGGTTGGTTTCGAACGGGCGTTCAACATATCGCGCCGCCCCCGGATGATCCAGATGGGCGGCGCGTTTGTTTGATGAGGCGCGGTCGGCGGACGGATGACGCGGATCGCGCGCACCGCCTTTTCCGTCACGCCGGACCCGTGTGCGACCGAAGGATCTGATTTCCGCCGAACCGGCGTCAGGCGACGCACACCCGTTCTCGTGCGGAAGGCAGATCCTTCGTCGGCGCCAAGGTCTGGCGCGGCAGACACTTCGTCCGGCGCCTCCTCAGGATGACGCCAACGGCCTCGGGCGTCTACTCGTCCGCGAGAAGCTGCGTGGCGGCGCGGGCGGCCAGTGGGAGGCGGATGATGAACTCCGCGCCCTCTCCGCCCGTTTCGCCCATCTCCAGGTCCCCGCCCAGGTGCCGCGCCAGCCGGCGCGCCAGCGTGAGCCCCAGTCCGGTGCCGCGGTTGGCGGAGTCCGATCGCGCCTCGTCGCCCAGCTGCTCGAACGCCTCAAAGATGCGGTCGCGGTCCCCGGGGGCGACGCCGGGGCCGGTGTCGCGCACCACGATCTCCATCCACCCCGGCTGCTCCGCCACCCTCGCCTGCACGCCCACCGAGCCGCGCGAGGTGAACTTGATGGCGTTCGACACCACCGGCGTCACGATCTGGCGCAGCCGCTCCGGATCCGCGAACACGGGAGGAAGCTCCAGTGGCAGGTCCACGGAGAACGACAGCCCCTTCGCCTCGGCCTGCTGGCGCAGGTGCGGAAGCACGTTCCCCAGGAATGGCTCCATCTCCACCGCGGCGGGAAATACGGGGAGCCGCTCGATTTCCAGCGTGGTCAGAAGCAGCACGTCGTCGATCAGACGCGCCAGGTGCTCCGCGCACACGCTGGCGCGTTCCGATGCGCGCACGGCACCCGCGGGGACCTCGCCATACGTCGCCGTGGCCAGCAGATGGGTGTATCCCACGATGGCGTTGAGCGGTGTCCGCAGTTCATGGCTGACGGCGGCAAAGAAGCGGCTCTTGGCCCGGCTGGCCTCTTCCGCCTCCGCGGCCAGGCGCGCCAGCTCCAGCTCCTTGGTAAGCCGGTCGGTGACGTCTTCGAATAGGATGGATACCCCGCCATCCGGCAGCGCGTGCGTCCACGCATCAAAGCGGCGCCCCGTGAAGGTGCGCGGGTGGATGGCGGACAGGTGGCGCGGCTGCCGGTCCACCATGGTGGCGCGAATGGTGGTGCCCAGTTCCGGCGGCTCCGGCGGCAGCAGTTCCCACAGCGAGGTGCCGACGGCGCGCTCGCGGCGCAGCGAAACCAGCACCTCCGCCGCGCGGTTCACATACGTGATGCGCCACTCGGCGTCCGTGGCGATGAAGCCGTCGCGAATGCTTTCCAGCAGCTGCGCGTAGCGGTCGGTCAGCCGGCGTTCCGCGGTGGAATCGCGGAAATGCACGGCCACACCGCCGTCTTCCAGCGTGGTGGCGTGCGCGGCCAGGTGGCGCGCGAACAGTTCCCCGTCCACCAGAACGGTGAGCGGGACCACGGCGGCGCCCCGCTCGGAGCGCACCATGCGTTCGCGCAGCACGCTTCCGGCGTCACCGGGCAGCAGGCTCCACAGCGGCTGCTCGAGCGCGTCCGTGCGGGAAATCCCGAACAGGCGCTCGGCGGCGGCGTTCCAGTACGTGACGCGTGACTCGGCGTCGGCCAGACAGAAGGCGTCGGCCAGCGCTTCGAGCCCGGCGTGACGGGCAATCTCCAGGGTGGACACGGGAGACACGGTGGCGCTCCAGGGCTCCGCCCCCGGCGAGGGGCGAAAGGGGAAACGGCGACATCGCTGCACTCTGCGTGCCGCCGGCCATGTGAACAGACCCGCGGGAATGCGGGAGGTTCCTTTCGGGACACAGAGTGGACAGGGGAGAGTGCGTGAGTGCTGGGTGCGTGAGTGCGTCAGTGCGGAACAGGTCCGGGATGCGGTGCCTGGCATGCGGCGCCGGCTGTGGCCCTCACCCCGCGCGCTCCGCGCGACGACCCTCTCCCACGAACGGATGTGGGAGAGGGAGCACACCCCAGGATCGTGCGCATCCCGAACGCGGTTGAAGCCCCGAACCGGACGCGACAGCGGCCGGTGTCGGGGGTTCCCGCTGTTTGAGCGGCGGATTCATTCGCTCTCGCGGCGGAGGGTGGGCGAGTAGTACGAGCCCGGGTGGGGGCCACCCGCGAACTCCGCGCAACGGCCCGATCCCGTCCGCCCTCTCTCATCCAGACACCGACCGGCCGCTCACCCCAGCAGTGCCGCGGCGAGCGCGGCGCGCAGCATCACCCGCCCCTGCTGCACCGCCCCGCCGTAATCCCAGCCTTCGTGATACGCGTCCGTAGGCTGGTGGTAGTGCGTGGACACGAACTCCTCGTACCACCGCTCGCCCCACCCTTCCGGCCGCCCCTCGTACGCAAGGCCGTGATCCATCGCCACCGCGTCCACGCCGGCGCGCGCGAGCGGAAAGTGGTCCTGCCGAAAGAACATTCCCTGCTCGGGATGCGCCTCGGGGCGGATCTCCATCCCTTCCTCATCCGCCGCGGCGCGCACCAGGGCGCCCAGCGGGGAACGGTCGATGCCCAGCGGCGCCAAGTCCCGCGTGCGTCCCTGCAGGTTGGCGCCATCCACGTTCAGCACCCCCTCCGTGGCGGCAAGCGGAAAAAGCGGGTGCCGCGCGTACCACGTGGCGCCCAGCAGCCCCGACTCCTCCGCCGTCGTGGTGATGAACAGCAGCGGCCGCGGCGCGCGCACCGCCGATTCCGCCACCGACTCGGCGATGGCGAGCAGAAGCGCGACGCCGCTCGCGTTGTCGTACGCGCCGGGGTAGACGCGCGTCTCGCCGTCCGGCCCGGTGCGCACGCCCAAGTGGTCGTAGTGCGAGGTCAGCAGCACGGGCTCGCCGGCGCGCGCAGGATCGGAGCCGGGAAGCAGGCCCACGACGTTGGCGGAATGCACCTCCGTCAAGTCGCTCGTCACTTCCGCATGCATCCGCGCACGCAGCGGCACGGGGCGGAAGCCGCGCCGTTCGCTTGCCGCCATCAGCGCGTCAAGATCCTCCCCTGCGCGCCGGACCAGTTCGCGCGCGGCGGATTCCGAAATCCACCCGTGCACCGGGAGCGGAAACTCCGGCTCGCCCGCCGTATCGAACTGCTGGCCGGTGTTGGATGAGCGCACCACGTTCCACCCGTACCCGGCGGACGCGTCCGTGTGGATGAGGAGAGCGCCGGCCGCGCCACGCCGGGACGCTTCCTCGAACTTGTACGTCCACCGTCCGTAATACGTCAGCGCGCGGCCGTCGAAGAAGCCCGGCGTCTCCTCCGTCCCCGGATCGTTCACGCGGATCAGCAGCACCTTCCCCGCCACATCCGCGCCCGCGAAGTCGTCCCATTCCCACTCCGGCGCGGTGATGCCGAACCCGGCGAACACGATCTCCGCATCCACCGAGACGTGCGCGTCGGGGATGCCGGCCTCCAGCACGTACTCGTCCGGATACGCGGGCGCCATCTCGCCGTCCGCCACTGCGAACCGCAGCGTGGGCGCGGCGATCATCCCGCGCAGCGCTACGGGCTGCAGGTGCGATCCGCCCAGCGGCTGCAGCCCCATCCGCTGCATCTGCGCCCGGATGTACTCCATGGCCAGCGTGCCGCCGCGGGTGCCCGGCGCGCGCCCTTCCAGCAGCGGATGCGCGAGAAAGCGGAGGTGCGCGTCGATCGTTTCCGGACGGATGCGCGCAAGCGCGGCCTCCAGCGCGGCGGAGTCGGACGTCATGGCGATTCGGCCAGTTCCACGCGTCCGGCTCCCGCGGGGCGGACGCGTCCCAGGTTGGTGAGATGCGCGATGATGGCGCCAAGCGATCCTTCCGCCGCGCGGCGCAGCGCGGGATTCAGCTCCGGGCCGTAGACGCGGCCGACCAGTTCGCCGGGCGACGCGGGGCCGTCCGCCAGCGCGAACTCCACCTGGACGATGCGCGTCGCACGGTGCGCGCGATACCGCGCGATGGCGGCAACCGCGTCGGGGATGGCCGGGCCGTGCGCCGGGTGCAGTACCGACGGCCGCAGCGCCTCTACCCGGTCCAGCGACGCCAGATAGTCCGACAGATCGCCTTCCGGCGGCGCGACGAGCGTCGTGTCGGAGCCGCCCAGGAACAGGTCGCCCGCGATCAGCGCGCCCGCGTCCGGCCCGTCCGCCAGCAGATAGCAGAGGTGATCGGGCGCGTGTCCCGGCGTGTGGACGGCGCGCAGCACGCCCTGATCCGTGTCGACCGTGTCGCCATCCGAGAGTTCCCGCGTCTGCACGCCGTCCCACGTCCAGCCGCCGGCACCGGCAAAGAAGGCGACCGGCGCGCCCGTGCGCCGCGCCAGCTCCGGCGCGCCCGCGGAGTGGTCCGCGTGCGAGTGCGTGAGGAGGATGAGCGCCGGGGCGCGGCCGTCCAGCGCCTCCACGATCGCGTCCAGGTGCGCGGGATCGTCCGGGCCGGGGTCGATCACGACGGGCCGCTCGTGTCCGATGAGGAACGTTCGCGTTCCATCAAACGTCATCGGCGACGGATTGTGGGCGAGAATGATGCGCATGGCGGATCAGGGCGCGGGAAGCGGGCGGAGCACGGCGCGGACGGGCGAGGCGTCCGCCTCCATCAATCGCAGCGGGAGCGCGATCAGGTCGTACTCGCCCTCCGCGACGTCATCCAGCAGCAGGTTTTCGAGGATGGCGATCCCCGCCGCGAGCAGCACGCGGTGCGCGGCGAGATCGGCCGAGTCGTACGGATCGACCGATGGCGCGTCCGTCCCCAGCAGCCGCAATCCGCCAGAGGCGAGCAGGCGCGCGGCCTCCGGCGTCGGCGCGGCAAAAGCGGTGGGAAACACGGACGGGGCAGTCCACGCGCCGGTGTGGATCAGCAGCCGCTCAGGCGCGTGGTCTTCGAGGACCGATCGCGCCCACTCCTCATCCAGCACCGTTCCCGCCGCCACACGCACCACCCGCGCGCGGCCGATGAACGCCTCCAGCGGCGCCGTGCCGATCCGCGCGCCCTCCTCCAGCACGTGGTACGGCCCGTCCGCGTGCGTTCCCGTGTGGGCGCTGCACCGGATTTCCGCCACGTTGGCGGCGGAATCCGTACCGATCCGCGCCGTCCACTCCACCGCGCAGGGCGCGTCGCCGGGCCAGACGGGCATGCCGGAGACGACGGGACGGGTGACATCCATCCACCCGCTCACGCCACCAGCCGCGCGATCAGGGCGGGAGAAAAGAGCGAGCGCACCGGCCGCACGTCCCCCGTCGCGCGGATGATGGCGTCGCCCAGGGCGGGGCGGCGCGCGAACCGGCCGGCGGCCCAGCCCAGCAGCCGCGGGCGGGAAACGAACGCTTCCACCAGGTGCTGCAGCCGCTCCCCGGAGCCGAAGGCATGGCGGCGGGCCCGTTCATAAGGCGCCAGCGACGTCGCGGTCGCGTCCCCCGCCCGGAGCGCGGCATGGAGGGCGTCCGCCGCCAGTTCCGCCCCGCGCAGCGCGCGAAAGATCCCCTGCCCCGTGAACGGATCGTAGTAGCCGGCCGCGTCGCCCACGAGCAGCGCGCCATCCGCCACGGCGCGGCGGACGGGCCAGTCGAACGGGCCCGTCGCCAGCACCTCGTCCAGCCGCTCGGCATTCAGCCCGCAGCGGCGCAGGGCGCGGTCGAAGTACGCGTCGCGGTCTCCACCGACCGCGTGCATCTCGTCCCCGGTGACGACGACGGTCACGTTCGCGCGCCCGCCATCCACCTGCGCGATGCCCACACAGCCGGCGGCGAGCGTACGCAACTCCCCGCGTCCGCCCAGCGGCTCCGCGAGGCGCACGTGCGCGGTGAGCGCGAGCTTGCGCAGGCGCGGCGGCCGGCGGAGCAGCTCCAGCCGGCGGACGACGATGGACCGCAGCCCGTCCGCGCCCACGACGACGCGCGACGCGATCTCCGTCCCGTCCTCCAGCACGACGCCGGTGACGCGCGTTCCATCGCGTTGCAGATCCACGACTTTCGCTCCCGTGCGCACCTCCGCCCCGGCGTCGCGCGCGTGGTCCACCAGCAGCGCGTCCAGCACCTCGCGGCCGAGTCCCAGCCCGTGCACGCCGGAGGGAAAGCGGCCCAGAAAGGCGCGCCCGTCCGCCGCGGCGATGCGCCAGCCGTCCAGCCGCGCGGGGTCCGCCGCCAGCACGCGGTCCAGCGCGCCGAGCCGCTGGAGCGCCGCGACGCCCGCCGGGTTCACGCATTCCCCGCACGGTTTCCGCCGCGGAAAGGCCGCGCGGTCCAGCAGCAGGACGGCAAATCCATCCGCCGCCAGGCGCGCGGCCGTCGCGCTCCCGGCCGGCCCGCCGCCGACGACGACCGCGTCCCAGGCGCTCACGTCCGTTCTCCGCGCCAGGTGAGCGCCACGCGAAACGGGGCGTGCGTGTGAACGCGCGCCCCGGCCAGCCCCGCCGCGCGGGCCGCATCCATCAACTCCGCCGGGGTGAACGCCCGACGTACGGAAAGCGGCCCGTCGTGGCGCGTAACGGGATGCGTGCGCCACACCGTCGCCGCCAGCAGGTTGGCCCCCAGCAGCGCCGGCCGCGAGCGCCGGAGGTCGTTCACGATCCCGCCGACGCGCCCCACGCGCCCCATCTCCCGCAGCACCGCCGCGACGTCCGCAGGATCATCGAAATGGTGCAGCGCGGTGGAGCAGATCACGACATCGAACGCACCATCTTTGTACGGGAGCGCCAGCGCGTCCGCCGCCTCCGCCCGCACGTCCGGTATGCCCGCGACGCGCTCCCGGGCGACGGCCAGCGTGGTGGGATGCAGGTCGGTGGCGACGATCTCCACCCGCGTTCCGCGCGCGCGTGCCCACCGCGCGATGGCGAGCGGGATGTCCGCGGAGCCGGTCGCCACATCCAGAATGCGCCACCGGCGAGGCGGCTCCGCATCCACCAGCGCGCGCAGGTGATGGAGAACGACGCGCGTGCCGCCCAGCCAGCGGTTCACCCCGCGCAGATCCGCCAGGCTGCGGGCCAGCTCGGCCGCGTCCTGGCCGGGTTCGTCCATCCGCTCGGCGCCGGCGGAGCGCGGAAGCGAGGTCACGGCTGCTCTCCGGCCACCTTGTCGGGGGCGGCGGAGCGCGGCTCCACGTGCACCACCACGTGCCGCGCGCCCAGCCGCTCGCGTACCGCCTGCTCCACCGCGTCCGACACCTCGTGCGCGTCCTCCAGCCCCATTTCCGTGGGGACGACGATGGTCAGCTCCGCGAAGCGGGCGCCCTGCCGGCCGCGCGAGCGCACGTCGTAGGCGCTTTCCACGCCCGTGGTCCCCTGGGCGATGCGCAGGATCTCCGACGGCTCCACCGCGCGCTCGTCCACCAGCACGGGGACGGCGGCGCGCAGGATCTCCCACCCGGTGCGCAGGATGAGCACGGCCACCACCAGCGCCGTCCACGCGTCCGCGCCGCGCCAGCCGAAGCGCACCAGAATGAGGCCCACC
The DNA here is from genome assembly GCF_014202995.1 of Longimicrobium terrae. Taxonomy (NCBI): domain Bacteria; kingdom Pseudomonadati; phylum Gemmatimonadota; class Longimicrobiia; order Longimicrobiales; family Longimicrobiaceae; genus Longimicrobium; species Longimicrobium terrae. Next base: position 586,585 of record NZ_JACHIA010000001.1, read on the forward strand.
AGGACGGCCAAGGTCACGAAGACGTCCGCGCGCAGGTGCGCCGCGTCCGCCAGCAGCAGCTCGCTCCCCAGCTCGCGCCCCTTTCGCCGCTCGTACTCCGAGGCGATGACGCCCACGACGAGCGACGCGACCATCACCGCCGCGCCCAGCCAGGTATCCACCTGCTCCTCGCCGCCGTGCCGCAGCCGTTCAATGGCCGTCCGCACCAGTTCGAACACGCTGATGGACAGAAAGGCGACCATCGCCAGCGCGCCCAGCGCCTCGAACTTCTCGTGTCCGTAGGGATGAAGTTCGTCCGGCTCCTGCGCGGCCACGCGCGCCAGGACGATGGCGACCAGCGTCGTCATCACGTCCAGCCCGGAATCGAAGGCGCCGCCCAGCACGGCCAGCGAGCCGGACATCAAGCCCGCCGCCGTCTTGCCGGCGACCAGGATCAGGCTTACGCCCAGCACCACGTTGAGCACGCGGCGCACTTCGCGCGCACGCTCCGGCCCGGGCGCCATCGCCGCCGTGCTCACGTCATCGCCTCCCGCAGCCGCGCGGCCGCGTCCGTCATGGCCGCGTCCAGCGGCTCCGGATCCATGGTCATCAGCCGCCCGTCGCGGTAGAGAACCTGCCCCCCCACGGCGGTGAGGATGACGTCGGTGCCGCGCGCGGCGTGAAAGACGGCGGCGAGCGGATCGTGCACCGGCCGGGCGTGCGGCGCGGCGAGAGAAACGGCGCACAGGTCCGCGGCCTTGCCCGGCTCCAGCGTACCGATGGTATCCGCCATCCCCAGCGCCTCCGCGCCATCGATTGTGCAAAGCCGCAGCAGGTCCGCCGGCGGCATGATGTCGCTGCGGCCCAGCCGTCCGCGATGAAGGATGGAGGCGATGCGCGCCTCTTCCATCAGGTCCAGCCGGTTGTTGCTGCCGACGGAATCCGTCCCCAGCCCCACGCGCACCTGTGCCGCGCGCATCTCCGTGTACGGCGCCACACCGTGCCCCAGCCGCGCGTTGGCGACGGGACAGTGCGCCACCGCGGAGCCGCTGTCCGCCACGCGCCGGATGTCGTCACCATCCAGCAGCACGCAGTGGATGAGCAGCGGGCGGGCGCGCAGCACCCCCAGGCGGTCCAGCATCTCCACCGTGCTCCGTCCCCGCGGCGGCGTGGCGATTCCCCGCGCGCGCAGCCCCGGCGCAAAATCCCCCTCACCGGACTGCACGAGGAGGTGTTCGATGTGGGACTCCGCCGCGTGGACGGCCATCGGCAGCCCCTCCGCCACGGCGTACTCGCCCGCGGCGCGAAAGAGATCGTCCGACACGGTGTAGGGTGCGTGCGGCGAGATGCCGATGCGCACGCGATCGCATTCGAAGGCCCGCAGGCAGTCGATGGCCTCGCGCAGCCCGTCCATCGATTCCGCGCACTGCGACGGGTCCGGCCCGAACACCTCCTGAAAGACCACGCCGCGCAGCCCCGTCTCGCACAGCGCCGCCGCCGACGCGCCGGACGACTCCGTCGCGGCCAGCGTGGTGATGCCGGAGCGCAGCGCCTCCACCATGGTCCACCGCGCCGCGGCGTGAAAGTCCGCGTCCGTAAGCGCCGCCCGCTTGGCGCCGACCAGCCGCAGGATCCAGTCGCGGAAATTCAGATCCTCAAGCGCGCCGCGGAACATGGCGAGCTCGGGATGGGCGTGCACGTTGACGAGGCCGGGCATGAGCGCCGCCATCCCCAGGTCGTCCACCACGGCGCCCTCGGGCGGCTCGATGGCCGTCGCGGGGCCGACCGCCGCGATCAGGCCGTCCGTCCCCACGAGGACGGCGCCGTCGCGGATGGGATCGCCGCAGGCGGGAAGCACCCATGCGGCGCGGTACAGGGTCAGCGGAAGCTCGGGCATTCTGGGCGGTGCGTCGGTGGATCAGGCGCGAAAGCGCGCCGCGGCGTTGCAAGGAGCAGGCGCGCGCGGCGGAACGGGAAAATAGCCCCCGCGCCGCGCCCGCGCGACGGCGCCGAATCCGACACAGGTGGGCTGAAAGACGATCGTCACGGAGAGCAAAAGACAAATATCACGCAGAGCAGCAGAGGAGCAGAGAACGGCAAACAGAAAAAGGGAAACGGAGGTGAATCCGTTTCCCCTGTCCTTTCTCTGCTGCTCTGCTGCTCTGCGTGAGGCTCTTCCGTTCCTCAGTCCGGAAAGCTGAACAGCGACGCGGAAAGCGCCCGGCGCGAACTGCGGCGAAGCTGCGCGTCTTCGTTCGCCGTTCTGCCGACGGCCTGGCCCACGCCGAAGATGACCTGCACGCCGCGCCGGTCCGTAGCCCCGCTGACGGGATAGGCGAAGTCCAGCCGGTACGTGCGCCGCGACCCCGGAGGGAAGGCGAAGCGCAGCCCCGCGCCCGCCGTCACCACGACGGGCGAGGTGCGGCTGAACGGGTCGCCGCCCTCCCACACGCGGCCCACGTCCACGAACGCCGCCGATCCGATGTCGAACAGCCGCGGATACGGCCATCCCAGGTACATGCGGTGCTCCAGCGTGCCCACCGCGCGCCGCTCGCCGGGATAGGCGTGCGCCGGCAGCCCGCGCACGCCCGTGCGGTTGCCCAGCGTCAACTGAAACGGAACGCGCGTGCGCCACCCGCCCACCACGGTGGCCGCCGCCACCCAGGTGTGCCGCGACTCCTCGGACCGGCGGTAGTAGGCCCAAGCATCGAACTGGCCGAACAGGTTGCGCCACTCTTCCCCCGACTCCGCGCCGTACAGCCGCCGCGCCTCCGCCGTCGCGCGCACCCCGGCCAGCATCTGCGGCGTGAGGTACGCGGAGGTGGCCAGCCCCGCGGTCACGGACAGGTCGTCATCCGTGGAAAACGATGGAAGGCTGCGCCCCACGCCGGCCTCGATCTCCACGCCCAGCCGCACGTCCTCCGACCCGTGCACCGCGTCCAGCGAGCGGCGCCGCACGAAGCGCACGTTGCGCTGCCCGGCCAGGAGCACGACGCGCACGCTGGACACCGTGTCCAGCCCCGTCACCGAGCCGGAACCGTCTCCCGGCAGGGGCATGGGATTGGACCCGTCGCCGTCCGCGGACAGGGTTCCGTCCGGGTACTCCGTCCAGTCGCCCGCCAGCGCCACGCCGAACAGCGTCAGGCTTCCGCGCGGGCCTACGCGATAAACGGCGCCCACGTCGAACGCGCGCCGCCGCTCCTCGAAGTACGTCCGCCGCAGCCCGCCGCCCTCCTGCGGGACGAAGAAGAGAAAGTTGCGCTCGCCTCCCTCCACCTGCTCGCGAAACGCCCAGCGCCCGGTCTCCCCGCGGAACGGGTAGGCCAGCCGCTGCGAGTACGAGTGCCCCACGGGGGTGCGGGCCAGCGCGATTTCCGCGTCCCACGGTGTCCACAGCAGCTGCCGCGTTCCCGCCACGCCGCCGTACACGCGCTCGCCCTGCGACTCCTTGGCGAAGGCGGAGATGTAGTTTCCGCTCCCCCACAGGTTGTCTTCGCGAAACTCCACCCCGGTAAGGCCCACGCCCTCGTCGCCGTTCACCTGCGGCTCCAGGCGGGTGCTCCACTCGTCGCGCGTCTTTACGACCACGTGCCAGCTGCCGTCCGGCTGCCGCACCCCGAACACGTCGGCCTCGGCGATGAACGACATGCTGCGCAGCGTGCGCTCCGAGTCCGCCAGCCGGGCGGGATCGTAGCACTGCCCCTCGCGCACCAGCAGTTCCGCGCGGATCACCCCCTCGTTGGTGCGGGGATGCAGCCGGTTGGCCGTGCGGTACGCCCAGTTGAAGCGGGGGTCCAGGTCCGGACTCCCCACCTCGAACACGTCGGAGGGGTCGATGAAGATTTCGGAAATCGCGCCGTCCGGGCACGCGTCCGCCTGCGCCGCGCCCGCCCGGGGGGCGAGCACGGCCAGCGCGGCGGCCGCAAGCCGGAGTGCGAAGGCGGTGCGAAAGCGGAGCACGGGCCGTGATCGTGGGAGAAGCGGCGGCCCCGTACGGGGACAGCCGCGCCGAATTCCGTTCAGATGGCGAAAGATACGCAAACGGGTGGGGCAATGATCGGGCCGGAGCGGCGAATGCGAACGACGGCGGGGCTCCCGTCCCGGGAGCCCCGCCGTGTGTGTCGCAGTGACGCGCGAGCGTGCGCTTTCAGTCCGCCGCGGCCGGGAGCTCGGCGCGGGCCTCGCCCAGCGCGCGGTCCATGCGCGCCACGTCCTGCATGGCCCCCAGTTCCGCGAACAGCTCGCGGGCGCGCTCCAGGTACGCCACCGCCTCCTCGGCCCCGCCGCTCTGGCGGCGCAGGTCGGCGTAGTCCGCCAGCGTCTCGGCCTCCAGCACGGGATACCCCTTGTCGCGGGCGATCTCCAGCGCCTTTTCAAAGAAGGTGAAGCCGTCCTCGTCGCCCTGCGCCCGGGCGATGTTGCCGCGCCCCTGGTACATGCGCCCCAGGATGTAGACGCTTCCCGAAGCGATGGCGTGCTCCTCGGCCACCCGCCCCCACTCCTGCGCCCGCGACACGTGCCCGTCGCGGATGCACAGCTCCGCCAGGTCGCTGGCGATGGCCGATAGAAAAGCGGGGGGCACCGGCAGCGCCCGCGCCCGGTCGTACGCCTGGTACGCATCGGCAAAGCGGCCCTGCCGCTCGCGGAGCTGCGCCAGGTTGATCCAGCAGCTCGCCACGTCCACTGCGGAGCCGTCTTCCAGAGCCCGCTCCAGCGCCCGGCCCAGCCACTCCTCGGCCTCGTCCGGACGCTCCAGCCGGGTGGCCAGCATGCCCAGGTTGTACAGCAGCGGCACCACCTCCTGCGCCAGCTGCGTCCCGCCCCGCTCCGCCAGGGCCAGGGCGTCGCGGTAGCGGCCTTCCGCCTCGGCCCATCCGCCCTGCCACACCAGCACGTTGGCCAGTCCGGTGCGGGCCACCACCTCGCCGCGCAGGTCGCCGGCGTCGCGCGCCAGCTGCGCCGTGCGCTCGTAGTGCTGCGCCGCGTCCGTAAAGTCGCCCAGCGCCAGGGAAGCGCGGGCAATGCGGCGCAGCGCCAGGATCTGCGCCGCCTTGTCCTGCAGCGGCAGCGTCAGCGTCAGCGCGGCGCGGTAGCACTGGCGGGCGCCCTTCAGCCGGCCCATGGCCTCCATCTGCTCGCCCAGCGACACCAGCCGTTGCGCCGCCTCGTCGCGCCGCCCCTCGTAAAAGGCGCGGAACACGGGGCGCAGCCCGTCGTAGAGCGTGCTGACGTACTGGCGCAGGCTTTCTTCGGCCTCGCGGATGGAGCGCTCCACGTCGTCCGGCGACACCAGCCGCTTGTCGACCGTGGCGTACGAACTGGAGCTGTCCCAGGCCCGTCCCGGGTCCGGAACGGCCGCGCCGATCACACGCAGACGGAACGTTTCGAACTCGTCCATTTCGGGGACGAGCGCAAGCAGTTCCGCGACAGTTGCATCAGAGCGGTCCACAGGAAGATCTGGCAGAAGAAAGACTCAGCCCCCGCCGACGATCAGGGTGCCGTTGCGGTTTTCCGTCGCCGTGCCGTAGACCGAGAAGTGGCTGGTGAGGGTGCGCAGGCGCAGCCCGTCCTTGCTCAGCCCCGCCCCCATGTCCACCCAGCCGTTGTTCCACCAGACGATGGTGCCTTCGGTGGCCGTGCCTTCCAGAGTCGTGTTGCGCAGCGGCAGTTCGATGGCTACCGGCACGCGGAACTGCTGGTTGTGCGGGCCGAACTCGGCCACCACGTGCTGGGAGCCGTTGGGGTCCACCGGCAGGCGGATGGTGAACTGCGTGCTGCGGGTCACCGCGCCGCGCGGCACCTCGATGGCGAAGCCGAAGAACTCCAGCCGGCCGCCCTCGGGCCCGATCCACTTCTTGGCCCAGGCCACGGTCACCTGCGGCTTGGTGCGGAAACGCGCGAGCTCGTTGACGTTGGTGCTGGACCCCGCGTTGAACGCCGGAAGAGCCGGCTCTGCGGATACGGGGTTGCCGGCTTCCGAGCAGCCCGTGGCGGCGAGTGCCGCCACGATCGCGAACGCGGTGCCCAGCTTGCGGAAAGTGGGGATCATCAAGTCCTCCGGAGTGGTGAACAGAGCGGACGGACAGCGCCGACGCACGGCGCGTTCCGCGGCGCACCCGGACGGACGCGCGCGGCAACTCTCTGGAAAATAACCACTTACGACCAAACTTCCAAATTCGCCCCGGACCCGGCCGTGCACCAGAAGTGTGCACAGTGCACGGTTCGGTGCACCCGCTACCCCGTGCCGGGGCCCAGCCCGTATTCCTGGATCTTTCGGCGCAGCGTGTTGCGGTGAATGCCCAGGCGCTCGGCCGCCACCGTCACGTTGCTCCCCGTCTCCCGCAGCGCGCGCCGGATCATCCGACGTTCCATCTCTTCCAGCGTCACCAGCGGCGGCTCGCCCTGCCCGCCCGCGGCCGGGGCGCTCCCCGCCGCCTCCGGCGGGTTCAGGATGTCGGCCGGAAGGTGCTGCGGCAAAAGGATTTCGCCATCCGCCATCACCACGGCGCGCTCGGCCGCGTTGCGCAGCTGCCGCACGTTTCCCGGCCAGGGGTGCCGGTGCAGCACGTTGAACACTTCTTCCGCCACGGCGCGGATGGGCCGGCCGTGCTCGCGGGCGTAGTGGGCAAAGTAGTGCAGCGAAAGAAGGTCCAGGTCCACCCCGCGCTCGCGCAGCGGCGGCAGCATCACCGTCACCACGGCCAGGCGGTAGAACAGGTCCTCGCGAAAGCGCCCGTCGCGCACCGCCTGCTGCAGGTCGCGGTTGGTGGCCGCCACGATGCGGACGTCGATGGACACGGGGTTGCCGCCGCCCACCCGCTCCACCTCGCGCTCCTGGATGGCGCGCAGGATCTTGCTCTGCAGCGCCATCGACATGTCGCCGATTTCATCCAGAAAGAGCGTACCGTTGGTGGCGCGCTCAAAGCGCCCGATGCGCCGGCCGATGGCGCCGGTAAAGGCGCCCTTTTCGTGGCCGAACAGCTCGGACTCCAGCAGGTTTTCGGGAATGGCGGCGCAGTTGATGGCCACGAACGGGCCCTTGGCGCGGCGCGAGCGGGAGTGCAGCACCCGGGCGACCATCTCCTTGCCGGTGCCGCTTTCCCCCAGCACCAGCACGGTGGCGTCGCTGGTGGCCGCCCGCGCGATGGACTTGAAGACGCCCATCATGTGCGAGCTGGCGCCCACGATGGTTCCCTCCGCCGGCGCGGCCTCGGGCAGGGGGCGAAGCCGCTTGATTTCCTCGATCCCCAGCAGGATCTCGCGCACGCGGCCGCGCGGGAGCGGCTTGGGAAGCACGTCGTGCGCGCCCTGGCGGATGGCCTCCATGGCCAGGTCCATCGTGGGCGCCGAGGACAGGAGAACGACGGGCGCCATTCCCCCTTCGCGGTGCAGCCGGCCCAGGATCTCCATCCCCGCCCCGCTGAAGTCCGCGTCCAGCAGAATCAGGTCCCAGCTTCCCGACGCAATCAGCCGCAACCCATCCGAAAGCGACGACGCGGCAGTGAGCTCCGCGTCATCCAGTTCCGGTTCGATCGTTCGACCGAGACTGCGGTCTGCGTCGAGAAGAAGGACCTTCAAGTGAACAGAAGGGCAACGGTTGGAAGGCGGTGCGGAATTCCGGGTTTGAATCGATGGAATATAGAGGAAGGGTCACGACGGCGCAAACGGGGCTGGGCAAACTGCAACGCCGGTGATACATGCCCTCCCGTTCTCTTGCAGGAGCGCGGGCAAGGACATAAGCTTGTGCGCGCCCGCGTGGCACCCGCTTGCAATCCCGTGTTTCTGGAGACGGATCGATGAAGTTCGCGATGATGGCCGCCGTTCTGATCACCCTTCCCGCCATCTGCGGCTTCATTTATGGAGCCGTGGCCGGCAACCGGTTTCTGATGGCGGCCGCCGCGGTGAGCCTGGGGCTGAACGTGCTTCCCTTCGTGGTGGCGGGGTGGATGATGCGCAACGCCACCGGCGACGACATGGGGCACTGAGTCAGGGCAGAACCTTGAGCCCGCGCCGGTCCAGCAGGTAGAGGCGCCCCTCCACGCCGTACGCGGCGTCCAGGGGCGCCTCCTGCATCCGGTCCACCACCTCGCCGGTGGCGGCGTCCAGCACCACCATCCGCGCGCCCCGCCCGCGCCCGAACACCGCCACCCGCGTTCCCGCGGGGTTCACCCGCAGCCGCACCTCGTCGCTGTCCCCCGCCACGCGCGGCGCCTGGGCCCACAGCCGCGGAAGCCCGTCGCGTTCATGGCGCAGCCGCACCACGCGCCCGTCCGCCACCCCGAAGAGCGAGCCGTCTTCCGCCGCGGTCAGGCCGCGCAGGGGAACGGGCTGGTCGGTGGCGAACAGAATGCGCCCGCTGGCCGCGTCGTGCACGCGCACGGCGGCGGGGGCCTCGCCGGCGGCGGCCACGGACACGTACACGCGGTCGCCCAGCGGCGACACGGCCATCCCCACGGCTTCGCCGCCCGCTTCCGGCCATCCCCACGCGGGGCGCAGGGTGGCGGCGTCCAGACCCACCACGCCGCCCTGCCGGTTGGCGGCGAATGCCCAGGCGCCGCGCGGGTCCAGCGCCACCACGCGGGTGCCGGACGCCGACCAGCCGCGCACCGCCTTGCCGCCGCGCGCGTCCGCGCGGGCCACGGTGCGGCCCACGGCCATCATCACCCGGCCGTTGCCCACGGCGAGGACGCGGGGAATGTCGCGGCCGCCGAGGACGATTTCGGCGACGGGGCGGCCGGCGGTGTCGTAGGCGGTCAGGCGGCCGGGACGGCCCACCCAGGCACGGCGGGCGGAGTCCACGGCCAGCGTGGCGCCGTCCGGCATGCTGTCGGGGAGGGCGATGGTGCGCACGCCCTCCACCGTGTCCGGCTCGCGGCAGGCCGCCGCGGCCAGCAGGGCCAGCACCAGGGCGGCGGCCCGGGCCCTTGCGGGGGCCGGGCGCCGCATGGAATCATTCCCCACGCGCCGGAGTACCAGTGCCGGGCCCGGACCGCCGGGCTCCGCGCCCTTCCGGACGGTTCGCGTGCACCACATCCAACTGACGTTCCGACGCATGCCCAGAGTTGCCCCCGCCGTGGTTGTCGTTCTGCTGCTTGCCGCCTGCGGCGGGTCGCGCCCCACCGCCCAGCAGCGGGAGGAGCGCACCGAAGCCCGCCGCCAGGCCTGCATCGCCGAGGCGCTGCAGGCGCGCGGACGCGTTCGCGTGGCGCGGCTTGACACCATGCTGGCGCAGATGCCCGGCGGCGGAACCTCGCCCGGGCTGCGCGCGCCGCACACGTTCGCCCAGGTGTACGCCACCTACGCGGACCTTCGCGCGCACGAGGCGGCGTACGTGGATTCCGCCGCGCACTCCGAGAGCAAGGAAGACTCCACCCGGTTCGTGCAGTCGGCGGGAAGCTTTCGCGTAAACCGCCCCGCGCCGGGAAGCGTGGAGGAAAACGTGATCCGCGACTACCAGCGCGACCTGGCCGCCTCGCGCCGGAATCCCGAGCATCCGTGCAACCGCCTGGTGGACGACGTGGCGGAAAAGGCGGAGGACTGAGTGCGGCGGGTTGATGGATGACGATGGGGCGGATCTCCGGTTCTGGAGATCCGCCCCATTTTTTTCGGTCGATGATCGGACATCCTATCAATCGAGCGACAAGCGGAGTTTCGCTCGGCGGCGGGCCGGGAGGCCCCACCCCCGGCACCCCTCCCCGTGCAAACTGCCGCACGGAGAGGGGAGAACGACGGGTCATCTCGTTCTGGATGGTGCCGATGCGCGGAAAGGGCCCCCTCCCCCCAGCCCCCTCCACCCGCTCCGCGGGAGAGGGGGAGCCGTTCGGTGCGGGGGGAAATTCGGCGCGGTGAGGCGGATTTCGCATGTGCTTGCTCGACGCGGTTGAAGCCTCGAACGGGGCGCGAATAGCGCCGTGTCGGGGGTTCCCGCTGTTTGAGCGGCGGATTCATTCGCTCTGGGTTGCCAGCGATCCGCGCCGAACTCACTCCCCGGACCACACTGCTTTTGAGCAGGTGAGGCGTCACGCCGTTTCTGTGAGGCTTTCCACCGTTGTTGCGGCAACTCAGTCGCTCACGCGGGCGCCGGATGAGAAAAAGGCGGATCGGACGATGATGTCCGATCCGCCTTTTCGTTTACCGCCAGGACCGCGTCAGCGCTTGGGGTGGTGCCCCGAGTGGCCGGCCGCGGGCGCCGCCGGAGTGGCGGGCGCGGAATGGGCGCCGTGGCCGGCTCCGTGTCCCTCGCCGTGCGCCGCTGCGGGCGCCGGGCTCGCGGCCTGGATGGCCGCCAGACGCTGCACCTGCTCCGGCGTCAGAACGGCGCGCGCCTGGCTCTCCCAGCGCTCGTTGATGGCCGCCATCTCCGCGTGGTGCCGTGCTTCCTCGGCCTCGGTGGGCGTGGAGGCGTGCATGGGGCCGCAGTGAATGCGGTGCGCCTCACGCAGCGAGTCGCGCGCGACGGTGATGCGAGAGAACTGCGCGGCGGACAGGCGAAGCTCCTCGCGGCGCTCCAGCGCGGCGAACGGGCTGGGCTGCTGCTGCGCGGGGGCAGCCTGTGCGCTCAGCAGGGCGGGCGCACCAAGAGCCGCGACCAGCGCAGCGCCGAAAAGACGGTTCATGGGAGTCCTGGAATGCGTGCGAAGGTGGATCGGCGGAACGGAATCCACCGGGCGGGACCCTCAGAATCTAGCTCGTTCCCCGCTCTGCTACAACCTCCGCCGTGCGCTTCCCCGCCCCGCGCCGTCCCGCGATCCGTCATCGAGCGGGACGATAAGGATGATGATCATAGCGTCATGCGACCGCGCGCCGTGATTCACTCGTGCCGCGCGGGACGTGTTGCTTGATCTGCACGAAAGCGATGCCGGTGCGGATTTCCCCCCTTCTGTGCGTCTGTTTGGACGGGACGCCAGGGAGGCCGGGGAAGGACCTGCGGACGCGGGCCGAACCCGCCTCCGCGCCGCACGGCTCCCCCTCTCCCGCGGAGCGGGTGGAGGGGGCTGGGGGGAGGGGGCCCTTTCGGCGCATCGGCACCCTCCGGAACGAGACGACCCCGTCGTTCTCCCCTCTCCGTGCGGCAGTTTGCACGGGGAGGGGCCTCCCGGCCCGCCGACGAGCGACACATTCCGCAACAGACCTGAGCCGGTCGACTCCCGCTCTCGACGGTCGAGAACAGGCGCGAACTTTCGCCGGCCTGCAATCGATTCTGCTCTCACCACCTGCCTCCCCGCGAGACGCCGCGGGTTGCCGGGCGGGCGCGGGCGGCGCATCATCCATCCACAACGCTCACGATCACAGGAGACAGCGCATGGCGACGGTTCACCTTCTGGGCACGGGGGCCGGGTTCAGCGGCCCGGAACGCACCACCACCATGCTCGCGTTCGAGAGCGACGGACGCTCCGTGGTGGTGGACTGCGGGGGCGACGTGGTGCAGCGCCTGCTGGTTTCAGGCGTGGACCTGGGCGGCATCGAGGCGATGATCGTGACGCACGAGCACCCGGACCACGTGTCGGGATTCGCGCTGTTCATCGAAAAAATCTGGCTGTCCGGCCGCCGCGATCCGCTGCCCGTCATCGGCATCCGCCCGGCGATCGACCAGGCGCGGCGCGTGTGGGAGGCGTTCCGCACGGAATCGTGGGACGTGCCGGAGATCCAGTGGCGCGAGGTGGCGCACGAGGCCGGCGCCGAGGTGCTGGTGAACGAGCGGTGGCGGATCACGTGCGCACCCGGCGTCCACGGCGCGCCTGTCGTGGGGCTGCGCGTGAAGGACGTGCGCGGCGGCGGCGTCTGCGCGTACTCGTGCGATACAGCCATGTGCGAACCGATCACGGAGATGTCGCGCGGCGCGGGACTGCTGGTGCACGAGGCGACTGGAACGGAACTGGGCGGGCACACCACGCGCGAACAGGCGGCGCAGGTGGCCGTCCAGGCGGGCGCGGGGCGGCTGGTACTGGTGCACCTTCCGCCGGCGATGACGGATGAGCTACTCGACGAGGCGCGGGCCATCTTTCCCGCCACCGAGTTCGGCGTGGACGGGGCGCGATATGACTTCTGAGTGGATGATGGGCGCGGCGGCCGCCATCGCCTTTTCCGCCTGCGCGCCCGCCGTGGGGACGACCGCGCCCGCCGCCGCTCCGCCCGTGACGGCGCCGGTCGGCGTGCCGGCGGTGGCGGATCGGGATGGGGAGTGCGCGCTTCCGGCGGGAACCGTGCTGGTGGACGTCCGCCAGGCGGATGCGACCATCCGCTCGGACGTGCGCTACGCGACGGCAAACAACTTCACCGGCGCCGTGCTTCCCGGCTACGAGCGGCCCGTCGCCCTGCTGCGCGCGGAGGCGGCGCAGGCGCTGGGGCGCGTGCAGCGGCGGCTGCGCACGGACGGCGTGGGGCTCAAGGTGTTCGACGGATACCGGCCCATCCGTGCCACCCAGGCGATGGTGAACTGGGCGCAGCGCACCGGCAACCAGTGGGTGCTGGACCAGGGCTACGTCGCCGGGATCAGCGGCCACAACCGCGCGGGCACGGTGGACCTGACGCTGGTAGACCTGCGCACTGGCGGCGAGGTGGACATGGGGACAGCGTACGACACCTTTTCCGCCGCGGCCCACACCGCCAACGCGGCCGGAACCATCGCCGCGAACCGGCAGCGGCTCGTCCGCGCGATGGCGGCTGAGGGATTCCGCAACTACGACAAGGAGTGGTGGCACTTCACCCTTCCCGGCGACTTCCCCCCGCTGGACGCCCCGCTCCGCTGCTTCGGCGGATGATCATCCCCGTGCGCCGCCGGGCCTGGTTCGCCGCCCTGCTGCTCATCGCAAGCGCCGGCGTGTCGGCGTGCGCCCGGCCGGAACCCGCGAGCAATCCGCGTGTGACATCCTCCGCGGTCCCGGCCGCCCGCGTGGATCCGGATACCGTGACGGCGGCCGAGTACGAGGTGTACTCCGCCCTGCTGGGGGGTGACTGGCGCGACACATCGTACGTGGTCGTTGAGGACGAGACGGAAGATCGGGCGATGCGGGTCGGGCGGGAGCGGATGAAGCGGGCCGGCGAGCTGGGCGTCTCCGATTCCGTCATCGCTGACTATGACCGGCTGAACGCGCGCAACCATCGGCTGCACAATGCGTTTGCGTCCCGCGAGCGCGTGCGGATGGCGGGCCCGCGCGAGCTGAACGCGCTGTTCAGCGCCCAGCCCGCCGTGCCTGACGAGATCGATTCCCGATGGCTGGGTTTCCGCGCCCGCTATCCCGGCGCGACGGGTGTGGTGAGGTTTTCACGCGTGGCGTTCGCGGACTCCGGAAACACCGCCATCGTCAGCGTTTCACATGGATGCGGGGGGCTGTGCGGGGCCGGCGGGCTGCTTCGCATGGAACGGCGAGACGGTGTGTGGAAGGTGACCACCGCCACGGCACAGTGGATCAGTTGATCGCCGCGCCCGCCGGTTCC